>JAGVER010000004.1 GCA_020058085.1 Candidatus Omnitrophota bacterium | reverse complement strand
TTGGGGTTAGTTATTGTAGCGAATAGTTTTATAAATATGAAATTGATCCGAGGCAATAAGGCCTTGGTGCAGCAATTAGTCGGAACCATCCAGGATTCCAATATAGTCAAGGAAAAGGTAGCAGAGATAAGTAGGGAGAGAGAGGATTTAAAGATCAAGATACAGGCCTTAGAATTACGTATTAGCAGTGCAGCCGCCGAAAAATCAAGGTTGGGGGATAAAGACAAAGTAGAGATCGATGAGTATTCAAAAAAGCTGGAAAGTTTAAGTAATCTTATCTATACATTATCTCAAGAGAAAAATGTACTTAAGGAAGAGCTTGACCTGATGGGGCGAAAAGAGAATATTGCCGTTGATGAACTTTTGCGTTTGGATAAAAAAAGAGCAACCTTAGAAAAGGCAAATACGGGTAAGATGTATCAATGGGTTAAGGCGCATCAAAATCAGCGCACCGGATTGGTTATGAGCTTCGAGGGTGATAGCGATATTAAGGGCTGGGCCTTTATCTATGACCAGTCTTTAGCTGCGCAGGTCTATACGTATTATTCAGATTTTACGTCTGCCCATAGGGTCTTGGATTTTTTCCGTGATCGGGCCAAGAAAAAAGATGGGCTGTTTTTCAATGCCTATTATGTTATAGATGGAGAACCTGCCGAATATATTGTGCATAGTGGCCCGAATATCTGGGTGGGTTTGGCCATAGCTCAATATACCTATGAGTCTCAAGATATAAGGTATTTAGCGCTAGCTGAAGAGATTGCTCAAGCAATTATTAAATTGCAGGATCAGGATGAGGATGGAGGAATCCGTGGCGGTCCTAATGCTGATTGGTATGCAACCGAACATAACCTCGACGCCTACGCTTTCTTCAATATGCTTTATAAAATTACCGGTAAGACTAAATATACAGATTGTGCAAATAAAGTTTTGAATTGGTTGGTAAAACATACTTATGATAAGCCCGGCTTACCGATTAAACGAGGTAAGGGGGATTCTACTATTGCCACGGATACTTACGCTTGGTCAATTGCCGCTATCGGTCCGGAGAAGTTAGAAAGAATTGGGATGAGTCCGGATAGGATTATGGAGTTTGCCGAGTCTAATTGTTCTGTAGAAGTTGAATATACTCGTCCTGAAGGTATGGTAATTAAGATTAAAGGATTTGATTTTGCTCCCCAGAGGCACGTTGCTCGCGGAGGGGTTGTTTCTTCAGAGTGGACAGCGCAGATGGTGATCTCTTTTAGGATCATGGAAGAGTTTTATTCTAAGAAAGGCATGACTGCCAAAGCTCGTGGGTATAAGAATAAAGCTGATGAGTATTTATCTTCTTTAGGGAATATGATAATATCGAGCCCTTCGCCATCCGGGCAGGGGGAGAGTTGCCTGCCTTACGCTACCCAAGAATTTGTGGATACCGGACATGGCTGGCTTACTCCTAAAGGCAAATCTACGGGCTCTCTTGCCGGGACCGCTTATGCTTTCTTTGCCCATAATAATTATAACCCCCTGGAAATTAAAGATTGATGGTTCAGTAAGCAATAATGATAAACCGCAAACGTTTAGTAAAACTTACACAAGATTTGATTCGTATCAATTCCGAGAATCCTCCCGGGGACGAACGCCTTATCGCCGCTTTCGTTAAGAGCTATCTTAAAAGGCTTGGCCTGAAGGTTGAAATTTACGAGTTTAAGCGTAGGCGTCCTAATGTAATAGCGTATCTTAACACAGGAAGCAAGAGCTCGCTTCTCGTCACCCCGCATCTAGATACTGTTCCTTCCGGTAAGAGCTGGAGAGTTGACCCTTTTGCCGCTAGAATAATCAAGAAAAGGATTTACGGTCTGGGGGCCACTGATTGTAAATGTAATCTTGCTTCTCTCATTGAGGCGATAAATAGTATTGTTGAAGAAGGTGTAGTTTTGCCGTATAATCTTATCTTTGCTGCTACCGCAGATGAGGAGTCCGGTTCAAGATTTGGCCTTATTCCGCTCTTAAATAAAGGTATATTAAAGCCGGATGCAGCGTTAGTTTTGGATGCTGATGATTTCGATATTATTACTACACAGAAAGGCCTAATGCATCTTAAGGTTAAGATTAAAGGCAAAAAAGCGCACGGGGCATATCCGGATCAAGGAGTTAACGCCATAGATATAGCTATGGCGGTTATCCGTGAGATAAAAAGCCAGAGATTCTCTTATCGGAAGCATAGATATTTAAAGCCGCCTACGGTTAGTCTGGGGACAATAAAGGGAGGAGATAAGGTTAATGTGGTAGCTGACTGGTGTGAATTCGAATTAGATTTTAGATTCTTACCCGGGATGAAAGTGGAAATAATGTTGAATAAGCTTAAAAATATCTTAAATAAACACGCCAAAAATTTTTCCCGTCTTACCGGAGTGCCATTAAAAGCGGGAAGAATAGAAATAGAAGGCATTCAGGAACCATATGATATTTCAGAAAAACACCCTTTAGTAAATTACCTAAAAGATGCTTTGCGTGCCGCGCATATTATTCCTTTAATTAAAGGATCAGAAGGCGCTACGGTGATAACATTCTTTCAGGAAAAAGGTATTCCGGCAATTGCGACCGGTTTTGGAGTTCCAACCTGCGCGCACATAGCAGATGAATATGTTGAAATAAATAATCTTTATAAGGGTACGTTAGTATTAGAGAATTTTCTGAAAATATACCAGTAAACAAAAAATTAAGGAGCTCAAAGCAAATGGATGAAATAAAATTTTCTAAGAGGCCACGGCTAAGGAAGCCATATTTGATTGTTGCTTGGCCCGGGATGGGTGAAGTGGCTTTTAGGGCGGCAAGCTATTTGGTAGAGCAGCTAAAATTTGAGGAATTTGCCTCAATTCCGGCGGAAGATTTCTTTTATCTCACCAGTAGCTTAGTTAATCAAGGGGTATTAAACGTCCCGGAGCTGCCTCATAGCAAGTTCTATTATTATAAGAATAAATCCGGAAAGAATGATTTTATTGTTTTCTTAAGCAATGCCCAGCCGGATTTAGCCCGCGCAGACGCATATTCGCGGAGAATTATTCAGGTAGCCAAGAATTTAAAGGTTGATACGGTTGTAAGTTTTGCTTCAATGCCTTTAGGTATCGACCATACTTATGAGCCCGAGGTTTGGTTTGCCGCAACATCTCCTGAATTAAGCAAAGACTTCAAGGGAATAGGCTTAAATGCTTTATCCGAAGGCGCAATTAGCGGTATGAACGGCCTATTTTTAGGCATAGCGAAAAGAGAAGGATTAAAGGGTTTCTGCCTTTTAGGTGGGATACCTCTTTATACTATCCAGATTGATAATCCTAAGGCATCTTATGCGGTGTTGAATGCATTATCTAGAATATCGGGGCTTAAAATTGACCTCTCGGGTTTAGTCAGTCAGGCTAAAAATATGGAAACGGAAATCAATAAGCTTTTGGATTATTTAAAGCTTGGAGGGCAAGCTGCTGGCCCAATTAGTGAAGAGGATATCGAAAAGATTAAAAGTTCGTTAAGCCAGCTTACTAAGCTTCCTTTATCTATCAAGGAAAAGATTGAGGAACTTTTCACTTTGGCGAAATCCGATAATCTTAAAGCAGCGGAGCTGAAGGCAGAATTGGATAAATGGAATGTTTATAAAGAATACGAAGACAGGTTTTTGGATTTATTCAAGAAGTCCGACGGGAAGAATAACTAATGAGCCAAGGAATAAAGGTAATCTTATTTGATTTAGGCAACGTGTTGATAGATTTCGATTTTAGTATTGCCGCTAAAAGATTTGCCTATTTCTGCGAGAAGGGCCCCAAGGAGATAACCGGCCTTTTTTTGAGTTCTAATATAATCAACCTTTTTGAAGAGGGCAAAATCTCTCCCAAGGATTTTTTTTCTCAGGTAAAAGATATGCTTGATTTGAATATTTCTTACGCAAGGTTTATTCCTATCTGGAATGAGGTTTTCTTTTTGAGCGCCAAAAACCGCTCTGTTTATAGCTTAGCCAATAATTTGAGAAATAATTATAGAATAGCAGTATTATCCAATACTAATATGTTGCATTATGATTATATTAAAGAATATTTTCCGGTTTTTAATATTTTCAATGAAGTGTTTGCTTCTTGTAAAATGGGTTTAATTAAGCCAGATCCTAGAATTTATAAGCAGGTGCTTGAGGCATTAGATGTCAAGCCAGAAGAAGTTTTTTATACTGACGATAGAGAGGAATTAGTTAAGAGTGCGGCAGCGCTTAAGATAAACGGTTTTGTTTTTACCGATTACAAAAAATTAAAAAGTGATCTTATAAATTTGGGGGTAATATGAAAACCAGCAAATACCAGAGAAGATTTTACAGAGATTGGGTTAAGGATAAAGGGCTTTATGTTACACAGATCATAGCTAATGAGACGGACATTAGAGTCACTACTAACAAAAAAGCGGATAAGGATTTTATCGAGAATAAGATAAGGCTTTGTCGCTTGGATATTGAAAAGTATATAAATAAAGACCACCGTTTTTTAACCGCGCTTAAGCCTTTATCCGTAGAATTAAACGCACCTTTAATTATTAGAGAGATGGCCGAGGAAGCGAGAAAGGCTAACGTTGGGCCTATGGCTACAGTGGCAGGGGCAATCTCCGAATCTTTGGGCCGTGATTTATTGAAGCAAGGGTATAAAGATGTTATTGTTGAGAATGGTGGGGATATATTCCTAAAAACCCGGAAGACCAGATTAATCGGGATTTATTCGGGGCGTTCCAAGTTGTGGGATAATCTTTGCTTGAAAATAAAACCTAAAGAAACTCCTCTAGGCATCTGTACTTCTTCCGGAACAATCGGGCATTCACTAAGTTTCGGCTCTGCTGATAGTGTTGTAATATTATCAAAAAATGTAAGTTTAGCTGATGCCGTAGCTACAGCTACCTGTAATCGTATAAAATCTAAGCAAGATCTTGCCCGCGCTCTTGATTTTGCGCGTCAGATTAAAGGTGTTTTAGGCGTGGTAATTATTTTAAAGAATAATTTGGTCAGTTGGGGAAAGATAGAATTTAGCAAATAGCATCTCTCGTCGATAAAACTGCTTATTAAGATCCCACCAGAAGTTATCCTTGATCTCGCTTATGTTTGGTCCTTGTGCTTCGCGCAAGGATTTCACTAAACAAAAGCTCATGGTGTTCAAATTTCGCTAAATCAAAACTTAAGGTGCTCTTATACTTGACCTCATTTTTCGTTCGGTCAAGTATTTCGCTAGATAAAAATTTAAGGTGCTCAATTTCCTTGACAAGGACAATATATTGTGATAAAAAATAGTATAAATACAATATTTAGGTTTAATTCTTAGGAGGCATTAAGTTCAAATTGGAAAAATAGACGTTATTTCTTAAAGCTCTTGTAATCTAAGCGAGAGCTTTTTTTGTAGACTTATGAAAACTGTTGGATTAACTTACGATTTAAAGACGGATTATAAATTTAAGGATGGGGATCCTGCGGATGCCAACGCCGAATTTGACCATCCTTCTACAATTGACGTAATTGCTAGTGCTATTGAGGCTAATAGTTTTAAAGTAGAGAGGATTGGTAATGCGGGTAATCTTTTAGAGAGGCTAGCTTCTTTAAAAGTAGACATTGTTTTTAATATATCCGAGGGAGTCTCCGGAAGGAACAGGGAATCTCAAGTCCCGGCTATTTTAGAGATGGCTGGTATTCCTTTTGTAGGGGCGGATGCTTTAACCTTAGGCCTCACCTTGGATAAAGTTATGGCTAAAAAAATATTTATCGCTGATAAAATACCCACACCAAGATTTTTTGAAGTCAATTCAAGCGAGCAGTTAAATAATACTAATCATCATAAATTTCCTTTAATCGTGAAACCGCGCTTTGAAGGTTCATCTAAGGGGTTAAGCGAGAGTTCCCGGGTTCAGACCAAGGAAGAGTTGCGGGAACAAGTTGAATATATAATCAATACTTATAAACAGCCAGCATTAATCGAAGAATTTATTTCAGGTCAAGAGTTTACTGTTGCTATAATAGGTAATGATGAGCCTGAGATCATGCCTGTAGTACAGATAAAGATCGATGGAAAGTTAAAACTCAATGATAAATTCTATACCTTTGCCCGGATTACCTCGGATAGATTAGAATATGTTTGTCCGGCTAAAATATCCGCGGAATTAAAAAAGAGCCTTAATGAGCTCGCATTAAAAACTTACCGTGCAGTTGAGTGCCGTGATTTTGGCCGTGTGGATTTTCGCGTGGATCAAGAAGGCAAGCCTTATGTTTTGGAGATTAACCCTCTACCGTCTTTATCTACGGAAGATGTATTTAAGTTGGTTGCCGAAAGTATCGGGATTACTTATGAAGATATTATCGGCAAGATTTTAAATAGCGCTATTAAGAGGTATAATTTTTAGGCATAGCAGGGGAATTACAAGAATGAAAATAGCCTTAACCTATAATTTAAAGAGAAAAGACGATACTAAGCCTGCGGATTATTTTTCTGAGTGCGACTCCGAGGAAACCATAGGATCAATCGTTGCTGCTTTAGAAACAAAAGGGCATAGCGTTGAGGCCATTAATGTAGAATATCCGAAACTCTTTTCTTATTTTAATAAGAATAATGTTGATATGGTTTTTAATATCGCCGAAGGTGCTCATGGTAAGTTTCGAGAATCCGAAGTGCCGGCAATATTAGACTATTTAAATATACCCTATACTGGTTCAGGGACATTTTCTTTGGCTCTAGCCCTAAATAAAGCGCTTACTAAGAAGATACTTAGAGCAGAGAATATTCCTACTCCGGATTTTCAGGTTTTTTCTAAAGGCAACGAAGAGTTGGATGCTTCTTTAAGATTCCCTCTAATAGTAAAGCCTAATTGTGAAGGTTCAGCTAAGGGGATAAGCAAGGCCAATGTGGTTAATAATCGAGAGGATCTCTTAAAAATAGTCAGGGAGATTTTAGATATTTATCATCAGGAGGCTTTGGTCGAGGAATTTATTGACGGTAAGGAGCTTACGGTTGGTATTCTAGAGAATGGCAAGACCAGGGTTTTGCCGATTTTAGAGATAGATTTTTCTAATTGTAATAATAGCGGAGAATATTTTTATTCGTGGCGGATGAAAGAGTATCAAGGGGATAGGGAGCTGGGGCTTACTCCTTCTTTTCATTGTCCAGCCAGATTAGACAGGGAAACCGAAGAATTAGTCAAAGAGGTGGCTCTTAAGACGCATCGGGCGGTTGGGTGTTTGGATATTTCGCGCACCGACATACGTTTAGATAAGAATAACGTACCTTATGTTTTAGAGATTAATCCATTACCCGGCCTTGACCCTAAAGAATCTAATTTTCCCATTATGGCTTATGCTGCAGGTATGAAATATGAGGATCTCATCGAGGCAATACTCTTAAGCGCCTCAGAAAGGAAAAGTTTAAATTGAGTAACCTTCAGGCAGCTGAAAATCAGAAACTTCAACAAGAGGTAGTACTTCCCCAACGGACTACCAGAAAACCGCGTGATTACCAGCAGGTCTCTATTTATAAAGATGTGAATCCCCTTGATTGGGAGGATTGGCATTGGCAAATTAAGAATAGAATTTGCACAAAAGATGTTTTATCGCAAATTATCAAGCTTTCTCCCGAAGAAGAAAAAGGCATAGATAAGGCTAAGGGAAGATTATCTATGGCGATAACCCCTTACTGGGGGATGCTTTTAGATCCGGAAGATCCAACTTGTCCTCTTCGCAGGCAGGCTATTCCTGTGGCTGAAGAGTTTATTGTTTCCCCGCATGAAATGACCGATCCATGCGCGGAAGATAGGGATTCTCCTGCTCCACATTTGGTTCATCGTTATCCAGACAGAGTTTTGTTGCTTTCCACTGATCATTGCGCTATGTATTGCCGTCATTGCACGCGTAGGCGTTTGGTAGGTGACCACGAAGAAAAAGAAGAGAATGCCCAGAATAGATTCGATGCAGCCATAGAGTATATTAAGAGTAACCGTAAGATACGCGATGTGCTTATTTCAGGCGGAGATCCTCTGATATTAGAAGACGATGCTCTGGAAGATTTAATCCAGAAGGTGCGTTCTATATCTCACGTAGAACTCTTAAGACTTGGTACTCGCGTTCCTGTAACTTTACCGCAGCGGGTCACAGAGAAATTAGTGAATATGTTTAAGAAATATTCTCCTATTTGGATAAGCATACACTTTAATCATCCTAAAGAGATTACTAAGCGCTGTAAAATTGCCTGTGATATGCTCTCTGAAGCAGGACTCCCCTTAGGTTCCCAGACCGTGCTTTTAAAAGGGATAAATGACCGACCTTATATTATGAAAAAACTTGTGCATGAATTATTGCAGATAAGAGTCAGGCCATATTATATTTATCAGTGTGATCCGGTAAGGGGTACCCAACATTTTAGGACTCCTGTTGCCGCAGGAATCAACATTATGGAGAAATTGCGCGGGCACACCTCAGGTTATGCGGTACCTACCTATGTTATTGACGGACCCGGCGGCGGAGGAAAAATTCCCGTTGGGCCCAATTATATTCTTTCGCAGGCAAAAGGGAAATACGTTCTGCGTAACTACAAAGGTAAAATTTATACCTACCTAGAGTAAATTTTAGGAGCGCAAGTTTATGGATCCTAAAAGTAAGCGCAACTTTATCCTCTTAGGCCACGCTCAGTCAGGTAAAACTACACTCGCCGAAAGCCTGCTTTATTATTGTAAGGCTACTACTCGTAAAGGTAAGGTTGAAGACGGTACAACTGTAAGTGACTACAGTTTTGATGAGATTGAGAGAAAGAACTCTATAAATTTAAGCCTTCTTTCTTGTGAATACCAGGGGCATCGTATTCAGATTGTAGATACTCCCGGTTATGCTGACTTCGGCGGGGAGGTTATATCCGGGTTGCGGGCAGTAGATAGCGCGATTATTGTAGTAGATGCCGCTAGCAGCGTACAAGTAGGCACAGAGAGAGCTTGGCAGTTGTTAGAGGAAGCCAATCTTCCCTGCATGATCTTTATTAATAAGGCAGATAAAGAAGGGGTTGCCATAAACATTCTCCTTGGGGATTTAAAATCAAGTCTCTCTAAGAACTGTGTAATTATAGAATCTTTGGAAGACCCTCTTTTAATGGAAGCTATCGCTGAAAGTGATGATAGTTTATTAGAGAAATATTTGGCGGTATTACGTCTTTCAGTGGATGAAATCAAGAGAGGCTTGGCTCAAGCAGTAATTAAGCGCAAGCTTTTTCCGGTTGTTGTGGGCTCTGCACTAAGCGATAAAGGCATTAAGGATTTCTTAGATGACATTTTACAATATTTACCCAATCCGATGGAGAGAAGCCCTCTGATTGCAGTTGATCCTTTGAAGGAAAATGAAAAGAAAGAGGTGTTATTAAAGGAAGATGCGCCTTTTTCCGCCTTTGTCTTTAAGAATATTTCTGATTCGTACGTAGGCCAGTTAAGTCTCTTGCGTGTTTTTTCCGGGACCATTGCTTCGAATACCGGTTTTTATAATGTAAACAAAAAAACAAAAGAAAGAATAGGCCAGATCCATGTCTTACAAGGCAAAGAGCAGAGAAATCTGGATCTTGCTTCTTGCGGTGATATCATAGCTCTTACTAAATTGAAAGATACAGGAGTTTCAGATTCCCTTTCCGGGGATAAAGAGCAATTTTTGTTCAATCCGCTTATTTTTCCCGAGGCGGCGATATCTGCTTCGGTTAAACCAAAAACGCGGGAAGATGAAGAAAAAATTTCCGATGCTCTGCATAAGCTTGTGCTAGAAGATCAGACATTTAAATTCACTCATAACCCGCAGACAAAAGAATTGATTATTTCAGGGCTCGGGGATCTTCATTTGGCAACAATGGTCGGCCGTCTTAAAAAAAGATTCAATGTATCGGTGGAATTAGGGACTCCGAAAGTATCCTATAAAGAAACGATTACTAAAGGGGCGAAAGTTCAGGGTAAATTTAAGCGGCAGTCAGGAGGACGTGGGCAATACGGTGATTGTTGGATTGAAGTCTCACCGCTGCCAAGAGGGAAGGGATTAGAGTTTGTAGATAAGATATTCGGAGGAGCGATCCCGAGAAATTTCATTCCTTCAGTAGAAAAAGGCGTGCGTCAGGCATCATTGGAAGGAGCAGTTGCAGGTTATCCTATAGAAGATATCCGAGTTACACTTGTAGATGGGTCATACCATGAAGTAGATTCTTCAGATATGGCTTTCCAGATTGCCGGAGCCATGGCCTTAAGAAAGGCTGTCATAGGGGCGGGTCCGGTACTATTGGAACCGATAATGGATGTAGAGGTATCTATCCCCGAGGAATTTCTTGGAGCTATATCTGGTGATATTAATTCACGCCGAGGCAGAATTATGGGTATGGAGGTAAAAGGAAAAGAGCAGATAGTTAAAGCACAGGTTCCTTTATCCGAGTTGTTTAAATATGCTAATGATTTACGTTCAATTACTGGTGGCAGGGGCATGTATATTATGCACTTCTCGCATTATGAAGAGGTGCCGCATAAAGTATCCTCGCCAATTATTACTCATTATCAATCCACCAAAAAACAGGAAGAATAATAGCTTATGAAAATCGGACTATTTTCTCTCCCGGAGATAACACCGGGAAAGCAGGATATTAAAGATGAACGCTTGGATCAAGTAGATAAGATTACAAAGTCTAAGAAAAAAGTATATATTCAGGTAGAATTATCCGGAGAGGATTCGGTTTTGGATGCGGATCTAGTTCTTGTCGCAAAAGAAGCGCGTACTGATATTATTTTATCCGACCTTGAATTTGTAGAAAATCGTTTAGCTAAAGTTATTGATGATCCGGAAAAAAATCTTCTGATTAAATTTAAGAATGTATTGGAGAAAGAAGAATTTATCTCTAGTATTGTTCTAAGCGAAGAAGAGAAGAAGATAATTTCAGGTTATGGGTTAATTACAATCAAACCTGTTGTAATGGCAGGAAAAGAGGAATTAGAAGATCTGGATAAATTATTTTTTAGGGTATTCCAGGAGAGCGGTTTTATGAGTTTTTTTACTACCGGTGAAAAAGATACTCGTGCCTGGCTGATTAAGAAAGGCGCAACAGCATGGGAGGCCTCCGGGGCGATACATTCAGATATACAAAAAGGATTTATCCGTGCCGAGATTATAAGTTTTAATGATTTCATCCAGTTCGGAGGCGAGAGTGCGGCAAAGCAAGCTGGTAAGCTTCGTCTTGAACAAAAAGATTATATAATGCAGGATTGTGATCTGGCGAATTTTCGGTTTAACAAGTGATTGCGGAGGTTTTATAAGATGGTTCAAATTAAGCGCGCGTTAATCAGCGTTTCAGATAAAACCGGAGTTTTAGATCTAGCCAAAGAGTTAAATAAAACCGGGGTAGAGATTCTTTCTACCGGGGGCACGGCAAAATTATTCCGTGAGAACAATATACCCGTCAAAGATGTATCTGATTACACAGGATTTCCTGAAATGCTCGACGGAAGAGTTAAAACATTACACCCTAAGATTCACGGCGGGCTGCTTGCTTTAAGGGATAACCAGGAGCATATGCAAATTATAAAAGAACACGGGATCGGGTTAATTGATATGGTTGTAGTTAACCTTTATCCTTTTGAAAAGGTAATTCAAAAAACGGGAGTAAGTATAGAAGAAGTTATTGAAAATATTGATATTGGCGGGCCAGCGATGTTGCGTTCTGCTGCCAAGAATTATCGTTTTGTGGCAGTAGTTTGTGATCCTAGCTGGTACAGCCAGATTATCAATGAGTTGAAGAAAAATAAGGGTAGCCTCTCTGAAGAATTTATGCGTGATCTGGCGATTGAAGTCTATGCCAGGACCAGTGAATACGATAAAACGATTAATATCTTTCTCAAGGATCATTTTAGCGTTAACAAAGAGCCGGAGAATTTCCCTAAAGAGATAGCTTTTAATTTTGAAAAAATGCAGAATTTACGCTATGGAGAAAATCCGCATCAAAAGGCGGCATTTTATAAAGAAAAAGGTAAGAACTTTGGTTTGGTTAATTTAAAACAATTACAGGGTAAAGAGCTCTCTTTTAATAATATATTCGATCTTAATGCCGCCCTTGAACTGGTAAAAGAGTTTACACGGCCAGCCGCGGTTATTGTAAAACATAATAATCCTTGTGGGGTAGCTGAGGACAAGCTTCTTGAAAAGGCTTATTTAAATGCTTGGAAATCTGATAAGCTTTCCGCTTTCGGTGGGATCGTAGCCTTAAACCGCATAATGGATCTTAAAACCGCAAAAGCTATAGTTAGAAGCGGTTTTTTAGAATGTATAATTGCTCCGGGTTTTGATGCGCAAGCATTGGTTTTGTTTAAAGATAAAAAGAATCTGCGTATCCTAAAGATTAGCGATTTAGATTCTCGGGCTGATTTGGATTTCAAGCGCGTTAGCGGAGGCCTGCTTTTACAGGATAAAGATTTAGTAAATTTAGAACTAAGTAATCTTAAGATAGTGACCAGGAAGAGACCGAGTAAAAAAGATATGGAGAGTTTGATCTTTGGTTGGATAGTGGCTAAGCATGTTAAGTCTAATGCAATTGTTTTAAGCAAAGGGACTAGAACTGTTGGTATTGGCGCAGGGCAGATGTCCCGCGTGGATTCGGTAATGATTGCTAAGTATAAATCCGGTAAGGCAAGCCAAGGATCCTGTTTGGCTTCGGATGCCTTCTTCCCTAAACCAGATGCAATTTCTTGGGCGCATAAAGCCGGAGTTAAGGCCATAATTCAACCCGGAGGCTCTATTGCCGACGAGGAGATAGTTAAGGCTTGTGATAAATATAAGATTGCTATGGTTACAACCGGCATTAGGCACTTCAAGCATTAAGGCATGTTGTATCCGCAGGTTATCTCCTATCTGGAATCTTTTATTAATTTCGAAAAGGTTACTTCCTACCGCTATAAAAGATCCTTAAAGCTTGAACGTATCAAGAAATTCTTAGGCTTGCTTGGTAATCCGCAGGATAATTTTAAATGCATACATGTTGCGGGCACAAAAGGAAAAGGTTCAACCAGTGCCTTTATCGCTTATATATTAAAGGAAGCCGGATATAAAGTAGGTTTATATACTTCTCCTCATTTGGCAGACTTAAGGGAGAGAATACGTATTTTACCGGGTAAAGAAAAGACTGAATTTGAAGGGATGATTCCTAGGTTCGCTCTAAAAAGATTGGTTGAAAGAGTAAAACCTAGAATAGAAGAATATAATCGTAAATCGCGATACGGGCCGCTTACTTTTTTTGAGGTATATACTGCTTTAGCTTTGGTTTATTTTAAAGAGAACAAAGTTGACTTCGCCGTTTTAGAGACTGGTTTAGGCGGCAGACTAGACGCTACTAATGCAGTTAATGCCATTATCTCTGTGATTACTCCAATAAGCTATGAGCATATGGATAAGCTTGGGAGAAGCTTAAAAAGCATCGCCGGCGAGAAGGCAGGAATTATTAAGAATAAAGGATCAATAGTAGTCAGCGCGCCGCAGGAAAAAGAGGCGAAGGATATTATTCGCGCGCGATGTAAGTTTTTTCAAGCTAAGCTGTATAAGGTAAATAGATCTAAGAATTTAAAAATAAGATTAATTGGCAAGCATCAACTTATGAATGCTACGGTGGCGGAAAGTGTAATTAAGGCATTAAATATTTATGGTATTGAAATAGGAATTGATTCTATCAGGCGGGGGCTATTTAATACTATTTGGCCGGGAAGATGCGAGATCCTAAGCCGTGATCCTTATGTTATTATAGATGGAGCGCAGAATATCGCTTCGGCTAGGGCCTTAAAAGAAACTATTAAAGATAATTTCTCCGCTAGAAGATATAAGAAATTAATCTTAGTATTAGGTATTTCAAGTGATAAGGATATTAGAGGTATATGTTCCGAGCTCCATGATCTAGCGGATAAAATTATTTTAACCAAAGCGCAGAGCATAAGAGCAGCCGATCCTAAGGTTTTAGCGGGGTATTTTAAGGATAAAGAGAAGTATATTACTAATGGAGTTAGCCAAGCGAAGATATTGAGTATGCGTTTGGCGGCAAAAGAGGACCTAATTTTAGTTGCGGGGTCTTTATTTGTTATAGGCGAGTTTAAATATGGAAAAAGAGAATCTAACTGATACGATCGCGGCAATATCCACTCCTATAGGAGAAGGTGGAATTGGTATTGTGCGTATAAGCGGACAGAATGCCTTAATGATTGCCGATAGAATATTTATCTCTTCCAGTGGCACGCCTTCAGATTTTAAGACCCACACTATCCATTATGGAAAAATTGTTGAATCTTCTAAGGTTGTAGATGAAGTGATCCTGACAGTTATGCGTGCCCCGAAAACTTATACTAGGGAAGATATTGTTGAGATCAATTGTCACGGCGGTATTGTGGCTTTGCGCGATGTGTTGGAGTTAGTTCTAAAAAATGGAGCGAGGCTGGCTCATCCGGGGGAATTTACCAAGCGCGCTTTTTTAAATGGTAGGATTGACCTTGCTCAAGCAGAAGCGGTAATCGATGTTATCCGCGCTAAAACCGATTCTGCCTTAAGGCTAGGATTAAACCAGTTAAAAGGTAAATTATCGGGAGAGATTAATAAATATAGAGAATCAATACTGGATATCCTTGTGCAACTGGAAGCAAGCATCGATTTTCCTGATGAGGGGATATCCGGAGCGGATTTAAAAGATCTTGCCGGAGAAATAAAAGAGATTAGTAATGGCTTAAAAGGTTTGGTTGATAATTCAAGATCCGCTCGTATATTACGTGAGGGAGTCCACTTGGTTATTTGTGGAAAACCCAACGTAGGAAAGTCTTCGCTACTAAACGCTTTACTTAAAGAAGAGCGTGCGATAGTTACTCCTCTTGCTGGAACTACCCGTGATACAATTGAAGAGGTAATTGATATAAAAGGTATTCCCGTTAGGATTGTAGATACGGCCGGAATCTTAGAACCAAGAGATTTAGTAGAGAAGAAAGCGTTGATCCGTTCAAGGAAAGAGATTGGCGCTGCGGATTTGGTAATTATTTTATTTGACGGAAGCAAAAGATTATCAGAAGAAGATGCCCTTCTGATAAAGAAACTAAAGAAAAAAACCGTTATTGCCGTAATAAATAAGATTGACCTTAAGCAAAAGATAGAGCGTAAGAAGGTTTTCTCAGAATTTAAGAATGTTATAGATATTTCAGCTAAAAGAAGTAAGAATATAGCATTGTTGGAGAAGGGGATCGCAGATTTAATCTATGGCGGGTTAGTCTTAAATGCTGAATCTGCAATGGTAGGTAATTTAAGGCATATACAGTTAATCCGCAAGGCACAAAAAAACATTGCGCAAGCCAGTGAATCGTTAGATAATAAGTTACCATTAGAGTTTATTGCTCAAGATATAAGAGAGGCTTTGGGTTTCTTGGATGAAATTTTAGGGAAAAGGTTCTCCAATAACCTGCTAGATAGGATATTTTCAGAGTTTTGTATTGGTAAATAATTTAAAGTTATGGATAAAAAGAAGATCGAGAAAGCTATCCGTGAGATATTAGAGGCGATAGGAGAAAATCCCAATAGAAAAGACCTTTTAGATACTCCTAAACGTGTCGCAGAAATGTATGAAGAGATCTTTGCCGGGATCAAGCAGAACCCCGAAGAAGAGCTAGAAGTTATTTTAGACCAGAAACATCATGAGATAATTCTACTTAAAGGAATTCCTCTATACAGCTGCTGTGAACACCATCTCTTGCCGTTTATGGGTAGAGCGAATATAGCTTATATCCCTAAAAATGGTAGGGTTACTGGTTTAAGTAAGATAGCGCGGGTAGTGGATATTCTATCCCGAAGGCCGCAGGTACAGGAACGTCTAACCACACAGATTGCTGATATTATTATGTCTAAGTTAAAGCCTTTAGGTGTTATGGTAGTTATTGAAGCGGAGCACCTCTGTTATGATGAAAAAACAGAGATATTGACAGAGAATAGTTGGAAGTTATTCAAGGCCTTGAAGAATCATGATAAAGTAGCACAAGTGGATCCTTTAACAAGGCAGTTATCTTTTGTTAAGCCGAAAGGATTTGTTTCTTACAGATATAGTGGGGATATGATAAGAGCTAAAAGTCTTTCCGTAGATCTGCTGGTTACTCCCGACCATAGGTTTTATTATTCTTCAGAGTGGGATTTTTATAACGGTAATGATAATTGGCGTATTTCTCCGGCAAAGGAATTAGTGGGTAGGTATATTGTAATTCCCCGGGCATGCAATTGGTTGGGTAAGAATGTTAATAATATAAAGATTGGCAGGTATACTTTATCCGCGGATATATTTGCGAAATTCTTTGGAATTTGGGTTAGTGAAGGTTGTGTTACTCAGACCGGAAAACGCAAATTTGTTGTTGTTTCTCAAAGTCCAAAATCAAAGAGTTTTTCGGAAATTAAGGATTTATTTGACGGCCTAAGAGTCAAATATATACAATGTAAGAGTGGCAAAACTATTCAGTTTAGGATAGAGGGTGAAGATTTTTACGAGTATTTTAAGAAATTCGGTAAGTCAGAAGATAAGTATATTCCCGGATTTATAAAAAACTCTCCTCCTAAGTTATTAAGATTATTTCTTGATTGGTATATAAAGGGAGATGGGCATATAAAGAAAAATAATGCGGTACATTTTGTTTCTAAATCAGAGAAGTTGATAAATGATTTGCAGGAGGTGTGCGTTAAATTAGGTATAGGTTGTACGAAACAAAATAATAAAAAATATTTTCGGATGGAAACACACCGAACAAAGTCTGGTTTTGATAAATGGTATTCTAAGCTTATGCCGCGTAATTTTTCGTTTCAAGAATACAAGGGAAATGTTTTTTGCGTATCCGTACCCAAGGGTTTAATTCTGGTGAGGAGGAATGGGAAAATAGCTGTTTGTGGAAATTGCATGTCTATGCGCGGAGTAAGAAAACCCGGGACGATGACTGTTACTTCGGCAGTACGCGGTATCTTTAAAGAGAATGAGAAAACGCGTTCAGAGACATTAGCGCTAATTAAGCCGTAAGATATATTTCTCCGGAAAGGAAGCGCTTTCTTTCCGGCAAGAAAAAAACTTGAATTAGGGTATTATTATATGGCATACTCAAATAGAAGGTCAAAGAGGATTCTTAAGCTATGCCTAATGAAGAGTTTCTTGAAAAAAGAAAATTTGCCCGCTTCTTAATCTCTATTCCTTTAAAATATGTCAAAATGAGTATTAAACAACTAACTAATATTGTAACAAGCGACATCAGCGTTGAAGGCCTGGGTTTAATTACAGCCGAAGAACTTCCGTTAAATACCGCATTAAATATATGCCTTGTTATGCCAGATAACGGCGAAGAGATCGCATTAGATGTCGAGGCTTTATGGTCTAAATGCAACGGAACCGGCAGTTACCGTTGCGGCTTAAAGTTAAAAAATACCCGGCTAAAACCAATCCCACTAGTTTTAAGGACTATAAACTCCAGATTCTAAAATCTTTCCTTAACAAAAACCAATCTTATCCTTGACTATACTTAGGTCCTTGCGCTTCGCGCAAGGATTTCACTAGATAAAAACTTTTGGTGTTCAAATTTCGCACAGCATGTGCGCACACCTCGCCTCGACCGAAGTGCGAGTGTGCTGCTTTCTGCAGCACTTGCCAATCGCCTCGCAAGAGGCGCACTTTGTTTTCCGATAGGCAAAGGTGCCTATTTGGCAAGGTGCGCTAGATCAAAGCATAAGGTGCTCTTATACTTGACCTCACTTTCGTTCGGTCAAGTATTTCGCTGGACCAAAGCTCAAGGTGCTCAATATAAAAATTGACATGGTATGCTATCAGTAGTAATATATCATTAATATTTTATTTTTCTAAGAAAGGGAGATAACTTGAAGAGATTTTATGTAATACTGGTTTCTAGCATATTATTATCCGGATGCGCTACTTATAAGATTCAGCAGAGCAAGCCTTCTGATGATAGCGGTTTTGTTGTTTCAAGGTACGGTAAAGTAATACCAGAGTATACCGTTGGCATTAGTAACTCTCTTCCTGATAAAGAGAAGGCTAGGGAACGTTTTAAGAGGCGCAGATCCGAGGTAGAATATTATTATAAGCAAATGGGTTTTATGGAAAATCGTTTTAGGCAAGTATTTGTAGAGCCTCCGCTTACACTTGTTCAGCTTATTGTCGGAATATTCCGTATTCCTTTTATTGCCGTAGCAGATTATAGGTATAATCATAATCCGCAATATAAGGAGAAAGTAGATAAGCTTGAAGATGAAGAATATAATGTCGAAAGGGCCCGAGTTAAAGTGTTTAAGGATAAATTAAGTGAATATACAAAGGAAGATTTAAGCAAGGAGCGAGGTGTTAAAGTTGAAGAACAATTAAAGCCTGCGATAGTTGAGCCAGAGGCAAAACCAGCCTTGGCTCTAGTAGAACCCGAGGCTAAGCTTGCCGAAACAATAAAACCAGAGGTTCAAGAAAAAGCCATGGCTATTCAAGAAGATCTCAAATCAACATCAGCGGCCGAAGAGCTGAAACCCCAAGAAATTAAACCACAATTATCTTTGCCTAATCCAACTGCTATGATTATTGTTAAACCCCAGAGCGGCCAGTCTCCGCTAAAGGTAAATTTCTCCGGTCAAAAGTCTTCATCGCCTAATGGAAGAGTAGTATCCTATTCTTGGGATTTTGGTGATGGAGACAAATCTAATAAACCTAACCCCTCGAATACCTACTGGAGCACTACCTACGGAACAAGAGAATTTATTGCTACGCTTACTGTGACAGATAATAAAGGGATGGTTTCTTCTTCTAGTGTTTCTATCCAAGTAATAAATAAATAATAAAAATTCCTCGTATTTACCTAAAATAAAGATTAGCTTTGCATATTTAGCTGGTTTTTAGCTATGGCATACCACTCTATGAATGGGTTGATATTCGTAATTTTTATACTTTCGCGGCCAAAAACCTTGCCTTTCAAGGCAAGGATGGATAATGGCCGCTCAAGTATTTCGCTTCAAGAAACCGCGGGCTTTAGCCCGCGGAGCTTCATTTATCCTATGATAATATAAAAAGTTAAATATAATTGTATTTTTTTATAGTTATAAGATAATAAAGCGCATGAAGAGTTTTAAACCATTTATTTGGTTGGTTTCAGTTAGTATTTTATTTGCCTTATTTGAGTTCGGGTTATTTTGTGTTGGACGTTTTTTACTATTGCAGAGAAGAACCTGTACAAAAGGCACTATATCAATAGTTTGTATAGGAGATTCTCATACCTTTGGCGTAGGGACTTCAGCCCAGTATGGTTACCCTAAGCAGGAAGAAACATTATTAAATACAAACAATAAAGCTCAAAGTTTTTCTATTATTAATTTAGGCATTCCTGGCTCGAGTACAAAACGCCAAGCCCAGGAATTGCAATCTTATTTTGAGAATAATTATGCCGGAATCGTTATTTGGCTTACCGGAAGAAACAATGATATTGAAATAAAGCAATGGGGAAATAGATCATCATATAATAAGATTACATATTATCTCGGTAGCTTAAGAAGTTTTAAATTTTTAAAAGTAATATCTGCCCGTATTCTAAAGATAAGCAAAGAGCAAGATAGTAGTGAGAGGCTTGTTTACGATCAGAGGTATGCTGATTATTTAAATTTTTACTTAGCAAAAATAAGAAAATTATGCCTGGATAGAGGCTCAAAGCTAGTCCTGCTTTCATATTATAATAGTTCAGATAGCGTGACAAGAGATTTTGCTTATAAATATAATATTCCTTATTTAGATTTCACCAGTGATTTTAAGTCGTTATTTAAAAGAGGAGAAAGGCAAAGATATATTTCTCCGGATATCTCTCATATGAACTATCTGGGGTATAAGTTTTTTGCGGAACAACTGTATGAGCGCCTCTTTCTTCAGCAGGCCTATTTAGGTATTAAAATAAACCCGCTTCTATGGAAGCTTGAAGAGAAAGGCTTCTACTTAAATAATAACGAAACAGAACGAATGATTAAGTTGCAAGAAGAAAGGATAACGCAAAGTAAGAATTCAAACGAATATCCCTTTGAGTTAATTCATTTGGGCCATATTTATATGGAAATCGGAAATAGCGAAGCCGCGAGGGGGTGCTACTCGCAAGCATTATTATCTTCTAACTATAGCGATAATAATACAATAGTTTCTCCCATAATAAATTGGTATTTGAAGAAAAATGGAAGAGATAAAGCGCTTAAGAGATGCGAAGAGATATTGCTGCATAATCCAGAAAATCATATTGCTAAATCTTATCGGGAATGGTTGTTGATTAACTAAAGGGTTTAGGGAGTAGGCAATGAACTTACCACTTTCTATCTAAACTCCTGTATTGTATTGCCTCTGAAATATGCTCGGGTTGAATTACTTCGACTTCAGCTAAATCCGCAATAGTCCGGGCAACTTTTAAAATTTTGTCATAAGCCCTTGCTGATAATCCTAATTCGGTTAAGGCTAAGCGCAATAGGTCTCTTGCTTCGTTTCCTAAGAAACAATATTTCTTGATAAGTTTGTTGTTCATTCGGGAGTTGTAGAAGATTCGTTCTCTTTCATCTTTAAAGCGCTCTCTCTGTACGGCGCGGGCCTTCTCAATTCTGGTTTTTATTATCATTGATGCTTCTGCTTCTTTTGTTTCAGCTAGATCTTTATATTTAACCCTAGGTAATTCAATGTGGATATCAATCCGGTCTAATAATGGTCCGGATATTTTGCCTATATAATTTTCTATCTTTGTAGTATTGCAATGACAGGCTTTTTGGGGATCACCAAAATATCCGCAGGGACAGGGATTAAAAGCTACACTAAGGATAAAGGAAGCAGGGAAGGTGAGGCTTTTTCTGATGCGGCAGAGATTTATTTTACCATCTTCAAGAGGTTGACGCAGCGCCTCTAGGCTCGCGCGTTGAAATTCCGGGAGTTCATCTAAAAATAATACGCCTCGGTGTGCTAAACTTATCTCTCCAGGGATAGGCAATGGCCCGCCTCCTACTAGGGCTACGCTGGATATGCTATGATGAGGGGCGCGAAATGGCCGGGTAGAGACAACTCCTTCCTTATTTATTAGATTTCCGGTTATCGAATGTATTTTAGTTATCTCTAGTGATTCTTCTAAGGTTAGTTCGGGCATAATAGTAGGGATTCTTTTGGCAAGCATAGTCTTTCCGCTTCCCGGTGGTCCGATCATGGCGATATTGTGCCCTCCTGCTACAGCTACTTCAAGCGCTCGCTTAGCCAGATACTGTCCTTTTACTTCTGAGAAGTCAATATTATAATGATTGTTCTCTTTAAATAAGCCTTCCAAGTCTACCTTAAAAGGTGGTATTTGGGGATTATTCAAGAATTCTACGGTTTCCTTTAGGGTTTTAAGCGGGAATACATTAACTCTGGAGACTATTGCTGCTTCTTTGGCGTTTTCCCAAGGGATAACAATATTATTTGTTTTAAAGTTAGCTATCTCCATGGTAATAGGCAAGATTCCGCGCGCCGGACGTAGTTGGCCGTCTAAAGAAAGTTCACCTAGAATGAAATAGTTGCCTAAATTTGATTTTCCAATCTGTTCTGTAGCGCAGAGTATCCCCAAGGCTATGCCTAGATCAAAGCAGGCGCCTTCCTTTCTTATCCCTGAAGGCGCCAAGCTTATAGTTATTCTCTCTGCCGGCCAGTCAAATCCGGAGTTTTTAATCGCGGATTTAACTCTCTCCCGGCTTTCTCTGACTGCTGAATCTGGTAAGCCTACAACATTTACTACCGGGAGCCCCCGTGAGACGTCGACTTCAATTTCTATAGGATATGCCTCAATACCCTGCAAGCCGAAACTTAAGACTTTTGCGATCATTTTTCTCTCCTCCTGATACAATAGACGCAGCAGGAGGTAAAATCTAACTAAATAAAATTGAGCACCTCAAGCTTTGATCTAGCGAAATACTTGTCCGAACTTTTTAGTGAGGACAAGTATGGGCATAACAATAAGCTTTGATCTAGCGAAATCCTTGGCGATACCAAAAATATTTTATTCAGGTTTGAGCCAAGGAATAAAGGGGAGATTTGATTAAGAAAAGGCTTGCAATTTAAGCCCTAGATTATATAATATTCCCCTATGAACAAGAAATTTATTAAGAATATATTAATTCTTTTATTGGCCAGCACTCTAGTTTTTGGGGTCTTCAGGTATGTTTCTTATTTAAAAGAGAATATCAGAGACCTTGAAAGCCAGAAGCAGAACCTTGAAAGCCAGAAGCAGAACCTTGAAAGCCAGAAGCAAAACCTATTGCAAGAGCTAGAGAAAGAAAAAAATACCGTAGAGAAGCTTAAGCTGAAGAATAATAGTTTAAAAAGCAATTTGCAGGCCGTTCATAAAAGATTAGATAGGTCATTCTTAGACTTAAAGCTTTCAGAAAAGAGATTCGAAGAGTTGAATTCGCGAATTTCTGTCCTAAAAGCAGAAAATCTTGCGTTCTCGGAAGATAAAATTAAGCTTACCGAAGAGAATGAGGTTTTTAAATCAACATTAACTTCTATCCCTGAGCTTAAAGCAGCAATCCAAGAATTAAAGAGGTTGGCAAGGTTTACTGGTAATCGCGGATTCTTGATTAAAGGCGGCCAAAGCATACCTGCTACCAGAGTAAAAATAGAGGTAGTTCCAGCCCCGGGCAAATAATATGAAAGAGATATTTACCCAGATATTCCAGAACAAGATCTTTATGACCACGATTTCAGCTTGGTTGGTTGCTCAAGCTATTAAGGTCTTTACAGGCGCAATTAGTCAAAAGAAGTTTGATTTCCGCTGGATTATTGGCACAGGGGGAATGCCATCGTCTCATGTCGCGGGCGCTTCTTGTCTGGCTGCAGCAATGGGTTTTGAGTATGGTTTTAATGGTCCTTATTTTACTTTGGCAGCGGCTTTTGCCATTGTAGTTATGTTTGACGCTCAAGGTGTGCGTCGGGCAACCGGCAGGCAGGCGCGGATTTTAAATAAAATAACCGAAGATATTTATTGGAAAGGTAAAGTTCCCGAAGGCCGCCTGCGTGAACTAGTTGGCCATACTCCGGTTGAGGTCATTGCTGGTTTTGTATTAGGTGTTTCGATAGCGATTTTAGCTAGATAGTGAGGATTAAAGTGGTTAGAAGAATTCCTGTTGTATTAGCGATTGTAACAATATTAGTTTTGATTCTTATTTTGACGTTTTTCTTTAGAAGTAACAATAATATTCCCTTGCAGAAAATAGGCGGGTCGGTCTCTGCTTCAGCGCTTTTAAATAAAGCTAAGGATTTGCAAGCTAAAGGAGATTTGGTAAGCCTCAAAAATGTATTCCAGCAATTAGTAAATGATTTCCCGAATTCTAACGAGGTAATGAATTGGCAGAAAAAAATAGATGATATAAATATAAAATTACTCTTCTCTTTAGTTATAACTCCTAAGAGTGTGCTTTATGAGATTAAGCCCGGAGATACTCTAGCCAAGATCGCGCGTGAATTTAAGACTACGCTTGATTTAATCAAAATAAGCAACAATTTAAGCGGTGATAAAATTATACCGGGTAGGAAGATAAAAGTCTGGACTGTGCCTTTTAGCATACTTGTAGATAAATCGCAGAACATTTTGATTCTTAAGAGCGATGAGGAGATTATAAAGAACTATATTATATCTACAGGCAAGAATAATTCTACCCCTATAGGAAACTTCAAAATTACCTCTAAATTAATTAATCCTACTTGGTATAAGTCGGGAGTAGTTGTACCCGCAGGCAGCCCGGAAAATATTCTGGGTACACGTTGGATGGGAATTGACCTGCCGAGCTATGGCCTACATGGGACAACCGAACCTCAAAATCTTGGACAACAGGTTACCCAAGGATGTGTGCGTTTGAGTAATCATGATGTCGAGGAGCTCTATACTATTATTCCTATCGGCACAGAAGTGGTTATCGTTGACTAAACCAAATTTTCCCTATGGCTGCTGGACTTGATTTTGAGAAACCTATTGCTGAACTTGAAAAGAAAATCCATGAACTTAGGCATTTTATCGCGGACAAAAAGATCGATCTTTCTTCCGAGGTTAAAAGGCTAGAAGATAAGCTTGAGCATCTAAAGAAAGATACCTATGTTAATCTCACCCCTTGGCAAAGAGTCCAGCTCGCGCGACATCCTCAAAGGCCCTACACGCTAGACTATATCAATTTCTTAATGACAGATTTTTTAGAGATACACGGAGATAGACTTTTTTCCGATGATAAAGCTATTGTTTCCGGGTTTGCGAAATTAGATAAACAAAAAATTGTAGTTATAGGCCATCAAAAAGGCCGTGATACAAAAGAGAACCTTAAGCGTAATTTTGGCTGTGCTCATCCCGAAGGATACCGTAAGGCCCTAAGGATGATGCAGCTAGCCGAGGAATTTAATCTTCCGATTGTAATCTTTATTGATACTCCGGGGGCTTATCCGGGGATAGGAGCAGAGGAGCGCGGTCAAGCTCAGGCAATTGCCACAAACTTAAGAGATATGGCTTCAATCGCTACTCCCATCATTTCTATAGTTATTGGCGAGGGTGGATCGGGCGGAGCGCTTGGGGTAGGAGTCGCAGACCGTGTTTATATATTGGAAAATTCGTATTATTCGGTTATATCTCCTGAAGGTTGCGCTGCTATTTTGTGGAAGAATGGTTCAAAGGCCTCTGAGGCAGCGGCAGTTTTAAAGTTGACCGGAGAGGATCTTATTAAACTCAAAGTGATAGATGCAGTAATTCCTGAACCTTTTGGGGGTGCGCATCGAGACCATGAGAAGACGGCGCAGAATATCAAAGAAGTGCTCATTAGGGATATCAAGGAATTAAAAAGTCTTAAAAAAGAAGTCCTTCTTGAATCTAGGTATCACAAATTCCGTAATATGGGTATCATAGCATGATTGAACAGGAATTATTATTATTAGGGCTTCTGCGCGAAGGCCCTAAACATGGCTATGATATAAAGGTTAAGGTCAAACAGATACTTTTTTTGTTTGCCGGAATCCAGCTTAAGTCCATATATTATCCTTTAGAAGTGTTGGAACGAAAAGGCTTGATAGCCAAGAAGATAAAGAAGATTGGCAAGAGGCCTAAGCGTATTGTTTATACCTTAACCGCTAAAGGAAAAACTCGCTTTAATGAATTATTAAGCAGGAGCATATTAGAACTTAAGCGTCCACAGTTTAGCTTAGACTTAAGTCTTTATTTTCTGCACTATTTAAAACCTCTATCTGCCCGGCGTAGGCTGCGCGCACGGCTTAGCATCTTAAATAAAATATCTCTTGGTTTAATGCAAATGTTTGAATCCAAAACAAATAGGAAGCATTCTTCATTATCTCAGATTCTAGAGCATAATCTTAAGATGCTTGAAGCCGAGTCGCAATTTCTCTCCAGTTTAATCAAAAACCTCTAATCTCCTTGGCCCTGCTAATGATTAGGTCCTTGCGCTTCGCGCAAGGATTTCACTAAACAAAAGATTTAGGGTGTTCAAATTTCGCTAGACAATAGATTCAAGGTGCTCACTTTTGCCTTGACATAAGCAGATTTATATGGCATATTATTAATGTAGTTGATATTTAACATAGTTAATAATTAACATCTGGCGTAATATGATGCGCCAGTGTGCGCTACTGCGCAAGGAGGATAAGCATGTCTTTTGTATCTTTGCCTGAATTTGCCGATAAATTAAATGAGATTATGCCAGTGCTTATGCGAGAGTTTGCCCGTGTGCAACCAGCGGAGATCTATAAAGGTAAAGTTACTCTACCTCAGGTATTAATATTGCAGCATCTGAGTTCGCGAGAATCGATTAAGATGACAGACATCGCTAGCTTTATGAAAGTGAGTACTGCCGCAACAACAGGAATCGTAGATAGATTAGTCAAATCAGGTTACGTTCTGAGAGTTTTTGATCAAGAAGACCGCCGTATTATTAAGGTAAAGATAACCCCGAAAGGTCTGGCGTTAATGAAAAAACTGGCTTATGAAAGGCGCAAGATGGCGATCAGTATCTTTAGTAAGATTTCAGAACAGGATCGTCAAGATTATCTGCGTATACTTATGCGCATTAAGGATATATTATCCGGAGAATAATGTGAAGAAGGTCTGGCCCCTTGCAATATTAACAGTTTTTCTTTTTGTTACCTATACTAAGGCAGAAGAGGTAAGCCTTTCTTTAGATGAGGCGCTGGTAATTGCCTTAAGGGATAACCGCG
This sequence comes from Candidatus Omnitrophota bacterium, assembly GCA_020058085.1. Taxonomy (GTDB): domain Bacteria; phylum Omnitrophota; class Gorgyraeia; order Gygaellales; family Profunditerraquicolaceae; genus Sherwoodlollariibacterium. The sequence continues at coordinate 7,078 of JAGVER010000004.1, read as the reverse complement.
ATATACTTCTAAAGGCAGGCGATTTAAAAAAGGCTAAGGTAAAGATAGCTGAAAGCCACGCCGATCTTTTTCCTGCTTTAACATTTACTGGCAATTGGACACATACAAGGGGGTATTACTCTAAAGATATAAGTCAGACTAGTTCGCAGATTGATTTAAAGCAAAATCTCTATACTGGAGGCAAAACCTTTAATACTATAAAATATAATGGCTACAAATTTGAAGTCACCAAAGCGCTTCTGGATAAAGTAAAAATAGAGACGGCCTTAAATGTCAAGAAGGGTTTGTTCACGCTTTTATTGGCCCAGGATTTTACTAAACTCAATAAGCTGATGTTCGATAATGGCAAAGAGCAACTTAGATTCATTAAAGAAAGGTATAAAGCCGGTGAAGTATCAGAATCCGAAGTTTTAAGGGCAGAGTCATCGCTAAACGATTTGAGCCAAGTTTATGAATCTTCTCTGAATCAAGTAAGCCTCGCGCAGGCGGTTTTGATTAATTTGTTATATTTGGATAAAGATGTTAATATAAAAGCCGTCGGAGAATTTAATTATGAAAGCCGGGAGATTGCTTTTGACGAAGGTTTATTAAAGGCTCTTGAGGAGAGGCCTGAGATCAGACAGCATACGGCGCAACTTAAAGCAGATAAAAGTTCTATAGAGATAGCTAAATCAGATACGCGGCCAAATATTTATGCATCTTGGGATTATTACAGTAGATCACACGCGGTAACTACCACAGTAAATACCAGGAATTGGAACGATTATAATATTCTCGGGGTCACATTTTCATGGCCGATATTTGATGGCTGGCGGACAAAAGCAAAAGTAGAGCAGGCGGTCATTGATTTAAGACAGACGCAGCTACTTAAGGAGAAAGCGATAAAAGATATAATATTAGAGCTGAAAGACGCGTATCTAGGCTTAAAAGATGCTATCGCTATGATTAAATCCAGCCAATCAGATTATAAGGTGTATTATGATAATTATCAAAGCGTAAGTGAGAAGTATAAAAGAGGAGAGTTAAGTTTTCTGGATAAAAGTAATGCCGAAATAAAATATGAAGTATCACGATTTAATCAAAATCAGGCCGCTTATGATTATACGATAGCTAAAGCAAATTTTGAAAAAGCGACAGGCCAGGAGGCCGTGGTTTGGCTTCCGATAGCCAAAGCCACAGGAGGGATTTAATGAGCTTCTCTAAATTGATAATTTTATTAATATTGGTAGTTTCAATCGTTGGCTGCCAATCAAAACTTGATAAGGCCAGACTTGAGGAATCTATCCCGGTTAAGGTTGATAAGGTTCAATTGCAAGAGCTTTATGAAACCTTGGATTATACTGGGGATATTAAGGCTAAAGATGAGGCGATAATTTATCCTAAGGTAAGTGGCAAGATTATTGAAAAGGTAAAGCAAGACGGGAATTCTATCAATAAAGGAGAAGCTATCTGTTTTATTGATCGTGATGAAGTCGGGCTTAAATTTGAAAAGGCTCCTGTAGAAAGCACTTTAACTGGTATCGTGGGGAGGGTATATGTTGATATCGGAGAAAATGTAACTGCACAAACTTCGATAGCCTTGGTAGTGAGCATGGATAAGGTAAAAATAGATCTGGATATACCGGAGAGATATTTACCTAAGGTAAATATAGACCAGGAGGCGATAATTACCGTAGACGCCTATCCGTCTGTAGAATTTAAAGGAGTAGTAACTAAGATCAGTCCCGTCGTAGATTTATCTACCCGTACTGCCCCTATCGAAATAACTTTGGATAATTTCGATCATCAACTTAAATCTGGAATGTTTGCTAAAGTAAGATTGGCATTGGAAGTCAGGAGAAGTGTACCGGTAATACTTAAAGAGGCGGTTCTAGGCCGCTCGCCTGATAATTACGTATTCGTGGCTGAAGGCAAGAAAGCTGTTGCGAAGAAAGTAAAGCTTGGTATACGTCAAGGTTCTTATTATGAAGTACAAGAAGGCTTAAAAGAAGGAGATTCGGTAGTGATTGTGGGTCAGCAAATACTTTTTGATGGCGCAAGAGTTGAACCGGAGGTTGAGGAATAATGAATTTACCGGAATTTGGCGTAAAGAAACCAGTTACCAATTTGATGATTTTTTCTGCGATCGTTATTTTGGCTCTTTATTCTTTGAGCAGACTGGGTATTGATATGATGCCTGAGATTGAGCCGCCATCTATAAGCGTAATATCTTCTTATCCCGGGGCAGGTTCTGAGGATGTAGAAATAAATGTAACTGAAGAGCTTGAAAATCAACTAGGGACAACTCCGGGTTTAGAGAAGATCTCTTCGACATCTTCAGAGGGGAGTTCTTTAATTACCCTTAAATTTATCTGGGGGACGAATCTTGATGAGGCGTCTAATGATGTCCGCGACCGTATTGATAGAGCTAAACGCTTCCTTCCCGATATCCCTGATGAGATGGATAATCCAATCATCTTTAAATTCAATACAGCTAATATACCTATAGTCTATTTTGGCATAACTGCTAAACAGTCATATCCCGAGTTATATGATTTAGTCGATAAAAGAATTGGGGATGCCCTAAGGCAACTTCCGGGCGTAGGTACAGTTCAGATAAATGGCGGTGGGATGGAACGTCAGATTAATATTTGGATTGATAGGCAACGCCTAGAGGGGTATGGGTACTCCGTTCTTGATATACAAAATAAATTAAAACAGGAGAATATAACCCAGCCAATAGGGAGCTTGAAAACCGGGCTCACTGATTATCTTATACGTATTCCTGGAGAATTTGCTGAACCTGAGGAGATCAATCTTTTAATTTTAGGTAAGCGCAATGGAAAGTCTGTATATCTAAAAGATGTTGCTAGGATAGAGGATAGTTTTAAAGAGATTACTAGCTTGGTTCGTATTAACCAACACCCAGGGATTATGATGATGGTTCAGAAACAGAGCGGGATAAATACAGTGGAGGTTACCAATAGAGTAAAGAAAAAAATGGATGAGTTAGCTAAAACCCTTCCCGTAGATATTAAGGTAAATGTTATATTCGATACCTCTGAAGATATTATAAATTCCCTAGATTCTCTCAAGTCTTCGGTATGGCTGGGTATAGTCCTTGTAGTTTTAGTGGTATGGTTTTTCCTCCGGTCATTTGTGCCAAGCTTGATTATTGCTTTGACTATACCGTTTTCTCTTCTAATCGCTTTTATCTATTTATTCTTAAGTAAAGGCACAATTAATACCATAAGTCTCTCTTCTTTAGCTATTGCTACCGGAATGGTAGTAGATAACGCCATTGTAGTTGTGGATAATATTTTTAGAAGGCTGGAGAGAGGGAATAGGCCTTCGGAAGCTGCTATCTTTGGGACTTCAGAAATATTTCTGGCGATAGCAGCCTCGACATTAACTACTGTGGTAGTATTTATGCCGATGTTATTTATCCCGGGAGTAGTCGGGATAATCTTCGGCGGTTTAGCGATAATTATCGTTGTAACCCTTATGGCCTCTTTATTCACCGCTACCAGTTTTACTCCCATGCTCTGCGCTAAGTGGTTGCGTTTTAATAACACGAATGGAAAATCAAGGTTAATTTCTCGGTTTCACGCGACTTCAGAGAGATGGTTTAAGAGTTGGGAGAGTTCTTATAGCCGAGCATTAGGATTCTCACTTAGGCACAAGAAACTAATTCTTATGGGATTTTCTGCTGTCTTTATTTTGAGCTTACTCCTTGTACCGTTTGTAGGAAATGAATTTATGCCTGAAGAGGATTCTGGTGATTTACGCCTGACTATTAATTTGCCTATAGGAACGCGTATTGAGGAATCAGATAAGGTAGCACAAAGAATAGAAGAGATCTTAAAAAAAGATATTCCGGAGGCAAAATATTATTATGTAAGAAGTGGACAGGTCGCCGGCGTGGGTAGATTAATAGGCGGTTCTTCCGGGACACATATAGTTTCTGCCGGAGCAAAACTTATTCCAAAGCAAGAAAGAAAGCGTTCGGTGGGAGAGGTAGGTCAGGCATTAAGAAATAAGATTAAGCTTATCCCCGGAGTATTGAGGACGGATATCTCTGTAGGTAATCCTCTTGGCCGCCTTATTACCGGTACAGGCGGCAAGGCTGTGCAGCTTGAAATAATCGGGCATTCTTTTGAGCAGACGAATCTTTTGGCGCAGAAGATAAAATTGATTATGGAGGAGATCCCCGGGACCGTTGATGTCAGTATTTCTCGAGAAGCAAACAGCCCGGAATTAGAGATTGATGTGGATAGAGAAAAAGCAGCAAGCCTCGGGTTGGATATGAGTACTATAACCTCTACCTTAAAGACTTTTATCCAGGGTTCGACTGCTACGAAATATCGCGAAAAGGGCAAGACTTATGATATTTATGTCAGGCTTGAGGATTTTTCGCGTACGAAATTAGAAGATATAGAAAATATTTCTATAGTTGCTCCGCTACCCGAAGATAATACTCCTTTTGTGGAGCTAGAAGCGTTAGAGAGCCGCTTAGGGAATAATAGGAAACAGATTAAGCTTAGTAATATAGCCAAGATCTATGAAACAAGCGGGCCTGATAGAATTGAGCGTAAAAATCGCGAAAGAATGGTAAGGGTTCAATGCAATGCTTATAAACGGTCTTCGGGAAAGATTGTTGAGGATTTAAAGAAGGAGATTGATAAGATTACATTACCAGCGGACATTACTATAAATATAGGCGGAGAGGCAGAGGAGCAGAAGAAGGCTTTTACTGATCTTACGCTCCTGCTTATTTTAGGCATTGTGCTTGTTTATATGGTTATGGCGGCGCAGTTTGAATCACTCTTAGATCCTTTTATAATTATGTTTGCCATACCTTTTACTTTTATCGGAGTAATCTTGGGCTTTATATTAACTCAAACCACCTTAAGTATAACTACTTTTCTGGGCATAGTTATGCTTCTGGGCATAGTAGTAAATAACGCTATCGTTCTTATCAGCTATATTATTATGCTGCGCGCGCGCGGTTTTTCCATGTATGATGCCGTGACAGTCGCGGGCAAGGATCGTTTGCGCCCGGTGCTTATGACTACAATTACTACCATTGTGGGTCTCTTGCCTTTAGCTATCTCTCACGGTCAAGGGTCCGAGGTCTGGCAGCCTTTGGGTATTACTATGATCGGTGGCCTCTCGGTTTCTACTTTGGTTACGATGTTATTTGTTCCTACGCTTTACGCAGTATTTCATAGGAAATCAGCTTTACCGGGGGTGAATAAGAAATGAAAATGCTCATGGTCGTCTATAATGAGGCACTGGATAATGAGGTTATGGAAATATTAGAAAGTTGTATTATGAAAAACTATACTAAGGTTTCCAGGGTTTTTGGCCGCGGTACCTCAAGCGGGACTCATTTAGGGAATGATATTTGGCCGGGGTTAAATAATATTATCTATGTGGCTTGTGAGGGGTTGCAGGTCAAAGAGATGCTTTCCGGAGTCAGGAATTTAAAGAGTAAAGTTGGCCACGAGGGGATCAAAGCGTTTGTTTTTCCGATTGAGGAGATTAGTTAATTGTCTGGCACCCGGCCTTCCTTGATCTTACTTGTGTTCGATCAAGGATCCAGTTTTTAGGGCTAGACTAAAAATATAAGGTGCTCAATATTTGATAGGTCGGTACCTCGACATAAATGCACCTTTACCAATCGAGGCAAAGTGCGCCTCATCTGAGGCGAGTGTCGAGTATCCCGCTTCTGCGGAATGTGTACTTGCTGTGCAAGGAGGTTGGATGAAAAGCTTAATAGTTTATTATTCTCGTTATGGCAATACCGCACGAGTAGCAGATCTAATATCAGATGTTTTACGCAAGAAAGGCGAGGCTAATATTGCCGAGATTGAATATCGAGATAAGAGGCAGAATTTGTTGAAGCGGACATTCTACAGATTCTTTCCTATGTTTGTCAGGCTCGCCACGATAAAATCCGATCTTAAGGAATATGATTTATTCTGCGTGGGGATACCGGTATGGGGCGGACGGCCATCAGCCCCGGTCACTAAATACCTGCTTCTTACTAAGGGCGTAGCTGGTAAAAAAGCTTTATGTTTTTATATTTATAGTTTTAAGGCTAGTGCTCAGAGATGTTCAGAATATGTTGAATCCCTACTTAAGAAGAAGGGCCTTTCTGCAGTAGCCAATGTTTTTGTGCATTGGGATGATGTTGGTAACGAGGTATTTCTGAACAAGGAAATATCCGAAGCCTTAGCTAAAATATCTCAGTAATCTCTTTTTGTACTTGATCTCACTATTGTTCGATCAACTTCCTTGTTGCCTACGGCAACAAGGATTTCACTAGATAAAACCTTGAGGAGTTCAAATTTCGCACAGCCAGTGCGCACTTGCCAATCCTATTTGGCAAGGTGCGCTAGACCAAAGCTTAAGGAGCTCAATATTAACTTGACATAAGCCCCCGAAAATTATAAAATAATCTTAGATTTAGATAGTCAAATTTTACTATATGAGTTATGCGTTTATTAAATGCGTAGATCCCGTTTCGTAGGCTGTGGCAAAATTCTTTCGATAATTTTGCCACACTCAACGGGATTAATTCGCACAATAACTTACTCACACTGGCGTGTTCGTAAGTTATGTGCTCATTAAATTATGGATTGGGATCTTAGAACACAAGATAAATTCAAGATATTCATCTCAAAAATTCCCATCTTCCACCGCCATATTACCGAAGAAGCGGTAATGAAAATGGCCGAGGAAAATGTCCGGGTGAGAAACGGTTCAAAGGTGGAAGAGCAGGATGTTGTGGCTGCATTCTTCTCCGGTGTACCATCTCCCTTTTATAGCATGATGGTAAGGCTCTTAGATCAGACCGGATTTGACTATAAAAAATACGGTTTCCCCAGGCCTATCAGATGAAAATTGCGGTAATCGGAGCAGGCGCAATAGGCGCTTTAGTCGCAGGTTATCTCAAGTTAAAAGGTGAAGATGTATCATTAGTTGGCCGGCCCGAGTCAATTCACGCGATTAATCAAGAAGGGCTTAAGATATCGGGCGTAAGGGGTAGTTTTGAAGTTGAAATATCAGCTCATGAAACCCTTGTTTCCAAGCC
>JAGVER010000015.1 GCA_020058085.1 Candidatus Omnitrophota bacterium | reverse complement strand
TTCGCTTATAGTTATGTCATATGGAATAAAATGAAATCCTGTCTTGTCGCCTATAGCTTCAGGTGAAGATGAAAATTTTACTACATACCTGCGGTTTGATTCTTCTTCGGGTATGAATGCGGCGTAGCTCTTTTTTATATCTAATATATTTCCGCTAATTGTATAGTCTATCCCTAAATTGATATCCGAGACAAGAAGGGCGAAGAATTGAGGGGTATTATCCGAACTAATTAATACCCTGCCTATGGTGATCAGGATATTTCTTAGTTTATCAACCATTTTCTCGTCAAATATTTTATTTTGATCTTTTCCGTAATCTTTATGAAGGATTTGATCTACTGGTGCGTAAACCCATAAGGTATTAGCCGTTCTTTGGGTGGTTACATCAAGGCCATATTCATCTTTGCAGATCTTTTTTATAATATCAGGAATGTCTTTTTCTTTATAGGTTGGCTCATTTGGGTAAGAGCAACCAGATATAAGAAGAGAGGATAAGCTAACGGATAGCAGGACGGATTTTGTTAAATTCTTTAAAGATGGCTTCGATTTCATCATAATTGAGTTCATCTTTGGCAAGTAGTTCTTGCGCAAAGCGGTCAAGAAGATCGGACTCATTTCTCAAAAGTTCTTCTACTTCTTTAAGGCAAGTATTTAGGATTTGCTGCACATCAGCGCTCAACTGCTCTTTTAATTTTTCAGAGAGGAAGGAAGATTTCTCGCCTCGAAACGATCCATAATCCTCGCGCATTGTTTCGAGTAATGTATAATCTCCCACTAGGCCGGAGCTGCCCATGCCCCATCTCCAAACCATATTATAAGCGTTTTGCATAGCATGATTAAAATCCTGGCCTACTCCGGAAGTGGTGGTGTTAAACTTTAGTTTTTCTGCGGCGTAAGAGCCAAGACTCACTTTAATGTTGCCCAGGAATTGTTCTTTGGTTCCTATGTGCAATTCTTCACGAGGCTGTGGCATGACAAAGCCCAATGCCCCGCCCCGCGCCAGAATTGTGGCTTTAAAGACATCTGAATGAGGAGCCAGGAAATACATAGCAATAGCGTGCCCTGCTTCATGGTAGGCGATTTTTCTTCGTTCATCTTCATTGAATACTACTTTGTGTTTGATGCCCATCTCTACCCGATCGTAAGCTTCGGTAAATTCCTTCATCGAGATTTGTTCTTTATGGTTTCTTACGGCAATCAATGTTGCTTCTCGAATTAGGTTTGCGATATCTGCGGGGCTGTTTCCTACGGTTAATCTGGCCAGCCGTGCTACGTCAATGGCAGGGTCGTATTTAACGCCTTTTAAATAATATTGAACCAACTTTGCGCGTTCTTCTAGATTAGGGAGCTGGACGTAAAATTTACGGTCAAATCTTCCGGGCCTTAATAACGCCCGGTCAAGGAAAGATTCTGGCGCGTTAGTCGCGCCGATGATAACGATATTATGTTCTTTATCTTTTAGGCCATCCATTTCAACCAAGAGCTGATTTAGTGTGGAATTAGCTTCTCTCTGGCCGCCGAAACCTCCTGCTGAACGCTGGGAGCCTACAGCATCAAGTTCGTCTATAAAGATGATGCAACCGCCTTCAATGTAAGCTAGCTGCTGTGCTTGTTTAAAGAGTTTACGTATGCGGCTTGCGCCTACGCCTACAAACATTTCAATAAATTCCGAACCGGACATAGCTATAAAAGGAAGGTTTGCTTCGGTGGCAATGGCTTTGGCAAGATAGGTTTTACCGCAGCCCGGAGGCCCCATCATTAATATGCCTTTTAAGATTTTTCCTCCGATACGCTGAAGGTGGGCGCGGTCAGTCACCAAGCGCACTACTTCCATGGCTTCTTCTTTGGCTTCATCCATGCCGATAACGTCATTCCAGCCTATGCGAATATCTGCTCCCTTAACTGCTTTTTTACCCATTTTAGTAAAACTCATATATCCACCGCGCATAGTCCAGAGCATCGCCACTACACTTAAAGGCATGCTGATAATATGTAAAACTAGAAATATATAGAAGAACATGCCATATTGGGCAAGGGCGGATTTTTTAAAATATGATTCTGAAGTAGTCCAGGCAGTAATAGCAGCTTGTAGGAAGAAGACGAAGGAAATGCCAATAATAATCAATAAGGTTATCGAAACAACGCCTATCCAGTGTAACCTTAAAAATACTTTTACTTTTCGTAAATTCATTTTTTCACCTCAAGAGATAAAGTTATCACAACTTTTACTTTATGTCAAACTATTTGAGCACTCCTTGGTCTCATCTAACGTTCGACCAAGGATTTCGCTAGACAAAACCTCAAGGAGCTCAACTTATTCCTTGACTGTATATTGGTGTTGTGTATAATATGTTTCCTGGTTTTACAAATTCTAAAAAATTAATCATGACACCCGGCCTTAAAGGATAGGTCGGTGTGCCCTTTCTGGGCAAGGAGAATAAAATGGTCAAGATTAAGAAAGTATTAGCCCGTGAGATTCTGGATTCCCGTGGAAATCCAACAGTAGAGGTAGATGTGATCTTAGAGAATGGTGTTCTAGGGCGGGCGGCAGTCCCATCAGGTGCTTCGACTGGAGATAATGAAGCTCTGGAGTTAAGAGACGGCGATAAAAAGAGGTATTTAGGCAAAGGTGTATTGAAAGCGGTTAATAATGTTAATACTGTAATCGCGTCAAAGGTAAAGGGCCTTGTTCCTGATTTTAATAAAATAGACTCACTACTTATAAAAGCAGATGGCACGGAGAATAAAGCTAATTTTGGCGCTAATGCAATTTTGGGCGTATCTATGGCCGTAGCTAAAGCCGCAGCGATCTCTAAGAAACAGCCTTTATATAAATTCTTGGGTGGTGAAAAGGCCAGAATCTTACCTGTGCCTTTAATGAATATCTTAAACGGCGGGTTACACGCGGATAATAATCTGGATATTCAGGAATTTATGATTATGCCGGTTGGTGCGCCAACTTTTCACGAAGCTTTGCGCATGGCTGCCGAAGTCTTCCATAATTTAAAGTCTTTGCTTAAATCTAAGAAACTCTCCACTTCCGTTGGAGATGAAGGCGGATTCGCTCCTAATCTTACCTCTAATCAAGAAGCTCTGGATTTAATCATTCAGGCGATTGATAAAGCCGGGTATAAACCGGGCAAAGATCTTTCTTTAGCTCTGGATTGCGCGGCAAGTTCATTTTGCAATGATGGTAAGTATAGCTTTGATGGCGCGGAAAAGAATTCTGCTGATCTGATCCAGATTTATGAAGGTTGGTTAAGCAAGTATCCGATTCTTTCTATCGAAGACGGGCTTTCCGAGCATGATTGGTCAGGTTGGCAGGAGATGACTAATAAGTTGGGCGATAGGGTCCAATTAGTCGGTGACGATATATTCGTGACTAATCCTAAGATATTTAAGAAAGGGATTGCGGAGAAAATTGGTAATGCTATACTGATAAAAGTTAACCAGATTGGTTCGCTCTCCGAGACGATAGAGGCAATAAATATTGCCAAAAAGAATAAATATAAGGCAATTATCTCTCATCGCTCAGGCGAGACAGAGGATACTACTATTGCTCATCTGGCGGTAGCTTGCGGTTGCGGCCAGATTAAGACCGGCTCGCTTTCGCGTACGGACAGGATTTGTAAGTATAACGAACTTTTGAGGATTGAAGAAGGGCTGGGGCCTAAGGCAGTTTATGCCGATGTTTCTTTAAGTAAATAGCAGATGTTAGCCACATTAAAAAAAGCATTCTGGTCTTTTGGGGTTACGGCTTTTATCCTGGTATTGTTTATCCCGGGATTTGCTAAACTGCAGGGGTTAAGGGATAAGAATATTGATTTGGAAGACAAGATTAGGCGTCTGAACGTAGAGAATGCTTTGTTACAGCAGGAACTGAAAAGAATAGAAAACGATCCGGTTTATCAGGAGAGAATTGCCCGGGAGAAGATGGGAGTAGTTAGAAAAGGTGAAATTCCGATTAAGATAATTCCGGAGAAGAACAAAAGGTAATTATTTAGTTTGCTAATATAGAAATTGTGTTATAATATTAACGATTTTCTTGTTTTAAAAAATAATCGCGGGGTGGAGCAGCCTGGTAGCTCGCAAGGCTCAATGGACAATTTTTGTTGTCTAATGGGCTCTTCAGTCGGTAACGATTGAAGGATAACCTGTCAAATTCGGTGAAGCCCCACAGAGAGTGGGCACCAAACAATCCTTTATGTTTGGGTGCCTTCTTAATGTGAGGTAATACCGAGCCAAGTCCGTTAAGATTTGTTACGGAAAGGTGTAGAGACTAGACGGCAGGGGCCCTTTTAATTAAGGGTCAAGATATAGTCCAGACTACGAATCCGTCAAGTTTTGTGGTGGAGCAGCGCAAGCTGAAGTAGTAAGCATAACCTTGAGGTCCTGAGTTCAAATCTCAGCCCCGCAATTGATACAGAAACCCGCTTATAAAAGAGCGGGTTTTTTGTTGTTTTATGCTCATCGAGTGCTATAATTAAATTCAATATTTTATTCTTATAGTGCTGGAAGCAGGAAGAGCATATTTATATGCTTATTTAGTTACATTAGATACGGGCAAGAGTTCGGTGGTGAATTTGGGCATTGCACTGACAAAGGAAACATACTTTTAGCTGAGAATATTGCAAATGTAATCCTTAAGGAGGTATTCCATAAATAATTTATCAGCAACCAATTAATCCGCTTAAAGAGCGGATTTTTTGTTCTCTTCTTAACCCTTTGTAATAGAATATATCACAAATGGTCTTTAGTTGGAAAAAATGATATGTTTTTTCCCATGTTAGTTATTAATGATGAGCCCTCTACAAGAATAATGCTTGTTGAGGGTTTTTATTTGGAGTAAAATATACAAAAAGGAGGGCTTATGGCATTTGATGAAAAAAGGGCTTTTCCCAGGGTTTCTCTTAACGTAAAGGTAGACTATAAAATAATATCTTCGCCAGAGAAAGTACCGGATCCGATGATACTAAGCAAAGATATAAGTGAAATTGGAATACGTATTGTTGCTTTTGAAAGGCTAAATCCTTATACTATGCTGGACCTTAAGTTTTTGCTGCCAGGTTCAAAGGAATCGATCTCTGCAACCGGTAGAGCAGTTTGGTCAAAAGAATCTATGGTGGGCACTTCAAGCTCTAGTAAAGCATATGAAATCGGTGTAGAATTTGTCTCTATAAGCAAAGAGGATAGGGAAAAAATAAATCAATTCGTATTACCTAAATTGTAACTGAAACTTAAATGAAGCTCCGCGGGCTAAAGCCCGCGGTTTCTTGAAGCGAAATACTTGAGCGGCCATTATCCATCCTTGCCTTAAAAGGCAATGTTTTTGGCCGCGAAAGTATAAAATTATAAACAATAAGCACCCGGCCTTATTATCGCACCTTGGCTTAAATGATCGCTAAGTGCGCCCATTCTGGGCGGATTTGCTGGTGTGTACTTATTGTGCAAGGGGGATAATGAAATATATTAAGAAAGCTAAATATTCTAAACCTTATACAGCTAGAGATGCTTTAGGGATTGCATTACAAAAAGAAATAGATTCATATAAATTCTATAATCAGTTATTGAAAGATAAAAAAAATTTTAGTTTGGTATCTACTTTAAGAAAGTTACGTGATTCCGAAAAAGCTCATATTAGGGGTATTCGAAGAATGTTGGATAATGAGAAATGTAATGCAGAAATTCAAATAAGAAGAATTATGAAGTATGAAACTAAAGAAAAGTATAGTAAGCCTAAGGGGGCCGAAGAAGCATTGAATCTTGCTTTAGTAAGAGAAAAATCTGCATTCGATTTCTATAGCCATTTTTGTAAACAACTGATCGGTAATACAGAGAGTCTTCCGCTATTAGTTGTATTAAGGAAGTTAAGTTGCGTTGAAAAGTCGCATATTCAGGTCATTGAACAGATGCTAAAGAATCTTTAGATTTATTAAAAAGGAGGGAAAATGCTTGCAAAGAAATTTGCTTTAGGGTTTGGTATTGCAATAATTTTACCTATGTTGGTTCACTATGGGGTTAGTACATTCAGCCCTGCACCTAAATGGCAAGATCGTTACGACAGCTACTCTTACCAACGATACGATAAGGCCACTCCTGAAGAAAGGGCGAAGATAGATAAAGAAAGAAAAGAAAAAGATAGGATATGGCGTGAAAAAGAAAAGATTTTCCAGAGAACACTTTTCTTTGTAGCTGTTCCAGTAGGTATAATTTGCATCATTATTGGTGCCATTGTTCCCATCCAGGCAATAGGAACAGGTCTTATGTTTGGAGGAATTTTCTCTTTAACCGAGGGCTATATGTTTTATTGGTCTGCACTCCAAGATTGGATGAGATTTTTATCATTATTAGTTGCTTTTGTAGTGCTTATATTTATTGGATATCGTAAGCTAGCTAAATAGTTAGAATTAATGGATGGTTCTAATTTTCCGTCATGCGATAGCGGAGACCATTATTTTCAGGGGCTGGACTTAATCGTTCAGCCCTTTTTGCTTGCTTGGGATTATGGGATAGAAATGGTATAATTCTATTCAAGATGGTAGATTAGAGTAGAGTTGAATTTATTGAGCAATTAAAGAATCAAAAACTTTTAGCAAAGGAGAATTAGGGAATGGGTTTATTTAGTTTTCTCCAAAAGAAAAAAGATCTGCCTCCAAAGCCCGCCTTTGTTGAGAAAAGGCTATTGCCGAGGTGGAAGATTGCGGCACCTGCTAAAATAAAGTGGCATGGTTCTAAAGATTATCTGACCTGTGAAGTTAGGGATTTAAACATGAAGGGATTTTCTCTAGCTATGACAGAAAAAATACCAGAGGTTAACGCACGTGTAGAGCTTTATTTTAATGAGAAGCATTTTTTTGATATCGAAATTTCTGTTACTTGGCATAGAGAAGTTAAGGCAAAACAAATTTATGGCATAAGATTCTCAAAAATTCGTTATTCAGATAAAGAAAAAATCTACCAGATGATGAAAGAGAATTTTTCCGGCTGCTTTGAGAGGTTCCTATAGATGTTTCAAGGTTATCAGTTTTTACCGAGCTTACCTACTCTTGTAGGGCTGGATTTAACCGTTCAGCCATTTAGGAAAACAGGTTTTTTATTGAAAAACACTTTATCTTATGATACCTTAGGTTCCTATGGGTAAGCCTTACAAGTTTAGCGATAATTTTGGTAGTTTTATATTCTCTTCCACGAATAAGATAAAAACTCTTTATTTTCCCCTCTGTAATGAAGCGTTGATGTCTTCTCTGTCACCTGATTTACACGGTGATATAAAAAGCGGGCAGGATTCTTTTCTTATGCCGCCGGTCTCCCGCATTGATTTATCTCTATCGAAAGCCTCACGAAATTTCTGGATATATTTAGATAAAAATAAGATTTGGTCAATAACCAAAATCAAAGATCGCGAGTCTGATCTAGAGGCTGGCTTGCTCTGGCAGAGAGTTAGTAGTAAGAATGAAGAACTCGGGTTAAAGGCAGAAATTCTTTCTTTCGTGCCGGCATCAGGTGAGCCGGTTGAGATAATGCAGGTTAAAATTACTAACGTATCCGGCAAAAAAGTTTGCTTTATTCCTACCGCAGCCATCCCCATTTACGCCCGGGGCGCAAATAATATTCGTGATCATCGTCATGTAACTTCTTTACTGCAGCGGATTATTCTGAATAAGTATGGCGTCATTTCAAAGCCTACGCTTTCATTCGATGAGGCAGGGCATAAGCCGAATAAGAATTATTATTTTGTTTTAGGCTGGGATGAGAGAGGCAATATGCCGCAACATTTTTATCCAACACAAGAGATGTTTTGTGGTGATTTGGGAGATTTAGAATCGCCGGAGAGCGTATTAAAGAATATGCTACCGGTTAAAAGAAGCATACAGGGTAGAGAGGCGATGGGAGGATTGCGTTTTTCTCAAGCAGTATTAGCTTCCGGTAAAGCTTATACTTATACCGTAGTAATGGGGATCGCGCAACGGCTTCAGGGTATAAATAGCGTGGTTAGTAAATTTAAATCTCAAAAACAAGTAGACGCGTCTTTAAATAAAACTAAAAACTTCTGGATTGATAAAGCGGATAGAATCAGTATTAAATCAGGTGATAATGATTTTGATAATTGGTTTAAGTGGGTGGCTGTTCAGCCATCTTTAAGAAAAATATTTGGTTGTTCATTCCTGCCGGATTTTGATTATGGTAAAGGCGGCCGCGGCTGGCGTGACCTCTGGCAGGATTGTTTAGGGTTAATTTTAAGCGAGCCTAGAGAAGCGCGCAAAATTTTAATTAATAATTTTTCAGGTGTGCGTATTGATGGTTCCAATGCGACTGTGATAGGGAAAAGGCAAGGTGAGTTTATCGCTGATCGTAATAACATTGCGCGGGTCTGGATGGACCATGGTATCTGGCCGCTTTTAGCTCTGGATCTATATATTAACGAAACCGGTGATTTCAATATTTTATTTGAAAAGGCAGATTATTTTTGCGACCAGCACATCTGGCGGTCAAGGAAGATTGATACTGATTGGAGCGCCAGCTTCGGCAATAAACTTAAAATCTCTTCCAGCAAGATTTACCGAGGGACGATCTTTGAGCATCTCTTAATTCAGAACTTAACCCAATTTTTCAATGTTGGATCGCATAACCATATTCGGCTTGAGGGTGCGGATTGGAATGACGGATTAGATATGGCGCAGGAATTTGGCGAGAGTGTTGCTTTTAGTACAATGTATGCCAAGAATCTCTCTCGGCTTGTAGAACTGCTGCTTAAGTCAGGTAAAAAAGAAATTGAAATCGCCAAAGAGATAAAGAACCTTTTTAAGCATATAAATTATAATAATATCGGGCTTAAGCAGAAAGTATTGGAAGAGTACTTTGGGAAGACGAAATGTGTAATCTCCGGAGAGAAAATTAAAATTAAAGTTGAGGATTTAGCGCGCGATTTAAAGATAAAATCCAGCTGGATTCTTGGGCATATCCGAAAAAAAGAATGGCTCAAGGAAGGTTTTTTCAACGGTTATTATGATAACAAAAAAGCGCGAGTTGAGGGATTGTATGGCAATACCTTAAAGATGATGCTTGCTTCTCAGGTTTTTCCGATCTTAAGCGGAGTAGCCGATCAGGGACAGGTAGAAAGGATTGTTAAGAGCATAGAAAAATACCTTTTTGATAAGAAAATCGGCGGGTATCATTTAAATACTGATTTTAAAGAAGAACAGTATTCTTTAGGCAGGGCTTTCTCATTTGTTTATGGAGATAAAGAGAATGGCGCGATCTTTTCGCATATGGTAGTAATGTATGCTTATGCTTTGTATAGCAGAGGGTTGGTTAATCAAGGGTGGAAGGCTTTAAGTTCGCTCTATAGGTTAGCGGCGGACTTTGAAAAAAGCAGGATTTATCCTTGCCTGCCGGAATATTTTGATGCTCAAGGGAAGGGGATGTATTCGTATTTAACTGGTTCAGCCAGCTGGTTTATACTTACAATATTAACCCGGGTCTTCGGTGTTTATGGGCGGGCTGGGAAACTTATTATTGAACCAAAATTGGCTAAAGAACAATTTCGAGGTTCAACTAAAATAAGTATTACTCGGGATTTTGCCGGCCGCCATTTACGTATTAACTTTATAAATTCACGCAAGCTCGGATATGGCAGATATAAGATTAAAGGCTTGAAGATAAATTCAAGGCAATTGACTGTAAATAAAGGGAACTACTTGGTAATAAACCGTAAGATTATTTTAAGTTTACCCGTGAAGCGAGTTAGTACTATTGATGTTGTTCTTGGTTGAAAATAATGGGGACGGTTCTAATTTTCCTGAAAGAAAATTAGAACCGTCCCCATTATTTTAAGCTTGACAAGATAGCAAAGAAAAAGTATAATTGTATTGGAGATATAAAAGGCAACTTTAGCGTGAGAAGTAGATAAACCCTTGGAAGATCGGTAGTTATAATTTATACAATAGTAAGAACAGGGGTTAAGTAGAAAGATCGCAAAAAGTTAATCTTACCTTTAGAAAGGGGGATTTGAAATGAATAGAAAGGGTTTTACGCTCGTCGAAATCATGATCGTTGTGGCAATTATAGCTCTTTTAGCAGCTATTGCTATACCTAACTTGTTGCAGGCCAGAATTACCGCTAATACCGCGGCAGCTAAGGCTAACGTTCGTTCTTTATCTACAGCAGCAGAGACTTACTCTACAGCTAATGCTGGTGCTTATCCGGCTGATGTAGCTGCGCTGACAACATTTATTGCTTCTGCAGGTAGCTATTGCGGTAACCTGGTCCAGGGTTATAATTATACCTGTACTCTTGGTTCAACAGGTTATACAATAGTTGCAACAGCAGGTTCAGCACAGACAGGTACTACTACATATACCGCAACCACAGGGGGATCGCTTACACCATTATAAAAGTAGGTTGTTTGTGAATAGTTAGAAATAGGGGAGGGGAGAAATCTCCTCCCCTTTAGTATTATATGCCCAAGCTTAGAATATTATTGGTATTTTTGGTAATTAGTGTTTTATCTTTTGTCGTTTATTCTAATTCCCTGCATAGCCCATTTATCTGGGATGATATCGGCCTGATTGTAAAAAATCCATTTATCCAAGATTGGCATAATGGGCTTAAGATCTTCTCGGATGATTTATACGCCGGTACCTTATCTGGTTCCAATTTCTACCGTCCTTTACAAGCTCTTTCTTTTATCTGGGATTATTATTTCTGGCAGTTAGATCCGGTCGGTTATCATATTACCAATATCCTGCTTCAAATCTTGGTATCATTTCTGGTTTTTTTATTTCTGCGCAATATTATTGCCAGTTTTAGCGTATCGTTTTTAAGCGCGGCGTTTTTTAGTATAAGCCCGTTGAATACAGAGGTAGTTACTTATATTTCTGGTAGGGCAGAGATGCTCATGGGGGTATTTTTATTCTCTTCGCTAATTTTGTTTATACGCGCCCAAGGCAAAGGTTATAAACCTAAGTTAACCTATCTTGTTCTATCTTTTCTTGCCTTTATCTTAGCTTTATTATCCAAAGAATTATCTTTGGTCTTTCCATTAGTTATTTTAGCTTATCTTTTTTATTTCCGCAGGGATTCATGCAAGATGCCGGCGGAGATTATCAAGCCGGTTTTACCTTATATCATAATTGCTTTAGGTTATATTGTTTTAAGGTTGACTATTTTTAATTTTGCGACTTTTAGGCCTGCGGCGTTAACAGAATATCCTCTTATTTTAAGAATAACTGTTTTGCCTAAAGTCGCCTTTACCTATTTCAAGCTTTTATCTTTACCAATTGGCTTACATATGAGCTGGACAATAATTCGTCCATCCACATTCTTAGGTCTATTTCTTTCTTGGTTTATTTTAGGAATGATTTGTCTTTGTTGTTGGCGTATCTTATCTCGTAGAAGAGGCAGTCAAGTGTTTTGTTTCATGTTATTTTGGGCTATAATCTTCTTACTCCCGCAGTCAGGGGTTTTTCCTATAAACGCCTTTATCGCCGAACATTTTATTTACCTATCTTCTATAAGTTTTTTTGTTATGGTAGTGTATTTATTAAACAGGTATTTAAGGAAAGGACTGTTTATTCTTTCCGCAATAGTCCTCATTTTGTTTTATGGAATGCTTACTTTTTCTCGCAATGCCGACTGGCAGGATCCGGTTGTATTTTATGAAAAAAATATAAGATACTCCCCGGATAGTTTTCAGTCTCATAATAATTTAGGTACGGAGTACGAATACCGCCATAATATGTATCAGAAGGCGATATTTGAATACAAGAAGGCGTTAGAGATTAAACCAGACCTTATTGAAGCGCGTTCTAATCTGGCGAATGTTTATTTTAAGATCGGTAGGTTTGATGATGCCAAGAGAGAGTATGAATTGATCAAAAAGTCCGCGCCTCTCTTAAAGCTTGGAGAGATAGAAAATAATATAGGTTGTATCTATGAAGTCGAGGGCCTCTGGGACAAAGCCCTGGAGAGTTATTTCTTGGCATTAAAGCTTGATCCTAAGTTAAATTTCACTCATTTTAATATCGCTAAAATTTATCAGGCTCAAGGTAAACTTCAGTTGTCAACTAGGGAGGTTCTTAATTCTATTCCCGAGATTACAGATTCATTTAAAGAGAAGAATGATTATCCCACTATAATTAATAAGTACCTAAAATCCGTTAAGTTGACCGCCGCGGTAAAGTTGTATAATGATTTGGGCGTAGAGTTTGCTATTCGAGGATTATTCCAGGCAGCGGTTTTTGCTTTTAAGAAGTCAGTGGAGCTTGAGCCGCGCTACGCTGATGCTTATTTTAATCTCGGGTTGGCTTATTGGAATCTAGGTTCAAAAAGAGAGGCTGTTTCTGCAATCAAGAGAGCACTGAAAATAAATCCTAATCATTTGAAGGCCAAGGGTTTCCTTACCAAAATTATTTATGGTGTAGAAAAGTAAAAAGCACTTTTCTAACCACTGAAAATCGCCTCTGCGATTTTCTTGCAAAAAATGATTGCTAAGATTGCATTTTATGCTAAAATTATGCCTATGAAAAATAAAAAGCGAAAGGGGTTTACCCTCATGGAGATAATGTTCGTAGTTTTCATTATTTCTTTTTTGTTGATTATGGCGATAGTACAGGGGGTTAAACTAAGAAAGATGGCTAATGAATCAAATGCTCAAGCAAATTTAAAGAGTATTGCTGCCAGTTTTGAGATATACGCTGCCGGGCATGCTGGGATATATTCTCTAAATAATGATGAAACAAATCTACAGTTTTTAGTTGATTCTAGATGCGCTCCGCAGGATTTTATAAGCATAGGCCAAGTTGGCCATTTCCGTTATATTCCGGGTTCAATAGATCAAGGGGGTTATGATATTCGCGCAATGGCGGTCAGTGAGGCTCTCTCGGATCATAACTACCAGATCGTAACCGGCGGGATAATCAGGAGAAGCGATACTGCAAGTCCTGGTGATACGGATTTTAAGATTTATAATTAATATGATAATAATGGGAGAGAAGGCAAAAAGCTTTGTTTTAATAATGGTAGTTATCGCCTTAAGTGCACTCTTATTAAGGGTTGTCATTGGGAAAATTATAGAAATAACTAACAGCCAGAATGAGGCTATGGCTCAATCTACATTAAAATCAATCGCTACCGCTTTAGATAATTATGCCCGTGATAATCAAGGAATTTATCCTAAGGCTCTCTCTATTTTAAGCCAGTCTAAGCCCGCGTATTTAGATAAAGATTACGCGGCAGAACCTTCAATCAAGGGGTATAGCTATAGCTGCACCAGATTAGATTCTTCAGGGTATAGTTGTTATGCTTTTCCGACTAAATGCAAATTAACCGGTAAGCTCGCATTTACTGTTACTACGGGAAATCTTTTGATATCGGAAGACTGCGATAAAAAAGAGTAGTTGAATAATTACGATTAATATGAAAAATATATTATCTAAAATAAAAATTGGCTTATCTAAAGATAAGTTTTCCATAGGGGTAGATATCGGAGTATCCCAGATAAAAGTGGTTAAACTAAAACTAGCTAAAGATCAGGCTGAACTTTGCGGTTTTGATATTGAACCTGCGCGGTTTGAGCTGGGAGAAGTTTTAAGTCATATTTTACAATCTCATTCCGGTGGGGATTTAGTTAATATTTCCGTCTCTGGACAGCAGAGCGTAATCCGCTATGTAAATTTTGTCCGTATGAATAGCGCGGAACTAAAACAGGCGCTTAAGTTCGAGGCACAAAAACATATACCTTTTTCTATCGCGGATGTAAATCTGGATGGGTATATCCTGAAGGATGACCTACCCGATAATAAAATGCTGGTTTTAATTGCCGCAGTAAAAAAAGATTTGGTTAATCAGCGTTTAAAGCTAATTGAAGGCCTAGGATGCCGAACAAATATTATAGATATTGATTCCATAGCTTTGCTCAATGCCTTTAATTTTAATTATCCCTTCAAGGAGGATAGTCAAGAGCATAAGGCCATTGCGCTTCTTAATATTGGATCTTCAATGAGTAATTTGGATATATTAGATAATGGCATTCCGCGCCTAAGCCGTGATTTGCAAATTGCTGGTAATACCTTTACCCAGAAGATCGCGGATATTTTTAGTATTGATTTTGCTAATGCGGAGAACTTAAAGATCAATCCGGATAAGGAGAAGCTAAGCAAAATAAACGCAGGGATAGAGTCTGCTTTGATAAATTTAGCAAGGGAGATTAGGACTTCGTTTGATTATTATGAGAGTCAAGGGGCTTCAAATGTGAGCAAAGTTTTTTTAAGTGGAGGCAGCGCTAAGTTTGAGGGTTTAAAAGAAATGTTGGCTCATTTATTAAGTATTGAAGTTGAATATTGGGATCCCTTTAAGAAGATAAAAATCCCAGAAAATATAGACGCGGAGAAACTTAAGAAATCATCAGGCGAGCTTAGCGTAGCCGTAGGTTTGGCATTACGTAATAACTAAAGATGATCGAGATAAACTTATTACCGGAAGAATTAAGGAATAGAGTTGTTAAGCCCGTAAAGGCGCAGTCTGTAAGGGTAAGCGTTAAGCCGGGAGCGCAACAATTTATTTTGTTAGTCCCTCTAATTTTTGTGTTATTGATTATGGTGCATATTATTATCGTTTTCTTAGGGGTAGCTCGATCCTCGCAGTTAAACGCGTTAAAAAATAAATGGGAGAGAATGTTACCGGAAAGAAAAACCTTAGAAGACTTTAATAATGAACAAATGCTCTATTCTGGAGACTCTAAAGATATACAAAAGTTGTTAAATGAACGTATAAATTGGGCCGAGAAATTGAATAGATTAAGCTTAGTTCTTCCTCCCGGAATATGGTTTGAAGTAATCTCAGTTTCAGGAAAAACGTTTCATTTACAGGGCAAAGTGGTATCCTTAACTAAAGAAGAAGTTTCTTTGCTCCGCAATTTCATTGATGATTTAAAGAATAGGCCTGATTTTGTCAAAAATTTCAATTCTTTAGAATTAAGTTCAATACAAAAAGAAGTTATAGGTGGATATGAAGTTGCAGATTTTAATTTAGTTGGAACTTTAAAATGATTAAATTGATAGAAGAGATAAAAAAGGTTAATTTAATAGAGAAATTTGCCTTGGATAACAAGAAGATAGTTTTGATTCTGATTATAAGCACCATGTTTTTATATCTAGATTTTAATTTCTTGCTCAAAGCCCAGATGAATTGGGCAAAAAAGTCAGCTGATGGGATGGTAAAATTAAAGAATGACTTTAAAGTGCTGGATTTTGGGTTAAAGAATATGCAGGATATGAAATCGCAGCAGAAGAATCTGTCCCAGGGCAAGGCTAAGAAAATTATATTTGATTACCAGCTGGCTTCTCTATTGCAGGATATTTCAAAAATAGGCAATGCTAATAATGTTAGGATATTGCAGATTAAACCTTCTCGTGATACGCAGAAGGCAGCTGCTTCTCTTAAATTTAGCCCGGTTTCTATAAGTTTGGATTTAATATGCGGTTATCATAATTTAGGCAAATTTATTAATGATTTGGAAAATAGCCAGACGTTTATTTCCGTAGAGAGCTTTAAAATAGAAGCACGGCCAGAGGAAGTATTAAGGCAGAGAGTAAGTTTAACGCTTAAAACCTATGTTAAGAAATAAAGTTTCTTACAGAGATTTCCTAAATGAAATACTTGAGCGGATATCTCTCATTTGTGCTCTAAAGAGTGCAGACTTTAGGCCGCGAAAGTATAAACTAAAAATAATATTTCTGCTGAATTTATTTTTCGTTTTAGTATATTGTTTCTCTTTTGCGCAAGGTGATTTCATTTATGATGCTAAGGGAGAACGAGATCCTTTTATGCCGTTAGTTACTCCAGAGGGTAGGTTCATTAAGATAAAGTCTCGTTCAGTAACTGAAGGGCTTGAGCTTGAGGGAATAATTTATGACAAGATCTCCATGTCTTATGCCATAGTTAACGGATTAGTGGTTAAGGTGGGAGATTTTGTAGGTGATTATCAAGTGCTTAAGATCGAAGAGAAAAAAGTCATCTTTATAAAAGATGGTCAACCTTTTGAAGTTGAGTTAAGTAAGGAGGGGGAATGATTGTTAAAAAAATATTAAGCTCTTGCGCGGTACTAATATTTATCTCTTTTATTTCGGTAATAGCGGAGGAGCAGACTTTGCCGCTAGAGGTGGTAGAAATTCAGCCGGTGCAGCAGGTAATAAAGAGTTCAGCCGAAAATAATTTAAGTACCAGCGAAAACGTGACCTTGGATTTTAACGAAGCAGATATTCATAATGTCCTGAAGATTATCTCTTTAAAGGCAGGGACCAATATTGTGACAACTCCGGATGTACTTGGCAATGTTACCATTAGGATGGTTGATGTGCCTTGGGAAAGGGCTCTAGATGTAATTTTAAAGACTTATGGTTTTGGCTATCAGAAACAAGGAAATATTATTCTTGTTACCAAGATAGAGAATGTTGCCAAGATCGCATCCGAGGAGCCGCTTCAAACAGAGATTTTTACCTTAAAGTTTCTTGACGCGCAGGATGCGCAAAAGATCATCATACCATTACTTTCTCCGCGCGGCAAAACCTCGGTTCTTTATGCCCGCGGCCAAAAGGGTTGGCAATTCGGCACATTTAAGATAGGTAAGGATACGGGAAACACTAGCGCAGCCCTAGCAAGAGAAAACGCGGGAGCCGCAAAATCAGAGACTGTCTCATATGAAAAAAGCGCTACGGGCGAGGCAGTAATGAAAAAAGCGGAATTTGACCCTTCGGTAAAATCTAAAATGCTCATTGTTACCGACACTATTAGTTTTTTAGATAGGATCCGCACTGAAATATTGCCTAAGATTGATGTGAAGCCAAAACAAGTCCTTATTGAAACAAAGATTATAGAGGTTAATCGTAATAAGTTAAGAGATATTGGTTTTGATTGGGGGTTAGGAGGCAATAATACTGCAAGAACCAATACAATTACCATGCAGGATGTTGCTTCCGGAAAGGAAATAGGAGGGCATGGAGGTACTATTGGTTCAGCTCTGACTCCGTCTTTATTCGGGCCATCATCAACCGGAATTTTAGGGTATGAGCCTTATAATGCAGGCGCTGAATTTGTCTTTCAGAAATTGACCGGTACTAAGTTTGAGGCAGTTATACATGCCTTAGAGGATAATGCTGATACAAATACATTATCTGCGCCAAGCATCCTTACTCTTGATAACCAGGAAGCCTCTATGTTGGTTGGGTATCATACTCCCATACTTGGATCTACGGTTACTGCAGGTACAGATACCGGATCTGGAGCAACAGTTACCCAGACTCTAGATTATTATCAGGAGATAGGTATTAGATTAAATGTTGTGCCCCAGATAAGCGAAGAAGGCTATATTAATATGATTATTCATCCTAGCATCACTTCTTCTAGTTCTAATGTTACAGCTACATCTACAGCTGGTACTGGATCTACTAAATCTACTACCGAGACAAAATATCCGATTATTGATGTGCGCGAAGCCCAGACTCAAGTTTTACTTAGAGACGGTGAGACGGTGGTTATCGGTGGGTTGCTAAAGGATGTTAAGGGCAAAGAGTTTATCGGGATTCCTTTTATTAGCAAATTACCTTGGGTTGGAAAATTCTTTGGCCGCGAGACAAATGATACGCAGAAAATTGACCTCTTGATTTTTATTAAAGCCCGCATAATTCAAGAAGGCGAATTGACCCCTCAAGAGTTGGCGAGATTAGAGAAACGCTTAGATCAAAAGATAGAATTAAGGGCTGAGCCTGCGGATAAAAAGAAAAAGTAGTGTATAGGATAAATTTTGTTTTTACTAAAGTTGGGATGATGAAGTATATTTCGCATTTAGATTTGATGCGTTTATTCATGCGCGCGATGCGCAGGGCAGATCTACCGCTTAAATTGTCCGAGGGTTTTTCTCCGCATCCAAAGCTTAGCTTAAAAAGAGCTTTAAAATTAGGACTAGAGAGCGAGCATGAAGAAGCGGCCATTGCCTTAAGGTTTCCAGTCTCTCCGGAAGAATTCAGAGATAAACTTCAGCCGCAACTACCAGAAGGGATTAGAATAAAAGATGTCCAGGGAAATTTTAATTAATGTAGAACCTCAAGAGAAGCGTGTTGCGATAGTCTCTGAAGGTCAGCTTCAGGAATATTATATTGAGCGTCCGCAGGATAGGACTATCGTAGGAAATATTTATAAGGGGAGAATTGATGCGGTTTTGCCTTCTTTAGGAGCCGCGTTTGTGGATATAGGTTTAGTTAAGAAGGGTTTTCTTTATTTATCAGAGATAGAGTTTGCTTTTGAATCTGTGGATACGCCTAAGGCTCAAGCCCCTAAGGAGATTAAGAAAGGCCAAGAAGTCTTAGTCCAAGTTGTTAAGGAGTCTTTTGGAACTAAGGGCCCGCGCCTCTCTACGCACATTGGTTTAGCTGGACGGTATCTTGTAATTATGCCTCAGGATAAACAGGTGGGTATATCGCGCAGGATTGAAGATGAGGTTGAGAGAAAGCGGCTGCGCCAGATATTTAACGATTTAAAACTTCCTAAAGATGTTGGTTTTATCGTGCGCACTGCTGCTTGTGATAAGTCTAAGCAGGAATTAATGCGCGATGCCCAATTCCTCTATAAATTATGGAAAAGGCTCGAGAGGACCATTGGACAGAAAAAAGCGCCCAGTCTAATTTACGAAGAATACGATCTTACATTAAGGGCAATCCGTGATTCATTTACCGAGGATGTTTCTAAGCTTTTAGTTGACTCTAAACCTGAGTTTTACCGCATCCAGCATTTTATGCGTACATTTTTAAGCTATCTTGCTAAAAAGGTAGAGTTTTACCGCGGAGATGAGTTATTTGCGGAAAAAGATATAGAAAAACAGATTAGCCGTATATACGAAAGTAGGGTTTATTTAAAGTCAAAGGCATATCTGGTAATTGAACCTACGGAAGGCTTAGTAGTTATTGATGTAAACAGCGGCGGATTCAAGAAAAAATTTAGTCAGGAGGAGACTGCTTTTAAGGTAAACTGCGAAGCGGCTCAGGAAGCGGCAAGGCAGCTAATTTTACGCGATTTAGGCGGGATAATCGTGATCGACTTTATTGATATGGAAAAGGAAAATCACCGTCGGGAAGTTCTAAGTACGCTTAAAAAAGCATTAAGTAATGACCGGGCAAAATACGATATTCTGGGTATCTCTAAATTTGGCGTGGTAGAGATGACCCGCGAGCGGATTCATAAAACGGTGCAGATGCTTTCATATCAACTCTGTCCTTATTGCGGTGGTAGGGGCAAAGTTAAGTCTCCTATGACTATAGCAATTTATGCTTTAAAAGAGCTCAAACGATTCTTAAAAGGGAAGGTTTTAAAGGAAGTCAACCTTACCGTGTCACCTTCAATCATTGATGAAATCTTGAAGAACAAAGAAGATTTAAAGACAATTGAGTATAAGTTTAAGGTTAAAATTAACCTTGTCTCTAATCCTACCCTTCATATTGAAGAGATAAAGATAGCTTGACCCCATAAGGCCGGTAGTGTATAATAATTCCTCTTAATTTCTAACCAGCTGTATGATCGATCCCGCAATAAACTTTTTGATAGCTATGGTGCGGGATCAGTTCACACATTGACTTACTCATACTTGCGTATTCGTAAGTCAAGTGTTCATTGAATTCGGCCAACAAACTTACGTTCACTTACGTTCCGTAAGTTTGGGCCTCATTAAATTAGTACTTAATTTACTCACACTTTCCTGTTCGTAAGTTAAGTGCTCATTAAAAGGAGCGGTAAAAATGTATGCCATAATTGAAATTGGGGCAAAGCAGTACAATGTAAAAAAGGGCGATATTCTTGAGGTAGATAAGCAGGATGTCAAAGAAGGCAAGGATATCGCAATAGATAAGGTACTTTTACTTTCTAAAGATAAGAAAGTTGAAGTGGGCCAGCCTTATTTAAAGGATGTCAAAATAAATGCCGAAGTTATCGCCCAGGTTAAGGGCGCAAAAACCATCTCTTATAAGTATCGCCGTCGTAAATCATCACATTGGACAAAAGGGCACCGCGTTAAGCTGACCCAGATTAAGATAAAAGATATTTTGTCGGGAAGTTAAATTGGGAATTGCTTTTGTAGATCAGGCAAAGATTTTTGTCAAGGCAGGGGATGGCGGAAGGGGCTGTGCCAGCCTTTATCGCGATAAGTACATGCGTTTTGCCAAGCCTGACGGCGGAGACGGCGGTAGAGGCGCGGATATAGTACTTCTTGCGGACAGGAATATTTTTACGCTCATGGATTTTCATTATAATCGCCATTTTCGCGCGGTCCATGGGGGACATGCCTCAAGTAATAAAAAAAGAGGTAGGGATGGGGAGCCTGTGGTTATTAGGGTTCCTGTAGGCACAATTGTTACTGATTTAAAAAGTGGCTGTGTTTTGCGTGATTTAAAGGAAGAAGGCGAGCAGGTTATTGTCGCTCTCGGCGGAAAGGGCGGCTTGGGCAATATTCATAGCCCTAATGCTGAAGCTATGCCTGGAGAGCCGGGTGAGGAAAAA
Source organism: Candidatus Omnitrophota bacterium (assembly GCA_020058085.1). Classification (GTDB taxonomy): domain Bacteria; phylum Omnitrophota; class Gorgyraeia; order Gygaellales; family Profunditerraquicolaceae; genus Sherwoodlollariibacterium. The sequence goes on along the minus strand of JAGVER010000015.1, from coordinate 16,310 downwards.
GAACTTACCCTTGACCTTAAACTTATTGCCGAAGTGGGATTGGTGGGGTTTCCTAATGCTGGAAAATCTACCTTGATATCCAATGTTTCTAACGCGCAGCCAAAGATCGCCGCATACCCTTTTACTACTAAATTTCCTATTCTTGGGGTAGTTAAACGCGATGAGAATAATTTTGTTATTGCTGACATTCCCGGCCTTATTGAAGGTTCCTCAGAGGGCAAGGGATTAGGGGATAAATTTCTAAGGCATGTTGAACGCACCAAGATTCTGATTCATGTAGTGGATATTTCCGGTTTTGAAGGAAGAGATCCGGTTGAAGATTATAAAGCTATTAATCAGGAATTAAAAAATTACAGTAAAGATGTCGCCAAGAAAATTCAGATCATTGCTTTAAATAAAATTGATTTAGAAGGAGCAAAAGAGAACCTGAAGCGTTTTAAGAAATTGATTAAGAAAGAAGCCTATCCTATTTCAGCTTTGAAAAAGCAAGGGTTAGAGGAGCTAATTGATGCAGTCGCAGAAAAAATATAAAGTTTCCCAGAACTTCTCAAATGAAATACTTTCGCGGACACGAAAGTATAAAAGAATAGTGGTTAAGATCGGTTCAAGCTTATTCCATTCTGATAGGGAGAAGCTCGACACTAACTTAATTAGTAGCTTTACCTCTCAAATAGCCGGATTGATTAAAGACGGCAAGGAAGTTATTCTGGTCTCTTCGGGCGCTATCGCCCTAGGCATGTCGATATTAAAATTAGAGAAGAGGCCTAAGGATTTGAGTTTTTTGCAGGCAGCCGCTGCCATAGGCCAGCATGAGTTAATGAGCGCATATCGTAGATTCTTAAAAGAAGAGTCGCTCAATTGCGCGCAGTTGCTTTTAACTTGGGATGATTTTTCTAATCGGGCGCGCTATCTTAATGCTAGGAATACTATAAATACCCTGCTTAAATTAAAGTGCGTTCCGATTATAAATGAGAATGATACTGTTTCCACTGAAGAGATTAAATTCGGGGATAATGACCGTCTTTCAGCTTTAGTCTCTATATTAGTCGGGGCCGATATTTTGATTATGCTCTCTGATGTCGATGGCCTGATGGATCGTGAGAAAAAAGTTATAAAAGTGATAGATAAGATTACGCCTGCAATAAAATCTTTAGCCTGTCCGACGAGCAAGAAGGCTTGCGTAGGAGGAATGGTTACTAAGATTGAGGCAGCGCGTATTAGTGCTGATTCAGGGATCCCTTGTGTTATCGCTAACGGAAGAAAAAAAGATATTATTAATTCTGTAATAAATAATCCTCTAGGCAGCGGGACAATCTTTTTAGCTAAAGGAGATTTGTTAGATGCTAAAAAACGCTGGATGGCCTTTAGCACGAGGCCTAAGGGGAGTATCTCTGTTGATGAAGGAGCAAAGAAAGCCTTAGTAGATAAAAAGAGCTTGCTTGCGGTGGGAATAGTATCTTGTGTAGGAAATTTTTCCGCAGGAGACATTGTTTGTATTTGTGATAATAAAAATATTGAGTTTGCTCGCGGTAAGTCTGCTCTTTCGGCCAAAGAGCTGGATAAAACAAAAGGGAGCCGTTTCGCTAAAGAAATTGTCCATCGCGACAATATCGTAATATTATGAAAGAGCGAATTATAAATATTGCTAAAAATGCAGCTAGTGCTGCAGGGGTTCTAGCCGGCCTTAGCTCTCTAGAAAAGAACAAAATACTAGAGGAGATGGCTCATGCTTTGATTGAGAATTCAGGTGTGATCCTAAAGGCCAATAAAAAAGATTTAGTTCTAGCCAAGAAAGTAAAGTTACCCGCTAGACTAATGGATCGGCTTCTTCTTGATGAGAGAAGAATCAAAGATATGGCTGATTGTCTCTTAAACGTTGCTAAACTCGATGATCCCGTAGGGAAAGAGATTAAATCTTGGGATTCACCTTCAGGGTTAAAAATTCACAAAGTACGGGTACCTATAGGAGTTATCGCTATTATTTATGAGTCGCGTCCTAATGTCACAGCAGATTGTATCGGTTTATGTTTTAAGTCAGGTAATAGCGTAATCTTGCGTGGCGGTAGTGAGGCCTTGAATTCAAATCTCGCTATTTTTAGGACAATAGAAGAAGTGATCAAGAGCAATGATTTACCGCAAGGTGTAGTAAGTTTAATCACTACTAAAGATAGGAAGGCAGTAGATGTTTTGCTTAAACTCAATAACTACATTGACCTGGTTATGCCTCGGGGCGGGGAGGATTTGATTAAGAGAGTGATGAGCCTTTCGCGCATACCGGTAATTAAGCATTATAAAGGAATTTGTCATGTTTATGTGGATGATTATGCGGATTTGAATATGGCAGAGAGAATTTGTTTTAACGCCAAGGTTCAGCGGCCGGGAGTCTGTAATGCTATGGAGAGTATGCTTGTCCATCGTGATGTCGCAGTAAGATTCTTACCGTTGATGATAAAAAAATTTAGGGAAGCAGGTGTGGAGCTACGCGGCTGCCCGATGACTAAGAAGATCGCTAAAGGTGGCATAAAGCTTGCAACAGGTAAAGATTATCATACCGAGTATTTAGATCTGATTCTTTCGGTCAAAGTAGTAGAGACAATTAATGAGGCAATCGCGCATATAAATAAATACGGCTCGCATCATTCGGACAGCATTGTTACTGATGATCAGAAGAATGCTAAAGAATTTCTAAAAAAAGTTGATTCTGCCTGTGTATATGTAAATGCTTCAACGCGTTTTACCGATGGAAATCAATTTGGTATGGGCGCTGAAATAGGCATCTCCACCGATAAGCTTCATGCGCGAGGGCCGGTGGCCTTGGAAGAGTTAACCACTTATAAATATACGATCTTTGGCAATGGACAAATAAGGGAATAAGAACTTTTCCTAAAAATATATGAAAATAGGAATACTAGGCGGGACATTCAATCCGGTTCATGTCGGCCATCTGATCTTGGCAGAAGAAGCGCGGGAGAAGTTGGGGTTGGATAAGATTATTTTTATTCCGGCAAACTTGCCACCGCATAAAGATAATATTGACATTGCTAATCCACAGGCGCGTCTTAAGATGCTTAAGCTCGCTATAAAAGGCAATAAACATTTTGTAGCCTCGGATATAGAAATTAAAAGGGAAGGCCGCTCATATACTATAGATACGATAAGAGCGTTGAAAGAAGAATATACCCGGGACGAGTTGTATTTTATTATCGGGTCGGATCTGCTTACTTATTTGGATGAGTGGAAGGATTTGGATAAGATTATGAGTATGGTGAAATTTATCGCTGCTACTCGCCCGGGATATCCTTTAGAGAATATCCCCGCTTATATTAAAACATTGAGCATAAGAGCAGTAGATATTTCAGGTTTTTCAGTGCGTCAGTGTGTCAAAGAAAATAAGTCTTTCAGGTATTTAGTACCTGAAACGGTGTATAACTATATCAACAAGAACAAGCTTTATAAAACAGGATGATTTTTATGTCCCCTAAGGTAAAGATCGCGCCGTCGTTATTATCCGCGGATTTTAGCTCTCTGGCTAAAGATATAAAAAGGGTTGAGAGGGCGGGCGCGGATATGCTACACGTGGATATTATGGACGGACATTTTGTCCCTAATATCACTATCGGCCCAGTAGTGGTAAAATATATGCGAAAAGCTACCTCACTTCCTTTGGATGTGCACCTTATGATTGAAGATCCGGAGCAATATATCAATGCCTTTGTTCAAGCTGGCAGCGATATGATCACCGTGCATATTGAAACTGCCTCAATTAAAGAAATTGAGGCGATGCATAGGAATTTAAAGTCTAAGGGGATTAAATTTGGGGTATCCTTAAATCCGGCAACTCCGATTAGCAAGATCAAGCCGGCTTTAAAATTTGTAGATTTTGTTTTGGTTATGTCGGTTAACCCGGGTTTTGGCGGGCAGGCCTTTATTAAATCTGCTCTGACTAAGATAAAGCAGCTGCGAGCTATTTTTGAAAAGGATATTGCCGTAGACGGCGGGATTAATGCTGCTACGGGAAAATTAGCAAGAGAGGCCGGGGCGAATATTTTAGCAGCCGGTTCGTATATTTTCGGGGCAAAAAATACAAAACAGGCAATAGAGAGCTTAAGATAGGAGCAAAGATAAATGGGTGAATCATTTTCAGAGATTAAATTCGGTACAGACGGATGGCGAGCAATCATAGCGGATTCTTATACTTATGAGAATGTTAGGATTCTTACTCAAGCAGTTGCTGATTATTTAGGTAGTGGAAAAAAAGTGGCTATCGGCTACGATACGCGTTTTATGTCAGGAAAATTTGCGCAAGCTGCGGCTATAGTTCTGGGAAATAACGGCAATAAGGTAATTTTATCAGACCGTTATCTGCCTACTCCGGCATTAAGCCTTGCCGTAAAAAATAACAAGTGTGATTTAGGGATTATGATTACTGCTTCACATAATCCAGCAGAGTATAATGGTTTTAAGATTAAGATGCCCTCGGGTGGAGCGGCCGGAGTTGAAATAACTAAAGCAGTTGAGGCTCTTTTAGGGAAGAATCCTGTGGCAGAGAAGAATTCCTCATCTTTAGAAGCCGAGAAGAAAGATTTGATCAAAGATTATGTTAAGTTTATCCGTAATTATATTGATTTAAAAAAAATTAAGCCTAAGAGATTTAAAGTCTTGGTTGATTCTATGTATGGTTCGGGGGATAGCTTTATCGCGCAGGTTTTAAAGGGCACAAATATAAAACTGGAGTTTATCCATAATACTATTAATCCTTCTTTTGATGGCGGAAGGCCTGAACCAGTAGAGGAGAACTTAAAGGTTCTAAAGGAGCGTGTAAGGAAAGAGAAATTTGATTTGGGTATCGCCTTAGATGGTGATGCGGACAGGATTGCTGCGGTTGCTCCCGGAGGAGTTTTTATACATCCGCAAAAAATACTCGGGCTTTTAGCATTACATTTAAATCAGGATCGTGGCTGGTCCGGGGGCTTAGTAAAAACAATCTGCGGCACGACGATGATGGATAATATCGCCAGATTCCTGAAGATTAAGCTTTACGAAACCCCGGTAGGTTTTAAATATATCTCTAATCTTATGGAGACAGAGGATATCGTTACTGGAGGAGAAGAAGCAGGCGGTATGGGAGTTAAGGGCTATATACCTGAACGCGACGGAACAATGGCAGGATTGCTTTTGATCGAAATGATGGTTTACCGGAACAAAAATATTCTAAAGATTCTAAATGAAACTGAGAAAAAGTTCGGTAAATATTACTACGTGCGCCAGGATTTACATCTTGCGCGCCGCGTTGAGCCAAAGAAAGAAACGCTACCTAAAGAGCTATTGGGTAAAAAAGTGATTGAGGTTAAAGATTATGATGGGATTAAGCTTATTTGTGATGATGAAAGCTGGCTTATGTTCCGTGGTTCAGGAACTGAACCGATTATGCGTACTTATGCCGAGGCAAAAAGCTTGAATCAGGCAAATAAATTATTAAAGTTGGGTGAAGAAATAATCTTACGGGGTGTTTCATAAGGTTATGCGATTAAATAGATATAGAAAGGGGGAAGCCTTATCATGAAATTGCTACAATGATAATGGCTAGCGTAAAAGAACTATCGGAAAAAAATAATTAATATTCTAGGCAGTACAAAATATAATAAAAATAAAAGGAGAAAATTTAATGTCACAGGCAAAATCAGAATTGGAAGAATTATACAATCAAAGTATTAAGGTTATCAAAGAGGGGCAGGTAATTACAGGAAAGATTGTGGCTATCAAAACAAAAGAAGTATTAGTGGATGTAGGTTTTAAATCCGAGGGGATTGTCGCAATTACTGAGTTTTCTAAACAAGACTTAGAGGTAGGTAGAGAGGTTGAGCTCTTCATCGAAACAATAGAAAACGATGCCGGTAATATAATCTTATCGCGTGAGAAAGCTATACGTGTTCAGGGATGGGATAAGATTGTTAAATTTTCTCATGATGGAACAATGGTCGAAGGCAGGCCGATTAAGAAAGTTAAAGGCGGATTCCTTGTTGATGTTATGGGAATTGAGGGTTTCTTGCCTTTGTCCCTTTCTGCTTTTAAAAATATGGCGGATAAAGATATTCTCTATAAACCGTACGGTTTCAAGATCGTTAAGATTAATAACTTAAGGCGCAGTATTATTCTAAGCCGTCGCGAAGCAGTGCAAAAGGAGAGGGATTTTGCCAAGGATAAGATTTGGCAGGAATTAAAAATCGGCAATATTGCTTCTGGAACAGTTAAGGCTATTACTGATTTTGGCGCCTTTATTGATTTAGGCGGAGTGGATGGTTTACTTCATATTACGGATATGGCTTGGTCAAAGATAAGTCATCCTTCGGAAGTTGTTGCTTTGGGCGATAAGATCGATGTGATGATCCTTAATATGGATAAAGACTCAGGGAAAGTTTCCTTGGGTTTGAAACAGAGGATGGCTGATCCTTGGTCTGACATTGTGGATAAATTCACAGTTGGCGCTAAGATTAAAGGTAAGGTAGTTAACATCCTTCCTTACGGGGTATTTGTGGAGTTGGAGAAGGGGATTGAGGGTTTGATTCACGTCTCTGAAATCTCATGGACTAAGAGAATAAATAATCCCGGAGAGATGTTTGCTGTTGGAGATATGGTCGAAACCCAGATAATCAGCGTTGATAAAGATTCGCGCAGGATATCGCTTAGCTTAAAACAATTGGAACAGAACCCTTGGCTTGAGGCAGAGGCAAAATACCAGCAGGGGAATAAAGTCTCTGGCAAGGTGCGCGGGTTTACAGACTATGGCGCTTTTATTGAACTGGATTCTAACCTTGAAGGGATGATTCATGTCTCGGATATGTCTTGGACCAAGAGGATAGGCCATCCCCAGGATATTCTAAAGAAAGGGCAGAAAATCGATGTGGTGGTTCTTTCGGTGGACGCCCAAAATAGGCGTATTGCCTTAGGCCTCAAGCAGCTTTTAGATAATCCATGGTCTAAGATCGCCGAGAAATATCCTCTGGATATGGTTATGGAAGCAGAGGTGGTTAGTCTTACAGATTTTGGCGTATTTGTTAAGATGGAAGAAGGACTCGAGGGTTTAATTTACTCCAGCGAGATAGATAAAGATGCTATTTTAACGTTGAAACCAGGTGATAAGCTTCAGGTAAAGATAATTAAAGTGGATGTTGAGCAGGCTAAAATTGGCCTCACCGCGAGGTTATAAAAGTGGTTTGTAGCGGTTAGCCTAAAAAAGGGATTGCTATGTATGATATTAACAGGCAATTAGAGATTATCAAGCGCGGAGCGGTAGAGATAATTTCCGAGGTTGAGTTGCGCAAAAAGCTCGAGGAGAGCATTAAAACTCGAAGACCCTTGAAGATTAAGGCAGGTTTTGATCCGACTGCGCCTGATTTGCACCTAGGCCATACTGTGCTCTTACGGAAATTGCGTCAGTTTCAGGATTTAGGTCATGAGGTTTATTTTCTTATCGGTGATTTTACCGGCCAGATAGGTGATCCAAGCGGAAGATCCGAAATTAGAAAGCAGCTCTCTAAAGAAGAAGTCGCCAAAAACGCCCAGACTTATAAAAAACAGGTAGCCAGAATACTTGATATTTCAAAGCTCAAAATTGTTTTTAATAGTAAATGGTTTGAAAAAATGAAAGGTCTTGAATTTAGCGGGTTGCTTACACATTACACCGCGAACAGGATGCTTGAGCGGGAAGATTTTACCCAAAGAAGGAATAATAAAAAACCAATTTATATATCTGAATTTATTTATCCGGTGCTTCAGGGATATGATTCAGTAATGCTTAAGTCAGATATAGAGTTGGGTGGAACCGACCAGATTTTTAATCTTTTGGTTGGCCGTGATCTGCAAAAGGATTATAATCAGCCGCCGCAAGTCGTTTTAACTATGCCTCTTCTGGAGGGTACTGATGGCATCCAGAAGATGAGCAAATCCTATAGTAATTATATCGGCATAAATGAGTCGGCAAAAGATATGTTCGGTAAGCTCATGTCAATATCCGACGAGATGATGATTAAATATTATGAGTTGCTTACTGACGAAGATCTAGCTAAGGTAAAGGAGATTCATCCTCGGGATGCCAAGGTTAATTTAGCTAAGCTCATTATCAGCCAATATCACTCTGTGCAGTCCGCGGAAAAAGAAGCAGAGGAGTTTACGCGTGTCTTCTCTCAAAAGGAAATCCCTGCAGATATGCCGGAATTTAGGAGCGATGGTCAAAAGAATATTGTCGTGATACTTACTGAAAGCAAGCTTGCTGCAAGCGGGAATGAAGTCCGTCGTTTAATTAAACAGGGTGGGGTAAGTTTTAATAATACAAAAGTCGATAAGGAAAGTTTTATTCCTAAAGAAAACGGAATACTTAAAGCAGGCTCCCGCCGTTTTTTGAGTGTTAAAATCGGGTAAATCTATGATTTGGACAATAATCGGCTCAATAGCAGCAACCCTCACAATGCTTTCTTTTGTTCCCCAGATAATCAAATCCTTAAGGACAAAATCTGTCAAAGACGTCAGTCCGTTTACTCTCTTTCAACTTTCTTTAGGAGTCTTCTTATGGGTAATTTACGGTCTCTACCGCAAAGACCCGATAATAATATGCGCGAACTTTGTATCTTTAGTAACATTGGTGATACTCATATTCATGTATTTTAAATATGGGAAAAGGGGGTAAGGTGAAAGGGATAATCCTCGCCGGTGGTAAGGCTACAAGGCTATATCCTATTACAAAGGGTGTTTGTAAGCAGATGCTTCCGATTTATGATAAGCCAATGATTTATTATCCTTTATCTGTGCTTATGCTTGCCGGAATTAAAGAGATATTGGTCATCTCTACTCTTAAAGATACTCCCAGATTTAAGGATCTATTAGGCGATGGATCAAGCCTTGGAATTAAGATATCCTATCTGGTTCAGAATGAGCCAAAAGGTATTGCCCAAAGCTTTATTCTCGGAGAAAAGTTTATCGGTAAAGATAGCGTCTGCCTAATCTTAGGGGATAACATATTTTACGGTTTTAACCTTAGTGAATTGCTCCAGAATTCGGCAAAAATAAAAAACGGTGCAGTTGTTTTCGGTTATATGGTTAAAGACCCTGCGCGTTATGGAGTGATTGGGTTTGATAAGAAATGTAGGGTTGTTTCTATCGTTGAAAAGCCTAAGAAGCCAAAATCGAATTGGGTGGTTTCGGGGCTTTATTTTTATGATAATAATGTGGTTAAAATTGCCAAAAGGCTTAAGCCTTCAAGCCGCGGCGAACTGGAAATTACCAGTGTCAATAATGAATACATTAAAAAAGGAAAACTTAAGGTGCAGTTTTTAGGGCGAGGGCACGCTTGGCTTGATACCGGCACACCCGAGTCGCTTATAGACGCCTCAGTCTTTATAAAAACAATAGAAGAGCGGCAGGGTTTAAAGATTGGTTGTCCCGAAGAAGTGGCCTATCGTATGGGCTATATCAAAAAGGCACAGTTGCTAAAATTAGCTGGTAGTATTCCCACGAGTTATGGCCAGTATTTAAATGGTCTCGCTAATGAATAAAAAAATACTTATATTAGGCAAAGGTTTTATCGGTGAGCGTTTGCAAAAAGCATTGAATTGTCAGATAACCGATTGCTTAATAAAATCTTATAAAGACGCCGAAAAAGTAGTTAAAAGACATAAACCTCAAGTAATAATTAACTGTATCGGTTTGACCGGTAAGAGGAATGTCGATGATTGCGAGCAAGATATAGACGGAGTTTTATTGGCGAATAGCTTTGTTCCGGTAATTCTTCTAGAAGTTGCGCTGCGTAATAATATAAAATTGGTTCATATATCAAGCGGTTGCATATTTAATTTTGACTATAAGAAGAGTAGGCCAATAGAAGAAGAGAGCGAGGATTATTTTTTCAAGTTATTTTATAGCCGCAGTAAAATTTACGCTGAGAGGGCAATTGCGAAATTTTCTCGTGATTATAATATTTTAATTATCCGGATGAGGATTCCGCTTATTAACGAAAAGCACCCCAAGAATCTATTGGATAAGCTCCTAAAGTATAATAAGGTTATTGATATTCCTAATTCTGTAACCTATATTCCGGATTTTGTCAGGGCAATTAACCATTTACTTAGTATTGACGCTAAAGGAATATATAATCTGGTAAATAAAGGCGGCCTGCGTTACCCTAAGCTTATGCAGGTATATCAAAAGCATATTCCTCTCTGTAAGTTTAAGGTAATCGCGTTAAAGAAATTAAGATTAGTAAGGACCAATCTGGTTTTGTCAACAACCAAACTTGAAAAGAGTGGTTTCAAAGTAAGGAATATCAATTCAGTTTTAGACGAATGCGTAAGAGATTACCTAAAATCTTAGTTACTGGTGGTGCAGGTTTTATCGGCAGCGCTTTTGTAAAAGAATGGAGATGGTTCTATTTTCCCAAGGGGAGCTATTCTTGCCGTAGGGGAGGTTTAAACCTCCCCTACGGCTTAGTTATAATTGATAAACTTACCTATGCCGGCGACCTCAAGCGCCTTGAAGAAGTAAAAGGTAAATTTAAATTCTATAGAACAGATATCTGCGATAAAACCGGCATTCAATCTATTTTTCAAAAAGAAAAGCCAGATATTGTTGTGCACTTCGCTGCTGAATCGCACGTTGACCGTAGTATTAACGATGCTTCGCCGTTCATTGAAACCAATATTCGAGGCACACAGGTGCTACTTGATGCTTGTCGTAAGTATAATATAAAGAAGTTTATTTTTATCTCAACTGATGAAGTTTACGGAGAGATTCCAAACGGCAAATTCAGCGAAAGCTCGTCAATTAAATCGAATAGCCCTTACGCTGCCTCTAAGGCAGCAGCTGATCTTCTAGTACAGGCTTATGTCAGGACTTATAATTTCCCCGCGATAATTATCCGTCCCTGTAATAACTATGGCCCATGGCAATTCCCGGAAAAATTAATTCCTTTAGCAATAAAAAGCGTGCTTAAGGGTGGCAAGGTCCCTGTTTATGCTAGAGGCCAGAATGTCCGCGAGTGGCTTTATGTTAATGATTGCGCTAAAGGGATTATGCAGATTATGCGAAAGGGTAAGATAGGAGCGCTATATAATCTAGGTAGCGGAATAGAGAGTAAAAATATTGACACAGTAAAACTCATCTTGAGGAATTTAGGCGTAAGCCAGAACCGCTACAAATTTGTCAAAGACCGGCCCGGACACGATATAAGGTATTCGCTAAATTCCTCTAAAATTAAGAAAGAGCTTGGCTGGAAACCGAAGGTCGATTTTAAAGAGGGGATTAAGCTTACCATAGACTGGTATTTAGAGAATAAAACTTGGCTTATGGAGGGCTTTTAAATATGTCAGTCGTCTTAGTTACCGGTTCCTGTGGATTAATCGGATCTGAAACCGTAAGTTTCTTCGCTGGAAAAGGTTTTGATATCGTTGGTATTGACAATAATATGCGTAAAAGTTTTTTTGGCAAGGATGGTTCTGTTCTCTGGAACCAGAAGCGGTTGCAGGCGAAATACAAAAACTACAAGCATTACTCTGTAGATATCCGTAATGATAATCAAATTAACAAGATATTTAAGAAATACGTTTCAGATATTGTCTTAATTGTTCATGCCGCGGCCCAGCCATCTCATGATTGGGCAGCGAAAGATCCCATGATAGATTTTGGAGTTAATGCGCAAGGTACGCTTGTTTTGCTGGAAGCGTTCAGGAAATATTCCCCGCAAGCAGTATTCATATTCACTTCAACGAACAAAGTTTATGGAGAGAGGCCAAACTTTCTGCCTTTAATTGAACTTGAAAAGCGCTATGAACTTACCGGGACTCACCAATACTACAAAGGTATTGATGAGTCTATGAGTATAGATAGTTGCCTACATTCAGTATTTGGTGCTTCTAAGGTCGCTGCCGACATAATGACACAGGAATACGGTCGCTACTTTAGTCTTAAGACCGCGATTTTTCGTGGCGGTTGCCTTACCGGACCTGCGCATTCAGGTGCTGAATTACATGGGTTTTTATCATATTTTGTTAAATGCGCGATCACCGGCCGCAAATATATGATCTATGGTTATAAAGGCAAACAGGTGCGCGATAATATCCATTCCTATGACTTAGTGAACGCGTTTTATCACTTTTTTCAGGCTCCGCGTTCCGGAGAAGTTTATAACATCGGCGGTGGTCGCTTCGCGAACATCTCTATCTTAGAGGCAATCGACCTTTGTCAGAAATTAACTGGAAAGAAACTAAACTACGAATACATAGATAAAAACCGTATTGGTGATCATATCTGGTGGATTAGCGACGTATCGAAATTTAAATCACATTATCCTACATGGGATTACAAATACGGCATAGAAGAGACAGTTAAAGAGATCTATGAAGCGCAGCGATAATATCCGTAGGCGTTTTATTGTAGCTGAATCTGATTCAATCGTTGTCGAAACTACCCAAACAGTAGCGGAAGAGGGGCTCTCCCCAGAGGGGAGAGCCCCTCTTTCACGTCTGCGTATCCTTAAACTTAAAGGCACTTGGCGCGCCAATAATTACAACGAACTTTGTTTTGAAGCCACCGGCCGCAAAGGCCCAAGGGAAACTTTTACTTTTAAGGGTAGCTGGAAACTAAACAATAATCAGCGGATTGAGTATATTTCTGAAGACGGCCGCGATACTCTAATCTTTAAGGGCTACTGGAAGTTGTCTTCAGCTAATCGCATTCTCTATTTCCTCGAAGGTAGTTCAACTTCGCGCTTTGAATTCAAAGTTCAGCTTGAATCACCAGTAATTTATCCTAAGAAAGGCCAGATCTGTTACCGTATTGGTATAGGTATTCGTCAAAGTCGCTTGACTTTACCCGGTCAGATGCTAATTCTCTACGGCGAATGGAAGTTTGGACGTAATTTGGGGCTAACTTTTCAGATGGATTATGGCAAGGGTAATCTAAAGGCAATAGAATTTGTGGCAGAGGTAACCTTTGGCCGTGATAACGTTCAATTTGCGCTTAAAAACGAGTTCGGAGAGCCTTTGGGGTTGACTCTTTCTATAACGCATAAATTCTTGAAAACCCTTGATGTTAAAGCTTTTATAAGGCTAAAAAAACGTCAGGATCAGCATGGTATTGAAGCTGGCGTTACCATCCCTTTCTAAGTAAAAAACCTTTTATTTCTCTCGCCTTAATGTTATAATATTCCCTCAAATATGGAATTTCCGCTTGGTTATCTTAAGGATCATTGTATCGATTTTAGCAGCAATTGAAAGATGCAAAAAAATAACTGTAGAGCAGTTCGAATATGGTTATAAGTAGTTATTATAGATATGAAGAGAAATAATCATTAGACCGGAGGGTAATTCTTGATGAGTAAGAAAAGTAAATCTCGTTTTCCTTTTGATGTGGTAGTAATTGGCGGATTGGGGCATGTGGGTTTACCGTTGGGCCTAATATTTGCCAAAGAGGGGTTAAAAACATGTTTAACCGACATCGATTCTGTAAAAGCCGGATTGGTTAAAAGAGGTATTATGCCTTTCATTGAATATGGCGCCCAACCCATTCTGAAAAATGTTTTAAAAAACGGAAAACTTGCGGTATCTCTTGATTTAAAGAGTGTCTCAAAAGGAAAATACATAATTATTGCTTTAGGTACTCCTATCGATGAGTATCTTAATCCTAAAACCCGCGTTTTTCTGGAAATTTTCCTAAAATTAAAGAAGTATTTACGTAGAGATCAGGTTATTATCGTGCGCAGCACCGTATATCCCCATACCTGCCAACAGATCTTGAAAATACTAGGCGGCAGCGCTAATAGTTGGCGCATAGCTTATTGTCCGGAGAGGATCGTGCAGGGGTATGCTGTTAAAGAATTAGAGGAATTGCCTCAAATTGTTTCCGGTATGACTGCTGAGGCGGTAGATGAGGCTGCGAAGTTGTTTGGGCTTATCTCGCCTAAAATTATCAAGACTTCGATAGAGGAAGCAGAGTTGGTTAAATTATTTTCCAACTCTTGGAGGTATATACAGTTTGCCGTGACCAACCAGTTTTACATGATTGCCAGAGATTTTGGCGTTGATTACAATAAGGTTCGTCAGGCAATGACAGAAGGTTATGGAAGGACAGCCACTTTACCTACTGCTGGTTTTGCCGCAGGGCCTTGTCTTTTGAAGGATACAATGCAGCTGGTTGCGTTTAGTAGTGATAACTTTGTTTTGGGGCATGCGGCTATGTTGGTCAATGAAGGGTTGCCTAATTTCTTAGTAAATAAATTAAGGCAGAAGCACGATTTAAGTAAAACCAAAATAGGTATTTTGGGGATGACTTTTAAGGCAGATATAGATGATATTAGAGATTCGCTCTCCTACAAACTGGGAAAAATCTTAAGATTTCATGGAGCAAAAGTTTATTATTCCGATGAGTTTGCCAAAGATTGCACCTTTGTTAGCAAGGAGAAATTGTTGAAATCCAGTGATATTATCATAATCGGAGTGCCTCATTCTGCCTATAAGGTCTTGAAAATTCCCCGTGGAAAAAAGGTAATTGATCTTTGGGGAATAGTTAAAAAATAAAGGATAAGATGAAAATGTCTCCTATTATATCAAAGAATATAAGAATTAGATGCCCAGGCAATTTTATAGTGGGTGAGTATTCAGTGATCGACGACTTCAGCTATTTCTCAACAAAAGTTAGGGTGGGGAAATGTTCTCATCTTGCCTCTGGCTGTAGTATTGCAGGTGGTAAAGAATGGCAATTTACACTTGGTGATTACAGTAGTCTTTCCTCCGGTGTAAAAGTCTGGTGCGCTAGCGATGATTTTGCAAATGATATCGTAACCATAATCCCACCGCAGGTATTTGAAATAATCGGTGAGGTTAAGAATAATTTTATTACCGGTGATGTTCGAATTGGTAATTTTACGGCTGTAGGGGCAAATACGGTGATCATGCCGGCTAATGATATTCCAGAAGGTGTGGTAATTGGAGCTTTAAGTTTTGTTACTCCTAATTATAAGTTTAAGCCATGGTCGGTATATGCGGGGATCCCGCTTAGATTTATTAAGAAGCGTAACCGCAAGAATGTTTTACGGCAGGTTAAGCTTATTGAGAAGTGCTTAGAAAATAAACTATGAAAAAATATATCCCCTGGTTTTTGCCTAAAACCGGCAGACGCGAAAAAGAGCTGGCAATTAAAGTAATTGAGAGTAATTATTTAAACGATGGTAGTTATACACGGCTTTTTGAAAAGAAAATCGCGGAATTTATCGGAGCAAAATACTGCGTTGGGGTAACTAGTGGTACGGCCGCGATTGCTCTGGCGCTAATGGGAATGGGTGTTGGGGCTGGTGATGAAGTTATTGTACCTGATTTGACTTTTATTGCTACTGCTAATGCTGTGCGTTTAACTGGAGCTAAAGTAAAACTTGTAGATATTGAGCCGCATAGGTTTACGATTGATATAAATGCGGTGGCTAAAAATATCGGCCCCCGCACTAAGGCTATTGTACCTGTTGATGTAAATGGTAGAGCTGCTAATTACGAATTGTTAGAGCTGTTGGCTAAAAGAAAAGGGTTATCCATAATCTGTGACGCAACGGAGGGATTAGGTTCAAAATATAAGGGCCGCTATCTAGGTGTTTTCGGAGATGCAGGGTGTTTCTCCTTTTCCGCCAATAAGACAGTGACTACGGGGCAAGGGGGGATGATTGCTACTAATAATAGTAAATTACATAATCGGCTCCTTGAGTTAAAAGACCAGGGGCGTCGTTTTCAAGGTACCGGCGGAAATGATTTGCATCCAGTTATGGGTTATAATTTTAAATTAACTAACATTCAGGCTGCTATAGGCATTGCTCAATTAGAGAGTCTTCCTAACCGCCTTTTTCAAGCTAGGCAAAGAGATAAATGGTATCAAGAAATGTTATCGGACTCTCCGGGTGTAGTCTTACCTTCTCTTGAAAACGAAGACGGCGAGGTAGCGCAGTGGACGGATATTTTGGTCTATAATAGAAAGAAAATAGAATCTGTTTTGGCAAAATTTAATATCGGTTGTCGTCCTTTTTGGTACCCTTTGCATACACAAAAACCTTACATGGTTAGCGGTAGTAAATTTTCTAATTCTTCGGATATATCCTCGCGCGGGTTATGGTTGCCATCTTTCTTTGATTTAACAAAGAAACAGGCGGAATTTGTTTCTAGCGTAGTCAGGTCTTTCCTAGAAGAAAATGAAGCTCCGCGGGCTAAAGCCCGCGGTTTCTTGAAGCCCTAAAAGCTGGATACTTGAGCGGCCATTATCCATCCTTGCCTTAAAAGGCAAGGTCC
>JAGVER010000009.1 GCA_020058085.1 Candidatus Omnitrophota bacterium | reverse complement strand
TTGCGGCCGGGCGCGGGCGGCCGCAAACCCAACCGTTCAGGCTTCTTTTCAAAAAAATAGCCCTATTCATTTGAGTAGGGCTACGTTAAAGATGGCTCCCCCTCGTGGACTCGAACCACGGACCTGGAGATTAACAGTCTCTCGCTCTACCAACTGAGCTAAGGGGGAAATGATTTTGCAGTATTTTAACACTAAAGAATCTGGCTTTCAAGCTCTTTTATCTGGGAATCTATCTCGATAATGTCTTTTTCTATCTCCTTTAGCCGACGCCCATATTCTCGGGCCTTATCTTCATCCTGATAAAACTTTGGATTTGAAAGTGCGCGCGCCTTGGCATAACTTTCAATCTTGAGCTTCTCCTTATTATCCTCTAATTTGATTATTGCTGTACGTAAAGCTGCATTATGGGCCTTGCGCTTTTTGTCATCAGACTTACGGATCTTCTCTTCTTCCTTTATCCTTAAGCGATCTTCATCTGTCTTTTGTTTATGGGAATCGAACTTTGATTTATTATGTTCGATATGCAATTCAGCTGAATCTTTTTTCTCAAAATAATAATCAAATGCACCGGGAAATTTCCTGATCCTGCCGGCCTTGACTTCATAAACCATATTAGCTACAGAACGCACAAAATAAATATCATGGCTAATAAATACTAATGTACCCTGATAATCTGTTAACGCGCGCACTAAAGCCTCAACTGCATCAACGTCAAGGTGCGTAGTCGGCTCATCCAAAAGAAGAAAATTCGGCGGATTAATTAAAAGCTTAGCTAAAATAAGCCTGCTCTTCTCTCCTCCTGATAAAACCTTAACTTTTTTGTCCGCATCATCACCGGTAAATAGAAATGCTCCGAGAATTGTCCTTATAGTTTCCTCGGACATATACCCTGGAGCTGCTGAATAAGCTTCCCGTAAAACCGTATTCTCTAAACTTAATACATCTGTCCGCGTTTGAGAGAAATAACCTACATCCACATTATGCCCAACAGTACGCAAACCGCTATTAATATCAGTCACTCCCGCTAAGATCTTTAAAAGTGTTGATTTTCCGGCGCCGTTCTCACCTGCTAATACCGCTTTCTCGCCCTGTGTAATTTCAAAATCTAATTCAGAATAGACTTGGGTATCAGAATAACTCTTAGATACCTTATTCAATTGTATAATCTTATGCCCACTTCGCCTTGCTTGAGGAAAACTAAAGCTACTTATACTCTCCCGGGAATCAGGAGGCAAAACTACTGCTTCTTTCTTTAGCCTCTCCAGAGCAGTACGTTTAGACCTTACTGCCGCGGCTTTATTCGGCTGGGCATGAAAACGAGATACAAACGTCTCTAACTGTTCCCGTTTCTTCTCCTGTTCCTTAAACTGTTTTTCTAAATGGATACGCCTTTCTTTTTTTATCTGCTCGTAATGCTCATAGTTGCCATGCACCTTAGTAATTAAACCATGCTCAAGAATCAAAGTATAATTAGTAACATCGGTTAAAAAAGCCCTATCATGGGATATCATTATAAATGTACCACGAAAACCAGCTAAATAATCTTTCAACCATAGAGCCGCGTTTAAATCCAAATAATTTGTAGGTTCATCGAGAAGTAATAAATCATACTGATAGGTAAGAAGTTTGGCTAAAAGCGTACGCATCTGCCAACCGCCGCTCATATCTTTTATCCGACGGGTAAAATCGCGCTCCTTAAAGCCTAAACCCATTAAAACTTTTTCTGCCTTATGCTCTAATTCAAAAAACCCTAAAGATTCCAGTTCATGCAAAACCTCTCCGTAACGTTTTGAACCAGCATCATTTCTATCTTCAAGGCTGCTCTTCTCTTTTCTTAGACGCGAAATACGCTCATCTCCTTCAGTCAGCTCCGAAAGAACAGTATGCTCTGAATTAAACTTCGACTCTTGGGCAAGGTGGCCAATATGCGTATTTTTGTTGACTCTAACCTCGCCGGAAGATGATTCAATCTCGCCCAATATAAGCGAAAAAAGAGTGGACTTACCCGAACCATTCGGCCCGATAAGCCCTATCTTTTCTCCTTGATTTATATTAAGAGAAATATTCTCAAAGAGGACTTTCTTTCCGTAATTTTTAGATAGGTTATTTATAGTAATCATCTGATTAAATAATGCGGCGTGCTTCTAAAGATTTGGTGAGCGTAGTAGAATCTGCATACTCAAGATTTGAACCTACTGGTAAACCCAAGCCAATTCGGCTTAATTTTACCCCCAGCGGCTTAATTAGCTTAGTAAGATAAAGAGATGTAGTCTCGCCTTCGGTATCGGCATCAGTAGCAATAATGATTTCTTTTATGCTATTCTGTTTTATACGGCTTAACAAACTATTTATCTTTAAATCCCCCGGGCCTTTTCCTTCTAGTGGCGATATCGCGCCCAACAATACGTGATAAACCCCGGTAAAACTGCCTGACCTCTCAATCGCCGTGACATCGCTTGGTTTCTCAACGATACAAATAACATCTTTTTGTCGTCTAGAATCCTGACAAATCTTACACAATTCCTCTTCGCTTAAATTATGGCAGAGACTGCAGAATCGCACACTCTCCTTTACCTTAACTATCGCTTCAGCTAAAACCTTCGTCTCTTCTTTTGATGCACCAAGTATATAGCTAATCATCCGTTCAGCGCTGCGCCTACCAATACCAGGCAACTTAATTAAACTTTCGATAAGTTTTTCTATTGAATCGGTATAATTTGCCATTATTCTTCCTTAACAACCCTACCACCAAAAACATCCATCACTGACCTAATGAAAGTATTCCCCGAATCATCACTTTTAGGTTTAGTCTCTGCAGAAAGAATAAAACTTACCCTTAGAGGAGTATTCAACGCCTCAGCCAGATTCTTCTCGATAATCTCCTTATTCTCTCTTCTTTCTAATGATTCTTTATGCAAAGAATGGCTCTTGGGAAATGAAACAGTAAGCAAATTCCCCTGGAGTTTAGAGAGTTCGCCTTCGCTAAGATAAGTAGCTGCGGATATCTTAACTCGGCCCAAACTATCCAGAATATTCTGCCAAACAGCCCTAACGCTATCTAAAGTTATATCCGTCACTGATTTTGGAGGTTCTTCAAGGTCTTCTCTCTCGGCCGGACTCTCTGCCTTGGAGGATTCTTTTTCTCTTAAAGGAGACTCCTGATTAAAAATCGGTTTTTTTGTCTCTAAACTAACTTCCGGATTTTTTTTATCATAACTTAAACGAACAATACTTACCTCTAATGGGATACGCAGCGAATCAAGCCTTTTAGCCATCTCTTGGGTATTGGCTAAGACATTGAAAACAGTAAATATCTCTTCTAAGGTTAAAGACTGCGCCTGTTTAAGTAAACGTTCGCAAATATCTAGAGGCAAATCGATTAATTTTGGATCGCCCTTAGAAACCTTGGCAATCATAAGATTGCGAAAATGTTCAATTAAATTATTTAAGAATACATTTATATCTTTGCCGTCATCAATAATCCTATTTAAAAGGCTTAAGGCTTTTTTGGGGTCTTTTCTGATTATTTTATCAGTTATCTCAAATAATGCTTCTTGTTCTACGAGGCCCAAGATAGAAATAACGTCCTTCAAAGAAATCTTGCCTTTAGAGAAAGCTACCAACTGATCTAGAATTGATTCGGCATCGCGAAGCGCACCATCGCTGGTCTTAGCAATGGCAAGTAATACCTCTCTATCTACGCTTATCTTCTCTGATTTAACAATTTTATCCAGCTGTGAAACGATCTCCATAGTGGAAATCCTTCTAAAATCAAGACGCTGGCAGCGGGATAATACTGTTGAAGGTATCTTATCCGGATGAGTAGTGGCAAAAAGGAATTTAACAAACTCCGGAGGCTCTTCAAGGGTCTTGAGAAGAGCATTAAAAGCAGCCGTTGAGAGCATATGTACTTCATCAATAATATAAATCTTAAATTTCCCCGAAGTAGGGGCAAATTTGACATTCTCGCGCAACGAACGCACATCTTCAACCCCGGTGTTTGACGCACCGTCTATTTCAATAACATCAAGGGAACGGCTCTGGGATATCTCAAGACAAGAGCTGCATTTCCCACAAGGATTGACTGTCGTCCCCTCTTTACAATTTAAAGCCTTAGCTAAAATACGAGCAGTAGAAGTCTTGCCTATTCCGCGCGGCCCGGCAAGAAGGTAAGCATTGGCCATTCGATTCTTCTCTATGGCGCTTTTTAAAGTGCTGACGATATGGGGCTGGCCGACAACTTCATCAAAATTATTCGGCCGCCATTTTAGGGCAAAGACTGTGTAGGACATAATATTTTACGGAGAGGCTGGGATTTGAACCCAGGGTCCCAGTTTCCCAGGACAACTCATTAGCAGTGAGTTGCTTTCGACCACTCAGCCACCTCTCCAAAACCGCTAAGCTTTCTTTCTCTTCTTCTTAAAAAACTCTTTCAATAACAGGCTGCACTCTTTTTCAAGGATGCCACCCTTAACTTCTATGCGATGGTTCAGCTTCTTATTATTTATAATATTAATTACCGAGCCGCAAGCTCCGGTTTTGTGATCTTTAGCGCCAAAACAAATATTCTTTATACGCGCAAGCACAAGCGCTCCTGCGCACATACTACACGGTTCAATTGTAACATAGAGGGTTGAGCCATTCAACCACTTTGTACCGAGGAAATTTGTGGCAGAGGTAAGCACAATCATCTCTGCATGAGCAGTAGGATCTTTTAAGCGCTCTACCTGATTGTGACCGCGAGCTATAATCCTATTCTTATAAACAATTACTGCCCCGACAGGAACTTCGTCTTCTTCATAGGCCTTTTTCGCCTCTTTTAAGGCTTCGAAGATATAAATTTCATCTATCTTAGACATAAAAATACAGTAATAATTTTAAAAGTATAGTGGCTAATAAACCTAAGAAGAACGCGGTAGGACAATTACAAATTTAACCCCTTTTTCGGAGATATTCTCTGCCCAGATATCTCCTCCGTGTAGTTCTATAATATCTTTTGCTATAGCCAAACCTAGACCGGTTCCGGCATTAGGATCGTCAAGTTTCTTGAATTTATTGAATATCACCGCTAGCTGATCAGAGGGTATTGAAGTGCCGTTATTCATAAATTCAACCCTTATAAAATTATCAACAGGATATACAGAGATATTTACTTCGCCTGAATGCGGAGTATACCTTAAGGCATTACTCAAAATGTTATTAATAACCTCTTTTATTTTAGATTTATCTATTTGCGTGGATATATCTTTTACGCTAAATTTCTTAACCATCCGGATATCTTGTTTATTAAAAACAGGCTCGCATTCTTTTATCTTTTCTTCAATGAGCGCGCCGATATCATAGGTCTCTTTTTTAAGTTCGACCATGCCACATTTGATCTTATACAAGTCGAGTAACGTATCTATAGTGCGATACATATTATCCAGCGTGCCTTGACAAGAATCCAACCTCATCTTTTGCTTATCGCTTATTTGTCCGGCATTACCTTCCTGAATACTACTAAGCGCTTCTTTAAGAATACTGATCGGAATCCTAAAATCATGCGATATCGAAGCCGCTAGTTCTGCTTGAAGCTGTTCGCTCCTCTTCACTTTAGACAAATAAAGCATAATGCTATTTAACAATTTCTTTACTACACCATAACCTATACAAAACCCTAAAACCGAGATAAATACAAGGATGTAAATTATAATGCTAACTAGACTGAAACTATAAATCTTAGATAAAACATTGAGGAAAATATATGTAAATGTCAAGAGCGGTATAACGCTCATCAAGGCAAAAGCAAGCTTAAACTTATTATAAGGATCATCATTCAGCTCCTGAATCACCAATTTAGTCATTAACTTCTTACTTTCACTATCACTGATATTTTTCTTAATATCCATTTTAACCCATGGTAAATTGCGCCCAGCAGGAGTCGGACCTGCAACAACCAGCTTCGTAGGCTGATGCTCTATCCAGTTGAGCTATGGGCGCGTTAATTTTCTTATTCTTGAGGATATATATTACCAGACTTTAAATATTATGTAAAGCATGAATCAGAATAGCCTCTGAAGGATAATTATTACCCCTAAAGATATCAGAACTAGGCTAGAGACAACTTTGATCAGCATCTTAATTTTTTCATTGTTCGAGAAATCTCCGGCGAGTTTACCCGATAATCCAATTAACAAGATAACCGGAGAAATGGTAGTTCCCAATCCAAAAACGAAAGCATAAATCAACCCCTCAAGCGGCGAGCGTGAAATAATAATTATATAATTTAAGATACCGAAAAAAGGAAGGCATGGAGAAAAACCCGCTAGAAAACCTAAAAGACTTGCGTTTTTTAAATTACCCTTAGAAAGAAATAAACAGTATTTATTACTTAACGGTTCTTTCGCGATAAGAGTCAATATGCCTATAGCTAAGATAAAAATACCCAAAATTATATTTATAATATTGAGATACCCAATAAAAATACCACTTTTAAATATACCAGAGAAAATACCGCACAAAACGCCGATAATCATATAACTAATCAGCTTGGCTGAAGAGAAAGACAGATAAGAAACGAGCGCTTTTTTTAGCGACGGCCTGTAATTAGCGATAAAACTAACTAAGATCGGCGCGCAAAAACCTAGGCATGGCCCTGAACCAAGGATCAAACCACTTAAAAATAAATAATATAGACTTTCCCTCATCTTAGGATTAATATAATAACAAAAAGAAAGATTGTCTATGGTTATCTTTATACCCTTAGGTATAATCGCTTCAGTATTCCAGCTTGTCATCCTGCGTGAATTCAGTTTTTCAATTGCCAAGAATGAGCTGGCATTTGTAGTTAGCGCTGGCTTCTGGATCGTTTCATGCTCATTAGGCAGTATCGCTAAGATACCCAAAAAATTCCGGGGATTACCGCTCCCACTTTCACTCTCTTTAATCTTTTCTCTTTCTATCTACCTGATCCACTTGGCAAAATCATTAATTGGATTGAAATATTACGATACGGTAAGCTTAGGACTTGTATTATTATTAAGCATTATTTTGATCGGGCCGACTGCTTTTATTATAGGCCTTGCATTCAAGTGCTTTACCCAAGAACAAATTAAAAACAATCCACGGAAAAATAATATTTACGCTAAATTTTTTGCGTTTGAAGCGATAGGTTTTTTCTTGGGAGGCTCGGCTTTTACTTTTTACTTCAGCAATTATGCAAACCCCGTGATTTTCTCTTTATTACCCTTGATTTTATTACCGATTATAAAAAACATTTACAAAAAAGCCTTATTCGCTGCGCTTATAATTATCATAACCATAATAACTACACTAAGTTTTAACTTTACCTTAAAAAAAGAATTTAATAACCCGGATGCTCTCTTAAATTTAGGCTCTCGCTATGGGCCGATTATTGCCGTGCGCAAGGCAGGCGTGACAACATTATTCTCTGGAGGTTCTCTTTTAGCCACAAGCGAAGACAGATCAGCCAATGAAGAACTTATCCATATAAGCCTCTCCGCGGCTGACCGTCTGATTGAAAAAAACATCCTCTTTATTGGCGCTGCTATAACCGGGCAAATCGAAGAAATAGCAAAATATGGCCTTAATTCATTGGATTGCCTTCAGATAAATCCTTTGATCTCAAAACTCACCCAAAAAGGATTGCCTCCCGGATTAAATAATAAAATTCATCTTATCACTGACGACCCTAGGTTTTACCTTAGAAACACAAATAAAAAATACGATGCTATTCTAATGAATATGCCCGCGCCCTCTAATATCGCCGTTAACCGTTATTTTACTGAAGATTTTTTTAAACTTATTGCCAACCACCTAAATCCCAAAGGCGTATTCTCTTTTACTATCCCCTCTAAAAGAGAGATCCTAAGCCCACAATTCATCAGATTCAACTCCAGCATAACCAACGCCATAGAAAAGGTATTCGCAAACAGCCTGATCATCCCGTCCGACTCTATGATCATAATCGCATCCGCTAAGCAAAAACTTGATGATTACTATTTGCTCGATAATTTTACCAAGGCAAAACCTAAAACTGTATTTTTTACAATCTATCATTTTAAAGACTACCTTACGCCTTCAATGCGTAATTACACGCAAAATCTGCTAGATAGAAAAATTGCGGTGAATACTGATCTTAATCCGTCGGGTTTTCTCAATTATCTTATCTTAGAACAAATTAAATCTTACCCTCACCTTAGAATAAATCTTAAAAAGGCTCAATCATTTATAAAAGCATCCCTCTTCTTTCTAGGGATACTTATAATAGTTGTCTCCTATCTCTCAAAAAAAACATCCTCTCTCTTAAATATCGGGGCAATCGGCTTTACTTCAATTGGGTTAAACTCCATAATTTTTGTCTTATTCCAGTCTTATTGCGGGGCTCTATTCTGGAAATTAGGCTTATTAATCGCATTGTTTATGGCTGGCCTTAGCATCGGAACATTCTTTACAAACAAAATCAAGGCCTACTCTGCCAATGCTCTTTCGGGGCTTTATCTATTTTGGGCAATTTTGATCTTTATTTTATTTTCGAATCTAAAAACTATAGGAGGACTTAATTACGCGGAATTTATCTTCTATTTTTATTTCCTGATATGCGGTTTTTTTACCGGAAGCTCTTATCCACTCTTAGCGGAAAACTTGCTTAAAAATAAGTTTGACGATAAAAATATAGCCACGACTATTTATTCGGCTGATTTAATCGGGGCATTCTTAGGGACACTTGCCTGCGGGATACTGCTTATACCGTTCCTAGGGATACCTCAGAGCCTCTTAACCCTAATACTCTTAAACGTGATCTTTACCTTAAAGAACCTGCATAACTAATCCCACACTCCAGAGATATTGGCTCCGCAGAATATACATTTACCTTCAACAATATTATTCTCTAGCACAGCATAACCTACGCGCTTAACCAGAAGCTTACCGCACACAGGGCATATCGTATCCTCTCCTGCGCTTTGCGGAATATTGCCTATATATACATAATGGAGCCCTATTTTTTGGCCAATTTCTTTTGCGTGGACTAATGTTGAAAGCGGAGTCGGAGATAAATCCAAGAGTTTATACATTGGAAAGAATCTCGAGAAATGTACCGGAGTCTCCGGGCCTAAGTTATCTTTTATCCACAAGCAAAGATTATAAATATCTTCATCAGAATCATTTGCAGTAGGAATAATAAGATTTGTGATCTCAATCCAGACTTTTTCTTTTTTTAACACCTTAAGAGAATTAAGGACGCTGGCCAAACTTCCTTCACAAAAAGATGAGTAATATTTTTCGCTAAAACCTTTTAGGTCAATATTTGCAGCAGTCAAATATTTAGCCAGTTGGCGCAAAGGCTCTTCATTTATAAAACCTGCCGAATGCATAACACAAGGAATCCCTTCTTCCTTAGCTAACTTCGCTATGTCAAGCATATACTCATAGAAAATCGTCGGCTCGGTATAAGTGAAGGCGATTGTCTTGGAACCACTCTCCTTGGCCCCTTTTACAATCTCCTGCGCCGAGACAAATGCGACCTTAGCCGATTCAGGATCTAGTTGAGAAATCTCCCAGTTCTGACAAAACTTACATCTTAGATTGCATCCGGCAGTAGCAATGGAAAATGATTTTGTCCCCGGATAAACATGGAAAAGCGGCTTTTTCTCTATGGGATCAACGTGTAAGGCTACGGGCCGGCCATAGTTGATAGCGTAAAGTTTCCCTTTGATATTCTTTCTTGCGCGGCAAAAACCACGCTGGCCTTGAAGTATTAAACATTGCCTAGGGCATAAAAAGCATTGCACTCTCCCCTCACCCGCATCTTTCCAGAATAATGCTTCTTTTAACCCCTTGGGAGCGTATTCGTCTTTGGCTAGAGAATTTGATAAATTAAGGGCAAAACCCCTTAAAACAAGAAAAGTGCCTACTGCAAGAATTACAAAAACTAATGATAACGGTATTCTTTTAGGCATAAAAGAACCGGATTATCGACAGAAGCTAAGCTTTCAATATAAATAATTATTATTTGACATTTAATTCCGCGATTACGGCTTTAGGATCAGAGATATATTTACGGCAGAACGCAGTTACTTCTGTCATCTCTTTTATGCCTTTTTCCAGCAATACCTTAAGTATCTTCGCGCGGAATTTTATCTCATCCATAATCTCTATCGGAGATTTTCCGCTTACATTAGCAAGCCTATCGCGGTACTCACTGCTAACAGCTGATTCGTTAAACTTACCTGCCCCCAAATCATAGTTCCATAAAGTAGATAATAGTATTGTTTTATCCGCCATGCCGGCAGTCTCTACTAATTCGCCTACCACTCTGGTAACTTTATTATGCGTGTTATGGCGGCGCATAATTACAAATACATCGACTAAATTTACCAATACCTCAGGCGCATTCATAGGCTCATTCTCAAGACGAATAATTGTCTCGCGCGCGGTTGAAGCATGCAACGTCCCCATGCAATATTTTCCGATATTCATCGCAGTCATTAAATCTTGTGCTTCCTGCCCGCGGACCTCGCCGACGATAATCCGATCTGGCCTCATACGCAATGAATTTTTCACTAAATCTGCTAAAGTAGTATCTTCGTCACTTTCCAAGCGCGAACAATTCTCCTCTAAATCAGTATTCAATTCTAGGGTATCTTCTATAACTACGATACGGTCATGTGCGGGAACAAAACTAAACAAGGCATTTAATAAAGTCGATTTTCCTGATCCGGGCCCGCCAGAAATAATTATATTTGCCGGCTTAATACCGAACCCTTCTACATACATCCAGAATTGCGCGGCTATCCCTGTGGTAAGGGTGCCATTTTCGATCAACTCAACGATGCTTAGAGGCCTCTCTTTAGCGCGAGTCACAGTTATCTGTGGCCCGAATGGAGAATAGACAATATTTGCTCTGCCCTTTATCTCTACCAACTCTACATTGTTTATTTTATATATAGTCTTTCTTCCGGAGAAAATAACTAATTTCTTGATAAAAAGGTCTATCTCATCTTTAGAAACGAATCTTTTATCAGTCCTAACCAATCCGCCCTTGGTCTTATGCACATAAATAGGAGAAAGATAATTAATCATTATATCTTCTACTTGGGGGTCGCTTAAAAACTCATCAATAACTCCATAGGAAAGAAATTTGTTAAATAAGGACTCCAAGTCAAGATTCTCTAATTTACTGACCAAGGCCTGCCCGTTCGGAGAATTATAAACCTCCAGGAAAGTCTGAAAAATTACCTCACGCTTACGGGATATATCTTGCAGCAAGAAGATCTTACCGGCCAATTTATCTAGGATTTCGTTCTCTAATGTAAACCTTTCTTTATCCATTATTACTCCTCCTTAGGGATATCACAGCCAAAACACGAGGAATGAGCACCCCTTAACATTCGTTACTACAATATATAATATACTATCTACAATTGTATTGCTTAAATTAAAGGCCTTACCATTAGGCAGATTATTTTAAAAGAGTAAACTTCCCCGGGCCCAATAATATCAAAGCTAAACAAATAGAGAATATTATAAAAGCATACTCAAAGCCTCCCTGCGAGAGAAAAAAACCTTTACTTAAGTGCACCTTAAAAGCCGCCACTACAATTAAAATTAACAATACGGATGCGGCACCTCTGGTTAAAAAACCAACAGCCAATAATATCCCCCCTACAAGTTCGGCATACGCAGCTACGTAAGCCCAAAGAAGTGATGGTTTAAATCCCAGACCAGAGAGCATCTCGGAAAAACCTCCGATACCCGGGCCGCCGAATAACCCAAATGCTTTCTGTAAGCCATGAGCAGCAAACATGAGCCCTAAAGCCAATCTCAAGACTAAAATCGCCGCATCTGCCATTTTACGCCTCCCTGTAATTAATATATGGACTAATCTTGAGCCCTACAAATAAAGCAACACAGCCCTTGCTCACTCATTACCTAGGATCATACTTCGTTCTATAACCAGGATTATCCTCGGGTCTTAACTTATTAGGATAATTCCAATCCGTCTTCACATCCACACCCACAGTCTTAACTTTCTTAAAAACTTCGTAGGGATTATCTATTGCAATAAAATCTTCAGTCAAAGAATTCCCTTTACTGGTAACCTTGCCTGCAGAAAAACGCAATGTTCCAACGCCAAGCATATTCTCTAAAGGATTAACAGTAACCTGAATATCTGAAATTTTATCATAATCGATCGCATTGAAATCAATACCCCAAAATCCGCTTCTCATCATTATACGCTTATTTGTAATCGCATAAAAAGTATTTTTATGCACCAGGAAAAGGCGGAATATATTAAGAATACTTCCCCAAAATGGAAAAAGATGTAAAGCAAAAAATGGTATGGCAAAACCCATCATTTTATTCGGCATATGTTTAATAAAACCAAAATAGTCAATAGCTCCCCATAATAAACCAACGATTAGAAAAGGGATACCCGTACAAACAAATGGAAGAAACTTAGGTTCTCCTATCCAAATAAAATTCTCGTCATCATCTTTAACAGCAATAAACTGTTTTGGGAGCTGTTCTTGATTAACCATCGATTACCTCCTATTAATCTTCGCATCCTTAGTATCAATACTGTTACTGCTCTGTTAATATAACCAATTCTAGTTGGAAACACAATCATTCCCTTTGTGCTGCCAACTTTCTACTTTTCTGCTACTATTTATTATATAACTTGTCCTGCAGGACAAGTTATACTTACGAATTGGCTCTATCTCTGTTACATATGTAGTAGATGTTCCGCTATAAGACTTATCTCCTATTATGCCAGTCTGATATGTTGTTTGTGGCATCGTATATATAGCCTCCTGTTTGAAGAGTATTCTTATTTACAAATTCAATTGCTTTTTTACCATTACTCAAATGATACTCCTTATCTGGGACTCCCCAGGAAGCAATTAAAGAATCTTCGCTTGCACCAATCCAAGTATTCAATTTGGCTTCGTATTTTGCGCTAGTAGCACACCCGAATAATGCTAAACATAATAATAAAAACGATACTCTTATCATATTGCCCTACCTTTTATCTCAATTATACCACTTCCTCTCCAAAATGGTAGAACATTAAAAAAGGGCTGAATGGTTAAATCCAGTCCTTATACGAAAGGTAGTAGTTTTGCTCAAACTTCTTTTTTATTTAGGCGAATTTATTTACCATAATTAACCAACGTTTTAGCCAAAGATTAATCTCTTTCCTTTAAACTCTATAAATGAAAATTTGATTGGCATGATAATTACTTAAGTTATACCAACAATTGGCATGAGCACCCATCTAATAACAGGTATAAATGTAAAAATTGTATTTAAAACAAATAAAGCACCGAAGGTTATGGTTGATTGCATCGCATGAAAACGCACAAACTTGTTATCCTTCTCAATAACATAGAAAATAATCCCTGTTATAAACCCTAGAAGATAACTTAAAAGAGCAGCTAAATTAGCCTGCATTCCATTTGAATACTTACCTTGATCCTGCTGGCCCATAATCTCCTCCTTTTTAATTGAATCCCCTCAGTTTCATATTTTACCACAAATTACAGGATAATAAGCAATATTTAGTATTCCTAAGGATACTTTGGATTATAGATCGTAAATCAAACCCCAAAGTATTTTAATTTGCTAGACACTTCATGTAACTCATTATAATTAATTAAATTACGGGATAAAAACTAATTTTCCTCCCTTATACCTTGTGCTCCATCTAAATAATCGCTCCTCAGTTCTATTGGAATTTTCGTAAGAAATTCGAGAAATAGATCCTTGTTTTTTATAAAACTAAATCCACATTCATATGCATTAGCCTCCGTTGAATGCAAGGGTTTAAGAAGTGCATTATTATAGTACAATGGGATAAACAAACGCAGATACCCTACAATAAAAATAACACTAACCAAGGCGCTTACAATAAGCGCATACTTAATTGTATGTCTGTTTAATAAAATTAGTAAAACAAATAGTATTGGCTGCAATGAAACAATATAATATTCAGCATGAACATTCATCGAATTCCAACCCAAAACATTATTACTACCAATCGGAAATGTTGTCAGCGTCGTACCGATAATAAATATGAATAAATATAAAATTAAAAACATCTCTAGACTCATGCCCTCTTCTTTAGTTTTACTGCAATACTTGACTTGTTTATGTGCCTTCATTAAGTTGTTAACTAGATGAATTGTGATTGTGACAAGAAACAATCCGTATGTTATAAATCCGAACCATTGAGCTTTAATAAAACCCACGTCTAGAAAATGATACGACGCCGGCATATCAATAAGTAAAAAATGTTTTAATTTGGTCAGGGTAAATATGAAATGTATTCCGGCGTGTTTATCGGCAGTAAACGAAGGCCATTTATACAAAACATTATAAATCCATAATGGCAATACTCCTAGCATAAAACCACATAAGATAGATAAAACTTTCTGCACTGTTCTTTTATTAGATACTCCGGTAATAAACAATGTGATTATAACGGTTAAAAAAAGATAAAAACTCATAAATTGAATCCAAAACGAAAAACCGCATATGACACCGAGTAAAAAGTGATTTCTAAAGACGCCTATAGTATTATTTCTTATCCTCCAGAAATAATAAATTGCTAGTGCATCAAAAAACATTAATTCTACAGTGTTACCAGCGAGGACTACTGATTTTTGGAGGTAATGCGGGGTAGCAAAAGTAAAAAATAGTAGGAAAAAGATGAAGAATCGTTTCTTCCCTTTAAATTCAAAGGAGATTAATCTATGCCAAATAAAAACGGTTAATACGGAAAATACTAACGCCGTAACTTTTAATACTAAATAGCGATCACCCAAAATCAGATAAAAGGGAATAGCTAACAATCCGGAAAAGAGACTGCCACCCGAATGAGGCGAATCTAAATATCCCCAAAAGGGAAGCAATAATTTCTTATGAAAAATAATATCGTGGCCAATACTACCTATTTTTGCTTCTTCATTATAAAATGCATAAGGCGTAAAAAACAGGAACAAAATTCGAGAGCAAATAAGAATTAAACTAATGATAAAATAGTCTATTGTTAATTTGAGCTTCATAAAATAACTTTGGCCCCATCTATTATTATTTTAAAAATTATCGCAAACTTTCCTCCTGTTTGAATCCCGCATTTTCTTGTATAGTGTTCAACTGGCAATTGAAGAAAATTATTCCTGCCATTCTTGAATAAACGCAGCAATATTTCAAAGTATACGCAACCACCGGTTGAAATTAAAGAGATCTTCTCCAAATCACATCTTCTGAATAATTTGAAACCACAATTTATATCTTTTACATTGGCTTTGAGAAAAAAACGTCCGATTATATTCCCAGTTATGGCGAGATATTTTCTATATAGATTGTCCTTCCGTATTCTTCTGTATCCTAAAATAAAGTCAAAAGAATGCCGTCTTTCCCAAAAGCCACTAAGATCATCAGCGCTATATTGGCCATCCGAATCAATAACAGCAATCCATTCATTCAGCGCTAAATCAATTCCTTTCCTTATAGCGGCACCATACCCCTTGTTTTCACTCCCAGATACGATTATCAACTCTGGATATGATAATTTCATTTCATCGAGCAAGCTTTGAGTATTATCTATACTTCCATCATTAACTGCGATGATCTCAAAATATTTTATGTACTTTCGAAGACTTAAAATAGTTTCTGAAATAGTTTCTTTTATTCTCGAGGATTCATTATAGACAGGAAAAACTACGGATAACCTTTCTTGTATCATATATGATCACCTTCTAAACAAATAATCCTACTTAAAACAGTAGAATTATTTTTATTTTATTGCCCATTTACTTATTATAGTCAACGTCAGAACTTCTTTCCTGGCTTTTAATTCAAATAAGTTAGAAAGTGCTTTATGTACTCGCTCTATAGTCAAGATATGGTCTTTTACTCTAAGCCCTTTCCCTAAGCATTGTGGCCTACCAATTAAATTACATAATTGAGAAAGTAAATTTTCAGTTGGTTGGGCCGAAATAATAAACTTTGCTCCTAAATTTCTAAAACTATCCAAAGTATCAATTAACTCTTTAATGTGTAAGTGCTCAAACACATGGGAACAGACTATAGTATGGGGGTTAAGTGTATAATAATCATAGACATCACTAAATTCCTTTATAATATCATAGCAAATAACATTGTGCTGTGGTAAATATTTTTTCAAACGCTTTTCACTCCCACAGCCAAAATCTAGTATTGTCTCATCAAGTGGTGTTTCTGTCATTACCGCTATACCTTTCATCACATTATGCCAATAGAACCTTACGGGGGGAAAAAAATGGTCGTATTGTGGCTGTAGACATTCAAGATTACTCTTTGAGCGAAAGCCTAACTTTATCATGTAGGAATAGTCTGCACAACTTTGTGGTTAAATTATATTACAGTTTATAGCTAAAAGTAGCCTTTTAAATCCTTAACTGATAACTTTAAAAGTCTATAGGAACCTTCCCAGGCATTCGGATAAATTCTCTTTTATCATCTGGTAGATTTTTTCTCTTTCTGAATCACAAACTTTTACAAATCTTATGCCGTAAATTTGTTTCACCCCAACTTCTTTATGTCAAGTAACAAAACTTCAATATCAAGAAATACTTCTCATTAAAATAAAGCTCCGCACGTGCGTTAACTACCTCTGGGATTCTTTCTGTCACAACAAGAGAAAAGCCCTTCACGTTCAAATCTCTAACTTCACAGGTCACATAATCTTTAAAACTTTGCCACTTTATTTTAGCAGGTGCCGCAATTTTCCACCTCGCTAACAGTCTCTTCTCAACAAAGGCGGGCTTCAAAGGCAGATCATTTTTCTTTTGGAAAAAGCCGAATATACCCATCCCCTAACCTCCTTTGCTAAGATCTTTTGATACTTTAATTAACCAAACTAACCTTAATCTACTATCTTTAAATAGGATTTTACCATTTCTATTCTGAAATTGTAAGAAACAAAAAAACTGGATGGTTAAGTCCAGCCTCTGCGGGATTGAGCTATCTCACTTAAAATGCTTATTAGCCTAAGGTTGCTAACTTTATTTACCCTAGGATTAATCCTTACGTATATAATTTTTGTCTATTATATATTCTTTCCTATCCTTCTTATCAAGATTAATATGCGTCGCTAGAGATCTATGCTCATCAATAAGGGTAATACATGCCTTATTATTTGTAATCCATATCAGAGTAATAGAGGCAAAATAATGATCTCCATCACCCCGTCCAATATTTTCCCCTATATCTATGGCAAAGCTTGTGCCATAGTCTAAAGGAATTACTCTTTCATTCTTATCCCTTTTATAGACGATTTGAAAACTCGGGAGCTTATCAAAGTTAATTGTTAACCTATCTCCACTGACAGCAATTGACTTAACCTCTCTTGGTATATATACATAATCTACCCCTGAAGCATAAACAGAATTAACAAAGCTACAGGCTAATATAAAACCCAAGATAGTTTTGTTTATAAAATTACTCCTATCTATGTCATTTTCTTTTAGGGAGAGCATTGGCAAACATAAACAGATCAATAATACCAGTATAATTGACATCTTTTTCTGCATTCTCCCCTCCTTCCAAATAAGTAGATTATGCTCAAAAACAAAAAAGCACAAAAAACTTATCTAACATATTGGCCAATTCCCGTCGCTAAAAATATTATAAAACTAATGTATGTATTGTCAACGAATTATTCTATCTAATTGCTAAGTTTTGCGTAGATTTATTTATAGATGCTCCTGCTATCGCCACCTACAAGAAATATGCAAAAGGAGAGTAAAAACTAGAATTAACATTGCCAGGCATTACCTAATAATCTTAATTTAACAAAATGCAATAAAGATAAGGAATATTGTACCCAGCTCGCTTTACTACGACCTCTTTTTCTTTGAGTAAAAATAAAAGGAATCTCAAGGATATTTTTATATGAGCACTTTGCTAAAACTTCAAGTAGCATTTTATAGCCAATAGGTGAAAGCTGCTTAACTTCTATTATTTCTCTGCGTAATATAAAATAGCCAGATAACGGATCCTTAACTAATTCAAATATTCTCGGGATAAGTAACCTACCTAAGAGAATGGCTAATCGTGATT
Organism: Candidatus Omnitrophota bacterium; assembly: GCA_020058085.1. Classification (GTDB taxonomy): domain Bacteria; phylum Omnitrophota; class Gorgyraeia; order Gygaellales; family Profunditerraquicolaceae; genus Sherwoodlollariibacterium. The sequence continues at coordinate 3,664 of JAGVER010000009.1, read as the reverse complement.
TAATTACCTGCCAACAGTTTTGATTTAAAACCCTGCCCCCTGCCACATATCTACTTGCAATTACAATATCGACTTCATTATCATAGAAGATTCTCCTAAGCATATCGCTAAGGATTTCCGGAGGATGCTGTAGGTCAGCATCGATAACTCCAAGAATTTCGCCTTGGGAAGAAGCCCAACCACTTATTACAGCAGAAGCTAATCCTCTTTGTTGTGTTCGTCGAATCACCTTTACTCTTTTGTCCTGTTTTGCTAAATCTTCCGCGATTCTCCAGGTCATATCTGGACTATCGTCGTCGACGATAATGATTTCATAATCAAAAGACAAAGAATCTAAGACACTGACTAATTTTCCATATAATTCTAGCAGATTAGCTTTTTCGTTATAGGTTGGAATCACTAATGAAAACTTAATTGACATGATAATTATTTAAGCTTTTCCCCTCTTTTCGATGAAAAAACAACTTGATAACTTTCGGACGAAAAAATATAACATAGAACCAGGCGCATAGGTCATAGATTAATATGGGGATAGAATGCAGGAGAAAACCAAATAAAGTTTCATTTTTTAATATAGTGAGATAGCGGTTCTTAATTAAACCATAGAGCAGCTGGTCATTCAAATATTTACGTGCAATAGCCTTGTCTATACCGAAATCAGGACGAAATGAACCTCCACGTACATGATAAACCACTGCGCTTGAAATATAATAACTCTGCCAACCACTCTTATTGGCCCGCCAACAAAGATCTAAATCCTCATAAAACATCTTAAACCTGGAATCAAAATAATCTCCCCTACTCTTTATTTCATCTAACATCTGCCTACGATAAAAAGCTGCGGCTCCGTTTACACCGAAAATAAGACCGTTTTTCTCAAACTGTCTTAAATCTGGCTTACCATAACCTCTTTCTTTAGCTGTACGCCATATACTTAAGAATAAACCTGTGCTATCTAAGGTTTCCCTATCCCGGCGTAGGAATTTACCGCTTACCATACCTATATTCTTCCTTACCTTAAAACCTTTCAACGCCTCTTGAATAAAATTCTTATCTAAAACTATATCGTCATTAAGACACAAAACGAATTCACCTTCACTTAATTCTATGCCTTTATTGATTCCAGCAGCATAAAATAAGTTTTCTGAACCTGCAAATGTCCTGACTGACGGATATAATCTATTAATTTCATGAATAAAATCATGTTTTAGAGAATTATCAATAACAATAATTTCAAAAGGAATATAGCTCTGAGCAAAAAGAGAATCTAAACAGGACTTAAGATAAGCTTTTGCTCCAATTGTGACAATAATTGCACTTACGGCCATTTTATTTAAAATTGGGAAATTTACATTTGAATTTAACAGCCAAAATTAGAAACCTGGGTAAATCATAAACTAAATAGAATGGAGTCATTAATAGAGTTACTAGCATATTCTGGTTCTTTAATACCATACGTTGCCGGTTGAAAAGACTTAGATACTGTCTGGTATTTTTATCCGTAGATGAACTATTCCCATGATGAAAACATTTTAATTCAGGACAATATAAACAAAGCCAACCCTTTTTTTCCCCTCTCCAAGACAAATCTGCATCCTCAAAGAGAAAAAAGAATCTTTCATCAAAATATCCGTGGCTATCTTTTATCTGGTCCAACATCTTACGCCGATAGAATGCTGCTGCACAACAAGCCCCGAAAATGTAACTAGAAACATTACATTGTTTTGAATCGGCTTTGCCTTTATCGATATCGTGAAACCTTTTTAAAAAAGACGGACGAATTCCGGCAGAATAAATTTTATTCTGTTCAATATCCAATATCTTTGGTTGAATCAAACCAACCTTGGGCAATAGTGTTTCCATAATCTTTAAAGCTATTTTAAGGAAATCTTCTTTTAAAACCGCATCACAATCTAGAGTAAAAATCCACTCTCCACTTGCAACCGCTAAGCCCTGGTTGCGAGCTCTGCTGGCACCAAGATTAACTTTATTCTCAATTATTTTAACTTTCGGGCAATTTTCTCTAACCAAGTAAGTTGTATTATCTCTTGAGGCATTATCTATCAAAATAATCTCGGTCTCTGCCCCCCCTTGCCTAAGAATTGAATCTAAACAAGGCATTATAAATTTAGCGCTATTATAGGTAGGTATTATTATTGAGATTTTAACCACTAAAGTCCTTTTAGTATGGAATAAAGTTCTTCACCTAATATATTGAGCGAATACTTGGCTTCTACTTGTTTGTTGGCATTCTGACCTATAACCTTTCTTAGCGCTGTATTAAGAATTAATAATCTCATCTTAGAAATAAATTCACTGCGGTCAGCAGCCAGCAATCCTGTTTTTCCTTCACTAATAATATTTTTTGCTTCTCCTATACAGCTGGCAATTACAGGTTTTTCCATCGCCATATACTCAAACAGCTTTGTCGGGCTTTTGGCTTTATTAAAATAACTATCCTGGATTAACGGTAAGAGGCCTATATCGCTATCAGACAAAAATTGTGGTATGCAATCTGGCTGAACCCAAGGAAAAATCTTTATTCTCTGCGAAAATCTGTCTCTTGCAGCCGTTTTTTTAAATTCCTCATAATACTTTCCCTGGCCTGCTACATAAAGAAAAATATTATTAAATTCTTCAGCTAACCTTGAAAAACAAGATAAAATAAAATTAAGGTTTTCCAACATAGGCTGATGATAAACCGTACCCAACCAAGAAAAAATAATTTTTGATGAATCTTGCTTTTGCCTAGGATAGAAACAATCCGTATCTACTCCCGTAGGTAGATAATAAATCTTTTTGCTAAAGGCCCCCAGATAATCCTCCAGAAAACTGCTGGCAGCAATACAAAATTGGGCATGCCTTGCTAATTTTCTATGAGCATACTCCATTTTCGAAGATGCAAATACCCCAAGATAATATTTTGGGTTTTCCCGAATATTCCAATCGTCACAATCAAATATTAATTTATTCTTTTTTAATAGATTTACGAGTAGCGGAGCTAAAGCATGGTAATTGAGCCTCTGCAAAAAGAATATGCTATCTTTATCTTCTTTTATAAGGCGATTAAATGCAACGAGATTATATTGTAGTTTTTTAACCAAGCTCATTTCTACTTCTTTATCACCGTATTTAGCTCCCAAATTATCCGCAAAAGAAAGGACTTCCGTCTTGACTCCATGTTTATTTAACTGCCGCGCAAAACCATAGCAACGCACTCTTGAGCCGGATAGCTGATATCCTTCGCGTGTTATAAAAATTACTTTCATTATTATTTAATTATTTTATTATATGCCTGGAGTAAATTTTGAGCTGTATAGGACCAGTTATACTTATGCTCCGCTCTTTTACGGGCAACCTGGCCCAAATTCTTGCGTAGATTGCTATCCCCTAATAATCTAATGATCCCTTTTGCCAGATCGTGGTAATCTCCCGGAGATGTTAATATAGCTACCCCGCCTAACATTTTACTTACTTCACCAACATTGCTAGCCACTATTGCTTTGCTAGAAGCCATGTATTCAACGATTTTTAAAGGACTTTTACAGCGGGTTACCTGTGTATCTCTAAAAGGAGCAACGCAAACACTGGCTGAAGAGATGTAAAACGGGATTTCGTCATGGTTAACTGCTCCGGTAAATATAATCTTGTCCTCTAATCCGAA
>JAGVER010000011.1 GCA_020058085.1 Candidatus Omnitrophota bacterium | reverse complement strand
GTAAACTTATAAGAAATGGATAAAGTTGGCATTCAAAAGGCCGCATAGTGTAAATCTGGCATTTATTATCTTCAATCTTTAAAAAGGGGCAGAAAAAGCCCTCTTTCCCCGGGCTGGCAACCAATTGCAACCTGCGTTCGATTGAAAGAGCGGCGGCAGGAATCCCTTCTTTGTCTATTAAATCTATTACCTCATCATCTAAAAGGCAGGGTGACCAGACTGAATTCGCTTCTTTAAACCTGCAACAACCCTGGCACTTTAAGCAGGCGCTTGAAGGAATAAACTGTTTAATCTTCATTTAACGATACTCCCTGATTTTAATGGCCTCTCCGGAATTATAATAGTTATTCCTGATTCATCAGAACCGGCTAAAACCATACCTTGGCTCTCCACACCTCTTAGTAATGCCGGCTCTAGATTATCTACTAAAACTACATATTTCCCTATAAGCGTTTCTTTGGTATACGCGCTCTTGATCCCGGCGACAACCTGCTTAGTTTTGCCACCAGCATCTAAAGTTAAAACCAAAAGCTTATCCGCGTTAGGATGATCATTAACTTCTTTAATTTGAGCAACCCTTAACTCTATCTTCTTAAAATCATCAATCGTAATCATCTTGCCTCCTTTTATTTACTTTTGATAATTATACCACTGAAATTAAGGAAAGACAATTTTACGTATCTTAAAAATACTTCCCATGACTGCAAGGCCGCGATAACTAGCCCCGGCCAACCGTCTTTGAATCCTTCTTTCACGCAATAGCCATCTTTAAAACGCGCCAACGGCCTCAACGTCAACTCACGTAAACTAACAACCTCTCCTCTTTCAGCCGCATCTTCTGCGAATAAACTGCTATAAAGATTAACTTTTTTCAAATGGTGGCCTATATTTCTATAGGTAAAATGATACAACGGGCCCTCTAGATACCCTCTTCGTCCACTCAAAGAGAGTTTTTCATGAACTCGCGGGCCTACCCACTTCGCCTTTTCTTTCTTAACCAGCCTTAATTTCCAATCCGGATTCCACTCCCCATGCTCTATCTTCCTACCTAAATAAAAAGATTGGCGCAAAAGATAATACCCGTCAAGTTCGCCTCCCCCCTGCAACGCTACTTTTATCTCATCAGCTAAAAGAGACGAAATACTTTCGTCCGCGTCAATGAAAAGAACCCATTCGTTTGTAGCTTGAAGGAGCCCGAAATTCCTCTGTTCGCTATATCCCGTCCACTCTCTTTGAAATATCTTATTATTATAACGCTTTGCTATCTTAAGGGTTTTATCTTTACTAAATGAATCTACTATAATAATTTCGTCAGCCCATCTTACGCTTTCAAGGCAGCGTGCTATATTCTTCTCCTCGTTATAGGTTATAATTATTACAGAAACTTTTTCCTTCATAAGCCTACTTACTGGTTGCGCCCATTATTTGAGTTTTAGCCGTACGCGGGAAAAAAGTAAAGAATTAACCATAGTTACTAACATATTTGAAAAAAAGGTTAATCTTTGATTTAAAAAACTATAAAAAGTAATAAAGTTGTTGGAGAGTAAACATCTTGGCATTAATCCAACTCTCCATCGATTCACTTTTCCACACATCCGTAGCAATATAAAATGAAAAAGTTTATGCTGAATATCTTCTTCTTTTAGAATCCTGTAGCCGATGTCGGGTCCCGCGTGCTTAATCCGCCTGCTTACATCCAGTCCTAGATCATGCGCCTTCATAAACAATGCGCTTCCAGGATAAAAAGCAAGCTTATTGTTAAAAATACTAAAAGGCGGAGGCAGGCCTTTGATCAACTGGATAGTGTCGATAAGATCCTCTTCTTCTTCAAACGGGTTCATTATTATAAAATCATAACAAATTTCAAGATTCGAATATTTGTGCAAGCGATGAGCAACTTCAATAATGTTCGAAATAGGAAAATTGCGATTATAGATTTCACGGTTTACGCGCTCACTACCACTCTGAATCCCCATAATTACTCTCTGCATACCTGCGGCAATTAAAAACTTCAATTTATCTTCGTTAAATGTGTGTGGATTAATAAGGATAAGAAAGGGCTTATTAACTTCATTTTTATATCTTGCGCAGAATTCTTTAATATAACCGAGCTCCTTATCGAAGAAATTATCATCCCCTATCCAAAAACTTTTCACCGTGGGATAAAATTTACATACTTCTTTAAAATGATTGATAAAATAATCAATCGAATAGTGCCTGACTTTGGCCCGCCAAGGGAAATTATCTGAAATCTTTTGGTTACAACAATACGCGCACTGCTGGTTACACCCTCGGGAACCCGTAATGACAAAACTCTCCAGAGCGAGATGGCTCAAAATACATTTCATAGGAACAAGCCTGTTGTTTTCTAGAATAAACTGACGCGATAAATCATAATCAGGTAAGGGGTAATCATTTAAATTATGCTTCAGCGGTTTACTCTGGTTTTTTATAACACTACCCCCTTCTTTAACCCAAAGGCCGGGGATATCGCGATATCTCTGATTATTATGCAGCCGATTAGCTAATTCTACAATTAAGTCTTCCCCTTCGCCATGGCAAATCAAAACAAAGCTTTTGATAAGGCTAACTGGATCAAGGCAAGCGTGTATTCCACCTACAATGATCGGGGCGGATATATCTTTTTTTAGCTCCTCCTGAATCTCTATCGCCTTATTTACTCCATGAGACATACATGAAACACCGATTAAACCTGCATTTTTACAGATTTTTTTAAGATCATTCCAATAAAAATTTTTATAATTTTTTTGAGTGGTCGGCATAATCACAACAGCAGTATCATGGCCTTGGCTAATTAGATAGGAAGAAAGAACTTTAACCCCTAAGCCTTTTTCACTATCATCTGTCGATATAAGAACGATTTTCATGGTATCGAAAAACCTTCCTTTGCTTGCCTTTTAACAATATCTAACATATCCTCAGCTATAATTAAAGCTACTGATAAATATTATATTTGCGTTCGCTTATTTTCTTTAGTTGGATATTGACCGCACACATTACATCTTCTAAGCTTATGGAATTTAGACAAAGATAGTGGCCTAAACTACATGTTTTAGCAAAACATGGTCCGCAGGATACATGCTTCTTAAGTGTAATATTTTTTTCACCGCATGGCGCTGTCCATTGAGGCGAAGTTGACCCGAATAAAGATATAGTTCTGATATCCATCGCGGAAGCAATATGCGCTAATCCGGAATCATTCCCAATAAAAAGACCGCACTTTTTAATCAAGCTCATCACTTCCGATAGCGAATAATGATCAATAAATATTACAGAAGGATTATGCACATTCTCTTTAAACCAATCTGCCAGTATCTTTTCTTTAGGCCCGGTAAAAACAAATATCCTTGGCCTATATTCACTGCTTAATAAGCCAATAATTTCAACGTACTTCTCTTTGGGCCAGCGCTTCGCTTTTCCGTAAATTGCGCCCGGACCGATACCAATAATTACTTCATCTTTTGCTATCTGATTTATTTTGAAAAAATTATTTGCCTTGATTTCATTCTCCGCGGCAACGCGCAGAACCGGTTCTCTGCATCCGGATTTAATACCTAGTAGACTAAGAATAGCTAAATAGTTATCGAGCATGTGTTCGTCTCTTAAAGAAACATTATAATCCAAGTGGTGCGTCAAAAATATCTTTCTAGGCCCAATATTATAAGCCGCTCTCAATGGAATACCCGCGAAAAAAGCAAATAAGGCATAGCGAAAACAATGCGGCAGGATAATCGCTAAGTCGAAACGGTTTTTCTTTAATTTAAAAAAGAACTTAATATAAGAAATAATGTAGCTCACGCCGCGCAGCTCACATCTCCAAATTTCCTTCACCAAAGGATTCGCTTCCCAAAGAGGATAAACGTATTTATTTGCTGCGATAACAATAGCGGATGCTGGAAATTCTTTCTTTATCAAACTCACTAATGCTGTTGAGATAACCGTATCGCCGATCCAGTTCGGACTAAAAATAAGAATCTTGTTTATCGGATTTCTTTTATTGGCAATATTCATCAGTTTGAAGTTAAACAATTGGCCAGTTCGACAATCCTTTTATTGGCCTGCCCATCATGCAGGCCTAAGTTATCTTGCATAAATTCTTCTGCATTTTCAATCAATTTCTTTCTTAGTATATTGTCACTTAATACCGTGTTTATCGCCAAAGGTAAATCCTTATAACGATCAACGAAGTATACCGCTTTTTGTTCTATAAACGGAGTTACTCCAATATCAAAATTTAGACCAAAGATAATTACGGGTTTTTTAAGCATCATCGCATCGATTGCGGTAATTGAAGACACGGTAATCAAAAGACTACAGCAATTTATTAAATTCCAGATATCGATATCTTTAATCACGGTGATATTTTGCAGTTTGGATCTTTTTGACTTTAATATACTTCGCAGGCCTGATTCTAAAGGGTGTAGCTTAATAACTAAATGCTTATCAGGAAAATCTTCCATAATTGCAATTAATGCCTGGTGAAGAACATCACTCTCCGGTTTTGGTTGACTAGTGAAAAGTAAAATATCTTTATCTCGAGCAATTTTTAACCTTGAGTAAATATTTTCTCTGGGCGTAAAATTAAATCCGTTTTTAAGAACGGCGTCATAAACAGGATTGCCTACCGTAATTATCTTTTCTCCATCCATTCCCCGGCTAATAAGCAAATTCTTAACTTTATCAGTAGTCACTGCCGTAATGTCAGCGAGAGGCATAATATTCAAAAATAAGTTCCAAAACGAATCGTAATTTGAGATATGCTGCAGAATAACTAAGATTGGAATCTTCCTTTTATTTGCTTCAATAGCCACAATTTGCCCGAATTTGGTCCTATCTTCTTGAATTATTATTAATCCTGGCCCCTCTTTCTCTAATATGGACTCCACGATTAATTTAAACCTTATCAATCGCAGCAAACCATAACGGGAAAAATGAGTGTTTACAAATCTCCTGAAAGTATTCTTGACCGGAAATCCTATTCTGCTTTCAATATGTTGCGATAAATTACTTAATTCTACCGCCTGCGCTCTGATTAATAATACACTAAGTATGATCTTTATTCTAGAATCCAAAGTTCTGGATAAATAACTATAGTATGAATTAAAAGTAACTCCTTGTTTCCGGCAAAACTTCTTAAAATCTCTTGTTAAAACATCTGCTCTGACAATCAGAGCTAGGCCATCTTTGTTAAATTCCCTGATAACATTTGCCGTAGTTTTAATAAAATTGTGGTAATTCGCAAAAGAGATGGCCAGGATCTTCTTCCTACTGCTATTTACAGAAGGTGCTCTGCGAATATTCCATTGCAGAAAAGATATTAATTGCTCTTTTGACCTTTGTAACCTCTCAATAATAATAAAGCTATCGGGTAGATTTTTAAGCAGGTCAATAAATGGATACGGCCTAGTAAGAAAATAATTGAATGAGTAATTATACCAATATTCTATTCTTGAAAAAATACCTGGGCTGTAAATACTAAGACTAATTCCCGCCTTTTTGGCAACGGACTTAATAATCTCTTCTCTATCGCTTTTCCCGCTACTTAAGATAAATATGGCTTGGGGCCTCTCTAAATCAATGATTTTCCTGATAATCTTAGAGAAAAAGAAATTATCAAAAAGTTCATCAGCAAGGTGTTTTTGGCATAGTTTCCATAATGACAAATCTCCATAGATTAGGTATTCTTTCAAAGCAATTTGATTATCACTATTGAAACCATGCTCTCCGCATTCTTGAACTAAATTGGATAACTCGTCAACATAGGTAAAATAATCATTTTTATCAAAATAATTACTCAGAGTAGCATAAGCGATATTATCTTCTTCCAGGTTAAGGCGAGCGTAGTTATCTAGCGGAAAAATGATACTGTTATTACAGAAACATATTTTTTTATCTTTGGTAATTGGTTTACGTAAAATAAAAACTAAGTTTTTACTCATCTTTGCACTTGCTGTTAATCAACTTATGCAAACTATGACCTCCTAAGTTGATCGCACCTTAAACAAAGTGCGTGATGTTGATAATTTAAGCTTTTAAAATCTAACCTCACTCTAGCAAAATCTTGACTATTCCAGATATCCTCAATACTATTCCTATTAAGATCACCCATAACTTGATTTCCATCGTAATCAAAACAACACAAGCCCACTTTCCCATCATATCTTATTTGAAATAGGTACCAAGGCCTCCGGCAAAGAGAAATTATTTTCTTTGAAGGTATATGATTGTAGTCTCTGCCTTCTCCATAATTATGCAAGTAGGTTGTAACGATCGTATCTCCTATTTTCCTATCAATCAAATCATCAAAAATCATCCCTGGCTTTTTCAACTCAGAAGTCTTCCCCCCCCTAACCGCATGGTTAATTTGTATCCTAGGGTTATTCTTTTTAAGATCCCTTCGTATTTTTAAAAAAGTTTTTACATTCTCAAAAGTAGTTGCAAAATTAAGCCCTTTCATAATGATATTGTATTCATTCTCGCTTGTGCCATAGAAACTTATTCGCATACTATCTAATCCGGCTTCAATGATTTGTTTAGATTTTTCAGAGGTTAATAAAGACGCGTTTGTAATAATGTGCGTTTCTTTAATGCCGAGGCTTTTTGCTAATTTAATACGTTCCGGTAACATGCCATCTAAAAGGGGCTCTCCAAAACCGTGGAGATGAACACTCTGTGTTTTATACCTAAACTTTGAAACCTCTCTTATTATCTTCTCGTAGAGACCAAACTCCATGTATCCCAATGCGCGAGTTAACTTTTCACGTGGGCAAATAAGACAACAGGCGTTGCAGCAATTTGTATTCTCTATACGGATCTCTAATGGAAAATTAATATACGGCGGAAGTAGCTTAGAATAAAAGTAGAAAGCATAGTTTTTAAAAAGACAGGGCCTATTTCTAACTCTTCTAGATAACCTTAACAAATTTTCGCTCTGTTGAGACATATAATCAAAACCTGACTTTTAATACACCTGAAAAATATAACCAAATTTTACCCTCGAGCTTTATAACGCTTATTCTACCCCCATCCCTATGCCTTGCCAATAAAAATCTTCGATACCGTCCATTTAAGATTGAGCAGTAGGCAATATATGTTATAATAAATTCAACAAGTACAAACTTATTCTAATCTGGGAAAAGATAATGTTGAGCAGTGGGACATAGAAAAATTTGCTGAAAACCTCTTCCATATTAACAACACGCTACGATACTAAACTAATCATCATCTACGACCATCAAGCCAATCGTGTCCAAAACCATCCATTTGGACCATCTCTCCAAAGCGCGGCTTCCTTAAACGCCACTGCGATGAGAACATTTTTTACGCGTTGAGATGGCATTCCTCACTTTCAGCCTATATCATCGTATAAAAAATCTCAGAACTAACATAAAAACTGTAGCGGTTGGATGAAAGGGAGTTTTCTGATACCTCTTTTGGACAACAATCGGCCAGGCCTGTTTTTTTTGATGATAACTCTCGATATCAGCCCACCATTCCCTGAATCTAACTATAGCCTCTTCAATATTAAGATCCTTGATGCACCCGAACGACGAACATAAACGGTCAAGAGGACAAACATAAAGTTCTGTTAAAGGAAGCCGGTAATTACATCTACCCTGAATTGATGCGTGTAAAACGCCATCCGGCCGAAGCTTTTCGCAGCTTGGACCAAAAAAAGTAAAAGAAGGCGTGTCCATCAAGGCAGCTAAATGCATCATTAATGAATCAACACTAAGCACGAGATCTACTTGTGAAAGAACGGAATATAAAGAGGCTATCGATAATCGCGGCAAAAGAATAGCATTTAGAAGTTGTTTTTGTAAGATCTCTGCTTTACTTTTCTCGTCTGGTGAATTCCACGTAAACATAAAACAGCAAGGCCCCTGCTCGGCCAATGCGGATAAAAATCGCAACCAGTTTTCCTGTTTTAACATTTTCCTTCGTTTGCTTGATCCGATCGAAACCAAAACCTTAGCACCAAGACCCGCTGCCGGTATGGGATAATAATAGTTCCTAGGATTTACATGGATTACTTTTTGAGCTGTCCTGTTCTCATACCGACCGATGGTTTGTAAAAAACAGCGCGTAAACTCCTCAGCCTCGGCTTGATACGTTGTCATGGATGGCTGAAACAAACGTTTTAAAAATCGGAGATCAAACCGATGCTTTGAAGGATTGAACATTTTAGCACCTAAAGCAGACAAACCCGGAAGACAGTGATAGCGAATCGAGTTATAAGAATACTTAAACTCCTGATAGTCAAGAATGTAATCAAACTCACCACTTTGGCAATAGGACTCAAAAATGGGTATCAACTCGGGGGACTGTTTCCTATATAAGATCGTTTCCCGCAGAAAAGGGTGTCCCTGAATAATATCCGCAAATCTTGGTGACACTAACCAATAGAAATCCGTGTCATCCTTTAGATTATTCCGGAGAAGAGAAAGAGAAGATAAGGTTCCTGCGATGTCCCCATAATAGCCGGTCCGAACAATAAGAACTTTTTTTCGCATTATTTTGCGAGAGATGTAATTTCCCTATTCAGTAGACTGATTATTAGGAGAAGATTTTCTGTTTTCATATTCATTTGAGTTCGTTACCGCGCATCAGCCAGCTTCCCGATTATACAACAAATAATGCTTTCTTTGCTGTATAACTACTCCCGTATCCGCGGCTTCCGTAGTTAAGCTTATTATCCCAGAATAGCCTTTTTATTTCAATGAGTATATTCCCATCCCATCGGAAACCTCCCAACTATAAGCAAGTGTATATGCTAACACCAACTCTTCTTTGCGCCTACTTTTCCGGGGCAAGATCATTAAGATTGAGCAACAAACAATATATGTTATAATATGTTTAGGAAGTTTAGAACTGTTCTGATATGTAATGAGAAATTAATGCCTAACCCTCTAACGCACAAGCCTAAGTATATTCTCATCATTAGATTAAGCTCACTCGGCGATATAACCCATTGCCTACCTGTAAGTTATAACCTAAGAAAACATTATCCTCAAGCTCGTATCGCCTGGCTGGTCAGAGAAAGATATAAAGAGTTGTTAGAAATGGAAGCTTGTCTTGACGAAATTATTGAGATCAAGAATATAAGCCCTAGAAGGCTGATCGCCAGAATAAATGAGATATGCCGGATTATAAATCTGCTACGCTGCAAGAAGTTTGACATAGTCCTAGATCTACACTGCGTTTTAATAACCAATATTATCTCTATCTTTTCCGGCTCTCCTCTTAAATTTGGGATAGACAAAAAGAATGAATTGGGGCTTAGAGTACTTAAATATTACCCCTTACTAAAAAACAAAAAAATCCACCGCATCAATGCATACCTTTCGATATTAAACCTTTTGGGTATAAACACTTATGAAATAAAATACAACTTCGTGATTCCGCTTAAAGATAGTGATAAGATGCTTGAGCTCTTAAAAAGATACGGTCATTCTTCAAGAAAAGCAGTTATCGCGCTCCATCCGGGAACAGCATGGGAGATTAAACAATGGGGGATAGAAAAATTTGCCGAACTCTCTTCCATACTAACAACACGATACGATACTGAATTAGTTATTATCTACGGCCCTAAAGAAAAGTTTTTTGAACAAGATAAGATTACCGGGCTTTTCAGCCCTAAGGCAAAATTTATTATTTGCCCTGGCATAAAAGAATTAGCTGCTCTCCTTGAAAGATGCGACCTGCTTATAGGAAATGATAGCGGCCCGCTACATTTAGCAGCAGCATTAGGCATTTCTACGGTCTCAATATTCGGGCCATCCAATCACCTCGTATCAAGTCCCTTTGGGGATAATCATAAGATTATCAGAAAAAACATCTCTTGTAGCCCTTGCTATGGAACTTTCAGCGTTAAATTTATGTGTAAATATAGAGGCCGAAAATGTTTACAATTGTTGAGTGTTGAAGATGTGCTAGAAGAAACTGAACCTATTGTAACCGATATTATAAACGCTAAGCGCAAAAAAACATTATCGAATAAATAATGCTTTCCAAAAAAATTATATATTATATCCGTTATTTTGTATTAAAAAGCAACAAGATAAAGCTTTTTAATAAAATTTACTTCCTATTTTACAAACTATCGCTAATATTTATCATATGGAGATTCAAGAAATTAAGAGGAATAAAAGCTATATACCTGGAGGGAAGCTTAACCCAAGGAGAAGCCAGGTTTAAAGCGGGTTCTACTGATATAGATTTGATAATTGTTACGGAAGAATTAGACTGTCAGAACGAATTGGAATTTATTTACGCCTATATCAAAAAATGCATCCGGCTAAAAAAACTCTTTCCTTTCCTAAAAGACTTTTGTGCATTAAATAAATCCGCAGTTTGTATCCATAGTTCTGCCAAAATATTAGGCCCTTATCACTTCAAAACTCAAGATACTCCGTATAAAGTTATGTATGGAAACGCGGATGATTGTTTTATCAAAAAATTAAATTTCAGCTTAGAGTCCTACCCGATAGATGATTTCTTTATACTTGCGCGGACTACATTAAGGCCAATAAATGAATGCCTCTACAACGCAGCTGCGGAAAATTGGGCATATACGAGGAACG
>JAGVER010000003.1 GCA_020058085.1 Candidatus Omnitrophota bacterium | reverse complement strand
TTTTGACCGTGGGCACCGGCCCGGTAATCGACCAGATGATGTTATTGCCGCTTGTGCCGATGGTCCATTTGTCCGTGGCGGTCGGCGCGCTCACGGTAACATACGGCCTTATCTCAAAATTACCTGTTTCATTAGAAGCCCCAGCATTATTCGGATCGGTAATCTTAAGCTTGCAGGCAGTAGAACGCACATCCACAGGCACACTCCAGGAAACTGAACCGGTATTTAAAGTAATACCGGTATCCGTAGTCTTATAATCATAATTATGCCAGGCAGTTCCGTCAAAGAATTCCAATTTGATATTAGGTATTTGAGACTCTAAGCCAAAATTATCCCAATAGATAGTATGTGGGTCACCGGATAAAAGCGTCGTAGGCGCGGGATATCCGGTAGGATATAAATTAAACCCGCCTTTGATTTTAAATTCAAGCGACTCAACTAATTCTTCAGTGGGATTAGCCACTGATTCTATCTTGATATAAACTGAATTTGATACCGTAGAAGGTACAGGCGTCCAATTAAAAGAGTGGTCGGTAACCGCGATTGGAGCCGGGTTAATCGGGCTTGAATACGAACCGGCAGAATATTTATACTTTATATTTACATCGCCTAAGCCGCCTTTATGCGACCAGGTAATAAACTTATCCGTAGTGCCAACCTGCCAATTAGAGGAAGCATTCGGGGTATTATTCTGAGAATCTATAGTTATTTGTCCGATGACTTTAAAGTTTCCCGAAAACCCGTATATCAAATCAGGAAAGCTGTAATCTTTGATACGAATCTTTGCCGCGGTAGTCAGAGTGGCCGGTAAATTTGCCGTCGAAGTATAAGGAGAGGTCCCCTTGGCAATATTAACAGCTAAAGTAACCGGATAACCACTGCCGCTATTCGCATCCTCAAGAATAATATCAAGATTAGTAGTTGGGGCAGCGATAGCATCCCACTGAATAATATTGCTGTTACTTTCAGCGATCCAAGGCTGTGCAGGCGTTGTAACGGTTATTCTGGGCTTTAGGGTGAAAGGCCCTGTTTCAATATAAACAGAAGGATTTTGATTAGAGGTAATCCTGATTTTACAATTCGAGCTCCTCTGCTGCTGGAGAATATCCGCCGCGCTCCAGGTATAACTATTGGAACCATTACCAAGCCCCTGTCCGAGGTTATCATAACTACTTACAATCGTAGACCAACCGGTCCCATTATGCAGTTCTATTTTTACGCTGGACATACTTCCGTTAGCTTCCCAGTTTATTGCATGATCCTCACCAACATACCAAATTCCCGGAGTAACCACAGAAGTAAAACCGCCTTTTATGACAAATTCACCGGTCTCGCTGGTTAAGACGGGATAATTTATGCTGGTAACGCGAATTTTACGGGCTGCTCCGATCTTATCAGGAACAATCCAGTCAGGCACCAAAAGCACTCCGCTTTCACCTGATGCCCCTGAAGAATAACTATCCGGAAGATTTGAACCGGCAGCATTGTTCAACCATGTTAAGCCATTCCACAGCTCAAATTTAAGGTTACCGATATTTCCATATTTTTTCCACTTTACCGCTGTTGTGTTGCCTACGGTAAACTCAGCAGGGGTAACCGGTTCCAACATTGCTAAATAACCTTTAATCGTATTACCTTCGTTGGCAGGAGTTTCCGCGAAAACATCATTAGCATCAAACGCGTCTTCTACGCGGAAAAGGACTTTATTAGAATTATCTGACGCTGTTGTATCCGCGTCTACCGCCGTATAATTAGTTTGCGTAGCGCCTCCTCCTAAATCCGTGCCAATCTGCGTCCACTGCGCATCACCGATCTTTTTATAATAAGCCTTTAGCGTCGTAAATGTTCCAACCAGCGACCAATTTATGGTATGTGCGCCCTGGCCAATGATAATGGTTTGATTTTTAGTGCTGGGGTTCCCCGTAGGCTTATCAAAAATAATACTTCCTTTAATGGAATGCGTAGGCGAGCCGACCAGCACCGGACCGAAAACCTCTGGATGCAATGACTCAACCACTTTGACCTTGACTGCCGGAGCGGTGTTGCTCGGGATATTAAAGGTATACGGCGTGCCCGGAACATTAGTACAGTAATCAGAAACAATTCCCGTTGCTCCGGTAAAACTAGTCCAATCTAAATCAGGATAACCTCCGGCGGAATTCGTATTATATTTGATATCAACATTACCCACCGTGCCAACGACATTCCAATTAATAGCACCGGTTTGTTGAACATTATAAGTTTGATTAGTCAGAGGTGAAGTTACGTTGACTTTACCTCTAACAGTAAAGTTTGAAGATTTACTGAAAACGCTTGTATCTTCTACACTATTCTCTACCCTAACTAATTTAACTACGCTATTCCCCCAAGAAACCGCATTGGCTGGAATAGTCCACAAAGTATTTCCTCCGGAAGCAGAAATTCCAGTGATCTGCGCTGCGCCCCATGGCCCATCCTGTCCGGCTGAAGAATAATATAAGTTCAATTGGGAGATCGTTCCTGAAGTAGTCCAGGAAATTGTCCTTTGATCTTCTACAGTCCAGGGCGTACTGGCAAGCGCATCTAAATACACCCGCGGCTTCATATAGAAATCATTAGTCGAATTGGCATAGACTAATGTATCATCGGAGTCCCTTACGCGTATCCGGCACTTTTCAGAAGTTAAAAGCTGCCGGGTTGCTTCCTGATTAACAGGTATCTGCCATTGATAACTATTTGTCCCGTTAAGGCTGGCCTGCCGGGTAGCAATCGTAAAAGTGGCATAATCATCTGAAGTGCCTGCCAAATCATCCGCACCCTTACCGCTGTTTTTGTCAAAAAGTATATCTACATCATTTATGCCTCCGGTAATATCCCAGGAGACCTGATTATTCCCGTCAACAAACCAGGTTTCAGGTGAACCCGGGTTCTTGCCGGGTGAATTAAAAATAATATTGCCTTTTACCACAAAATCACCCTGTGATGCCGCGTAAACATAATCTTTGTCAACCACATGATCCTGATAGATCTTTACTCTGTATTTAATCCCGGCGACCGCGGGAACCGGCCAGGAATAATGCGCTACTCCTAAAGATTCATTCGCATTATGAGCAACCGGCCCGATATTGCCAAGATAACCGCCGCTGCCCTGGTTATCATCGTAAACTAAATAACAGGAGCCGATATTCCCTTTATATTTCCACTGAATATCTATATTAGCGCCTCCCACATAATAAACCTCGCCGGCATTAGGCTCCTTTAAGGCATGATTTACATCATTACTATCAATTACGGCATAAAGCATGCCTTTAATATCAAAAGCATTTGCGGTAACATCGAAAACATCGCTACTACTATCTTCATCTTCTATTTTGACTTTATTCGTAGAGGTACTGGGGCTGTCAGGAACCGTCCAATCATAGAAACTATTACCGCTGGCTGCTACCGTAGCAAAAGCCGCTTGCCAGCTTGACCCGTCAGGAGAGTAATACAATTGCAAGTTTCCTAAATCATAATTACCGGTCTTACCTACGCCACCGTTCACCACCCATTCAATTCTAAAAGTTCCGGTTGCCACTAAAGCGCTAGTATTTCTGTTAGTGATATCGGGTTTGGTAATTTTTAACTTGCCTTTTGCCGCCAAATCTTGAGATTCAATTTTTATGTCGCTGGGAAAATCTTTACTTTCGACTTTAACCCGGATCTGAGTTCCCAACGGGCAGTTTATCTGCGGCCAAGTATATCCGTTCACATTGGACAGATTATTCACAATGCCGCCGGTATAGCCTCCTGTGCCGCCAGCAGTATCATACTTTATGTTCACTGCCGGCACATACCCTTTAGTATCCCAAGCAATATTATAATCAACCGTTCCTACATATATCGCCCCGGTATTTGGCGTAATATTAACTAATTTTGATTTGATCGTCAGCAGCTGGGTAGAAATGGAATTTATATCAATATCGGTCGCGCAAACAACTTTAATTTTTATATCGGTATTTTTACCATTATCCCCTGCCTTAAAAACAGTAGCTGAATCAGGAGGAGCGGTAATAGGAATAGTCCAAAGATAAGAACCGCTAGGGGATCCAGCCGGAATAGTTCCGGAAACATCAATAACATTAGTATAAAGGTCGTTTCCGTTATCACGGGAATAATATAATCGGACGTTGCCTATATCACCAAGCGTATTCCAGGTAATACTTTCCTGTGTCCCGCACTCCCAAGTTAAAGCGCTGCCGCCGCTTGCCGACGGCCGGGTCATAATCAAGGTACCTTTAACCGTAAAATCATAACCTGATTCAGCGTGCACATTAGTCAAATCGTCGTTTTTATAAACCTGCACCCTGATATCCGGACCGACCATTCCGACGACATCCGGAATCACCCAGTCCTTAGTTTGAAGGCTGGCATCTACATTATCCGCAACCGTGCCATTATACGGCCCTGCCGCACCATTAAGGCTGTATCTTATATTTACCTGGCCTGCGCCGCCCAAATCATCAGGAATAGCATTCCAGGTTATGGTCATCGTATCGCCGATGTTCTTAGTAATACCGCTCTGATTAGGATAGGTTAATTTTAATTGTGATTTAACAATAAACCCGGGCGAAACACCCGCTGTTCCGGTAGCTAAATCCTCATCCCCATCCAAAGCTACTTTTATTTTATCATCTAATCCTAAATGGGCAGCCAGCACAGTCCAGTTATAATTGTTTAAAGTTATATTCACAGCACCCGAAGTCAAAAGAGTATCGTAAGAAGTACCCCCGTTTTTAGATAATCTTATCGCAGCGGTGCCGGTAATATTTCCGGTAAGATTCCATTGGATATTTTTTGATTCGCCGGTATCGGAAACTTTAACGATTTCATTCAAATGCGGCTCAGTAACTGAAATTAACCCTTTTATTTTAAAACTGTTATCGCTGACATCATTGATATAGGCGCGGCTGTGATCTTGCACCTTAATATAAACTTCATCATGAATATCATTCGGTATCAACCAGGAGTAAGTATTTCCCCCGCCGCCGTTATCCGCCTGATAACCTGAACCGGGGAACCCAGCAAGCAATGTCCAGGCACCACCGACTAACTTTTTATAATATATATCCACCATATTACCGGGTAATGAACCGGCAATACTCCATTGAATATTTGGACTCGTTCCTACTCGCCAGATAATTCCGGTATTATTCGGAACAGTTACTTGGATAGCTTCGCGAATTTTAAAAAGCGCGCTAGTCCCGGAAATTGTCTCCTGCGCAAAATCCGTGCTCTCTACCTTAACCTTAGCTACCAGCGCCTCCTGAGTTCCGGGCGCGGCAACCGTCCAGGGATAAGTACCCGCGGCGCTATATCCGCTGACTATCGGAAGCCCCCAACTTCCTCCGCTATCGCGGGATACATATATATTTACCGTAGAAAAAGTTCCGGTCGTTGACCAGGTAATATTTTGCGCAGTACCAATCTCCCAAATATCGGTAACCAAAGGAGCAGTAACGGTTATCGCGCCAGCAATAATAAAATTACCTGTGCTCGTGGCAAATACATCCGGATACTGCGTACTTTCTATTTTAATTTTAGCTTGGGTGGTTAACGGAGGAATAACTATTGGCCAGGAATAATCTTTAGTACTTGCGGTAGTCGAAGCAACTAAGACCTCATCATACTGATCAGCGCCATTATCTCTGGATAAAGATATCTTCACAGTAGTGTAGTTACCGGTATAATCCCAAGTGATATGCTGTAATGTACCTATATTCCATGTTGTTCCATTACCGGGAGCGGTGACAATCAAGGTCCCGCTCTTTATATCAAAATCACTGGCATTAGTTTTACTGTCATTAAAAACCGAAGTATCCGTGGATTGGGCTACTTTTACCTCCGACATAAAAGTAGCCGGAGTAGGAGTAAAATCAGCCGGAATATTCCAATCCCAGGAACCATTATCACCATCTGCCCCAGCCGTCACTCCAGCGCTAAGCAATGTGGGATAAGAGGCACCAGTATCCTGAGAATAATAAATATCCACTGTTCCCTCGGTTATCCCCGCGCCAAAATGACCTAATTTACTCCACTTCACTTTATAGGCGCCGCCGCGAAGGCAGGAGGTCATTGTAGTGCCACCGGCATTAGTAACCCTAACATTACTTATTGTTCCTTTTAAGACAAACGCGTTACCAATACTCTCTACCGTCCCGGCTGCGGTATAATTAGACTTTATCTTTATCTTGTTATTCGAGCTGATAGTATTATCAAATGTCCCCTGCTCCGGCGCGTTCCTTTCTATACTTGAGGGAATATTCGCCCAGCTCCAGGGATTATTGCTGGTGCCGTCTGTACCCGGGTCGGCAACAGCAGTCAAGGTATGATTAAAAGTCACGCCATCCGTAGACAAGTAAATTGTCATATCATTATCCGGAGAGAATGCCGAATCATTCAATTTACCTTTTGTGCTCCAGGTAATATTTTTTGTTTCGCCTAATTTCCAGGTATCCGGAGGAGTATCCACGGTAAGAAGTCCTTTAATGTTAAAATTATTATTCGAGGTATCATAGAAGCCGGTATATCCGGTTTCGATATCGGAGATCTTAACTTTTAAAGTCGTGCCGATATCATTATTAATCCCGGTAATTGCAGCCGGAAGATTACTCCAGGTAAACTTACCGTCATTACTGACAGCCGAATCATAACCATTGCTGATATCTAAGCTAGAGGCACCGGGAATCTCATACCAGTTGGTTCCGTTAGTAGAGAGCTCCAACTTTACGCGATGCACAGTGCCGGTACCGCCACCGCCGGTTTTTAAAGAATCAGCGTATTTCCAGGTAATATCCACATTACTGCCAATAACCCAAGTATCGGCGCCATTAGGGTTATTTAAGGTAAACGGGCAAAATTCCGGGACAAACCAGCTAATGGTATCGGCGCCGGTAGTGGTAGCGTTAAGGCGGGCAAAATAATAATTAGTCAAAATAGAATTCGGCAGATAAGCCACCGGGTTTGATCCGTCAGCGTCAAACTTCATAAACGAACCGCTGGAGGAGTTAGTTACCCAGATCTTACTGTTGGTAGCATCATAACTTAAGCCCCAGGGGTTTGACTGCGTAGCATAGGCAGTCGTCGTGCCGTCATTAGGATTCATGATGTTCATGGTATTGGAACCGTAATTGGTAAAAGCTATTTTACCGCTTGCTCCACTGCCGATAAGGTCAACTCCTTTGGGATTAAGCTCGGTGCCAAACGTAGTTTGAGAGGAATAAGCATGTGTAGAAGAATTTAAAGTTGCGCGTGAAATAAAGTTATTTCTGGCTGAAGTAATCCAGAGGCTTGGGCTAGCATAGCCTCCGAAGCCAGGAGGAGCGTAAACAATCGAGTTATAGAAGTTGTTCGTGGCCCCTAAGTCATAGTTAACAGAAGTTGCCGGATTGGTACAGAGAAATCTGGTAATTCTATCGCTCACCTGATAACCTACCCACATATAAGGGCTGCTGCCGCCTGAACCCGGGTCATAACAGATAGCCACCGGATACCCCGCATAACCGTTATAATTAGTAGCCACACTCGCGTAAGGACTGCTGGTATCCACAACAATCCTAGTTACCACGTTACTGCTAGAAGTCATCCCGCTATTAGCAGTCCACACCGAAGAAGAGGTCGCGTCCGCGGCAATACCAAGCGGCGCTGCTCCCGCAGTTAATGCCACGGTCTCGATCACTGCTCCGGTAGAGGCGTCTATCCTGGTAACATTATCCGAAAGATAGTTAGCTACCCAGACTGAAGCCGGATTAACCGCGCTATAACACAAGGCAATCGGCCCGGTCCCTACGGTGATCACGCTGCCCACTAAGGCTCCGGTAGAAGCATTATACCGGGTTACAGTATTGGAATAATAATTAGCTACCCAGACCTCTCCCGGAGTTCCCGATACATAAACAACACCACGCGGAGAGTCTCTTTCAACAGAAAACCTGTTCTCATCTTCATAGCCGGAACCACTCTGGCTGGCAGGGCCGGAAACCGTAAAAATCGGCACCGAGCGGGTGGGATCTACCGCCGTACCTAAAGTTATACCTATGCCTTCTACAGCGCTAGCCACAGAAAGAGCGCCTGCGCTCTGAACAGTGCTCAAAGGGTCAGTTAACTCAATAACAAACCAGTTGATCGCCACATCAGTTAAAGTAGTCGAGCTGCTGTAGCCGCGGGTAAAAGTAAGGGTTGTGGCATTAGTAATTACCCCTCTGATATCCTCATACCCTTCGATACCATTTACGCTGCGGTTAGCTTTACAGCTAAATAATAACAAGGCTTTGCCCAGAGTGCCTATCGCTGGATTAATTGTCGCGGTTTGCGAAGTAGAGTTCACGGCAATCGTCGCCGTTCCTTGCTTGACTGTGACATCTTTAGTAAACTCCGCTATCTGCCAAACCATATTCACGCTCTTGAGGACATCATTAGTCGCGTAACGGTCTAAGGTTAAGGTATTATTATCAGGAATACTGGCCCTGACGGTGGCAATTTCATCACTAGTAGAAGTAGTAAGAGCGGAGCGGGTTTGCACAATGGCTACCGCGTTATTATAATCAGTAAGGCTGGGAGAAAGCGCGATATTTTTGGTAGTATATTTGGTGTTAGTCGGGCTGCCGGCGGCAAAAGAAGAGATACCGCGGGTAACATTAACCCCGTCGGCAAACTCGATTAAATAATAACGCACCGTAACTCCGTAACTGGCGCCGTCACGGGTAAGCACTAAATCGGTATCGGAACCGAAATCAGCGGAAAAGAGAATATTCTGCCGCGCATTAGTTCCGGTATTTAAATCCGGCTTCGGATAAAGCAGCACAATCGTTTTGCTCTGATCCACAGCTGAAATTTCAGCCACCTGGGTAATATCGTCAGCATCAAAATAAATTTCACCGGTCTGCACCCTTTTTATCTGTACGGCTTCAGCAGTTGAAGCAAACAAAAACCCTCCTAACACCGCCAAAGCTATTACGAAATGTAACTTCCTTAATTTCTTTACAAAATTACTGCTTATCTTATTCATTCTATTTGGATTCACTCTCTTCAGAATTACTCTCTTCAGATTGCTCAGGCGCGGGTAGCTCGTTTACCTCAAGCGACTGTAACTCTTTGGGCGCCGCCTTAACAAAGCTAACCACCTTTGCCAGCCGGACTAATATCTTAGTTATATCCTTCTCTTTGCCTTTCTCCGTCTTCTCCTTATGCGTCTGGGTTGTCTCCTCATATTTCACTGATACAGTATCTCCGGCCCCAATTTCCTTCAAACTCTTTTTGCGTTCTACTTTTGTATTTTTATCAATAACCAACGCCATCTCATAAGATGTCTTTTTATCCTGACCATAAAGGATAGCGATAAAATTAGGGCTTATCCCGCTTACATCTCCACTAACTGTTTTTTCCAGCGTTATCTTTTTAGGCTCTTCTTTATCTTCCGCGCCTTTTTCTGCTGCGTTTACGCTGCATATTAAACCCGAAAATAAAATTAAGCTCATTATCATTTTAATTAAGGGAATTTTATTAGTCCGCTTCATCATTTTATCTCCTTATTCATTTATTTTATTACCGGATAAATTTTTTCCTTGATCTCTATGGCTTCTGCGCCTTAATATAGGCCTTCACTATTTTTTGCTCAACCTTAGGCTTATCTTTAGCATCTGTTGGTGAAGTTTCTATCTTTTTTACTACATCCATTCCAGAAATTACTTCGCCAAATATCGTATGCCTTCCATTTAACGACGGAAGAGGTTTAAGCGTAATAAAAAACTGGCTTAGATTGGTATCTGAACCGGAGTTTGCCATTGCCAAGATTCCCGGTTTATCAAAAGATACTTTATCGCTGAACTCATCGGCAAACGGCCTCTTACCCCAAAGAGACTCCCCTCCAGTGCCAGTACCCGTAGGATCACCGCCCTGAATCATAAAATCTTTAATTACACGATGAAAAATAATGCCGTTGTAATACCCCTTTTCAACCAGCCCGATAAAATTTTCACAAGCCAAAGGAGCTATATCCGGAAACAATTTTACTTCAATATCACCTTGATTTGTCTGCAAGACAAGTTGAGATTTTTTCTTGAGCGCCTCGATTTTCTCTGCTTGCTGTTTTTCTGCCAGATAATCCCGGAAATTAGCCCGTTTAAACAAACCATCGAAATAATCCTTGACTATTCTATATGTCTTTGATTGAGTGAGCATTTTTCGGTAATACTCCTGTTTTTTCCCGTCATATTCCTTCAAATCTGCTTTTCTTTTAAAAAGTAAACGAAATACTACATCGCCATAATAGTTTCTTGCCGCAATAAAATCCCCTTCCCTGCTATCAAGAATACGCTGGGCATCCTCCTTGGGTATCTTCCAAAGATCGATTAACGCCTCTAGTGACATTATATTTATCCAGCTGGCGCCTTTCTGTCCAAGTGGTTTTTTCTGGTCGTAAGTATCCTTCCAGAGCCTGGGATTTTTTTTTGCCTGCTGCGCAAATTCCTTAGCTTCTTTTGCACTCTCAAAAAGAATATATTCGCTCTCAAAAGAGTTGTACTGATTTAGAAATTTCTCCCTGGCCTCCTCTTCAGTTACGGAAACCTCCGGCCTCATTTTAATCTTAACAAATTTATTTATCAGGAGTAAGTTCTCTATTCGCTGCTCAAAGACTTTTTGATCTTCGCCAAAGGTTAACAATATCCAGGAGTTATATTTATCTGTGCCATACTCTATATTCTTTTCTGATAACAAACGCTTAAGCTCTGCTATTGTTTCTTCCTTATCTACTGTAATCCCAAGTATTTTAGCTTCTTTTGTGAAAATAAGGTTCTGCCAGGCCTCCTGCCTTCTTTCTTCATCAGTACGCTCTGTCTCCTTTTGTCCTTTATCTCCGGAACGAGTAAAAATAAGGGCAGTTTTGTAATAATAGAGAAACTCCTCATTAGTTACGAGTTTACCAAAAGCTTCTCCAACGACATTCCCTTTGTTAGACGGCTGGTTATCAGGTGGCTGGGAAAAGGATAATCCCACCCCAAGAAATAAAGCGGCAATAATAAAAAAATAAGTTTTTCTCATTCTTTAATTATCTTAAAAGAAACTGAATCAGAGGAGAGTTTATCTTTAAATACATCCAGTCCTATCTCCTTGCCAAAAATATTCTGATACACCGCGGCTACTTTATAAACACCCGGCTCCTCAAAAGAAAAATATCCGCGCAAATTCCGCGGATATTCTGAAATTATTTCTTTACTCGGTTCTAGCAACTCAAAATAGTCGCTCTTGGGAAGGCCTGTCTCATAAGAGAATTTGCAAGGAAGCTCTTTACCAGATGGCGAGATTACCTTAAGCACCACCTCTCCTCGACGCTCCTTAGCTATATCTTCTGAGTTAAGATAGAATCTTTTATTAACAAACTCCGGCTCTTTACCTTTATTCTCTAATTTAAAAGTAACATTAATAGGCTCTTCCCATTTATATGCACTCTTCTCTAATAATATACTGAACTTTAAATTAAGAATTTTTGCAAAACAAATTTGACTAAAGAAAAAAAATAAAACGAGAATGCAGATAAACTTAAATAGCCTCATAAGTATTCTTTCGGGGATATAGTTATTTTTACTTATTTTTTACTTAGGTACGCTCACAAAATTGGAATCAACAGTATTACCTTTTGCGTCTCTTCTACTTAAGACCCCGCGCATTGTGCCGTCTGGCCCGATATCACCTCGCCAAAATGCTGTGCCGGACTTTTCTGAGACCTGCATCGTCTCCCAGATAACCGTGCCATCTTCTTCTAACCTAACGCTGAAACCTGAAGCCGCATAACCTAAAGCGCTTAGATTTTTAGAAGCAACCTTATTTTCAGCAAAACTAATTACATCTATCTCCCCCTTGGACTTTCCCTTGGGTTTAGCCATTGACCATAATTCAATATTCCATTCTGTTCCGTTTAACTCGGCTTTCTTCTTGGCAACAACCTCCGCAGCTTGTGAAACAGGCCTTGATTGAGAGACAGCCGGAGCTTGCGGCGCTTTTCCTTTGTCAAACCATGCGGCAAAAACTGATCCGTAAGTCAAAACTAAAAAACCGAAAACCATTAATAACGATACTGCCTTTTTCATCCTTCCTCCTTTTTTACCTCTTCACTCTATTGCATCGGCTTCTTACCCTCATATGTCTCCCAAGTAAGTAGATATTTCTTTACCCAATCTACATCTTTGTCACCGCTTTTGGCCAATCTTAAGAAATGCCGAAAATGCTCAATTGCTCTCTTACGATTCACCAGATATTCTGCGTAGATATAACCTAGATTAAAATGGGCGTAAGAATCATCCGGAGTTATTTCTACCACTTTTTCAAACTCGGCAACTGCCCTTTCATATTCCTTATTCTTAGTATAAAAAACACCCAAGTTATAATGCATCTCCGCGGTCTGCCTAATTAACACCTTATTCTGCCGCGCAATTTCAGAAAACTTTTTGGGTATATTTATCACTTCATGTCCCAACTCTTTGTTTTTTCTAACCGCTTGCGCGTAATTTTTCTTATAGCCTTTTAATTGCGCTGTTAAGCGTTCATTTTCCGCTTCCAATTTAGATTTCTGCCCTGTCAATTTATCTATCTCCCCCTGTTTATTCTTTAAATTACCCTCAACATTATTCTTTTCTTTCTGCAAATTAGAAATCTTATTATTTAACTCTTTAATGATATTATCCTTCCTGGCTTTTTCATAGGCAACCTTAAAATCGTCCCTTTCCCGAGTCAGGCGCTTTTGTTCTTCTAGGAATTTTCCGATTTCCTCTTTTAAACTCAAATTATAATTTTGTATCTCTTCTTTTCCCTTCTGAAGCTGGCTTACCTCTAAGTTAGATCTCTCTAAAGAAACCGTAAGTTCATTTGCCCGGCTTCTTTCTCCCATAAGGCTCTTGGTTTGAGCCAAAATATTATCACGGTCAACCTTTAATACTTCATTTTCCTTAAGCACCCCCGCGTATTTACTCTTTAACTCCTGCTCTTCTTGGCTAAGCTTTTGATAACCCGGCTTTATAGTTTCCAGTTTTTTAGATAAATCTTGCGACTTGCTGACAAAATATATAAGGCCAGCGCTCTCAGCAAAGATTAAGACCCCTATTAAAATAATCGGTATCTTAAATTTATTCATTGTCCCCTTCTCCTTTAATTGTTGTCTTGGATTCCTTTTCTCTCTTAAGAGCCATATATTCCCGATAAGGTTTTATTTCTTCTTCTGGCGCGGCCTTAGGGCTAATTATCTTTTCCGGTATTTTCTTGGGTGGTTTAAAATCCGACTTTTCAGTAAACGAGGGGTACTCTTTATAGTCTTTCCCGGGTTTTGTTCCAAACTCCCTTTCATCGCCGGTAGTGAGAGTATCGCCACTAACAATATGCGGAGTTAACATTACCAATAATTCCGTCCTTTCGGTTTTTTTTGTGCCTGACCTAAAAAAGAAACCCAAGAGAGGAATTTTACCTAATATAGGCACCTGGTCGCCGCTGGAAGTCTTTTCCTCTTTACGTAAGCCTCCGATAACAATAGTCGCGCCATCCTTTACCATCACCGTTGTTTCTGCCATAGAGGAATCAATTATAGGAATTTTATTGCCCGAAGGGGTAGTCAGAGTAGAAACCACGCTGGAAACCTCCGGCTTTACTTTCATCGTCACATAACCGTCATCATTTATAGTTGGAGTTACAGAGAGCTGAATCCCCACATCCACGAAAGTTACCTCTTCGGAAACCGTAGTAGTAGTCTGGCCGGTAGTAGTAGTTGTTGTAACATAAGCCTGTTTTTCACCCACATGTATTCTTGCTTCCTGATTATTTATCACCGCTAACTGGGGATTAGAAAGTATTTGCGTATTACCTAGTGTCTGCAGATATTTAATTATAACATCAAAATCCTGTTTATCATTTATCATACCAACATGCATCTCTCCGGGAGGGGTCTTTGCGCTAGTGGAACTGCTGGTGGGATAGGCGCCGATTGTCTTCTGGGAATTTAGAAAAGCCTTCCTGGATTGCCAAGGAATCGCAGTAGTTGCAGCAGGTATCACGCTAAAAGGATAAGAACCCATATAAGCAGCTCCTATTTTCGTACCTAAATTAAATAGCCCTTCCCATTCAATCCCGGTAGTTAATTCATCGGATAATTTAACCTTCACGATTTTCGTATCAATTAAAACTTGTTTTGTCTTTTTATCCAAAGCTTGTACTAACATCTCCATGTCCCGCATTCGTTCAGGCAACGCTTGAATAATAACCTGATTTGAACGCTCATCTGCTTTTATCGAACCGACCTTCTTGGCATCTAATTGGGCTTTAAGCTGCTCTTCCACATCTTTTACTTTAGCATATTTTAAAGTAAATACACGAACTAAATTTTTCTGCTCTAACGAAGCTAAAGCATTCTCAATCTGTTTGATATTTTCTGGAGTGTCCATAATCATGACAGTACCGGAATCAGGCTCAACTAAAACCCTTCCTACCTCGCTCTTTAAAGTATCTAAAAGGCTGAACGCCTGCTCGGGTATAGCGTATTGAAGTTTAAAAGTCTTCACTTGCCTGATATCCGCAAACTTTTTTCCGAAAAGCGCTTTATATTCATCTTCTGTCATTACATTATAAATTTCACCCTGCTTGGTATAAGCAAGGCCGTTAGAACGCAGAGTTATATCAAATACATCTTTAACCGGGACATTCTCCACCATAAGTGTAATTCTACCGGTAACATTTTTAGTAGAAATAATATTTATTCCTGCTTTAGTGGCTATAAATTTAAGCGCCTCCACTACATCAATATTACGCAGGTCCAAAGAAATCCTTCCCATTATACCGCCGGATACAGGCAAAATTGCGGTTTGAGCCTGATTCGAAGAAGCTTGAGCTAATTGCGAAGTGGCCTCTTCTGCGATTGAAGAGTAATTCATAGAAAATAAGATAGGGATAACCAGTAAAATTATATTTCTTATAGATTTCATCTTAATTCAGTTTCTTCTCCCGCGTAACTTAAGATCAACTTATCCTTAAAAATTGCCTGAACTTTTATCTCGCCAACAAACCCTCCCCTTTTTACAAAAAAAGTCCTTAGCGCCTTAGTATCCTCAATCATCGCGTCCGGATCATCAGACCAGGAAATCCCTACCAGTTTTAAATGCTGAGTTACTTCAATAATCCTTGAAGAAGGGCCGCGAGAAACAACCTCAGTAGCACCCTTTTTATTCTGTCCCATCTTAAAGATATCTCTTTGCCTGACTTTCTCCAAATAATAAGATGCCGCTTTTTTTAATAATGAGGTATCTTGATAGGCTGCCGAGCCGGTTCCTTCCGGAGCCTTTAATTCAAAATGAGTATTTTTTTTCAAACTAACAATAGAACTAAAAAGCGTACTCAAAAAATAACCGCTCAAAATAAGAACAAGTAAAATCAAAACACTGTTAATTGACTTAATGTCAAACTGTAACGGCTTAGCCCTATGAAACAATTTTCTAAATTCATCTTTAAAAAAAGAAACTCTGCCCATCCAGGCGCTAAACGAAAAGAAGCTTAAACTATGATGTTTAATAATCTGAGCCCGGGCTCCTGAAGCGTTAATCTTGGGCCCCTCGATTAATCCTAATAACTGTTTCTCTGGAGTAACAGATCTTTCCTGTGCCACCCTGTTCTTATCTCCTGATCAATTATTTCTTTGATAAAATCCGCATCCACTACAAATTTATTTTTTAATATCAAAACTTTTAAGGCCTTATGGCAGAGCATTGTTATTCTTCTTGGATAGCCCTGGCTGTACTGATGAATCTCTTTTATCGCCTCATCCAAAAACAAATGCATATTCGCAACATAGCCCGCTTGCCTTATGCGAAACTCAATCATTTCCTTTGTTTCTCTAAGATCCAAAGGATTTAAATTACATTTAAAACTGATGCGGTCAAAAAAATTAGGAATATTAATTATTTTAGAATGCAATTCCAACTGCCCTAAAAGAACTACTTGTATGAGCTTGAATTCATTTGTTTCATAATTTAGAAGCACGCGTAAAATCTCTAAAGAATTTTCATTTAATTTTTGAGCCTCATCAATAATTAAAACTACGGTTTTATTTTCACTAACGCCTTTTTGGAAAAGAAATCTTTCCAAAGATTCCCTTAAGTCCACAATTGTAGGAAGGCCCGCGCTATTAATATTAATTTCAAAGTTTTTTACTAACGATGTAATAAATAGCAGTTCATTTTCAAAAGAGGGATCCAAAATTATATGCAGGACAAAATCATCTCTTTCTTTTAACTCCTGAATAAGTTTACGGGATAAAGTAGTCTTGCCGGTTCCCACATCTCCTAAGATAACCGAGAGCCCCCTTTTAAGCCGAAGCTCAATCAAGATATTTGTAAGCGCTGTCTCGTGCTCTTTGGATAAATAAAAGAACTCTGGATCAGGACTGGTAGAGAATGGCTCCTTATTAAATCCTAACACCTTGAAATAACTCATCTTTCGTCCTTGAAATAATTATAAAAAAGGCCTGATTTATTATTTAAAATCAAGCCTTTTATCCTAATTTCCCTAAACCTAAAGGTTCCAAGCATATTCTATTGTATCTTCTTATATTCCAATAACTTTAGTCTTTATTCTAAATTCCAATTATTTGTTTGCGAATCAAGCGCAAAGAATACCCTTCTTCTGTCAATTCTTTTATCTTCTTCAGGCGCTCCTCCACTATATTCTTGTTATAAAACCTCACGTTTCCTTTTTTTAACTCTATGGGCAATAATCCAAAATCAGTATAGTGATTTACTGTCTGATAAGTTATATTATATTCCTGCATAATCTCTTTTACTGAAAGCATTTTATCCTGTTTATTATTGACCATAGTCATTCACTTATTTTATCTTTGATAAGCCTCTAAAGATATTGTAATTATCCTGATTACCATAACTCCTATATATACCATAGAATTCAATCTTGTCAATGAAAAATTTAAAAAAATGCCCAGCAAAAAAGCTGGGCCTATTTTATTTATTTAAAATCTCAATTTCTAAACAAACGGTAATCTTATAATAACAGTAGTGCCGTAATTTTCCTGACTTTCTATATCTATAGAACCATTAAGATTATTAATAACCTTGTGACAGAATAATAAGTCAAAATCTATCCACTCTTTTTTCTTAAATAAAGGAGGTTTAGATATGTTTTCCAAACTTTCATCCAATATTTCGCATCCTCTGTAACTTATCTTAATTTCGATATGATGATTTTGAAAATTAGATGTTTTTACGGTAAGCTTACCCCTTCCTGCCATTGCCTGATAGGCGTTCAGTAATAAATCCAAAAAGGCTTCCTGCAATTGATTAACATCACCTTTAACGAGAGGAAGGTCTTTCGCCAGGTCTTTTTCTATGCTTACGGATGTAGAGTATACCTTATGATAATTAAGAAGCGTAAAAACACTTTCAATAATCTCATTTATATTTAAATTTTCAAATTTCTGAGGCATATTCATAGCGAACTTAAGAATCCGGTTGACTATCTCGCTAAGCCTATCTGTACAATTACTAATTGTATCCAAAGCCCCTCTAATATCCTTATCAATTGTTTTTTGCTCTAAAAGAATCCTTAGCCTTCCAGAGATAACAATTAAGAGATTGCTCATCTCATCTGTCAAACCAACCGCGAATTGACGTATGGCTGCTATCTTTTCCTCCTGAGATCCTTTAAGGGGCGCTTCTTCCTTCTGCATTCTATTTTGTCCTTTCCTTGAGTTTTTTATTCCCTCTCAAAGCAATCTCTAATAAAGAGAACCCTTTCTCAAAATCATCTTCTTTAGAAAATACGCCTGAAGCCCCCAAAGACATTGCCTCTTTGGCCCTGGGAGTACCTAAGTGCGCGCTGATAATTATTATCGGAACATCAATATTGAATTTCCTTATGCTCTTAAAAGCTTCAACGCCATCCATGCCCGGCATATTCAAATCCAGAAAAACAACATCTGGATTTTTTTCTTTTGCCAGCTCCACTGCCATTCTTCCATCAGACGCGGGTATAACTGCGTAGCCTTTTGATTCAAGCCAAAACGTCATTATTGTACGAAAATCGGTTTCGTCTTCCGCGACAAGAACGGTAATTTTATTTTCAGCCATCATTATTCCTCCTTGCGCACTAGCGCACATCCCGCAGAAAACGGGATACTCGACATTCATTTATGTCGAGGTACCGGCCTCTCGCCCCGAATGGGCCGCCCCCTGAAGGGGGCGCTTGGCAATCGCTTCAGAAGAAGCGTACTTTGCTTTCAAATAGGCAAAGGTACATTTATGCCAAGGTGCAAATAAGGCCGGGTGTTTTTTAACACCGATATAAAGTGGATTCGTTAACTAACACAGTGTAATTACTTTAATGGAAGCGTAAAAATAAACCGTGCGCCTACGCCCTTTTCGCTCTCTACCCAAATCTTTCCAGCGTGTAATTCAACAATTTCTTTGACAATTGATAACCCTATACCCGTTCCACTTATATCTGAAGCGACTCTTTCTCCTGCCTGGTAAAATTTGTTAAAAATTTTAGGCAAATCTTCTTTAGATATACCTATACCGTTATCCTGAACACTAACCATTACTGCTTTGCCCTCGCCATCTAACGATACTGCAATAGTTATATTACCATTAGTAGGCGTAAATTTAATGGCATTACCAATAAGATTATTTAAAACCTGGATAACCCTGTCTGGATCAATATTTATTTCTGGCAGCCCTTCCTCTATTTTCTTTTCTATACTGATAGATTTTGTTTTCGACCAATTACTAAGAGACTCAACTGATTCATTAATGGCATATACAATCGAAGATGGCCGAGCCTTGATTTCCATTTTTCCTGCTTCAAGCTTAGAGAGATCCAACAGATCATTAATCATATTAGAGAGTCTTTTAATATTACGCTGCGCGATAGAAAGAAATTCCTCTTGAGCGGATGAAATCTCTCCTACACTTTTCGTAAGAATCAAAGAGATGGACTTATCTATGGCCACCAGAGGCGTGCGTAGCTCATGAGTGACGCTAGAGACAAAATTTGATTTTAATCGATCGAGCTCTTTCTGCTTGGAAATATCGCTTAGAACAGAAACCATGCCTATAGACTGCCCATTTTCATTCTCTATAACCGCGCTACTCGCCCTTAGAACCTTCTTAGTATCATCTTTTTGACTAATTAGCTCAATCTCTCTTTCCTCTTTATCAGATGAACCTTTAATCAAAGAAATCAATTGCTCTTCTTTAAGGTCCTCTGAAATAAGTTTACCGATTTTGTCTTTCTTCGGAATACCTAAAAGTCTTTCCGCGGCAGGATTCATCATAATGACCTTGCCTTCTGCGTCTACTACAACCAATCCTTCAGCGATGCTACGTATCACTGCATCTGTACTTTTCTTATCAGTAAGTACTTTCTTATATTTTTTCCAAGTAACCTCTTCATTTCGTTTTTCTTCTTTAATAACCGCTTCATATTTTTTACTTAATTCTTGAGTGCTCAGATTTATTTTCTTTTCTAATTCTTTCTCAAAAGCATCGGATAGCTTATTGCTTATTTCTTGACGCTGTTGTTTTGAATCCACAAACTCATCTATTTCTTCAAGTATAGCTTGTTTCAAGGGCTTACCAGGAAGAATATTTGAATCTAAATATTCCATTTTTTCTCTTTTATTATCAGTAGTTATCTTCGCCCGCCCGGATATCTTTGTCAAATTAAACAATACTAAGGCAACCGCTGTACTAACAACCGCTGTTACTATGTATAATATTACTATAGGAGACATTTTAACCTTTCTACCAAAATACTTTGACTGAATATACCATAGAACTCCCGGCCGCTCAAGGAATCTTTATCCAGAGACTTCTTTTCTATTAGTCCTGCGCAAAGCTTTAATCATGCGCTCATGCGCCTCTTGAGCAGTTTTGCCTTCAGTAAGGTGGCCGCAACAGATCGCCGCATAGCCAGAGCGATTTTTAATCTTAAAGATCTCAACTTTTAAATGGCCGATCTTAGTTTCCAAGCTTAAAACCCTCCTAGCCCCTAACGGGCTTTAGCTGCAGGGCAAATCTGGTTATAAGCACAATATGTACATGCCATATAAGCAGGAGTAGCCTTAAAATTCTGGCTGCGTATCCCATCAGATACTATCCGAATCTTCTCCTTAATCTTTTCTAAGCCATCTTCTTCAATAACAGAACTCCCGATAATTCCAGACTCAAGAAAAAATAGCTCAACTCGCAGCGGCAATCTACCAAATATCTGCTGATAAGCCAAAGCATAGAGGGCCAACTGCAGGCTCTCTTGAGCTTTTTTGTCCGCAACATCTTGAGCCTTAATTTCCGAGGTCTTAAAATCAATAATAATATCCCCTTCAGCATCCTCATCTACCCGGTCAAACCTTCCGGCGATTTTATTACCCTCAAAGATAAAAGAAAATTCTTTCTCAATAAACTTTGGGTTGCTATCGCACTCTTCCTCCATGTGGAAGAACTTCACTAAAGCCTCCCTGCCTACCCTAGACCTCTCCTCCTGATGATACTGATCCAAGAATCCCTGCGGGTCAAAACTTGATTCAAAAGCATTCAAGATATCATCCAACTCCATTTTTCTGCCAGCCATCTTGAACTGAAAATACCGAGTAACTGCCTCATGCATTGCCCGGCCATAGATAACCGTATGATGCTCCATAATCGGAACGCGCAAAATATTTACGTATTTGTATTTTAAAGGACAGGTAATATAATCATCGATCTGGTAATAACTTAATTTTACAGGCTTAGTCTCGTCTATTTTTGTATCTTGAGACTTAGCCGAATCTTTCTTGGGGGCAAAACGTGCGATCGCCTCCATAGCGCTTGCCTTTTTCTTCTCTTTCTCTTTAGCTTCTGTCCCTAGCGCCTCAAAAACAAATGCGCTTACCTTACGCAGGCGCTTGCCGCCATAATCCTCGGCGCTGGTTAGATATAACTCCTCTTTTGCGCGAGTCATCCCAACATAAAATAACCTGCGTTCTTCATGAGTATGAAAATCGCCTTTAGGCAAAACTTCTTTTATCAATGCATCCGGTAATTCAATTGCTTCTGACCTGTGCGGCCAGGGAAAACGCCCTTGCACCAGGCCAACTAAGAAAACAACTCTGAACTCAAGCCCTTTAGCCTTATGTATTGTGAGTATATTGACTGCATCAGTATCTAAATCCGCTTCTACTGTAGGCGGATCATCTCCTGCTTCAATTAATAAATTAAGATAACTCACAAAACTGATCACCCGGTCTTCCTTTGCCACTAATTCAAAATCCCGAACATTAGTAAAAAATTTGGCAATATTACGGATCTTATCCTCATTCTCTAGGTTCTGCAGGCTGGTTAATTTCTTTAGATAGCTAGTCTCGGTTAAAAAAGCATAGAGCAATCTACCAGTAGTCTCTTCCCGGGCAATCCTCAAATATTTATCTAAATCCGCAAGAAGCCCTTCTATCTTCTTTAAGGAGTCCTCGCTTATCTCTTTTAATTCGGGGATACTATTTAATTCTCTAAATACCGAATACAGAGATTTATTCCTGCGCCGGGCATAATGATTGCACAAATTAAGATCAATTAAATTTAAACCATAGATTTCAGAACTAACCAGATAATACAAACTTAAAGAATCCGAGAGATTAGCTGTCACCCTTAAGAAATTAATACAGAGTTTTACCTCTTCCCTTGAATAAAGTCCCTGATTGCCACTGAATTGCCAAGGAATATTTTCCATATTCAACGCCTGGAGAAATCCCTGGGCATCGGAATTTGAACGCACAAGAATGGCAAAATCACTATATCTAAAATCTCCTGATTTAACCTTTTCATGAATAATCTTGGCTACATTATCAGCCTCTGTAGAATAAGTATCATAATGCAGGTGCTTAGGAAGCTGGCCTTCCTTGGTTAAACCAATGAGCCGCTTATTTATGTTCGCTTTTACCTCAAAACGTTCAGGATTATTATTCTGGATCAGTTGATACGCGCTATCTAAAATTGGCTGTGTAGAGCGGTAATTTCTGATAAGGCTTACTTTTTTAGTGTCAGGATATTCATTAATAAAATTTAAGAGATTGCTATATGCTGCTCCGCGCCAACGATAGATACTCTGGTCATCGTCCCCCGTAACGGTAATATTTTGCTCTTTATTGGTGAGAATCTTTGCCAACTGATATTGGGCATAATTTGTATCCTGGAACTCATCAACTAAGATATATTTAAATTGCTTCTGATACTTCTTTAATACTGCCGGATGATTACGCAAGAGATTCAAACTAAGATAAAACTGATTACCAAAATCTAGAAGCCCTTCTTTAGCTAAAAGCTCCTGATATTTAACATAAGCATTAGCTACCTCTGATTCCCTAAGCGATTCTTCCTGCAGAGCTAGATCTTTCTGGTCAGCTTTAGCCTTAATTAAGAGATCCTGCGCGTATTTAATATATTCTTGAGGCGAGATATCCTCATCTTTTGCCCGGCTGAATAATTGTATAAGTGTTTCGATGAAACGCGTAGGATCAGCTAAAGGCCGAAAATAATTTAAGGTAAACTGAAAGAGCCGTTCGCGGAAGAATACTGTAGCTTCACTCTGGGATAAAACCTTAAAATCCGGATTTAATCCGGCAATCAAAGAATTCTCACGCAAGATTCGATCGCCAAAAGCATGAAATGTAGATATCCAGATATCTGTATATCCATAAGGAACAAGGATATCCACGCGCTCCTGCATCTCTTTAGCGGCTTTATCCGTAAAGGTAAGCGCTAAAATCTCATCAGTCTTGGCCAAACCTTCAGAGATAAGCCAGGCAATCCTCCGGCTAATCACCGTAGTCTTCCCTGTCCCTGCACCGGCAATAATTAAAAGCGGCCCCTCTTTATGCGTCACCGCCTCCAACTGCTCCTTATTTAGGCCTTCTAATATTTTATTCATGATTATAATTTCGTGTTTAGCGGGTCCTGCCTTGGCTTAACATGCTGCTCGTAATCGCCCAAAAGGGCGCACTTGCCTATCCTTTGAGGCAAGGTGCAAACCAAGTCACCCGCTAATTACTCTTCAATTATACCGCTTATAAATAAAAATCCCAAGCAGAAGTAGTTAGAACTATCTGTCCTAACTCAAAATGAGTTAAATTTGTTATGGTATAATTAGTTATGATTTTTCTTCAATTACCATGTGCCCAAAAAATGCCTAAAAATAAATTATTATGTTCTCTCAAGGTGCAATATATCCCTGTTCCAAATTCTTGAAAAAATGTTTTCTGTTCATATCGTCTTTTTCTAAAGCATTTAATAAAGCAGCATTCTCTAATATACCCTGC
The DNA here is from genome assembly GCA_020058085.1 of Candidatus Omnitrophota bacterium. Lineage (GTDB taxonomy): Bacteria > Omnitrophota > Gorgyraeia > Gygaellales > Profunditerraquicolaceae > Sherwoodlollariibacterium. The sequence goes on along the minus strand of JAGVER010000003.1, from coordinate 48,806 downwards.
CATAGTTTTCTTAATAATATTGCTAATTTTGAAAGAGACTTCAAATTTCCTTCTGGTTTTGAATATTTTCTTATTCTTCCATGCATTATATCTGAACGTACACTGTAAAGACCATAAAATTGCCTATAGTAGCGGTCTCTTTTGTATTTAGTCTTTCCTACTACACAAGCATAAGATTTAGATAATCGTTTAGTTATCCCCACATCTCTGCTATATGTCAACATAGCTTCTAATGCTGCAGTAAAAAGAACAAAAGCTACTTTCCATTGGTGTGCAATACATCCTTGATATGTATTAGCAAGTGCAGTGAATAATCTTTTTTTACTTCTTCTTATCTTGATTAGCAACTTGAAATAATTTGCAACTGTATTTAGATCCTCCTTTGATAGCTCTTCTTTAAATATATCTTTTTTATTAGGTTGAAATCTATCCAGCATTCTTGAAATAGTATTTGGTTCTTCAAATCTATGGGTAATTGTGACTTTAGTAGGTCCTATAAACCAGATAGACAAAAGAAATGCATTCAGTATTTCTCCCGGACTCAAATCTTTGGGCTCATTATCAATCTCTGCCAAAAAATCACATTCAGAGATATCGCTTCTTTCATATTTGGACAAAAAATCTTTTGCATCATCATTCTTTATGTTGTATTTTTCTTTCTTTATTGAGAAGTATTTTGTAATTTTAAATTCTGATATTCCCTCTTTACACCAAAAGTTGAATAGCGGAGCAATAACTTTCATTTGCAACCCTCATTCTAACATGGTATTAGAACACCTCGCTCTACATCAATTAACTTTTATCTGTTATCTTGCAGCAAGTTAAGAACATCACTTTTTTGCTTTGTGCCCAAAATGTGCCTATTATATAGGAATTAATTTATTTTCCCAAAATATTGCTCACTTAAGAACCTACAAACCCCATCTAAACCTGGGAATAATGTTGCGGTGCTAATCTCCATATCTAAAAGATCATTCATTGCTGCTTCTTTCTCAGAATATGGCAAGTCAATTCTTTGAAAAAAAGAATCCGGCAACTTCCCCGTTTCTTTGGACGCATCAAAAAAAGCTTCCATATCGACAATATTAGAAAATACTGAAACTGCTTTTTGTCGAATAGCTCGGTTATTATTCGTTGAGGTAAGATTATGAATAGAAATAACGGGCTTAGGTGCTATTAATATAGTGTTTTGAGCTATTGCCTGCCAAAAACTTACCCAGGGAACAGTATCAAAAATGAAAATTCTAACCTTGTCGGTCTGTTGGTCATTTTTTGCTTTTCTATAAGCGAAATAGGCAGCAATATAAGGTGATTCTGTCCAATCAAGGAAAGGAGTTGGGTATTCGTGGTGCTGAACTAATCCTAACAATGCATCAAGATCTCCGATTTTGTTTAAATCATACTTGTATGGCGGAATCAAATTTATAAAACGAACTAAATTTGGGATATCGCCACCAAGATATCTAAATAAATCCGCCCTACCTGACCTATGGTAAGTAGTCACTAATCTTTGATTATTATTGGATTGACCCCGGAAGATTATGACTTTGTTGGTTCGATCAAGCTCGCTGACAAATTTCTTATATTCACCCCAACTCATTTCTCGATTAGGCTTAGTTGGCTCTCCAAGCACGGTTTTAGTAAGAATAAACTCTCCAAAAGTATTTACATTAGTTTTAAAATTACCCTTGAGCTTTCCTCCTATAAATGAGCCGTTAATTTCGCCAGTAACTGGATATCTTTCAGGCGCGATTTCTTTATTTAATTCCTCGCTTTTTATTAATTCGTTTTTGTAGAAAACCAGATAATTGTATAAATTACCTGTTATCTTGTCATTTTCTATCTTAAAAGAGACGCTTGCCCACATTGAATGCTTTGTTTGGTCCATGTCAAAAAACATTATTCTGCCTTCTAATGGCGCACCGGGTTCTATATTCAAAACACAAAAACCTTTATTTGTTCCTATTGTCCCGCCCAACCATTGTCCAAACATGAATTAATATTCTCTCCGTCAAAAATCCAATTTCTTTACTCCTTTGTCAACATGATCATCCGAAAAATTCCAGACCGTTTCTAGATAGCTACTAACAAATCAATGAATCCCAATGACTCCTCAGCCTATTTAAATGTCTCTGGCATGGTTCGAGCGAATGTCGATTTTAGCCAATGGAGCTTGAGCACTGAGGAAATGCCTGTGGATACCGCCATAGGCGGGAGACAACACAGGCACGGCAAAACTGTTTGAGCGCCAAGGCCAGAAGCCGAAGCGCGAGTTGTTTTGCCGCCGAAATACGAAAGATCATTGGCATTGCCTAAATAGTAACTTTATGTGGCAAAATCGACCTGAGCGAGAAGCTTGCCAGAGACATTTACAAAACTTATTCTACTGCTGATTCAATACGGGTGCAACCTTAAAAATGGGGCTCTAAAGGACAAATTATGCATGTAGAGCTTTTATAACAACTTCCGGATTAGACTGCGCTACTCTTAGTAATGCCAATGCCGGGCCTTCGGGCCTTCTCCTACCCTGTTCCCAATTCTGCAAAGTATCAACGCTAACTCCGATTAAATAGGCAAATTCGGTTTGGGATTTATGGAGTTTCTTACGTATTCTTTTTACAATTATTGGATGAAACTTAGAGATATTCCCGGGTTTCATTCTGCCGCTATGTATCTTCCTAGCCTGTCCGATACTTGTTAATAAATCTCCAAAGTTCTTATTGTTCATATTGCGCCTCCTTCACACTTAAAGTATACGCCATTGGTGTATAAATGTCAAGTTCTTTTAAAAACTAGGGGACAGTTCTATTTTTCAATAGAAACCTAGAAAAATGGAAAAATAGAACCGTCCCCCATAACCTACGCTTAAAATCGGAGAGAAACAGGCTAGATGAGAAACCCTCTTGACAATGCCACTTTTTCAAGTATACTAGTTCAATTAATAACTAAGGAGTAACGAAGATGCTTAAAAAATGTGCTTTATGTGGAAAAGGTGCACTCAAAGGTAAAACTGTCGCGCGCAAAGGCCAATATAAGGCTAAAGGCGGAACAGGTTCTAAGATCAGCCGCTGGAGTATGCGCAAATTCTTTCCCAACCTGCAAAAAATACGTATTCTTATTAAAGGCCAACCTACAAGAGTTTACGTCTGCGCCAAATGTATCAAAAAAGGCGATCTTAAGAAAGCTTAAAAAGTTTATTTAAAGAAAATATCCTTAGCCTCTAAGATCACCGAAGGTTCATCTCCCCAGTTATCCATCCGCGCATTATAGACTAAATCTAAAGTATCTGCTTCTTTAAGATCCATTGTCAGGCTGCTCATCCCGAAACCTATAACCTGATGAGTATTCTCGCCATCAGTAACCCAGAATTTTATTGTTTCACGGGCAAGATTTTGAGGCTCTCCTTTTAGCTTAAGGCCACGGGTATAGAATAAAGGTTCAGGATTACCCATGCCAAAAGGCTCTAATTTTTCTAATTCTTGGACTGTTTTCTCATTCAAATCCGCTAAACTTAATTCCATATCAACTTCTAAGCTAGGCAGAAGATCTTCAAAGGACAATTTGTCATGCGCTAAGCGGTTAATACTATCCCTAAAATCGTCAATGCTTTCGCGGGTAATTGTCAGCCCTACAGCATGAGCGTGGCCGCCAAAAGCATGTAAAAATTCACTGCATTCGCCAAGCGCGTGGAAAAGATGGAAGTTCTTTATTGAGCGCCCTGACCCTTTGCAAATATCTTCGTTAAGAGAGATAACAATTGCCGGGCGATAGAATCTATCCGCAAGTTTTGAGGCTACTATACCTAAAACACCCTGATGCCAGTCTTCTTTGGCTACTACGATTACTTTATGTTTCTTAAAATTGACATCTTTATTAATAATCGCTTCCGCCTCTTCTAAAATCTTGCCTTCGATGCGCTGGCGCGAGCGGTTATGCTGCTCAAGTAGACCTGCCAATTCCTGCGCCTCTTGATCATTACTTGTCATTAATAATTTTAAGGAAGCATCCGCTGAATCCATCCGGCCCGAAGCATTTAATCTCGGGCCAATGATAAAACTGACAAATGTAGGAGTAAATTTCTTATTCTTTATCCCCGCATTCTCGATCATTGCTTTAAGCCCCGGCCTTTTCGTCTGCGGGAAAGCTTTCAACCCTTCTTTTACAAATACACGATTCTCTCCGGTTAAAGGAACTACATCAGCGATTGTACCTAAGGTCACTAAATCCAGATCATCTATCAACTTTGATTGCGTAAGAGCCTGGCATAATTTATAAGCAACTCCTACTCCGGCTAATTCCCGGTATTTATAGGTAGAATTTTTAACTTTCGGGTTAATAATACCTACTGCGGAAGGTAAATCTTTGATCGAAGGTTCATGATGATCAGTAATAATAGTATTGATATTATGCCGCTTTAAATCCTCTACTTCACGGCTATTACTTGTTCCGCAGTCAGCAGTAATAACAAGATTAATCTTTCTCTCTTGAGCAATCTTTAATATGTTTTTAGGCAAACCATATCCCTCTTTGATGCGATGAGGCAGATAATAGTCAGCGTTTAAGCCCAGCTTATCCAGATTATTCTTAAGAATAGCTACACTGGTTATACCATCAACATCATAATCGCCAAAAACCATAATCTTTTCTTTTTTTGTCGCAGCCCGCTTAATCCTATCAACTACTTGAGCCATATCTGAAAAAGAAAACGGGTCATGCATCTCTTTTAGGCTTACATTAAGAAATTTCTCGGCCTGGAGAGGATCGGTTAGGCCGCGATTAATGAGAATTTGAGCAAGAACCTTAGATATGTTTAACTCTTTGCTTAATTTTTCCTGAGAGATTGAATTTAATACGGCGAGATTAAGTATCTTGTGGCTATTCATAACGTGTTACATCTTCTCGGGTTTAGAAACCCCTAATAAATCTAAACCTGCAGCAATAACAATCCTTACCCCTTCGATAAGAGCGAGCCTAGCTTTAGTAAGCTGTTCGTCATCAGATAGAACTCGGCAAAGATCATAAAATTTATGGAATGATTCTGAAAGCTCCTGAAGATAAACAGTGAGCATATAAGGATCCTGGGTACTTAAGCAGATATTTAAAATATAGGAGAACTGGAGCAATTTCTTAATCAATGCCAGCTCTTCTTTCTCTTTGAGCAATGAAAGATCAGCATTCTTGCCTAATTTGACGATACTATTGCGTAAAATACTATGAATACGGGCATGTGCATATTGCACATAATAAACTGGATTCTGCGCACTCTGCTCCTTAGCAATATCAAGGTCAAAATCAAGATGACTTGAGGTGCGTCTTGCCATAAAAAAGAACCTGGCAGCATCTCTACCCACTTCATCTAAAACTTCTCTTAAGGTTATAAACTCTCCCCGGCGAGTAGACATCTGAACTGGCTTACCATCTCTAAAGATTGTAGCCAATTGTACTATTAATATGGAGAGCGAATCCGGATCCCTTCCAAACGCCGCAACTGATGATTTAAGCCGGTTAATATAGCCATGGTGATCCGGACCCCAGATATTAATCAACCATTCAAAGCCGCGCTTATACTTATCATCATGATAAGCAATATCCGGAGCTAAGTAAGTTTGAGAGCCGTCGCTCTTTACAACCACCCTGTCTTTATCATCAGAAAAATCGGTCGATTTAAACCAGAGCGCGCCGTCAGAATCATATAAAAAGCCTTTTTTCTTTAAATAGTCAAAGGCCTTCTCAATCTTGCCGCTCTCGCCTAACTCCTTCTGCGAATACCAAGAATCAAATTTTACTCCAAAATCATCCAGCTCTCGCTTAATGATACCGAGAATATAATCCGCGGCAAAATGACCCAAATCATCTACCTTAATCCCTTTTTGCTTGGCTTCTTTAGCTATATCATAAATATATTCACCCTGATAATAATTCTCGGGGAATTCTATTTTTTCACCTGCCAACTCTTTCATTCTTAGTTCAGTTGATCTACCCAGAATATTGATCTGGTTACCTTCGTCGTTTAGATAATACTCCCTCTTCACTTTAAAACCCAAGAATTCAAGTATGCTCGCAAGGGCATCGCCTACTGCCGCTTGGCGCGCGTGAGCCACTGAAAGAGAACCAGTAGGATTCGCGCTCACAAATTCAATTAATACCCGTTTACCCTTTCCTAAATCTACACGTAATGCTTCCTTTTCTCTGGTTAATATATCCTTAAGTGATTCATAAAGATATTTTTCACTAAGATAAAAATTAATAAAACCGGCACCTTCAACTCTAACTTCCTTGATATAATCCCTTAAACCATGCCCCTCCATTTCAGAATTAATATTAACCATGAGTTTAATCGCAATATCGCGTGGCGGCTTCTTAAGCGATTTACTCAATCGCATTGCGATATTTGTAGAGAGGTCTCCAAACTTTGGATCTTGGGGAAAATCTAATTGGGGTTCTTCAGAAAAACCACCATCAAAACCCTTTAAAGACTCTTTTATTAATTGGATTATTCTTTCTTGGATATTTTTTTTCATATATCTTTAAAAAGGCTATCGGGGGGATTTTATTGCTTTTACTTTCTTTGCATCAGACCAGAGGCGTTCAAGAGCATACAAATCACGCATCGGCTTATAAAATATATGCGCAATAACTGAAACAAAATCGAGGGCTACCCAACCTGATTCATCTCTCAAAGAGGCATGAGAAAGCGGCTTTATTTCATTTTTACTTAATTCTTCTTCGATGCCCCTAGCGATAGCATTCACCTGACGTAAAGAAGTACCGCTTGCTATAACAAAATAATCGCAGAAGGCAGCAACATATCGCATATCTAAAATTACCACCTTCTGCGCTTTTTTCGACTTAGCAGCTTTCGCAATCGCTTGAGCTAAATTTTTTGTTTCTATTTTAACCTACCTCTTCCTATCCTAATAAATTATTTATTCCCTAAAATCTTATACATGCCTGTCCCGCAAGAAGTACATTTTCCCTTCATCGCCGAACGGCCGTTCTTCATCGTTACCTTCTGTTCATCCTTCATCTCTTTCTTACCCTTACATTTCACGCAATAACCTGTTTCTGCCATTTTATTCCTCCCTTAATGAGCGCTTGATTCATGGAGCCCTTAATAGGCGTCGTAGTCAAGCTTCTTAGTTACTATTTCTAGATTATACAACTTTAAACAAAAAAGGTCAATTTTTATTTAAGCACAATAAGATTTGGTCTAGCTCTCTTCTTCTATCTCACCAACAATCTCTTCAACCAAATCCTCAAGAGTTAACAAGCCCAGCGCTTTATTAAACTCATCTACTACTATGGCCATCTGAATCTTATTCGCCTGAAACCTACGTAATAATTCATTAACACGCATATTTTCTGGTATATAATAGGCTTTATGTATAAGGTCCTGCAGCAAAAACAACCCCTTATCCCTTAATATATAAAGCAGATCACGGGCATAAATAACCCCGACAATATTATCAATAGTTCCGTTATATACCGGGAGCCGGGCATGCCCCTCTTCGACAAACAAGTTCAAGAGCTCCTCAGAAGTAGTATTTATGTTGACTGAAATCATCTTATCCCTGTGGACCATAACGTCGCTAACCTTAGTATCCCCAAATTCAAAGATGCGATGAAGCATTTTTCTTTCTTCGTCACTCAAGACCCCTTCCTCTTTGCCAATTTCGATCATGAGCTTAAGCTCTTCTTCAGTTATCAAAGGTGAACGTTTAGTCGAGCTGACATTGAATATCTTAAGCAAAAAATTGCTAATGCCGATAAAAAAGTTAGATAAAGGGTTAAGCGCTTTCATAAATCTTTCCATAATAGGGGCGAACAAAAGCGCAATCTTATCCGTATGTTTCGTAGCAAGCATTTTAGGAGTAATCTCACAAAAGACAAGCACAAAGAATGCCGTAACAAAAGTCGCTACAATAGTACCCCATTTAAACCCAAATATAGGTATACATAATGCAGTTATAATCGCGGACATGGCGATATTCACAAAATTATTGCCGATCAGTATGGCAGCAATAAACTTATCTATTTTAGTTACTAAGTTTTGAACACTCTGCGCTCTTTTAATTCCTTGGACAATCATATGACGTAAGCGTATCTTGCTTAAGGCGATAATAGATGTTTCGGATGCAGAAAGAAAGAATGAAACTACCGCCAAGATTATAAACAATATTATTACGGGTATATTATTCATATTTGTCTAGCTTAAAACAAGCTGCTTACGTATTTTATCTTCCGAGCCTTTAAGCGGACCGATCAAACTTAAGTTAAGATTATTATTCTTAAAGACCTCTCTGGCAACTTCACGGATATCGGCTCTTGTAACAGAATCAACTTCAGCAATAATTTCATCTAAGGAATAGGTTCTATCTAAAGTAGTAGTAGTCTCGCCTATCCAAAGCATATGCTCCATTGTATCTTCAAGCCCTAATTTCAATTGCCCTAGATAAAACTCTTTAGCCCTCCTAAACTCATCATTAGTTACTAAATCATCTCTAGTCTTGCTAAGTTCTCTCAAAATTAAAGGGATAGCGTTATAGACTTTCTGATTGTCAATACCGGCGTGCACTAAAAAAGCCCCGGTGTCATAAAAACGTTTAACCGCCGTCCCAATTTCATAAGCCAAGCCTCTTTTCTCCCTTACCTCATCAAAAAGTCGGCTAGACATATTTGCACCTAGTATAATGTGCAGCAAACCTAAGGCATGCCTTAAAGGATGGCCGCGCTTAAAACTCCTAAAACCTAATGCCATATGCGTTTGCTCGGTCTCCTTATAGAATACCTTGAGTCCTACTTCATCCTGTCTTTCTTCTGCGTTAAGAAAAATATTTTCACGCTTCATGGGAAGACGAGAAAAAATTTTAGCTACCCCATCTTTTAATTTTTCTTCGTCTAGTTCTCCAGCCGCGCTAATCACCATATTTGAAGCAGTATAACAATCTTCTTTAAATGAAATAATTTCTTTCCTGCACATCCGGCTGACTGAACCAACCGTACCTATAATCGGTGCTCCTAATGGTTGCTTTGGCCATAATAATTCATCTAAAAGCTCATATACATAGCTTTGCGGGAGATCCCGGTACATCTTGAGCTCTTCCAAAATAACAGTCTTCTCTTTCTTGATCTCAAGGCTGGGTAAAGTAGGCTGAATCACCATATCTGAGAGAATATGAAGCGCCTTTTCTAAATAAACACCGGGCATCTTAACTAAATAACAAGTTAACTCTTCCGAGGTAAAACCATTAAGAGACCCACCAACACCCTCAATAGATTCCTTAAGCTTACGACAAGAATATTTCTTAGTCCCCTTGAAAAGAAGATGCTCTAAAAAATGCGCTATCCCTTTATTACCGCTATTCTCATATCTCCCCCCGACCTTTATCCAGATGCCCAAAGATACTGACTGCCTTGCAGGCATACGATGTACGATTATTTTCAATCCGTTATTCAATATGCTTTTTTTATACACTGGTTTCATCTCCCCTTTAGCCCCCGCACGAATTCACTTACTCTTTTAACCAAAGATGGATTATTAATATTTTCTCTTATCTTGGCTACGATTGCGCTACCCACGATAACACCATCAGCTATTCTTCCAACCTCTCTCACCTGTTCACTGCTGGATACACCAAAACCAACACATAGGGGTTTATCTGTATATCGTTTGATTCTTTTGATATTCTGTTTCAGATTAGAGGCAATGGCTTTGCGAATGCCCGTAACCCCGGCTAAAGAAACATAATAAATAAAACCTCTGGCTAGAGCAGAAATAAACTTTATCCGTCTAAGGCTTGTCGTGGGAGAGATAAAGCAGATATTATTTAATCCGGATTTGTTAGCTTTGAGAATAAAATCTTTTCCTTCATCAGCAGGAAGATCAGGAATAATCACCCCATCCACTCCCGACTCTACAGCCATGCTAATGAATTTATTATCGCCTAAAGAAAATATAGGATTATAATAAGTCATAAGTATTATAGGGATATTTACCCTTTTGCGTAATTTTTTCACTAAACTCAAAATATCAACAAGCCGGATATTTTTCTTTAGCGCTTCGCAGGATGCCTCTTGGATTATTGGGCCATCAGCCATAGGATCAGAGAAAGGCACGCCCAATTCTATAATATCTACGCCGGATCTCTCAAATTCTACAACCAGCTTTTCAGTGATATTCAAACTGGGGTAACCGGCAGTAATGAAGGCAATGAACGCCTTTTGCTTAGATTTTTTTAGTTCCTTAAACTTCTTTTCTATACGGTTCATATTTTTAGTTCCCGGGTGACGATCCCTAAATCTTTATCTCCCCTGCCGGATAAACAGACAACAACAATAGCATCCCTAATTTTATTCTTAGGCATTTTCTTTAAATAAGCCACTGCATGAGCAGATTCTAACGCCGGAATTATACCTTCTAATTTAGAGAGCAACTCAAAACCCGCTAAAGCCTCTTTATCATTAACCGCAAAATATTCGGCGCGGCCTATTTTCTTATAATAAGCATGCTCCGGGCCAACTCCGGGATAATCCAATCCCGCGGAAATAGAATGCGTAGGGCTAACCTGTCCTGAATCATTCTGCAGCAACCCGGACTTTGAACCATGTAATACGCCGATCTTCCCATTGACTAACGTCGCTGCATGCTCGCCTAAAGATAACCCTCTTCCGCCTGCCTCCACTCCTATAAACTTTACTTTCTTATCTTTAAAGAATGGATGGAATAATCCTAAGGCATTGCTTCCGCCGCCTACACAGGCAACTAAATAATCCGGCAACCTATTTTCTTGTGTTTTAAGCTGCTGCTTTGTTTCTTTACCGATAACCGCCTGAAAATCCCTGACTAGCATAGGATAAGGATGCGGCCCGGCAACAGTGCCGATGATATAATGAGTATCACAAACATTAGTAACCCAGTCACGTAAAGCTTCGGTCATCGCGTCTTTGAGAGTCTTAGAGCCATTTCTAACAGGGATCACCTTAGCGCCGAGAAGTTTCATCCTAAAAACATTGGGTTTCTGACGCTCCATATCTTCTTCACCCATATAGATATCACATTTTAAACCAAAGAGCGCGGCTACAGTAGCAGTAGCAACCCCATGCTGGCCTGCCCCAGTCTCAGCAATGACCCTAGGCTTTTTCATCCTTAAGGCTAAAAGCGCCTGGCCCAAAGTATTATTTATCTTATGCGCGCCTGTATGTAGAAGGTCTTCCCTCTTTAAATATATTTTACGTATCCCTAAATATTTACTTAGGTTCTTAGCAAAATATAACGGGGTGGGCCTGCCGGCGTATTCTCTTAAATAATAATCTAATTCGCAGATGAATTTCTTATCCCGCCTTGCTTTGGCATACTCCTTCTCCAACTCATCTAAGGCAAAAATAAGCGTTTCTGGAACAAATCTGCCACCAAACTCCGCAAAATGCCCTAGCCTGTCCGGTAACTTCTTATTGATCAAATTATTTTTCATTTTATCACTCTCATAAAATTCCGGATTTTTCTATGATCATTTTTACCCGGCTTATATTCAATTGAACTAGAAACATCCACCCAATCCGGATTAACCTCTCTTAACGCAGACTTTATATTCCTTATATTTAATCCTCCGGACAAGAAAACCGGACGCTTTATTCTACTCTTTTCCCGCAATAAATTCCAATCAAACTTTCTTCCTGTGCCTCCGGCTTTATATTTAGAAAAAGTATCAAAAAGATAAGCAAATGTCTTATACTTTTTTAATTTCGCTAATTCCAACTTATCCTCAATCCTGAAAGCCTTAATAATCTTATATCCTTTAAATCTAGAACAGAATTCCGGCGATTCGCTACCATGAAACTGCAGCATATCCAAAGCGCACATTTTAGAGATACCCCTAATCTTGCCCTCTTTTTCATCAACAAATACTCCAACCTTAATTATCTTTTTAGGCAAGATACGCGATATATTTCTGGCTTTTATCGGATCAATATAACGCGGGCTTTTCTTGTAAAATACAAAACCTATGGCATCCGCACCGCTAAAAAACGCAGCTAAGGCATCCTCTAAATTAGTAATTCCGCAAATCTTTACTCTCACCACCCCATCAACCCTTCCACGCTTTTCTTTATTTCGGGAGCTTGCATAAAGGTCGTTCCAACCAAGATGGCATTTATCCCGAAAATTTTCAAGAATAATACATCTTGCGCTGTTTTAATCCCACTCTCCACGACTACTACCTTGTCTTTTGGGAGAAGCGGGAATAGCTTTTCAACGGTTTTAGGATCAACCTCTAAGGTACGCAGATCGCGATTATTAATTCCGATAAGTGGTATGCCTTTTAGTTTTAATACTTTCTTAAGCTCTTTTTCATTATGCACCTCAACTAATGAATCCATACCTAATTCATCAGCTAGTCTTGAAAACTGGAGTATCTCATCCTGCGTAAGCAAACTTGCAATCAACAATACTGCGTCCGCTCCATAAAAACGTGACTCATAGATCTGATACGGCTCGAGAATAAAATCTTTTCTTAAGATGGGAACCGTGGTTAAATTTTTTACTTCATTAATATAAGCTATATTCCCCAAAAAGTAATCTTCCTCGGTTAAAACCGATATAGCCTGAACTCCGGAATCCTGATAGGCCTTGGCAATCTCAATATGATTAAAATCCTGACGGATAACCCCTTGCGAAGGAGAAGCTTTTTTAATCTCGGCGATAAGCGAAATCTGGCGCGGCTTATTGATTACTTCAATAAACGGCCGGGTAGGAAGCAAACCTTGAACCCTTACTTTTAATTCTTCCTCCGCTATACCTTGTTTAGCTAAAGCAATCCTTTCTTTTTTCTTAGTTAAAATATCCTTTAAAGTATCTACACTCTTCATCTTAAGAATACTCCTTTAATAAACCTAACTTTTTTAATGCTGCCCCGCTATCTATTGATTCCTTTGCCAGTTTTATCCCCTCCTCTATTGATTTAGCTTTATCCGAGGCATATATGGCGCAACCAGAGTTTAACAAAACTATATCTCGCTTAAATCCGGATCTCCCATTCAAAACATCCATAACAATGCCTACATTCTCCTTAGCATCTCCACCAATAAGATCTTCTGAAGAAGCCCTCTTAAAACCAAAGTCCTCGGGGGCAATTTCATAATCCTTAAACTTACCATCAGAGACCTCGGAGATAATAGTCTTATCAGTCGTGGTTACTTCATCCAAGCCATCCTTACCATGAACTACCAAAACATGTTTAGTACCTAAGTTATATAAGACTCGTGCTAAAATTTTGGTCCACTTATGGCTATAAACACCGATTAATTGATTTGTCGCACGCGCAGGATTAATCAATGGCCCTAGGATATTAAACATAGTCTTCGTGGCAATCTTACGGCGCGCAGGCATAACATTTTTCATCGCTGGATGAAAGTTAGGAGCAAATAAAAAAGCGATTCCGATCTCTTCCAGGCATTTTTTTATTTTTTCCTTACTCATATTAATATTTACACCTAAAGCCTCCAATATATCCGCGCTTCCGCACTTACTTGAGACAGAACGATTGCCGTGTTTAGCCACACAAACCCCTGCCCCGCTTGCTACGAAAGCAGTAATGGTTGAAATGTTGAATGTTCCTTTCCTATCTCCCCCCGTGCCGCAAGTATCTAATATATTCGGCCGGTCAACAATAATAGGATCAACATATTTAAGCATTGACTCTATCGCCGCTGTCAATTCCTCAACCGTTTCGCCTTTATCGTTTAAAAGCGTAAGAAAGGCAATTATATCGGCATTATCAGTTACCCCGCCTAATATCTCCAGCATTACACCCTGCATCTGCTCTCTATCTAAATCTCTTTTCTGAGCCAACCTCTTGATCGCTTCTTTAATCAGCATAATTTAATAAAATTATTTAAGATATCTTTACCCGAACTTGTAAGAATAGACTCCGGATGAAATTGCACACCCCAAAGAGGATAATCTTTGTGTTTTAACCCCATAATCTCTTTCTCTTCTGTCTCTGCTATCACTTGAAGAGAACTAGGCAGACTCTTTCTCTCTACGATTAATGAATGATACCGCGTTGCTAAAAAAGGGTTGGGAATATTATGGAATATATCTTTCTTATTATGGTATATTAATGAAGTTTTACCATGCATAAGTTTTTTTGCCCCGATAATCTTGCCTCCGAAAGAATAACCTATTGCCTGATGCCCGAGGCAAACACCGAGAATAGAAATCTTTCCGGAGAATTCTTTTATAACCGCGCAAGATATTCCAGCATCTTCAGGCCGGCCCGGACCGGGTGAAATAACTATCCCCTTGGGCTTTAAAGACTTTATCTTGGCCAAATCTATTTTATCATTACGAAATACTTTTACTTCTTGACCAAAGCCACCTAAATATTGGACTAAGTTATAAGTAAAAGAGTCGTAATTATCAATCATCAGTATCATTCTTTTTCTCTCCAAATCTTAGCACCTAATTTCTCTAATTTACTCTCGATATTTTCATAACCGCGCTCAAGATGATATATCCTTGATATTGATGTCTTACCTGATGCTGCAAGGCCTGCCAATGCGAGCGATGCTGAAGCGCGTAAATCCGAAGCCATAACAGGCGCGCCGGATAATTTTTCAATACCTTCGACAATAGCATGGGGGCCCTCACGCTGAATATGCGCGCCCATACGGTTAAGTTCAGCAACATGCATAAACCTATCCGGGTAAATCTTTTCGGTCACTATAGTTATCCCTGGGGTAACGCACATTAGGCTCATCATCTGCGCCTGCATATCAGTAGGAAATCCCGGATAAGGAAGTGTGGTAATATTCACTGCTTTAAGTGGCCTTTTATAACTTACGTGTATAGAATTATCCGTTTTAATTATATTAACACCTGCCTCTTCTAACTTATCGATTAAAGCGCCCAAGTGCCGCAGCAACACATTCTTAATAATAATATCGCCTTTAGTAATCAGTGCGGTCAAAATCATCGTCCCTGCCTCAATTCTATCCGGGATAATTGTATGTGTTGCGCCGTGCAGATGCTTAACTCCTTCAATCTCTATGGTTGGCGTTCCATGGCCGCTAATCTTTGCGCCCATTTTATTCAAAAATTCCGCTAAATCCACTACTTCGGGTTCACATGCAGCGGCTTCAATTATAGTCTTACCAGAAGCTAAAACCGCAGCCATCATAACATTATCAGTGGCTAATACCGAAGAGCCATAAACACCACCCAAATAAATATGAGTACCTTTTAATTTCTTGGCTTTTGCCAAGACATAACCCGAATCAATACTTATCTCTGCGCCCAAAGCTTTTATTCCTTTTAAATGTAAATCAACCGGGCGCACACCAATAATACATCCTCCAGGGAGAGAAACCTTGGCTTTTTTTAACTTCCCCAAAAGTGGGCCCAAAACACAAAAAGAAGCGCGCATAGTAGAAACAAGCTTATAATCCGCAACATAATTTGTATTTTTAAGAGTGGCGACTGTTACCATCCCCTTATTAAATTCAACTCCTTTACCTAAAGAGCGTAATATCTTGACCATAGTGTTAGTATCCCGTAATTCCGGAACGCCTTTAATCAGACAAGCATCATCAGTAAGCAATGTAGCAGCCATAATCGGTAGAACCGAATTCTTAGCCCCCGAGATAATCACTTCACCCTTAAGTTTTACTCCACCTTCAATAATTAATTTATCCATTTCTTCTACCTTTCTGTACTACGATTACTCTATCTATATTATTATAATCTTTGATTACCTCTATGATATTAAAATGCTTAACCCTACGAAGAATGCCCTCTATCCATTTTCTTTGATTAAAACCCATCTCCATAATCAAAATTCCGTTATCTTTTAAATAATCCGGAGCCTCCTTAATTATCTTCCTATAGAATGCTAACCCGTCGTTTCCTCCATCCAAAGCAATAAACGGCTCATATTTTAATTCAGGCTGAAGAGACCTGATTTGATCACGAGGAATATAGGGTGGATTACTTATAATAAGATCATACTTTGTTAATAAGCCTTTAAACAATTTAGTACGTAAAAACCTAACTTTAACCCTGTTAAGCTCAGCGTTCTCTTTAGCTATATCAAGTGCGTCTTTTGATATATCCACGGCCGTTACATCGCTACCGGGTGATTTCTTGGCTATAGATACCGCGATGCAACCTGAACCAGTACCTAAATCTAAAATCTTTTTACCTTTAGCGTATTTAATCGCAGCCTCAACTAAAGTTTCGGTCTCCGGCCGAGGGATAAGCACCTTCTTATTTACCCTGAATTCTAAACCCATAAATTCTGTCTTACCGAGAATATACTGTAAAGGCTCGCCTTTAATTCTTTTTTCCAGCGAAGAAGAGATGAACCTAGCCTGATCAGAAGTTAAACGCTTATCTTTATTGAGATATAAAGATACCCTATCACAACCTAAAACCTGGGTAAATAATAGCTCTGATTCAATCATTATATTTTCTCTGCGGCTTCAGCAGCTGCCTTTATCAGCGCATCGGAGATCTCATCAAATTCACCTTCAAGCACAGCTTCTAAGCTATGCGTAGTAAAGTTTATACGGTGGTCGGTAATTCGCCTATCCGGAAAATTATAAGTACGTATCTTTTCGCTACGGTCGCCTGAACCGACTTGAGACTTCCTCTCCTGCGACATCTTTTTAGATTCTGCTTCTATTCTAGCGTCTAAAATTTTGGCGCGCAAGATTCGCATTGCTTTATTCTTATTTTTTAATTGAGAACGTTCATCCTGACAAGCAACTACAACACCCGTAGGTATATGCGTTATCCTTACCGCAGAATCGGTCTTTTGCATATGCTGGCCTCCAGGGCCGCTGGAGCGATATGTATCTATCCTCAAATCTCCGGGATCAATAGTTAAATCCACTTCTTCAGGTTCCATTAAGACCGCAACTGTAGCAGTAGAAGTATGAATCCTACCTTGCGCTTCGGTTGTAGGAACACGCTGCACCCGATGCACCCCACTCTCAAATCTAAACCTTCTGTAAACATCCTTACCTTTTACCGCAAAAGATACTTCTTTAAGCCCGCCGGACTCATTATCAGTCGCTGACATAAGTTCTGTTGTCCAGCCTTTGTTCGCAGCATACTTAGTATACATACGATAGAGATCAGCGGCAAACAAGCCAGCCTCATCTCCTCCGGTACCCTGCCTAATCTCTAGAATAACGTCGCGATCAGCATCTTTATCTTCTTGGGTAAGAGCTTTTTTTAACTTTCCTTCTATTTCCTTTTCTTTTGATTCGAGTTCTCTAAGTTCATTATTTGCCAAGTCGATGAATTCTTGATCATGTTTTTCCTCAAGCACTCCTCTAAGGTCAGATACCTCCTTTAACACTTTTTTATATGCCCGGAATAAACTTACCGGCTCTTTAATTCCGGAGAGCTCTCTGGCTAAATTATTCGATCTTTCACGGTCAGAGAATACTTCGAATGAACTTAAAAGTTGCTCCAGTTCATTATAGCGGTCTTCCAGTCTTTGTAATTGCTCAAACATTTTTGATTATTGATTCTCTATTATTTTTTCCCGAATTTCTTTATAAACTTTTCCACGCGCCCGGCAGAATCTACGAATTTCTGTTTTCCTGTAAAAAACGGATGACACTTAGAACAAATCTCAACTCTTATGCTTGGACGAGTCGAGCGGGTATGAATTGTCTCTCCACAAGCACAAACAATTGTGCTTTCTTTGTATTCAGGGTGTACTTTGTCTTTCATTTTCTTTTCTCCTCATTATTGATTCATACTATTTAAAAACTCTTCATTGTTCTTGGTCTTACTAAGTTTACCGACTAAAAGTTCCATTGCCTCAACATTATTTAATTCATTAAGCACTTTCCTCAAGATCCAAGTCTTCTGCAATACATCCGGTTTAACCAGAAGCTCTTCATGCCGGGTATTCGAGCGTTTAATATCAATAGCCGGATAAATTCTACGCTGGAATAAGTTTCTATCGAGCTGGGTCTCCATATTTCCTGTGCCCTTAAATTCTTCGAAGATAACCTCATCCATACGGCTTCCGGTATCGACCAGCGCCGTAGCAATAATTGTCAGGCTCCCGCCTTCTTCAACCGCTCGCGCTGCTCCAAAAAATCTCTTAGGTTTCTGCAGAGCGTTAGAATCAACTCCGCCTGAAAGAACCTTGCCGCTATGCGGAACAACTGAATTGTAGGCGCGGGCGAGTCGCGTTATACTATCTAACAAAACGACTACATCACGCTTATGCTCAACCAACCTTTTAGCTTTCTCCAATACAATTTCAGCTACCTGTACATGTCTCTCCGGAGGTTCATCAAATGTAGAAGAGATAACCTCTCCCTTGACATGCCGTTGCATATCTGTAACTTCTTCCGGGCGCTCATCAATTAAAAGTACAATTAGGATTACATCCGGATTATTTGTAGTTATGGCATTGGCGATCTTCTGCAGAAGTACAGTTTTCCCGCTATAGGGCTGGGCAACAATTAAACCACGCTGACCTTTACCTATCGGAGCAAGCAAATTCATAACCCTCATAGATACTTCATCCGGCTTAGTTTCAAGGCCAAAAGCATCATGCGGATAAACCGGAGTGAGATTATCAAAAAGCACCTTTTCTTTAAGGTCATCCGGGTTCTCAAAGTTTACCGCTTCAACCTTAAGCAGGGCGAAATATTTTTCCCCTTCTTTCGGCGGACGGATCTGCCCTGAAACAGTATCCCCTGTTCTTAAGTCGAATTTCCTTATTTGTGAAGGGGAGATATAGATATCGTCGGGGCAAGGCAAATAATTATAATTCGGGCTTCTTAAAAAACCAAAGCCTTCGGGAAGAATCTCCAAAACTCCCTCGCCAAACATAAGGCCCTCTTTCTCCGCCTGAGCCTGCAGGATTTTAAAAATTAAATCCTGCTTCTTTAATCCGCTTGTCCCGTTAGCATTAAGCTCCTTAGCCAACTTGTTTAATTCGGTAATCTTCATATCTTTCAAATTCTTAATCTCTAATTTCTCCACATACCCTCCTCAATTTTTTTCATCACTTTTTTTACCTGCCTCTTTGTCTCGCTAACCTTACCACTGTTATCTATGATAAAATTCGCAAATCGTGACTTCACTTTTTGCGGAATTTGAGATTTTATTCTCTCTAGGATCTCTGGCCTCTTTAAAACAGACTTTTTTGCTAACCTCCTCATCAACTCATCTCTTTTTATTATTACCACAATCAAATCATCTACTATCTTTCTTAATCCCGATTCGAGTAACAAAGGCGCGTCTAAAACAACTATCTTTTCCTTTGATTTTCTAATACCCTCTCTGATATCAGAAATTACTTCGGGATGTACGATACTATTCAACCTCTTGAGCAGTCTTTGATTAGCAAAGACCAGCTTTCCAAGTTTTTGCCGGTCGATCTTATTATCTTTTTTGAGAATACCTCTCCCAAAATAATCCAGTATCTTTTTATAAGTCCTAGTCCCGGGTAAAAGATAGTTATGCGCTATTTTATCAGCATCTATGATCTTTAAACCGTAAGACTTGAGTATACCGGAGACTGTGCTTTTTCCGCTGCCAAAAATTCCGGTTACGCCAATAACAAGTTTCTTAGCCTTCTTTTGCCTTAACATAAAGCTCCAAATACTTCCTAGCAGATGCAGCCCAAGAAAAATTACATTTCATTGCCCGTGATATCAAAACGTCCCATTTTTTACTATCAGAAAAAACTGCGCTTGCCTTTTTAATCGTCTTAATTAGGCCAATCCTACTGTAAGAATCAAAAACAAAACCATTAGATGAATTTACCGTATCGGCTAACCCCCCAGTCTTAAAAACAAGCGGTATGGTTCCATACCTTAAAGCTATTAGCTGGCCGAGTCCGCAAGGCTCATATTTAGATGGCATAAGAAAAATATCTGAACCAGCATAAATCTTATGTGCCAAAGGATCATCAAATCTAAGATTCAGAGAGATTACTTTCGGGTACTTCTTTACTATATTCTCAAGAATCTGATGGTATTTAATATCCCCTGTTCCCAGGATTACCATCTGAATGCCCATCTTACATATCTCATCAATCCCTTCGGCTAGAATATCAAAACCCTTCTGCTCCGCCAACCTTGAGACAATACCAAATAGCGGGAGATTTTTAGCCTTGTGTAAATTACAGGCAACCTGAAGAGCTTCCTTATCTTTTCTCTTCCCACCCGGGTCCAGAGCAGAAAAATTTTTAGCGATAAATTTATCGGTTTGGGGATTCCAGGTATCATAATCCAATCCGTTTAATATGCCAAAGACTGAACCCCGGCGTTTATCTAATACACCTTCAAGGCCAAAACCGAATTCTTTAGTCTCTATCTCTTTGGCATATGTAGGGCTTACAGTATTAATAAGATCAGCAAAAACCATACCGCCTTTTAAGATGTTGACCTGGCCATAAAACTCTAATCCCTCCATATCAAACAAGCTCCAGTCAAGCCCGAGCTTCAAGAATTCATCCTTTGGGAAAATACCCTGATATCCAATATTATGTATGGTTAAAACCGTGCGTATTTTCTTATAAAACTGATCATTAGCATAGATTGTCTTCAAATATACCGGAATTAAAGAAGATTGCCAATCATGACAATGGATAATATCCGGCTTAAAATTTATCTCCTTTAAGAGGCGCAGCGACCTACGGCAATAATAAGCAAAGCGATCCAAGTTATCTTTATGGTCACCGTCCTTATTTCCATATAATCCTTCTCGATTAAAATACTTTTCGTTTTCAATAAAATAAACTTTCGTATTATTCCCAATCCCACAATAAGAGATCTCGGCATTTAGTTTCTTGAGATTGAATTTAGCGCCATCCACTGCTTTATAGCGCGGCAGGATAATAATAACTTCCTGCTTCTCTTTTTCTAAAGCTAACGGCAGCGCCCCAGCTACATCCGCCAAACCCCCGGTCTTAGCAAAAGGAACCACCTCGGAAGCGCAAATTACTATCTTCATACTTCCTCCATCTCCAGCCAATTATGGCCCTTTTTTATATCTACGGTAATTGGCACGTCGAGTTTCAAAACTTTTTCCATTCTTTCACGCACTAAATTAACTAAAAGCGATAACTCATCTTTAGGTAAATCAAATAATAGTTCATCGTGGATTTGTAAGACCATTCTTGACTTCAAACCCTTCTCTTTAATCTCATTATGGATATTAATCATCGCTAATTTAATCAAATCAGAGGCTGACCCCTGGATAGGTGTATTTACCGCTTGACGCTGGGCGAATTGGCGTACTGCCATATTTTTACTATTAATCTCTGAGATATACCGTCTCCTGCCTAATATAGTAGTAACATAACCGTCATTCTGGGCTTTTTTTATCTCGCTTTCAATATACTCCTTAACCCTGGGGTAGCGTGTAAAATACGCATCAATAAAAGCCTGCGCTTCATCAAGCGGAATGTTTAAATCCCGGCTCAAACCAAAAGAGGTAAGACCGTAGACAATTCCGAAATTCACTCTTTTAGCTGTATTGCGCATTTCATTATTCACCTCTTTTTCCTCTATCCCATAGATAAGGCTGGCAGTAATCTTATGTATATCGTGGCCGGCGATAAATGCAGTTATCAAATTCTCATCTTTAGATAAATGAGCCAACATCCTTAACTCTACCTGGGAATAATCGCAAGATATAAACAGATTCTCTTTACTAGAAGCGACTATCGCGCGCCTTATATTCCTGCCAATATCAGTTTTAATTGGTATATTCTGCAGGTTTGGATTACTAGAGCTAAGCCTGCCGGTCTCTGTAGCGCATTGGTTAAAAGAAGTATGCACCTTACCTGTCTTCTGATCAACTAACTCAGGAAGAGCATCAACATATGTTGTTTTTAGTTTTGTAAGCTGACGATATTCTAATAATAATGCCGGGAGTTTATGTTTAGTTGCTAATTTATTTAAGACTTCTTCGTCTGTAGAAGGCCCGGTTTTAGTCTTTTTAACTACCGGAAGCTTAAGATTATCAAATAAAATTACCCTTAGTTGCTTAGGAGAATTAATATTAAATTCCGAGCCGCTTAAATCATATATATCCCGGATTAATGCATTAAGTTTCTTTTCTAAATCTTTAGAGAGAGAAGCTAATAATTTTAAATCCAGCTTTATCCCGCAAAGCTCCATCTCTGCTAAAACATTTGCCAAAGGCATCTCGGTATCAGTAAATAAATTAAGAAGCATTTTCTCCTTTAACAACTTCTCCAGCTTTGGCTTTAACTCTTTAATCAAAGTAAGGCCTTCTTGAGGGCTGATATCTCTACCATGAGGTATCTTATCCAGATATCCTAAGGCCAGGCTCTCCAAAGCATATCCGGGTTGCGAAGGATTCAACAGATGAGCGGCAATCATTGTATCAAAATATAGACCATCAAAAAGTATGGAATCTTTGGATAATACAACCTTACACCTTTTTAAATCATGGCTAATCTTTTTAATCTTAGGATTTGATAGGGCGCTCTTAAAATGTTCCCCAACCTTATCAAGATGCATGATTCTCCCTTCGGAATAAAAAAATATGTTGTCCGGTCTCTCTACAAAAATACACATCTCATCCCCGGCTTTAAAAATCTTGCCTAAATCGCTATCTTTACATTCTTCCATATCTATCTTGAGGTTAGCATCTTCTTTCAAGCCTAAACCCGTTAAAAACTTTTTAAATTCCAAACGTTTGAATAGATTCGCCAGTTTAAGTAAATCCGGGCTGCCTATCTCTAGGCTCTTTAAATTAAAATCTATCTCTAAATCGCCCGATAAAACCACTAAATCATTATTTAACTTAATCTTATCTTGGTTATCTTCTATTGTCTGCCTCAACTTCTCCTTATCTATCTTTTCGATATTTTTCAGTAAATTATTCAAAGAGCCGAATTTCTTAATTAACCCCAGTGCGGTTTTTTCTCCGATTCCGGGAATCCCAGGAATATTATCCGCGTTATCTCCCATAAGGCTTATAACATCCGCTACTTGGTTAGGCTTAACCCCAAAACGCTTCTCTACCATATCTGCATCATAAGTTACACCGGCATCTTTATAGGGGCTAAATACCTCAATATCATCGCTTACCAATTGCAGTATATCCTTATCAGAACTTACAATAGTTACAGGGACATTAGAAACCTTAGCGCGTTTGGCAAAATTAGCAATAATATCATCTGCTTCAAACCCTTCTTTTTCAATAATGGAGAAACCGTAAGCAGAGACTATCTCTTTAATCAAGGGAATCTGGCTGGAAAGATCATCTGGCATAGGCGGACGCTGGATCTTATACTCAGCAAAAATCTTAGACCTAAAGGTATCACGGGAAACATCAAAACAAACAGCCAGATACTTAGGCTTATTATCCTTAATGATTTTATTTAAAATATTTACGAACCCATATATGGCTCCTGTGGGCTGGCCGAAAGAAGTGCTCAATCCTCTAACTGCATAAAACGCCCTATAACAAAAAGCCGTAGCATCTAATAGATATAACCTTTTACTATCCATGACTAAGAAATTTGGAAATCAATTTTGGTAGGAGATTATTTAAGTAGCTTCTATCGTGATAATGCCCTATTCTGGGATCTTTCGATAAATTCCTCTATAGCTTTATTATCCGGATCTAAAAACTGGGCATCCGATGCTTTCTTTACAGCGGTTGCATAATCTTCTTTATTAAAACTATCTTTAGCTTTCATAAAATTTTTACGCGCAAGTAATTTATCATCATGACTTAGCATATACTTTTCGTTAGCAACATCTTTCATAAGCTTTATCACGTCTTTTTCCTGTGAATCTTGAGCCGGACGTGGAGATAAGCTTAGACGAATATCTTCCAAACGCTCTCTTGCCTTTTTAGTCCATGGGTCTTCAAGATCGCCGAGTTCAGCTCTCTTCTTCCAACAATAAGCAGCCTTACCAAAATCCCTTTTTTCTTCATATAAAAGCGCGAGATTAGAATAAGTGCTTAAATAATAAGGGTCAATCTTTATAGCCTTAATATAACTCTCTTCTGCCCGATCAGCCATATCCTTAGTTTCGTAGATTACTCCTAAATCATTATAAGCTACTGCGTAAGCAGGATCTACCTCTATTGCTTTTTGATAGAGCTTCATCGCTGAATCTAAATCACCCATATCTTGTACTTTAAGGCCTTCATCACGGTATTCCCGCGCTTGCTTCTGCAAGGCAGTAAGTTCCTCTTTTTTATCTGGATTGAGTAAATCCTGAGCAAAAACAGAAAGATTTGAGGAAAGAAAAAAAATAACTAAATTTAAGATTATTTTCTTCAAGTTTACTTTGGGAATTGAGGTTAGCATCTATTTCTTTTATTATATATTATAAGTTAGCTACGTCAAGAGAAATTATATTAACGATTCCATAAAAATAGTCGGGTGTTTAACCTTCTTAACAAAGCTTACGAGCTCTTCCAAAGTGTTAGCAACTCCCTCATCCGCAATCTGTTCCAGCAAATCAGGCTCCCCTATATCTTGGGCGGCTTTCTTCAATTTATCTCCTAACAATTCCTTTAATTCTTTAGGCATCCAAACCAAGCGCTTTAACCCGCCTTCAGCTGAAATAAACTTTTTGCTTAATATATATAATTTGCTCGCTCCTAAGAACCCGGGAGTTTGCGCCCCCCTCTCCACTAAACCTGCCAGAGCGACAAAATCCATTCCGGAAGGAGTCAGACCGGAATAATTACGATGCGCAACCATTACCCCGTTAACTTCAGGAATGATGGCAATAATACATTCGAAATATCCGCAAGATGACTGGGGAAAATTAATCAAGGAATACAAACTAACCTTCTCTATTACTTTACTGGATTTACTGCTCACAAATTCATTTACACTCTTCCACTGGCCCAGCCTTTTATTAAGCGCTTTACCTTTTAAGATAGGCTGATTCGGACCTGTAGGAGTAACTTCAAAAGAAGCCTTGGCATCAAGCCAGGAATATGCCCCGCATATTCCTATTCTCTCCGGAGTAATAACACAAACGTGATTTGGCGTGAATGACTGGCAGATCAAACAGGAATAATAAGTATCCACACTCTCATCAGTCATTCCGTTTAGGCGTTCATCGCGCTGATCAAAAACTTTTTTTGCCGCGATGAGCAGTTTCTTAACAGCTTCCTTCTTAGTATATAATCTAACCTGTACCTTATCTACAATCGCGCCATATTCCTGATGCAGCATTGCGTGTAATATCACCCCGATATGTTTTAATCTAAAACCATTACGATAAGCTTCGTGGCTTACTCTAATCAAATTCATCTGGCGCTGGCCTGTATGCGTCAAGCCTTGAGCACAATTGACAAAACGATGTATCTGACGCTCTAGGATCGGCTCAAAATCTTTCTGCATCTTACGGCCATAAACATCAACGATTACAGCCAGAGGCAGAGATCTTCCGCCCAGCCCTAGCTGTTCGATATCCGGGCCGATTATTTTAATCTTACCATCTTCTACTTCGTCTTCGCTTTTTGAAGTTAGAAACTCAAGAGCTAGACCTTTCTTGCCGCCAAATTCAACTCGCAGATCTTTTTCGCTAATTCTCTCACCTTCAAAGGCTGAAGAATAAGGCAAAGGAATATCAATATTTACCAGGGAAATTTTTTTAAACAGAGAGCCTGGCACTTACTTCCCCTAACTTACTAATTATATGATCCACCAACATCATGCTTATTACTACGCTATCTTTACGCACCACGCTTCCACAAGCAAAAATATTATCTTGATTGGTGCGCATCCATCCATCTACCAGAACAAAATCATCTTTAATCTTGATGCCGGTCTCTTTTAAGAATTCAATATTAGATTTATAGTCATCCATAAATAAAACAGCGCAAACACCTAATGCCTTGCCACTCGCAAGCTTAATTGCCTGAGTCTCCCCTTCACCGATTATCTCTGTTATAGAATCATTGATAATTTCCGTATTCTGGGGAATATTGGAAGGATCAAACGCAGTGCAGCTTAAAAGCTTTACCTCAACGCCATATTTTCTCGAGACCGCCTCGGCCATTTTTAAGGCAAAACTATTACTACCTACAATGCAGACCGGGTGCGCTATATAACGCTGGATAAATTCCTTGGCATCATTTAATGTATAAAGACGGTAAACTCCTTCCTTCTTGGCGCCAGGAATATCAGGGATAACCGGGCTCCTCCCTGAAGCAATGACTAAAATATCATAATTAATACTTCCTTTATCCTTAAAATAAAGCAGTTTCTTCGAAATATTCAGGCTTCCGACTTTTTTGTTTTTAATAAAATTTATGCCGAGTTTAGAATAACTATCTTCGCTGCAAAGGAAGATATCCTTTTCGCTTATTACGCTGCTGATGAGATCTGCCAATTTCAAATGGTCATAGGCAGGATATTCCTCTTCACTAATTAAGGTAATCTGACATTCCTTAGACTTCTCCCTTAAACGTAAAGCAATATTATGGCCCGAAACAGAAGCTCCGATTATAACTATATGGTTGTTCATAATGATGCGGCATCTAATACGCGCGGAACTACCTTATCGAGGCCAATCGGCATAATATGTATTCCGTCACAGATAGGCTTTAATTCCTTAATCAAACGCGAAGCAATTTCAACAGAAAGAGCAGTTTTATCTTTTGCCTCTTCCATCTCTTTAATCAAATTATCCGGAACAGATACGCCGGCAACATTTTGATTCATATATCTAGCCATACCCGCCGACTTAAGTAAAACTATCCCCGCTATAATTTTAGTTTTTAGGTGCTTAGTTTTATTTAAGAAATTCTCGAATATTCTTAAATCATAGACCGCTTGAGTCTGAAAGAATTCCGCCCCTGCGGCAATCTTCTTCTCCATCTTTATAATCTGCGGCTCTAATGGCTCCGCCCCGGGGTTAACCACTGCGCCTAAACAGAATTTTGGCGATGAACCAACTAATCTATTACCTTTCATATCCGCACCAGACTCTAATATTTTAGCTACTTGTAATAGCTGGACAGAATCCAAATCAAATACAGGTTTAGCGTCAGGATGATCCCCTAATTCCGGATGGTCTCCGGTAAGTATTAAAATATTCTCAATACCTAAAGCAGCAGCAGATAAAAGATCCGATTGCAGCGCTAAACGGTTACGATCACGACAGGTCAACTGATATATCGGCTCAAATCCGTGATGCTTCAGCAGGCTTGAAACCGCTAAAGAACCAAGGCGCATAACTGAACTCTGTAAATCCGTAACATTAATTGCGTCAACTCGATTACGGATAAGCTCGGCGTCCTCTAAAAGCTGCCGGATATCAATACCTTTTGGCGGCCCGATCTCCGAGGTCACCATAAATTTTCCTGATTGTAATTTTTCTTTGAATGTCAAATCTAACTCCCATAGTTATGGGCACCAATTCATCCTTTAGAATTGGGTGCCTCACCAATATATTTTGGTTCCTGTTGCAGCTTAGCTGCCTCAACTAAATTACGCATTAAGATCATAACTGTAAGCGGGCCCACACCTCCGGGAACGGGAGTAATGTAGGAGGCGAGTTTCTCTGCTCCCTCAAATTCTACATCCCCGACAATTTTATCTCCTACGCGATTTATTCCGACATCTATAACTACCGCGCCTTTTTTGATCCATTCCCCCTTAATCAATCGGGCCTTACCAACCGCAACGATTAAAACCTCTGCGCGCCTTATATGCTCCTCTAATTTTCCGGCTTTACTTGTTGCAAGATGACAGATTGTAACCGTGGCAAATTTATCCAACAATAAAAGTGTTAAAGGCTTACCTACTATTTCGCTATGGCCTACTACTACGGCCTCCTTGCCGTATAAATCAACTCCGCTTGCGGCAATTAACTCCATAACTGCTGCAGCCGCACAAGGAATGAAGCCCTTAGCTCCAAATAAAAGTTTACCGATATTCTGAGGGTGCATTCCTTCAACATCTTTTTCAGGCAGGATAAACTGGCTAATCCTCTTATAATCTATATGCGCAGGAAGCGGCATTTGGATAATAATTCCATTTACGGATTTATTAACATTTAATCTTTGAATAAAATCAGATAGATGCGCTTCGCTAGAATCCTGAACCAACTTATGCAGCTGATATTCAATGCCTAATACCTCTGCTGTTTTCTGTTGCGATTTAACATAACTAGCAGCTCCACAATTATTTCCAACCATAATACTAGCCAAGACTGGCTTAAACTTTAAAGAAGAAATCTGCGCCTTTATCTCTTCCTTAATTCTTTCTGCTAATATTTTACCATCTAATAATTTCGCCAACTTTCTTCTCCGTCTCTATTCTTATTTTTTTAATGAGCTTATTTTTCTTGTTAAGCTCTCCCTTAACAGACTTAGCTAACTTTTTGTCACCTAAACTTTTTAGATTGATCTCAACATTAGAGCATGCTGAAACGAAAGCAGCTTCAAAAAAAATTGCAGCCACTGCTACATCGGTAATCAAATTTATATTTCCTTTTTTTATAAGCACTGGGCATAATTTTATCCCCTCAAAAGAGAGCCGGGCAACCATAAAGGGAATATTAAGGACATCTCTCATATTTTTACTTTTATAAGCGGTAACATCTAAATCCACCAGATTCAAAAACTCTTTTCTTAAGGTTTCCGATTTATTTAAAATCTCTTTTAGTTCTTTCTCATACTTTTCATATTTAGGCTTGCCTAAAGTAAAATTAACTGCCATGCTTATCAATGCCGCAGCCATAGCAGCATTAAGCGCGCAGGCTGATCCTCCCCCCGGAGCAGGTAATCTCGCTGCCAAATCATCTAAATAAATTTTAATCGCTTGGTCTTTATACATTTTTATTAGTAGGAAAAACTTCCATCCAGTTCAAAAGCATCTTTGATTAAATCTACCTTTGGCTCTGAAGAAGAGCAATCTAAAGAAACCACATCAAACCTGGCCTTCTTATCCAAGAGGCGCTTCTCTTTAAGAAAACTAAGCGCAGCTTTAGCTATCTGCCTCTGCTTTACCCGTGAAACAGCTTCGCTGCCGCAACCAAACCTATCGCTGCTACGCGTTTTTACTTCTATAAAACAAACTGTCTCTTTATCCTTGGCAATAATATCTATCTCGCCCAACTTTGTTTTGTAATTACGGTATAATATTTTATAACCGCTATCTTTTAATAAATCCGCAGCCAGTTCTTCGCCTTTATTCCCTAAAGATATTCTCTCTTCAGACACCTGCAAAACTCTTTCTGTGTATCCGGGATGGGCCAATCTCTCTTAAAATATCCCGATGTTCTCTTGTGGGATAACCTTTATGTTTTGCAAATCCATATTCAGGATAAAGCTTGTCATACTTAATCATTATCCTATCACGGGTAACTTTAGCCAAGATTGAAGCAGCGGCAATGCTTTTAGATTTGGTATCACCTTTGACGATAGATGTATACGGCAAAGCCAAATCTAAACTCATATTACCATCCACGATTACATAGATGCCTTTACTTTTAAGGACACCCAATTTTCTCATCAAAGAGGTTACTGCTTGCCGCATGGAAAGACGGGTAGCTTCCAAAATATTAATTCGATCAATTATTTTTTCGCTTACAATACCAATACCAAATACTGAATTATTAATAATATCTGGAAAAGCATTCTCCCGTTGAGAAGGGGATAATTTCTTGGAATCATCTATACGAGAACTGAAGTTACTTGCCTTTAATAATACTGCTGCTGAAACTACCGGCCCGGCTAAAGGACCTCGCCCGGCTTCATCAACTCCGATAATAAAATTAAAACCCTTTTTCTTAAATTTACGTTCGTAGTATAAAATTTATTCCTTCTCTTCTTTACTTTCTATTTTTGTCGCCCGTTTCCCAACCTTATTTCTCAAGTAATAGAGTTTAGCCCTCTTAACCTTACCGGAACGAATAATCTCAATTCGCTCAATGCTTGGAGAATTCAAAGGAAATATACGTTCAATGCCTTCACCATAAGATACTTTTCTTACTGTAAAATGCTCTCTTGCTCCCGAACCTTCCTTGGATATAACTACACCCTCGAAAGGATGCAAACGGAATTTATCAGGGCCTTCAGGTATCCTGGTCATAACCTTCACTGTATCTCCAACGCCAAAGACAGGAAGATCTTTTTTAGTAAATTGCGATTCAATAAGCTTTATCTTATCCATTACTACCTCCATATATTATTATATTACCGCTTCAACAAATCCGGCCTTCTCTTTTTTGTCCTCTTTAACGCTTCTACCCGTCTCCAAGCTTCTATTTTATGATGATCCCCGGATACAAGTATCTCCGGAACGTTCATTTTACGAAAACTAGATGGCCTAGTATAATGCGGATATTCTAATAGATTACCCTCAAATGACTCAAAATTCAAGGAATTTTTGTTGCCTAAGACCCCGGGCATTAGCCTTACGATGACATCTATTAAAACCATTGCCGGAAGCTCTCCTCCGGTCAAGACATAATCTCCGATAGATATCTCTTCATCCGCTAAATTACTTCTCACCCTTTCATCCACCCCTTCATAATGCCCGCAAACTAAAATTAGATGGGAAAGCTTAGAGAGCTTCTTAGCTTTATCCTGATTCAATCTCTTACCTTGGGGGGTAAGTAAAATTATCTTGGGTTTTTTCTCCTTACGCTTTATTGTTTCTATACAATTAAAGATCGGCTCCACGCGCATCACCATACCCGAACCTCCGCCAAAAGGCCGATCATCAACTTTCCTGTGCTTATCAGAAGTGTAGTCACGTAAGTCATGAATATAGAATTTGACTTTATCCTTAATCCGGGCACGTTTAATAATTGACTCATTAAGCACCGGATCAAACATTTTTGGAAATATTGTAAGGATATCTATGCGCATAGAGAATTATTGTAATTAGCTAGAAATTCTTTTTTAAATTCACTCAATTGATTATTCTTAATCGCTTCGCGGATTTTACGCGCCAGATCCAAAAAGAAATACAGATTATGCAATGAGAGTAGCGTCAATCCGAGCATCTCTTGAGCATTAAATAAATGCCGAAGGTAGGCGCGGCTGAAATTTCTACAAGTATAACAAAAACATCTTACGTCGAGCGCATTAAAGTCTTCGATATAAGGGGCGTTGCCTATCTTGATCTTACCGGTACTGGTAAAAGCAGTGCCATTTCTGCCATAACGCGTGGGAACTACGCAATCAAACATATCAACGCCACGCTCCACTGCCTCAAGAATATCCTCCGGATAACCTATGCCCATGGCATAACGCGGCTTCTCAAGAGGTAATAGAGCGGTTGTATTACCAAGAATATTATATATTAAATTACTCGGCTCGCCAACTGATACTCCTCCTATAGCAAACCCGTCAAAATCTATCTCTGTTAATTCTTTCGCACAAATATTACGCAAGTCTTCGTAGGTCGCTCCCTGCACTATTCCGAATAAAAACTGCTTTTTAGTCGGCCCGCTCCCCTCCTGCTCCTCTTTATGTTTATAGGAACGTTTTGCCCAATTAATCGTTCTTTTCATTGCTATCTCCGCATGATCCCTTGTACAAGGATAATGGCTGCATTCATCCAAAGGCATAATAATATCCGAACCTAAATCCCGTTCTATATCCATAACATCTTCAGGAGTAAGAAAATGTTTAGAACCGTCGATGTGTGATTGAAATTCCACTCCCTTATCACTTATCTTTCTTAGAAACGCAAGACTAAATACCTGATACCCGCCGCTATCCGTAAGAATAGGTTTATTCCAGGACATGAACTTATGCAAACCACCTGCCTTACGAATAACTTCCATACCCGGGCGTAAAAATAAATGATAAGTGTTAGAGAGCATAATCTGGGCGCCTGCCTCTTCCACGTCCTTTGGATATAGGCCTTTAACCGTAGCATGAGTACCCACAGGCATAAAACAGGGTGTCTCAATCTCGCCATGCAGAGTAGTTAATTTCCCCAGCCGTGCTTTACTATTTTTATCTTCTTGAATTAGTTTAAACATATTAATAAGTTATACTCACATCGATGATTCATCAAACAACTTTAACAAACAAAAATGATCTGTAACTATTCCGAAGCATATAGTAAGATTATCTTTCTGTCATTGGTAACTTTATATGCTACCGAATGATCATTCTGCAATGGATGAATAAATTTAACCTCCCAAGCCCACTCCTTATCCAATTCGCCATTAAAGTTACTCGTATATCTAACTGAATAAAGTAAATAATCTTTCCGCTTAAAGAGCTCAACATCGACAATTCGTTTTTCTTCATTAGAAAAATAGTCCTGGGCAAGAGTAATCGCTTCTGTTATCGATACCTGCGGAATGGGTATCGGAGGCCCCGATTTTGCAAAAACAGTTGTAAAGAAAACTAAAACCAATCCAAATAAGATTAAGGGTTGAAATAATTTTTTCATATCAATTATCCTCCGTGTTCGAGCGCCTGCCTACAGGCAGGTTAGGCAAAGTAACTCAAATTCATGAATTACGCACTCCCCCCAGAAAATGACACTGGTGGATTTTTGAGCGAATGTCGATTTTAGCGGATGGATTGGCTTTGGTTCAGGCGGCATGTTAGTTTATGCGAGCGGCCAGGTGCCTTCGCTAATACAGAGTTAACGGCGAGCGAGCATAAACTTCAAGTGAGTCTCGCCTCGGTGGGGCGGGACGAACGGTGCCGAATGAAGCAAAGACAAGACAGACGCTAAAAACTATGTAAGAACAACCTAAATTATCAACATCGCATCGCCATAACTATAAAATCTATATTTCTGCTCTACTGCCTCTTGATAAGCCTTCTTCATCAGGGATTCGCCGCCAAAAGCGCAAACGAGCATAAAAAGTGTTGTCTTAGGTAAATGAAAGTTAGTTAGCAAAGAATCGACGATCTTAAATTTATAACCCGGATAAATGAACAAATCCGTATTGCCTTCTTTCACGCCGTTAGCGTAAGACTCCAGAGCCCTGAGGCTAGTTGTACCTACGGCGATAATACGCTTTTTATTCAGCCGCGCTCTTTCTATCTTCTCCCCGACACTTTCGGGAACCCTAAAATATTCCGGCTCCATCTTATGTTCAGTGATATCTTCGGATTTTACTGGTTTAAATGTTCCTAAACCGACGTGCAGAGTAAGATAGGCAGTATCAATTCCCCGGGATGCGATTTCTTTTAATAGCTCATCGGTGAAATGCAGGCCCGCAGTGGGAGAAGCAATTGCCCCTTCTTTTTCCGCATATACTGTCTGATAATAAACCTTATCTAAATCTTCCGGTTCTCTTTTAATATACGGCGGTAAAGGAACTTGTCCGAATTGATATATTGTGTTCGCGTCCTGCAATTTAAATGATATTTCACCGCGGCCGCTGATTACCCCTGAGAGATCTCCCCCGCCGAAGATTATCTTCTCTCCTGTTTTTGTACGGCTGGGCTGGATTAAAGCCTCAAATATTGAACCGGTCTTACGACGTGTTAAAAGTACCTCGACCTTTCCACCCGTAGCTTTACGACCCATTAATCGGCAGGTAAGGACTTTAGTATTATTTAATACTAAGAGGTCGTCTTTATTGATAAAGTTTAATATATCCTCAAATAGATAATGCCCAATAGAACCGTCAGCGCGGTTTAAAACTAAAAGCTTGGCTTTATGCCGCTCTTTTAAAGGATATTG
Source organism: Candidatus Omnitrophota bacterium (assembly GCA_020058085.1). Lineage (GTDB taxonomy): Bacteria > Omnitrophota > Gorgyraeia > Gygaellales > Profunditerraquicolaceae > Sherwoodlollariibacterium. The sequence goes on along the minus strand of JAGVER010000003.1, from coordinate 15,144 downwards.
GGCAATTAAATCTTTAGGAAGGTCATAATCAAAATCGGATAATTTCATTTTTTCTTTAAGGGTAGGCCTATAAATTACTCAGGTTTCCAATGAACGCATCATCTAAATCATCATAAGAGTATATAACTATCCCGTCAGGAGAGAGCCCGGCCACGGTTTTATACTGTTTGGTAAATACATCTGAAATATCTTTCATAAGATAAAGCCCAATACCTATAAAAACCTTACCCTTGCCACGATAAGATAGAGAAGAACGCACCAACTCTTTAGTCAGTTGGTTATCAAGGGTATAATTCATCAGTACGACATAATCTACTATCCCATCCTCAAGCCAAAGAGGCCAATCCTGAAACATGCTCGAATACGCCCGCTCTCCTGCCGGGATTACTGCGGAAGAGACTAAAAGTCTGGGTGATTCCTCCTTAACCCGCTTGGCTATCCTTCTTACAAGACTAGTGATTTGATCACGCCTCCAGTCATCCCAAAACATATAGTCCTTAGCGCTTTTTAATCCGTTACGAGGATCCAGTCCTGCCCACTCCTTAAACCGCTCAATATTCTTCAGGCCATACCCGTAACTTAAACCATATTTTGTAAACCTTGACCCCGGAATAAAAGGTACTGTCATCGGGTAGCGCAGATAATCTAGATGAACCCCGTCAAATAAAGGATAGCGTTCGATTATCTCTTCAACAATAGAGATTAAATACTTTGCCACCCTTTGGTCTCCGGGCTCAAGGAATAAAAGCTCCTCCCTAAGATAGAATTGATCTAATGCATCAGGATTGCCTTTGCCGGATATCTTGTTATACTGGTCTTTAGTTAAGACGTCCTTACCGAATTTCTTAATGATATCGGCATGATCATTTTGGCCTAAACTCAATAAATTTACCCAAGCAAATACCTCTATATTATTATCCCGAGCCTCTTTTAAGAGAAAATCAATCGTATCTACACCCGCTGACTTTACCATATCTTCATATTTTGAGGGATCAGTAATTTTAGAATCGTAATAGGCCTTGCCAGACTGATAAACCTGTAAATATATTTGGTTAATTTTTGCCTGTTTACATAAGGCGATTAACTTCAGGATAGCGTCCCGAGAATACAAAACCTTATCTTTAGAAAAAACACTGACCCATACTCCCCTTGGAGTTTCTTTTTCTAAATTATCCTCGCTAAAGGATAAAACTGTAATTCCAAAACAAAGAATAATAAAAATTAATATTATATACTTTAGCCTATGCATTCTGTTTTTTCTTAAACCTCTCTATATCAGAATAGATACAACCACAGTATTTCTGAATATATACGCCTTTGGCTCTTGCTTCATCACGGGCCTTTCTAAAACCTGGACGAAAATCCGTGTAATAAAACTCAACTCCTACTTCTTTTGCAATATCATCCCCGATTTTCTTTAACAGCTCATGGTCCTGATAGGGGCTGACCAGAAGAGTGGTGCTAAAATATTTGAAACCTTTCTCCCCGGCTAGGGCCGCGGTTTTCGCAAGCCTCTGCCTCCAGCAAAGCGCACATCTTGCAGGAGCCTCTTCCTTTAAATTTACTGCCTGGAAAAACTCCCTAGGTAAATAATCCGGATAAATTACTTCGATTCCCGGATTCAATACGGCAATGGCTTTTTTCCTCTCGTTATATTCTAAAACTGGATGAATATTAGGATTATAAAAAAAACCTGTAACCTTAAAACCTTTTAGCCTCAATAATTCAAGCGGATAAATCAGGCAAGGCGCACAACAGGTATGTAATAGGATATCCATATTTCATACATTAGCCCCGCCAAAGGCGGGGCTAAGTATCCAGCTTTTGGGGCTCCAAGAAACCTTAGGTTTTAGCATGTGGAGCTTCATTTGTCAAACAACTCTTCCTGTTGTTCTTTTACGTACTTGAATCCGAAATGATCAAAGGCGAGTTTAGTAGCAGTGCGGCCACGTGCGGTACGCCTAAGATACCCGGCATTAAGAAGATACGGCTCAACCGTATCAGAGATAGTATCTACTTCTTCGTTCAAACTTGCAGCTAAAGATTCCACGCCTACTGGGCCTCCGCCATATGATTCCAGAACTAACCTTAAGACTTTACGATCCAAGTCATCAAGCCCTGCCTTATCAATACCTAAATCATCTAAAGATTTTGCAGCCATCTTAAGATCTACTCTTTTCATCTTAGCTACCTGCGCATAATCTCTTATCCGACGCAACAACCTATTGGCAACACGCGGAGTACCGCGTGCCCTACGAGCTATTTCATCTGCAGCGTCATCTTCAACTCCTATATCTAATATCTTAGCGGAATGTTTAATAATTTTAGCCAAATCCTCAATTTTATAAAAATCCAAATTATAAAATATGCCGAATCTTGCCCTTAATGGCGCGGCTAATAAACCTGTACGCGTGGTAGCGCCTATTAGGGTAAAGGGCTTTAAATTAAATTTTATCGTCTTAGCATATGGGCCTTTATCAATAACAAAATCAATTTGAAAACTTTCCATTGCCGGATACAAAAACTCTTCAACCACTTTTGATAGTCTATGTATCTCGTCAATGAATAACACGTCTCCCTTTTCAAGGTTAGTTAATATACCAATTAAATCTCCGGCACGTTCGATGGCCGGGCCGCTTGTTGCCGTAATCTTAGAGCCTGCTTCATGAGCAATAATATGTGATAAGGAAGTCTTGCCCAAGCCCGGAGGGCCGCTTAAGAGAACATGTTCTAACGGCTCTTTCCTCTGATTAGCTGCTTGAATGGAGATCTTTAGATTGTCAACAATATCTTTATGCCCGACAAACTCCGAGAATTTATTCGGACGCAGAGAAATATTTAATACGACATCTTCCTCGGACTCCTTGACGCCGGATATATTAACTTTTCCTTTAAGCAACGCCTCTCTCGTCTCTTCGCTCATAGGGAATTATATTCTCCTTATTCCTTAAGATCTCTATATCTTCAAATAGCTCGTTTTGACGAGCGACAATCTCTTTCATGCGGATTAATTCTAATACTGCTAAGAAAGTAACAATAATCTCCATCTTATTTTTTGCTCTGGCAAACAACTCCAAAAGCTTAACTTCAGATTTAACCAGCAACAAATGCAGTATTTCATGGGTCGCCTGCTCGACTGTAAATTGGTCTTTAACTACCTCGTAAAATATATCCTTAGGTATATCTTTTAGGGCCTTGGAAAATGCGCTAATAAGATCAAATATGCTGGCTTCGAAATAAACCTCTCTGTCTTTTACTTCGCCTTTATCTATCTCGGTCTTAGGCCGTTTAAATACCTCACGCTGATCAGTTTCTTTCTGGCGTAAATTTTCAGCTATCTCCTTAAATTTCTCATACTCCAGAAGCCGCCTGACTAATTCTTCACGCGGATCTTCCTTCTCTTCCTCTACTCCTACACCTTCTTCAGCAGGAAGGAGCATCTTAGACTTAATCTGCATAAGCGTTGCCGCCATAACTAAGAATTCTCCGGCGATATTTAAATCTAAAAGCTGCATAAGATTAATATATTGTAAATATTGCTCCGTTACTTTAGATATTGGAATATCGTAAATATTTAAGTGGTCTTTTTTAACCAAATATAATAACAAATCTAAGGGGCCCTCAAATAATTCAAGCTTTATCTTATAATTCATAGGTTCATTGCCTTAAATGCTTCTTCTATCGTCTGAGAAGCGACTGAGCTTGCCTTCTCCCTGCCTGCATCAAGTATTTTTCTTACTTTATCTTTATCCTTACCAAGTTCTGCTCTTTTTTGCTGAATAGGCGTAATCTTACTGATAATATTCCCCGCAAGGAGCCTCTTACACTCGGTGCAACCTACCGAAGCCTTCATGCACCAATCGCTGACTTCATTATTCAATCTAGGAACAAACGTAGAATAATAAGAAAAAACATTACAAGTATCCGGATGGCCTTTATCGCTTAGCTTGATTCTCTTAGGATCCGTAAACATAGTAGAGATCTTCTTTATTATAAGCTCTGGAGTATCCGAGAGGTTTATTGTATTAAGGTAACTCTTACTCATCTTTCTACCATCTAGCCCCAATAATTTAGGAGTCTGAGTCAATATCGCGTCCGGATAAGGAAAAATATCTTTCTTATATAAATTATTAAAAAGCCGGGCAATCTCGCGAGTCAACTCCAAATGCGGTAACTGATCTTTCCCCACGGGAACCTTATCCGCTTTATAGAGCAAAATATCTGCGGCCTGTAAAACCGGGTATCCTAGAAAACCATAAGTATTAAGATTACGCATCTTCACTTCACGCATCTGCTCTTTATAGGTCGGACAGCGCTCAAGGATACCTAAAGGAGTAAGGCAGGAGAAGATCATATATAACTTAAGGTGCTCGGGTACTTCCGACTGAATAAATATTACCGATTTTTCAGGATCAATCCCTACACTTAACCAATCTAAAACATTATCGGTTATATTCTCGGAAATTTCAGAAGTATTCTCGTACTCACTCATTAACGCATGCCAATCAGCAACCATAAAAAAACACTGATATTCTTCCTGAAGCTTTATCCAATTATCTAATGCACCTACAAGATGACCCAGGTGTAATTTACCGGTAGGCCGCATTCCACTTAAGATTATTTTTCTCATATTCTTCTGGCTATCTTCTCTTCGGTATAAGCTTCAATAATATCGCCCTCTGCCAACTGGTCGAACCCGGCTAAGCTAATACCGCAATCAAAACCTTCAGCAACTTCACGCACATCATCTTTGAAACGCTTCAGCGAAGAAAGCTTACCTTCAAAAACTACTGCTCCATTCCTGACCAGATTAACTAAACAGTTACGGGTAAACTTACCCTTAGTAACAAAGCATCCTGCGACTATACCCGAACGGGAAAGCTTAAACATCTTTCTAACTTCAGCCCGTCCTAAGAAAATTCTCTTAATCTTAGGCTCAAGCATACCCTCAATTGCTGCTTTAATATCATTGGCTAATTCGTAAATGATATTATAGTTTTTTACATCCACCCCTTCTTTAGCCATAAGTTCTTTAGCTAAATCGTCAATATCAACATTGAATCCTAAAATCAAAGCATTAGAAGCAACCGCTAATATAATATCCGAGCTATTGATATTACCTACACCAGAGTGTATAAAATCCAGTTTTATCTCCGATACATTCATCTTATTCAAGGTCTCTCTGATTGCCTCAAGCGAACCCTGAACATCCGCCTTGATAATTAATTTTAATTCTTTTATCTTACCTTCCTGAATCTGAGCATGCAAGTCTTCCAGGCTTATACGCTTTACTGTTTTCACCTGATTCTCTCTTTCTTTTTCCATACGTAAAAAGGCTAAATCCTTAGCTTCTTTCTCCTGAAGAATGGCAAAAAACTGTTCTCCCGCCGCGGGTACGCCTGAAATACCTAAAACTTCAACAGGGACCGAAGGAGCAGCGCTAGTTACAGACTGCCCATGATCATTAAACATCGCCCGAATCTTGCCATAAAAATTACCGACAATGATATTTTCGTTTAAATGTAAAGTACCGTTTTGCACAAGAAACGTCGCTACCGGACCTCTCCCTTTAGACATCTGGGCCTCAATAACAACTCCTCGCGCTAACCGGTTAGGATTAGCCTTTAATTCCAGCATCTGCGACTCTAATATAATCATCTCTAAAAGATTATCTATTCCTTCGCCTGTCTTGGCTGATACCGGGACAACTATGGTCTTACCACCCCAATCCTCGGGATTTAAGCCAAGTTTAGCTAATTGCTTCTTCACCTGATCAACATCTGCGCCGGCTTTATCAATCTTGTTTATAGCCACGATTATAGAGACGCCTGCTGCCCGGGCATGATCTATGGCCTCTTGAGTCTGGGGCATAATACCATCATCCGCGGCAACAACCAAGACTACTATATCAGTAATCTTGGCGCCCCGTGAACGCATAGCAGTAAATGCTTCATGTCCTGGAGTATCCAAAAATGTTATCTCTCCGTGATTTAGAATTACCCGATAAGCTCCGATATGCTGAGTAATCCCGCCATGCTCGGATTCGGCAACCTTAGTTTTCCTTATGGCATCAAGAAGAGAAGTTTTCCCATGGTCAACGTGCCCCATGAATGTAACAACGGATGAGCGCGGCTTTAAATCTTTTACCTCATCCTCAAGCGCGTGCGCGCTTAAAACTATTTCTTCTTCTCCTAATGCCTTCTTAATCTTACAATGATATTTTTCGCAAATTTTTTCTACTATAGATTCATCTAAAGTCTGATTTATCCCCGCCATTATTTTTATATCCATAAGCATCTTAATAATTACTGACGGCTTTTCCTGAAGCTTTATAGCCAAATCTTTAAGGGTAATAGGAAGTACTAATTCTAAATCTTTAAGTTCAACTTTCGGTTTAACAACTTCAACCTCTGCTTTTACTTCAGGCTTTACCTCTGGTTTCACCACTGGTTTAACCTGAATATGCGGCCTATTTTCAACCTTAGGTTCAACAACTTTAATTTCCGGCTTAACCACAGGCTCTAATTTATGGCTTTGCCTAAAGGAAGGCAAACCACTGCCCGCTGGCTTGTGGCTTTGGCTAGAGGAGGCCAAACCACTGCCCGCTGGCTTGTGGCTTTGGCTAGAGGAGGCCAAACCATGGCCTTCTAGCCTAATAGCAGGCGTTGGCTTAGAAACTGGCGCAGTATGTATTTTGTGCGTAACGATTTTCTTAGATTTAGGTAGAGAGAGAGCTTTCTTAACCGGCTTGACAACCTTAGTTGTAGCTTTGGCCAGAGGATGCCAAACCACTGCCCGTTGGCTTGTCTTAACAGCCTTCTTTACTATCTTTTTAGCCTTAAGAGCAGGTTCTTTTTTAACTACCTTCCTTGAACTCTTGGTCTTAACCATAATATTTACCTTCTTCCTGTTCTTGTAAAAATTATTTTAATTTCTTAGCATCAGCGATTAACTTCGCCGCTTTCTTCTCACCAATACCTTTAATTTTAATCAGGCCTTCTTCTCCTGCCTTAATCAGATCTGGCAACGAGTTTATTCCGGCTTCTTTCAAACTAAGTAAAGTCTTCTCCCCTAAACCGGATAATTCTTCTAATGAGGCTTCGGACTTCTTCTTTTTTCTCTCCTTCTTCTTGGATTTCTCAACAAGCTCTTCTTCTTGGACTTTAGCCTCAGCTGAATCCTTATCCTCTTTTTCCTTAACTAATGCTTGGGCTTGAGTAGTCTTAGTGCGAATATCGAGTTCCCAACCTATAAGCCTTGAAGCAAGCCGGACATTCTGGCCATGTTTACCTATAGCAAGAGATAATTGATCATCATCAACTATAACCTCGGCTTTCAATTTTTCTTTTTCCAGTTTTATCTCGGCGACCTTAGCCGGGGAAAGCGCGTTTTTAATATACTCTCGGATATCTTCGTTATAACGTACAATATCAATCTTCTCCCCATAGAGTTCATTAACAATATTTCTCACCCTATTCCCGCGCATCCCTACACAAGCACCCACAGAATCAACTTTATCATTCTTGGAATAAACTGATATTTTTGTACGTTCACCCGGCTGACGGGATATAGCTTTTATCTCTACTATACCCTCGTAGATCTCGGGTACTTCAAGTTCAAAAAGTTTCTTTACTAAATTAGGATGCGTACGCGACAAAATAATCTGAGCACCCCTAGCCTCCTTTTTTACATCCAAGAGAAAAGCACGGATACGCTGCCCTTGCTTAAATTCTTCTTTTGGGGATTGTTCGCGTTTAATAAGCATCCCTTCGGCTTTACCCAAAAGGTCTATAATTACATTTCCCTTCTCAAATCTATATACCGTCCCGCTAACGATCTCTCCGACCCGGCCTTGAAACTCATTAAAAACCACATCCTTCTCTGCCTCGCGCATCTTCTGAATAATAACCTGTCGCGCAGTTGAAGCAGCGATACGACCAAAATCTATAGAAGTAATCTCTTCGCCGTTTCTATAAGCGCGAACCTTCCCGGTATTTCGGTCAAGTTCTACCTTAAGTTCTTCATCAGGTTTGAGATCGATGACTCTTTTGGCAGCGCTAAGTAAGGCACTCTCAACTGCCTCAATTAAGACTTCCTTCTTTATCCCTTTTTCCCTCTCAATTTGTTCGATTATTGCTAATAATTCCTGGCTCATTTTTTTACTCTCCGATCTTATTAGATGATAAGTTTTGCTCTGTTAATCCTGAGAAAAGGCACCTCGAGGATACCACTCTCGGTTATTATAAAAACACTCTCTTGACCTACTTTATTGATCAACCCATCCCACTCTAATTTACCGTTAATAGCCTCGTTTAAGAAAAATTTAGCTTTTTTATTCAAGAGGCGCGAGAAATCATCTTTGGTTTTAAGCGACCGGTCTAAACCGGGAGATGAAACTTCCAAGATATACCTCTCTCGAATTATATCTTTTTCATCAAACAACCTACCTATATCGCGATTAAGCCCGGCGCATTCATCTAAATTTATACCGCCTTCAGGCCTATCCGCCAAGACCCTCACAACGAGATCGCTGCCCTCATATCTGCAAATAATATCCACAAATACAAAATTTAAGGACCCTAAATAATCCTTTAATAAGAGTCTCAACTCATTAGTTAATACCGCCTTATGGCTTTGGCCATGGCTTTGCCTAAAGGAAGGCAAACCATGTCCTTCTGGCCTATCCATTAACACACCTTTTTATTTCTTCAAGAATCTCTGCACTTGGCTTGATAATCTTTTCTTGAGTAATACGATTTTTAAGCTCTAAAGAACCATCCTTAAGGGCGCCCTTACCTATAATTAATTGCAAAGGTATACCTAATAGGTCGGCGTCTTTAAACTTTACCCCTGCCCGTTCATCACGATCATCAAAAAGAAGATCAATCTTAGATCCCTGTAAATCTTTATATACCTTTGAAGCCAGATCCATAATATTCTTATCCGTAGTATCCAAAGCTATAATAATAACATTGTACGGAGCAAGCTCCTTAGGCCAGATAATCCCATCTTTATCATGATTCTCTTCAATTACCGCAGAGATTAAACGCGAAACACCTATGCCATAACAACCCATAATTATAGGCTGTAATTTCCCATTAGCATCTAAGAAATTAGCACCCATAGAAACGCTGTATTTAGTCCCTAGTTTAAAAATATGCCCGACTTCAATAGCGCTAACTTTCTCTAACTTTCCTTGGCACTTCAAACAACTACTCTCTAACTCATCATTATAAGCCTTAGCATTTTTACATTTCTCGCAGACTAAAACCAGGTCTTCTCCGTCTTTAGCTGGAACCATGAACTCATGTGATACCTTACCGCCCATCACCCCGGAATCAGCTTCGGGAGTCAATATATCTAAACCACATCTTCTAAATATTCTCAGATAAGCTTCATACATTGCCTGATAATTATTATCTAGCCCGGAATCTTCAGCATCAAAACTGTAAGCATCTTTCATAATAAATTCACAGGCGCGGATTAAACCAAAACGCGGCCGTAACTCATCGCGGAATTTAGTCTGGATCTGATAGAGAATTAAAGGTAATTGTTTATAACTTGATATATGATTTTTAACTAATTCAGTAATAATCTCTTCGTGCGTGGGCCCTAAACAAACCTTGCGCCCGCGGCGGTCAATAAATTTAAACATAACTTCGCCTATATCTTTATCTCTCCCGGATCGCTGCCAGAACTCTAAAGGCTGTAACGCCGGAAGCAAGACTTCAGCTGCACCACAAGAATCCATCTCTTCACGGACTATATTCTCTATCTTCCATAATACTTTCAGACCTAAGGGCAAATAGGAATAAGCCCCGGCCATAAGCATACGCACCATACCGGCACGTAAAAGTAAACGATGGCTTATTGATTCTGCCTCTTGTGGAACCTCTTTTAAAGTTGGTATAAATGTTTTAGACCAAAGCATTCTCTAGTCCTTGTTGAATATCTCTTGAGAGATATTTATTCCTACTTTTTCAAAACGCCTGTAAAACTTAGGAATTATTCCGGTAGCCTTCCATTTGCCACGGACTTTACCATCAGGATTAATCCCTTCTAAATCGTAAACGAAGATGTCCTCTAAATTAACCTGGCCATCTTTAATCCCATTAACTTGAGTAATATAAGTCACCTTACGTGATCCATCAAGCAACTGCTCCTGATGTACTATGATATCTATAGCTGCTGCCATCTGCCTATGTATCGCTTCAATGCTTATAAGTACACCTGAAACTAGAATCATCGTCTCAAGACGGTAAATGACCTCACTAGGAGCATTAGCATGCAATACTGCCAAAGAACCGGTATGGCCGGAACAAATCGCCTGAAGCATATCCAAAGCTTCAGAGCTTCTTATCTCACCTAAAATAATTCTCTCCGGACGCATACGCAACGAATTATTAAAAAGCTCTCTTATACTAACCTCACCTCTACCCTCAATATTCCGCGTTCTTGCCTCAAGCCTTACTACATTAGGCTTATCTAAATGAAGTTCCGCAGTATCTTCTATTGTAACGATACGCTCATCATTAGAGATATGCGCAGAAAGGACCCCGAGAGTAGTAGTTTTGCCCACTCCGGTTGCACCTGAAAATATAATATTCACCTTAGCCTTAATACAAGCGACCAAAAAATCTGCCATACGTTTATCTAGAGTACCAGCTGTAATCAAATCATTAACAGTCTTTAGGGTATTTGAAAACTTCCTTATCGTTACCATAGGGCCATCTAAGGCAAGCGGAGGTATGATAATGTTTACTCGCGAACCATCCTTTAAAGATATATCAGCATAAGGATTAGATTCATCCACCCTGCGGCGTGTAGGCGCAAGCAATTTATAAATTAAATACATTAATTCCTTATCATCTTTAAAAGTAATCTCCGATAGCTGCGCCTTACCATTACGCTCTATGAATATCTTCTTAGGGCCATTAATCATAATTTCAGTAACTAAGATATCTTTCATCAGGCTATCTATAGGCCCAAAACCTAAGAAATCATTCAAAAGTTCCTGAATAATTTTTTGCTTCTCTACCACCAGCAAATTAATATGTTCTTGTTGAACTATCTCATTGAGAATACGGTTAATCACATCTTCTAGTTCCTTCGCGGAAACATCTTCCCGGGAAAATAATTTTCCATGACTAGAGATAATTCTATCCCTAATATTAGCCTTTAACATATCAACCATGCTTGTTCTCCATTTCCTTTAATAAAGAATCGACGCATTCAGAAAAATGTACCTTTTTTATCGCCTTGCCATGCTTAAACAAGAGCCCGTATTCTTTTCCAAAAGCTACACCTATCTCCGCTTCTTTAGCCTCTCCTGGACCGTTCACTACACAACCCATGAGCGCTACCTTAATTGGATTAAGCTTTAAAGAAGATGCCTTATTTTCAAAATCATTGACTAATTTTACCAAATTAACTTCGCAGCGCCCGCAAGTAGGACAACTAATAATTTCAGGGCCAAAGCTACGCAGGCCGAGTGATTCTAAGATAACTTTAGCAGTATAAACCTCTCTAGTAGGCTTATCCGTAAGCGATACCCTAATTGTATCTCCTATTCCTTCAAGCAATAAAACTCCTAGAGCAATACTCGATTTTATCGCTCCGGCATAAGGAAAACCAGTAGCAGTTACCCCTAAGTGCAAAGGGTAATCACAAACTGAAGCAAATTTACGATAGGCCAAAATTGTCTCAATTACATTAGAAGCTTTAAGTGAAACAACTATATCGTGAAATTTAAAACCCTCTACCATTTTTATATAAGCTAGCGCGCTTTCAACCAACTTATCCGGCATCGCCATTCTACTAGAGCCTGGCTCTTGAACTGACCCGGAATTTAAACCAATACGCAGAGGTATTTTCGCTGACTTCAGAGCGCTGATTACCTCTTTAACTTCTTCTTTTTTATAGATATTGCCTGGATTAAGGCGGATTTTATCAGCTCCGCAATCAATAGCCATAAGTGCAAATTTATAATCAAAATGTATATCCGCAACCAAAGGAATATGAACTTTACTCTTTATCTTCTTAAATCCCTTAAGGTCTTCTCTGTCTTTTAAGGCTAAACGTACAATCTCACATCCTGCTTTCTCTAAATCAATAATTTGCTTTATCGCCTTCTCAAAATCCGCAGTCCTAACCTTAGTCATAGATTGTATTACAACGGGATTACCTCCGCCTATCGGTATTTTGCCAACCATAACTACTCTGCTTTTTTGTTTTTTCATTATCATTTAATAAAAAACTTGGATATTTGATCCCCAAAGTTTTTCACAATATCATTATAGGTCACAAAAACCGCCAACGACATAATCAAAGTCATTCCAACCTTATTAATTACCCGCTCCATCTTAAGGCTCAAACCTTTACCTCTTATTTTTTCTAGAGCTAAGAATACAATATGGCCACCGTCTAATATAGGCAAAGGAAGAAGATTAAATATAGCTAGGCTTAAACTTAATACTGCCATTAAATGAAGGATAGCTATCAAGCCAATGCTTGCCGCTTGAGAAGTAATAAAGAAAATCCCCAGAGGGCCGGTCATAGATTCACGCATTGAGAGCCTTCCGGTAATTAAAAAACCTAAGGATTTATAAGTTATGATTGTTAAATCTTTTGCCTTATTAACCCCCACGATAAATGACCTTAAGAGACCATATTTTACCTTTACTATCTCATCGAAAGGAGTTATACCTAATAAACCCAGCTTACGCTTCTGGCCTACCTGATCTTCAATATGCTGCTCTTTTATCCGAACCGGAAGAGTAAATTCTTTGTCCTCTCTTACTAACGAGACTAAAACACGTTCTTCAGACTTTTTGGAATAAATTATCTTTTGCAGTTCATCCCAATATTCTACTTTCTTACCGTCTATAGCAACAATCTTATCCCCTACCTTAAGCCCTGCTTCCATAGCGCCAAGCCCATCAATCAGGCCGCCTACCTTAGTAGTTAATGCAGGATAACCGGAGAAACATATTATCCAAAAAAACAAAATTCCCAGAATATAATTAAGCAAGGGGCCAAAGAAAATTATCCAAAAGCGCCTAAACGGTTTCTGCGAAAGGTACTCATCCGGCTTGCCGGTGTACTCCTCAAGATTATCTCCGGCTAACTTCACAAACCCCCCCAAAGGGAAAAGGCTTAAGCTATACTCTGTATCTTTTCTCTTCTTTTTAAACAAAACCGGACCAAAACCCAAAGAGAATTGTTCAATCCGTACGCCCATTCTTTTAGCGACGATGAAATGCCCGAATTCATGCACGATTATAAGTATACTTAAGATAAATAGAAAGACAAAGAGAGTAACCATATAACTACTTTAACCCCCCTAATTAATAAACCTATGAGCCTCCCGCCTTGCCCAGCTATCTGCCTCCCGAATATCATTAAGCCCGGGGCTAGATATATTCCTGTGTTTACGCATAACCCTTGCCACAACTTCAGGTATCATAATAAAACTTAATCTTTCTTTAAGAAATTCTTCTACTGCTATTTCATTAGCCGCGTTCATTACTGCCGGTAAGGTACCTAATTCTTTCGCTGCCTGGTAAGCTAACCCTAAACAGGGAAACTTTAAAGTATCAGGCCTTCTAAAGTTTAGGGACTTTAATCTATAGAAATCTAACCTCGACAAAGAACTATTCAATCTCTCCGGATAAGATAGTGCGTATTGAATAGGTATGCGCATATCTGTTGCGGATAATTGTGCCAAGACAACCCCATCTACAAATTCAACCATAGAATGAATCAAGGCTTCAGGATGGACTAAAATCTTAATCTTATCCCAGCCCACATTAAACAAAAACATGGCCTCAATAAACTCCAAGCCTTTATTCATAAGTGTAGCGGAATCTACAGTGATCTTCTTTCCCATCTTCCACCTAGGATGCTTAAGCACGCTAGAAATAGATATACGCCTCAAAGCAGTTTTACTCTTATTAAGCAAAGGCCCTCCTGAAGCAGTAAGATAGATAGTCCTTAATTTTTGCTTCTCTTGGCCTTCGAGGCACTGCCATATTGCTGACTGCTCGCTATCTACCGGAATAATTCTAACTCTTGCCTTTGCAGCCATGCGCATAATCAGCGGCCCGGCCATAACCAACGCTTCTTTATTGGCCAAGGCGATATCTTTGTTGCTCTTTATTGCACTAAGCAAAGGCTCCAATGCGGCAGAACCACTTATGGCAAAGACAAATTGGCTTATTCTTTTTTCTTCCGCTAATTCAACTAATCCCTCTTCGCCAGCGAAGATTTTTACTCTGGAACTTAAAGCCCGCTTGAGTTTCAGCGCAGCCTCTTTATCTCTCACGCAAACAAATAAAGGACGAAACTCTCTTATCTGTGTAGATAAAGTTTTTATATCCGAATTGGTGCTTAAGCCTACGACCTTAAATCTATTTGATAATTTTCTTGCCACACTCAAAGTATTTTTGCCTATCGAACCAGTAGAACCGAATATGGCGATATTCTTCATTTTAAGAGGGTTACACTCATATAAAAATAAAAAACCGGCGCGGTGAAAAGAAGACTATCGATTTGATCCAATACCCCACCCATTCCGGGAAAAATATTCCCCGAATCCTTTACTTGACAATCGCGTTTTATCAACGACTCAGAGAGGTCTCCCAATTGAGCCAATATACTAATGCCTGCGCCCATGGCCACAAGATGAAGATAATCGAAGTTTAGTAGCGGCTTACAAACTAACGCAGAGAGTACGCTAAAGAAGACTCCGCCAATTGCACCTTCAACGGTCTTATGCGGGCTTATCCGTGGGATAAGCGGATTCTTGCCAAACCTGCTGCCAATGAGATATGCCCCGATATCACATGACTTGGTAATCAAAAGGAGCGAAGCTAGAAGGCCTAACCCACCGTCGAGATATCTTATCTTAATCAGAAAACTAAAAAACCATGAGATATAAATTATTCCGAATATTGTAGTGGATATACCGATAATAGCCCCGGAATGCTGACGGCGCTTAAATTGCATTAGGATAAGAAACAAAAATGCTAAAATAATAAATAAGAATTCCCAGCCCTTAGTCAACTCGAAACGAAACATTATCGAGAGGGGGATAATAATCCCCATACCCATACCAAAGTATTTATAGTTAGCTATTTGCTTCTT
>JAGVER010000001.1 GCA_020058085.1 Candidatus Omnitrophota bacterium | reverse complement strand
TCTTCAGGGGTGATCTCGGAAATAATTATACCGGAAGGTGAAATAGTTGATGTAGGTACGGTTTTAGGCGTTATAGATGAAGGCTAAAGCCTTGACAATATATCTGGTTTTGTTAGTATATACTAAAAGAAAGGTAAAATGCCCATTGATTTTAAAAAGGAATTAGAGAATGCCGCGCGCAGCATGATTTTGGTGCACGATCCTGACCTTTTGATTAAGATTCTTGTTCGCGCAATAGTTGAGAAGTCAGGCATAGATCATGCCAGCATACTTCTTTATAAGCCGGAGCGTCAGGCCTACGTCTTAAGTATTTCCGGAGGGTCTCTGGGGAAAAAGATACCTATAGGTTTTGCTTCGCTAGATAAAGACGACTCGCTTATACGTTTCTTCAGGGAACGTAATTGCAGGGCTATATTTAATAGCGATATCCTTACTCTGGAAGAGGCCCACGCGGTTTTAAAAGATAATAATCTTAAGGAGAGATTGAATAATCTTTTAAGTGATGTAATCTATCAGATGAAGATCCTCGACACAATTGCCTGTATTCCCTGTTATTTTAGGGATGACCTTCTCTGCATACTGCTTTTAGGGAAAAATCGAAACGAAAAGAAATTCTTGAAAGAGGAATTGGATTTCTTTCTTGCCTTAGCTTCAAATATATCTATGGCTATAAGAAATGCCCAGCTTTTTAAGGATTTAGAGTCCGAACTCGATAAGAAACACCAGCTTTTTATGCGCACTACTATTGCCCTTGTGGCTGCTATTGAAGCCAAGGATAATTATACCCATGGGCATACTACTCGAGTGACCAATTTCAGCCTGCAAATAGCTAAAAGGCTGGCAAGAAAACAGAGAAAGATTATTAACGAGAAGTTTCTAGAGAGTCTTCATATTGCCAGTTTACTGCATGATGTAGGTAAAATTGGCATTCCCGAACATATCCTTAACAAGCGAACCGTACTTACTGTTGGAGAAAGAAATAGGATCGAAGAACATCCTTTGATAGGCGCGACAATACTTAAACCGATAAAGGAGCTGGAAGAATCTCTTGTAGGAGTAAAATACCATCATGAAAGGCCTGACGGAACAGGGTATCCGGATGGTTTAAAAGGAGAAGAGATTCCATTGATCGCTTCAATAATATCCGTAGCTGATTCTTTTGACGCTATGACAACGGAAAGGCCTTATCGGCCAGCCCTATATAGAAATGAAGCGATAAAAGAAATAAGGAAATTTACCAACCTACAATTTAGTCCCTTGGTGGTCGGAGCTTTTATGGAATTGTGCCTTGAAGGGGCGTTGTAATCTCGCCATGTCGCCTAAGCGTATAATCTTGATGTATATATCGGAAGTTTCCGGCCATCGTAATGCTGCTTTGTCTATTGAGAAGGCAGTGCGTATATTAGAGCCTAATGCCGAAATATTAAATATTAACGCTTTTAATTATACTAATCCGGTTGCAGAGAAGGTTACTAATAGCATTTATATGGGAATTATTAAGATGGCTCCTAAGATCTGGGATTATCTTTATGATAATCCCAAAATAGCCAGGAGAGTGGAGCGGACTAAGAAGAAAATTCACAAAGCCAACTCTCCTAAGTTAAAGAAACTCTTTGATAGATTTAATCCTGATATGGTTATTTGCACTCAGGCTTTTCCCTGCGGGATGGTCGCTGATTATAAAGATACCTATGGTTCTAGCCTGCCTTTAGTGGCAGTATTGACAGATTATGTTCCTCATTCTTACTGGATTTATGATAGCGTTGATTATTATATAACTCCTTCGGAAGATGTAGGAAATAAATTAATCAATAAGGGTGTTTCTAGGCATAAGGTTAAATCATTGGGTATTCCTTTTGACCCCAAATTTAGTGAGCCGCTGGATAGGGAAAAGCTCCTGCATAAATATAAACTTAATCCTAGTATTCCCGTAGTATTAATTATGGGTGGAGGGCAAGGGTTAGGGCCGATAAAAACTATTGTTAGGACGCTAGAGAAGACTAAGGTTGATATTCAGGAGATCGTTGTTACGGGGACTAATAAGAAGCTCTATAAAACATTAAAAAGAAGGATAAAAAAATATAAAAAAAAGATATTGCTTTTCGGATACGCGCAGCATATTAATGAGCTTATGCATTTGGCAGATATTGTAGTCAGTAAGCCCGGTGGTGTCACTACTGCTGAGGTTCTTGCTAAAGGCAAGCCAATGATTATAATTAAACCTTTACCCGGACAGGAAGCTAATAATACCAGGTATCTTGCTGAAAAGGGCGCGGCTATTAAGCTTGATAAAGCGAAGAAGATTAATCTGGTTATCGATGATCTGGTTAATAGTCCGCATAAATTAAACCGTCTTAGCGAGGCTGCCAAGAATATAAGCAAGCCCAATTCAAGCTCGGATATAGCAAGGCTTATACTTGACCTCACTTTCGTTCGCTCAAGTATTTCGCTAAATGAAGCTCCGCGGGCTAAAGCCCGCGGTTTCTTGAAGCCCTAAAAGCTGGATACTTGAGCGGCCATTATCCATCCTTGCCTTAAAAGGCAAGGTCC
>JAGVER010000013.1 GCA_020058085.1 Candidatus Omnitrophota bacterium | reverse complement strand
TAAAGATCCCGAAGTGATATCTCGCGTTTTTGAGATACTTGGTGCGTTAAATAAAAATCCCGAGTTCGCGCATTTAGAGAATATTGAAGAGAGAGACCTAGATTTTTACCGTAAGCTTGGTTTTGAATGCAGCTTAAAATCTCAAGATTATATTTTAAATCGGCAGGAATTGTCCGGATTAAAGGGGAACAAATTTAAGTCTAAGCGCGCAAGCTACAATTATTTTATCAAACATTTTGATTTTTCATATAAGAAATTACTTCCAAAAGATCGGAAAGAATGCTTTGAGCTTTATTCTCTTTGGGAGAAAGAACGTAAAACAGGGAATGCTGATTCCCTTTATCAGGGAATGCTTGAAGATAGCCGTATCTCTTTAAGGGAAGCCCTGGATAATTATTCTAAGCTAAATTTTAAAGGGGCAATGGTTCAGATAAACCAAATCACGAAAGCTTTTACTTTTGGATTTGCGTTAAGCAAAGAGACATTTTGCATATTATATGAGATAACAGATTTAACGATTAAGGGTTTGGCGCAGTTTATTTTCTCCAGATTTGCCCAAGAGCTTAAAGATTATAAATATATAAATATTATGGATGACTCCGGGTTAGATAATTTAAAGAAGGTAAAATTATCTTATCATCCTAAGCGGTTGGTCCCGGCGTATATTGTTAGAAGAAAGCATGAATAAAGAGATAGATGAGATAGAATTTACAATTTTTGATACCGAGACTACGGGATTAGATCCTCAATCAGGAGATAGGATTGTTGAATTAGCCGCAATAAGGTTTAAAGGAGAGAGCAGAATAGCTGTATTTCAAAGTTTGATTAATTCTGAACACCCTGTATCTTTAGCGGCGTTTAATGTCAATAAAATAAGCGCGGAGATGCTTGTAGTTGCTCCTAAGCCCAAAGAGATCATCCCTAAATTTTTGAATTTTGTGCGGGGGAGTTACCTATGTTGTTATAATGCTGATTTTGATTTAGGGTTTTTAAATAATGAATTAAGGATTTTAGGACTAAACCAGATAAAGGATATTCCTGTAGTAGATCTATTAAAAATAGCTCGAATGGTTCTCCCGGGGTTAGAACGTTACGCGTTATGGTCTGTGGCAGAAAACCTAGGGATTAAGGTTAAGCAGGAGCATCGTGCATTATCTGATGTCGAGCTAACATTAGGCGTATTTTACAGGTTAAAAGAGATGGTCAAGGCAAAAGGCATTGTAGGTCTTGAGGTATTTAATGCAAAATAAGAAAATCGTGCTCATTTTTATCCTGATATTAGTTTTTGGGTGCGGGCAGAAAAATTCTATCCAGGGCCCTGAAGAGTATATCAGGAACTCCGAAGCCTACTACTCAAAAGCAGTCTCTCTGTATAGAGGATTAATCTCTAAGTCTGATAATCCTTCCTTGCTTTATTTTAAATTAGGAAAGCTTTATTTTAGCCGTGGCGAATATGATTTAGCAATAAATGCATTTAATAATTCTTCTGAAGCCGAAGCTAAGAAGTTTTTGGCATTTTCTTTCTATCGCATGGGTAATTTTACCGATGCTCTTGAGATTTTCAACAGAGAAAAGATATCCGATGATGAATACCGTTATTATTATGGCTTAACCTGCGAGCGTTTAAATCTTTTTAGCCAGGCAATTAAAGCCTATGAAGAGATCAAAGGGTCCGCATTCAAATCTAAGGCATATTTAAGGCTTGAAGAGATCCAGAGGCTGGCAGGTACCGTAGATATTAAGGATCTAGATCCAGAGATCGCCAAGATCCTGATTAATGCTCCGGATGCTAAACTTTATCCGCAGGCCGGCGCGCTCATTCTTTTGGCCAATGAGAATATAGAGATAACGCAGAAGGATACTCAAGAATCAAGCGTTCATTACTTGGTTAAGGTGCTAAATGAACGCGGTAAAGAGAGCTTTGCCGAATCTGCCATAGAATACGATTCTACATTTGAAAAAATAGAACTTGTTTACGCACGCACCATTAAGCCGGACGGCAAAGTAGTTTACGTAGGCTCCCGTCATATCCGTGATCTCTCTAAATATCTGAATTTTCCTCTTTATAGCAACGCCCGCGTTTTTATAATCTCTTTTCCTGAAGTGGTCACAGGGGCAGCGCTGGAATATAAAATAAAGATTAAACGCAGCCAGTTAGTTAATAAGAAAGATTTTTTCTTAAGCTATCCTGTCCAAGCTTATGAGCCGGTTATCTCCGCGGAATTTAATCTTACCTTACCTAAAGAAAAAGGCTTAAGGATAAAAGTTATCAATGAAGAATATAATGATTTTGGCGCCAACCTTAAGCCGGCTCAAGAAGAGCAAGGTGACAATTTTATTTACCATTGGCACTTCAAGAATATTCCCCAGATCATTCCGGAGCCTAATATGCCTGAGGATGCAGAGATTAATCCGGCAATATTTTTATCTACGTTTACAGAATGGCGAGACGTATATAACTGGTGGTGGGAGTTGGCTAAGAATAAAATAAAAACAGATAGTTCTATAGAAGCAGAAGTCAAACGGCTTATAAAAGGTAAACTTACTGACCTAGAAAAGGCGTGCGCGATCTATAATTTCTGTGCTAAAGATATTCGCTATGTCGCCGTAGAATACGGAGAGGCAGGGTACGAGCCGCATTCAGCCGGAGAGATTCTTAGGAATAAATATGGCGATTGTAAGGATCAGGCTATACTTTTGGTTACTATGCTAAGAGAGGCAGGCTTTAGCGCGTTTCCGGTACTCATTAGTACCAAAGAATATTATAATTTGAATAAGGATTTTCCTTCGGCGCTCTTTAACCACTGTATTGCCGCGCTATATTTAGGAAACAAGATTATATTTCTTGATCCTACTGCCGAAACCTGTTCCTTTGGAGATTTACCGTTAGGGGATCAGGCGCGCAGGGTTTTGATATTTAAGGATAACGGCTATAATATAGAGGAGACACCTCTTTATCCCGGAGAACATAATTTAATCAAACAGGAATTGAAATTAAAGGTAAATGAAGATGAGTCTATAGCGGGCGCGAAGGTAAATTTTACTCTCGGGGCCTATGATCAAAAGCAGAGGTACTGGTTGCTTTATACTCAACCGGAATTAAT
>JAGVER010000010.1 GCA_020058085.1 Candidatus Omnitrophota bacterium | reverse complement strand
GGGGCGACGAAAAAAGGCGAGCTCTTTGCGGCAATTATCGACGGGGTATCGGGAAAAGAAGGCGCAACTCTTCTTGAGGCAGCGCAGTTGGTCCATCAGGCCGGTCAAGACGTGCAACTTGCAATTCTTACTTGTAATGGTGCGGATACATGGTTGCGCCTGGGTAGCGAATGGATAGGAGAGAGGACGGGCAAGCGCCAAACTACTCCCGCAGCGCTTTTTGTCATGCCTATTGAAAACGCCAGCTCGCCGATGAAAGAATCTTTTCATCTCGGTAGCATAGATGTTTTGGAATCCGTGGAAGTGAGCAGAGTTGATTTGTTTCGCTATGGGTTTGATCACGTAAGAATAGCATGTGGTTTTTTATCAAGAGTAAGATTTGCTAAGGAACTTACCGCTGAAATTATACGGGAACTTATTGATAATCTTCGTGAACATGCGCGAAAAGACAGTGTTCTGGTAAATTATTCGCTGCGGTTACAAGAAGTACAAGACGATGCTTTTCGAAGAGGAGTCAGGATTATCTCATATGACAATGGTCTTCCTTTTGATGTGAAAGGGGTGTGCGCAGGTTCCCGCAGGAGGATAGAACTTATTAATCTCTGTTCGTCGCAATTACGGTGCAGGCGAGGTGAATTCCTATTTAAACTTTCCCGGATGGCAAAAGCTCAAGAAGGGATTTTTATGAGCGTGGAGAGTTATGCTACGGGAAGGGCGTTTTCTTATGGTCGAGAGAGTGTTCTTGAAAGCGATGCGTCTGGTAATAGAATTATCGCCATGGTCTTTGAACCTAGAGTTTATCCTGTTTGGGGAGAGCTAACGGCTTCCGTCTCGGCGCAGGCGTCCTCGCCGGCGGCATGCGCCAGTTCGCTAGTGAATGGGTTCGACAGTTTGGAAAATATAAAATCCAGAGTTACTAACTCCAGCATACCTTTATTGTCCCAGCCGAATAATTTTGGGCGTCCGGGTTATCGCTTACCTCAATCACTATCGAACGCATTGGTTGATTATTCAGAGGCAGCTGCCAATGGTATAAGAGATGCCGTTGATATCCAAGGCGTTATTTCAGAAATTGATAAACTTAAGCAAGCGGTGGCTGTTTTATTTAATGGAAGTGCTACTGGTGATTATGGGTATAACATATCTGTCCGTTTACAGGCTATAAAAGATTCTACTTTGGCAGTAAATTCTAAGAAGTTCAGCTCACCAGTGGAGGCTTTAGCTACAAGTGCTAAGGCCGGTGCCGAAGATGCCGTCTTTAAGGGTTCCTTACAAAACGCGTTAAGAGTTATGGAGGGTTATTCCAGATGGAAATTCTTTGATTATAAAGCTGGCGGGCACTACTATGTCAACGTTTTAAACGAGAGAGGTAATAAGTTACTTGAGCTCATAAGAAATACGCTAGCTGCTACGCAAGAGGAAGGAGTAAAAGCAGCAATCCCGGCTGCTGTGATGTGCTTAATTGATTTAATTCCTTCTATTGAGCATCCACACACTGAATTATTCGTTGATCTCTTACCCGGACTTTCATATAGAGATAAAAGAAAGCTTTTTAGAAAACAGATTACTATCAAAGATTGGTTCGGCAGCGCGGCTTTATTTCAAATCGGCAGGGGTTGTTATAACCAATGTGCTTTCTGCCAGTTTGAAACGCCGTCTTCTATTAGCTATATGCCGTATCCTCTCTTCGTGAAATTGTTAGATGAATATAGGAAATTCAGAAAAGGACAGCTTGTATTGCATCGCGATAACGATACATTTCAAGTAAGGGACACGGTTATAGGGGCTAATTTTGCTCACTATTATCATGCCTTGAGAGAGAGAGGGTTTACCTACGGAGGATTAACTGCGGCGTGGGCTGAACATGATAGGGTCGCCCAGGATGCGGCAGAGCAATTATCTCAACAACCTGATTTTGGATGCGATATCAGTTTTAATCTCTTTAGGGGGCCTTTAATCAAGGCGGTGACGGCGAATGATGCGTCAGAGATACAGTCTGCATATGAAAGAATCAAGGTGCGCTATCGGCGTACATTAGCTACGCTTAAGCCCGTGATTAGCGAAATTGGCCTTGAGTTCGGTTATAGAAAACAAGACAAGCTGATTGATGAGCTTACCAGGAAAATGTATGATGAGCTAAATAGTGAATTAGGCCTGGAAGCTGTACGTACCGATGAATACCGTATGAGTTGGCTGCCGGAAACCGTAAAAGATAGGCGAACCTATACGTTTCTAGACGGCGAAATAAACGACGGCTATTTTATTTTCCGTCCTTATGGCGGGCGTGTAGAGGTTGGCTATACCGGAAATAAAATCATTAGTTTACGAACATTACTATCTTCAGGTACTCTTAGCAATGAAGAGAGAGCATTCTTTATTAACATGATCTCATTACTGCATAGGAATGGATATCGTAATAGAACGATACAAAGTAATGATTTGCCGGAGAGCATGCAGCGTTATCTAGGTGAGAAAGGAATGATGCAGGAAGAGATAAAATTATTAGGTTTTGATAGGGGCGCTCGCTCTTTCTTAAGGGAAGTATATGGATTGTATTATCCGAGGTTTGTCAGGGAAGTTCTGGCGCGTGAAGAAGTATCTCCCACTGACGTTAGCGCAATAGCGGAAGAATTTGGTGACGTGCCTGTACCTAATGGAATTAAATTCGGGAGAACAGCGCTTGTTTCGCCATTGTGGATTAGAAATTACAATCAGCAGATGGAAACAGAGATTGTTTTCTACGAAGCCAAGAGAGTCGATTCTGTGGCTGGCGTCAGCTCACCGGTTGCTGCAGAGGATGTGGAATATGTTTTGGATATAGGGATGGGCAATTGGACGTATCTTAAGGAATCAATCAGGCGTTATCCGAATGCTCGTAGAATAATTGGTATAGATAGGAGTCGTGTGGCGATTGATGAAGCAAGTAAGGCTATCTCTGAAATTGAAGGTGCGGGGAGTATGGTTTTTCTTGTAGAAGGCGAAGCTTTGCATCTTGTAGATATTGTTGAAAGCATATCATCGCGATTTGATCGTATTCTATTATTTGAGCCGGAAGTATTTATTATTTTGGAACCTATGGATGGAGAACGTGGTGAAGAGGGGTATCAGGTGATTAGGCCTTTGGATAATAAAGCTGTTGCAGATATATTTCTCGGGATAAGTTTAGGATTAAGTCCATGGGGAAGATTCGGCATGTTTATTAGTTGGAAATGGATTAAAGATAAATTTGTTAGTAAATATTTGCTGAATAAGATGCGGGAAGCCGGATTTAAATATAAAGAGTTACGTGGAGAGGGAGCTTTTTTTGCTAAGCCGAACGAAGACATAGATGGAGTCTGGTTGTCTGCTCTCCCCAGAAATATTGAAAGTTTAGTCGGGTTACTTAGCACCCAACGAAGCGTTTCTGTCGGCCCCCCAATTTCTTTTGCCGCTACTTCAGAGATAACTATTCCTAAGGACGCCAGCTCGCCGGTGGCAAAGAATAACGGAGAAATGATGGATTTGGCTGTTGCTGTTGCCCAGGAGCATTGTGATGAGGGCGACTGGTATCCTGTTGGCGCTGTGCTTTTTGATGAAGATAACAATGTCATTTCCGTCGGGAACAAACATATCTCGAACATAGCACCACAGATGGTACATGTTCAGCATGCCGAACGGCATGCGTTACTTAAAGCCGAAAGGTTAGGCAGGGTTGAATGGCATAAATATACTTTAGCAGTAACTATCGAACCATGTTTTACCTGCGCCAACTGGATACTGAGGCGTGGGGTAAAAAAGGTTATTTTTGGTGTTTTTGATCCCTTCACTCCAAGTATATTTATGCAGCAATCAGCGAGGTTACGAGAAGGTGGAATAGAAGTAGAATTGGTCGATAGATGGGCTTGGTTTAGTAGTTTTGTAGATGTAGAAATATTAGTGAGGCAAGGAAGACCGAATACACTGAATCATTTTGGGGCGTTCTCCCTTGGAGCGCAAAAGAGAGCTAAATTACTTGATTCTTGGCTTAGATATAGAAGACTAGGGGTAATACCTGAAGGTTTAGAGGGGATCATCCAAGAAGCGATTCATCCCAATTTCCAATCTATAGTCTCTACTATTAAGAGAAGTCGAAAACCAGAATTGAATTTTGGTTGGTTTGCGCATCTCGTAAGAATGTTAGGTTACTATATTGATGATACGAAAGGATATTATGCGTTTGATGCCGATGTTACGGATCAGAAGACAATTTTAACAGCATTAATAGAGGATCAGCGTTCAAATATTGATCCTGCTTGTGAAGCGGTAGTTGTTTTGTTTGGCAAAAAGAGGAATATCGCAACGCTAAGGAAAAGATTGATCCAGGATCAATCTTTTACTCCTAGTCAAGTCCTTAACGGATTTGAACTCGTTAGCACAAAACAAAGGAGAGTGGGTGTTGATGGGAATATTGTTAGCTCTCCCGTGACGCAGCCTATTGGACCTGAAGAAAATTTCTTTGACCGGATTTGCGTTGAGTCGCTGGCAAAAGATTTCAATGAATCAGCGGATATTATTTCTGGAGATATCCGCGCTATGCGTGAGTCTTTTGGTGTGATGGGTTTAAAAGAAGAGGCGTTACGGTATTTCGCTGGCCCGGGGGTAGTTGACACGCATTCTTTGCAAATAATGGGGATTGAAGCATTTAACCAGCGCACCCACAAGCGGGTTTATGAAGTTTTATTCAACGGAACGCATTCAGAGGCCGCTTTAGGCATGTTAGTTAAAGTGGTGAAAGAATCTGTGCGGAGGACAATGTCCGGAGTTACTTATGACGCTGTTTTTATTTCGCAGATACATGAGGTTGGAGAATCCTTGCGCAGGTCCAAGCCTTGGCTGCACCCTGCTTCGGGTAACCCGATGATATCTTGCGATACAAAACCGCGTATCTTGTTTACTGAAGAATGTATCAAGCCTGCAAAGGAAGTTTCCGCAGAAAAGAGGAGTGCTTTGAAGGTTGCCTCTTACCTATATTTATGGGAAATATCCGGGCGAAAAAAGTTTATATTAGATCCCAACGAGAGTAATGCAATTGTCAGGATTTATGAAGAATCTCCTGTTGCTACGATCATTGATCTGGATGGGCTCTGCGAAGATTCGGATGGAATCCACGAGCTTGAAGTGGTTGAGAATATGTATTACGAAGGAGAGATGTTACCTTCAGATATTTCCGAAGGTGTTATATTAGCGCTTGGCAGAAATGGCGCGAGGAAATTCTTTGATAATATTAGAGGACAGATAGTTTCGGTTCAGGCTTCGGAACTCGCCCAGCTTTTTGAAGAGGCAGAAAAAAGGTTGCATGATGAAGATGGCGACTCTACTCTTTTAATGGGCTCCAGCCCAGTGGGTAATCCTGTAAATTTAAACTTGACTCGCAGAGAATTTATAGCTTCGCTTCCTTTATTACGGCTGGCTCTTCAGGTGGTATCCAACAAGCCGATATTAGATTTTATCGCATCCTTGCCTCAAGAAATTATTTCAGATCCTGCGCCAGTACCTTTCTGGGATATTTTCCATGAGTTTATGTATTTTGCTAAACGTTATGCTTTACAAGCCATTTCGGGAATCCCGGTGAATTTAAATGCTGAAACTTATAGAACTACATGTATTTTTGACGATGAACACTACGTTGTGACAGTCAGCATCCCCGGATCTGGGAATGTTTTTCGCGCAGATGAGCGGTTTATGATCTGGTTTGCACATTTTTATCCAGATGAGTTGGAGGTGCAGAATGAAGTTATCTCTTTGCTAGAGAAAATGCACCAACAAGGTTTTTCAATGCAAAGCATAGAATTGTTTATGCGGGATCGATTTGGCAAGTTTATTAATGATGGGGTACAGTTAGCTCATACCTTGGCAGATGCTTGCGATGTAGCTCTTGATGATTATAGGGATCCAAAGTATCTTTTAGAGGATTTGGATGACGATAGGTTTACTTTTGCGCAATCAAGGGATATGCTCCAGAGAAAAATTCAACGGATAGAAGATGATATCGATCGCCTCACTAATGAAATTCCAAGCGTCCGTTGTATATATTACAATCCGTTAGCTACTGAGTGGTATTATCATGCAAAAACCGGGTATGAGGCAAGAATAGAAAAACTAAGAAAAGAGGCCGATGAATTAAATAGAATTATAGGAGGAATAAATTGCGCTTTGCAAAAACAAAAGACGCGCGCTGTCAGTCCTCCGGTCTCTACCAGCGTTAGCAGTCCGATAGAGGATACTTCCGATTCAGAAAAATTATTAATAGAAGCATTCAGGCGGGATATAAATATACTTAGAACAATAAGACTCATTGTTTCTGCTAGCCCGCGTAGTTATACGGCAATTCTTGAGAAGGAGCCGGAGAATTTAAAAACTTATATTAGACAACGTGAACTTATAGAAGGATTCTTTGCAAAATGGCAGGAGGTAAATGAAGGATGGCTTGATAATTATTTCCTCTGTCTCTTTGCCATGGATGATATTGGTGAGACCGTAACAGAGATAATCTATAACTTAGATAAGCTTTTTAAAGAACAGATTGCATTAAGAAGAAGTGCCTGGCTTGCGTTTTTTCATCTCGCTCAAATTCTAGTTTTGGAAGAGCTCGAGCTGGAATTTGATAGCTCCACATTAAATGCGCTTAATAATATTATTCAGAAGCTAGAAGCGCTGGATGGCGATGTGTTACCTATCAGTAAGAAAGAAGAGATAGCTAAAGAGACGTGGTGGTTGATTAGGAATCGTATGATAGCAAAAGCTTCTGAGGTTGAGAGTAAACAGGAAGAAGTAACAAGAATTGATCATACGAATTGGGACTTAAGAGATCCTACCCAGATGGCAGCCTGGGGAAATTTTATGGATAAAGAAGATGAATTAGCTGCCTTAAGAAGAGAGCTGCTTTTTGTTACTAAGGAATTATGGCACGCTTATGAGCAATGGCAACGTTGCAAGTTGCATATTGGAGGTTTACGTCTAGGCCAGGAGGCTATTTTATCTATAGGTAGGAATTTATTTAATTCCACAGGCCTTGCCAGAACACTTAGAGCATCCGAGTCGGTTATTAAAAGCGATTCCGTTCAAACAAAAGTAACTTCTCCAGATAGCGGATCTTCACCAATCTCAGTACTAGGATCTAATGATGTTTCTTCGAATAAAACTTCTATTGCCATCAGCAGTCCGGCGAAAGGGGAAAACGTGTTAGATCTTTCCCAGGTTATGGAGGGAGGACTTGTTTTAAGGTTAATAAATCAGCCTTCTAATAGCAGGCATAAGTTGCTGAAAGTGACTAATAGGCGCTTGAAAGATATGGCGATAGATGTCGCCCGGAGTGTTTTGGTAAAACATGATATTTTTAATTCGGTTATTGCTGAAGGGCTTACTCATAAGGGCAGTGTGTTTGTTTTTGAGAATGAAAGCATCGGTGTGCTAGCGCTTGAGAGTCTAGATGGTACATTTGCCGAAATATATTTTGTCAATTCTAAAAGTATAGATTTAATGCTGCAAAATTCAAAGCTTCCTGTTATTGTCAATAAAGCAGTCGGATACGGGATTGTGGCGTTTCCTAGTCTGGCTGGCTGGGTCTCCTGCGGGTTTCATGTCTTTAAAAAATATAGAGAGAATGGTTGGGGTAGAGACATCTTTTCTTTCAGGCTTAATTTGTTAAGTTCCGGTTATGGCGTTGGGTTAGAAGTACAGAAGGTTTACATTCATCCTTCTCAGATTGGAAGAGGAAACCCGATCATGAAACGGATGGGCCTGCATCAGTTTGTTACTAATGCATTTATTCTTGAAGAAGTCAGAGAAGCTGACGCGAGGCGTTTCTACGTTAGAAATTTTGGTTTTGAAGATATCAAGGCGAAGCAGTGTCGCCTTGCTCGTGATATCACCGAAGGAGACACCAGCTCGCCGGTGCGCACCGCCTCTAGTCCAATAGGTACATTAATGGCGTCCTTTAAGGTTCGGTTTAATAATTTGTGTAGATTGTCTCTTGTAATTTTACTCTCTTTGGTTACGCTCATAGGTAATAATGGATGTATGAGTTTGTTGGTTAGGATGAGCCTTGAAGATGATAAAATTGCAGAGACCTACGATAGAAAAGTTCGCGAGGCGAACGAAAAAATTCGCAAGGCGGACGATCATCGTTATCTTAATGAAGTGCGCCGGGATCTTAATAAAGAAGATTATGAGTCAGCGGTGATAGGTTCTGGGATAATTGACGATTCTGAAGCTCTAAAAAGCCTGTTTAATATAGCTACGGAAAAGAGAATCAAGTTTGTAGAGGCATATATTAAATGGCATTGTGATTTAAGTAAAGAAGTCATGTCTGTCCCCCAAGATTTGCTCAAGAATATAGGTATTGATGGAGCTGAGTTGGTTGAGGCATATAGAAGGTTAGTTAGTTCTGATGATTTTATAGCTGCTTTTTATGCTGCTAGAGGGCTTCTTTTGTTCGGTGACTCAACAGGTAAACCAGTATTTATAAAGGGATTAAATGAGGATTATAATGTTAAAAAGTTTAACTTTAAATATTATGGTTTACCCAAGAAATCTCAAGAGGAAATTAAGAAATATCTAGCAATGCAATCAGCTTTTGCGTTGGCGGAGCTCGGAGATCCTATAGCTGTAGATTATCTTAAAACAATGCTCTTTGATAGATCATCTGAGAGCGATGCCCAAGTCCGCGCTTATGCTGCCTATTCTTTAAGTAAATTTGGAGATAAAGGAATCGTTGAAGCGTTAATTCAATCCTCCGATGATCCGGCGGAAGAAGTCCGTTTGGAATCAATCCGCGGTTTGAGCAATTTTAATGATCAGAGATTACCAGATTTGTTTGTAGCTGCCTCAGGTGATGAGGATGCTTCGGTGCGGGCTGCAGCTATATTTGGGTTTTCAAGAGCCGCAAGTGAAGATCCCAATATATCTAATTTAATTATTGAAGTCTTGAACAAAGAGCAGGATAATAATGTCAAGATTGCTTGTCTTAACGTACTAGGAATTAGTAGACAACCTAATGCAAGAGAAACAGTTAAGAGTTTCTTGAGAAGTGAAGATTTGCAATTAAAGCAGGCGGCGATCGTATCATTAGGGAATGATTTGGATGATGGCAGCATACAGGTAATTGCAAGCATGCTAAATGATCGAAGAGAAGAGGTAAAGGGTGTGGCTTCTCTGGCAGCGGTTTCTTTATCTAGGCACATAGATACTTATCCGCAGTTAAGGGAGCTGCTTGGTAAATTTTTGACCGAGGGTGATCTGGACACGCGTTTAGGAATTCTCACTGGTTTTGCGCAGGTTAATAGCACGATTGGTATGGAGATGGCTAAATCGCTTATTAATGATCGTGGTGCTTTTACCATAAAAGTAACAGGTGTTAATGTGCCTGAACATCTGCGCGTCGGTGACACAATAACTTTGATCATTCCTTTGGTTCATGATTCAGATTGGCCGGTTACATTGGCTGCATTTCAATTGATGAATCGTGAGCCGTTGATGCCGGATATGATTGATCCGGTCAAGCGGCTAACATGGGATGATGTCAATCCCTTTGTGCGTGCTGCTGCATTGTCAACTCTAGGCGGTGTGGATTCGCCCGAAGTTGATTCTTTTATGACCCAAGCATTAAAAGATAATAATTTTGTAGTGCGGCAGGGAGCACTCATTGGCATTGCGGATAAAATATTCAAACAACCTAATCTTATTGAGAATATTAGGCCTTTGTTAAATGATCCTGAATGGCAAGTACGCCAGGTTGCGGTGCAGGTGGTGGGAAAGGTTGAATTGCCTCAAGTGCCGGAAATGTTGGCGCCGCGGTTAAAAGATGAATTTGCGTCTGTGCGTCTGGCAGCGGTTGCTGGATTTGCGGATAGGGTAACCAGGCAGCCAATCTTTATCGAGAACATAAAGCCTCTTCTTAATGATCCAGAGTGGCAGGTGCGTGCCGCGGCGGTTGAAGTAGTAGGCCGGGTAGAGAATCCAGAAATAATTAGAAATCTTACCCCTAGGCTTAAAGACACAAATGCATTTGTGCGGCAAGGAGCTGTATTAACATTAGGTGCTAATATACAACATTTCCCTGATTTGATTGGTCAATTTAAGGATATTGTTTCTAATGATGTGGATACAGATATTAGGCAATATGCAGATTATGCTTTAAAGAATACTGATTCTCAATATAATGCTGCATTTGAAAAACCGAGAAGTATTTTATTGTTGGGGCCTGGTTGGGACGATAAAGATCCCTTTAGAAGTAGAGTTAGGCGCAGTGATAATTGGGCAGAATCTTTACCCGCGAAACACAGGTTGGAAAATCTAGGGGTTGGTATTCGTGCTTTTAATTGGTCAGGCAATATCCAGGATACATGGGGGGCCCAAAGGAGCTTCCAACAGTATTTCATAGATACTGTTAATGAGGCAGTAAAAAATCGTGTTAACTTAAAGGTTTTTTTACATTCTTGGGCTAGTCCTGTAGCTGGAGGAATACGTATTGAAAACAACGTAGATATAGAGCAAGCTTTTCAAAAGGCTGTGATCGCTGGTATAAAGATTGAAATTGAAAGTTACGGTTCTCCTTATTTAAAAAGTTTTAGTAAGTTAGAATCAAAGTATCCGGGAGTAGTAACTTATAAGAATTATTATTCTCCCAGTGATGTTATTTCTTTCCCCTCAGTCATATTTAATCCTCTCCAAAATAATATTATGGTAACCGGCGTATCACATGGAGAGTGGTTTAATTATTCTATGCAGAAGATTGTAAGAGATACCTTCCTTATTGATACAATCAATAGGAATATTGATTTAGGTAATAATGCATTATCGCGGTCAATTTTAGGGCCAAGCTTCATTTCACCGGTTCCTCTTCAGTGGAACCAAGACCTTAGGTCTGTTACTGGTTTTAGCCAGTTTGGTGTTGTTACACCGAAAGTCGAAATTCCAAAGATTCCATTTATAACGGCTCCTAGAATTGAATCACCTAGGATTAACATTCCATCTGCTCCTTTTATAGATCATAAGCCTATATTTAATAGTAATACTGATGGCTCAAGGAGTATCAGGTTTGTACCTGTTGCTCCTCCTAATTATTATCAGAGTCCAGCTGCGACTAGGCCTTCGTATACACCACCAGTACAGTTTAATATGCCGCCTATGCGTAACATAAGGTAAAGGAGAAGAACAATGGAGAATAATATTAATATAGAAACAAAAATATTCGGGATAGTGAGTATCATCATTTCTCTTTTCTATATTGTTTACTATATCTTACCATTCTTTGTAAGTGTTCTCGGAGGATGGGTTGGCGATTTATCAATAAAAAGTAGCTCGCATCAAGCTTTACTTTATCTTATTTGGAGATTGTCTGTCGCCATAATATTTATTTCTTCATTTTCTCTTTTAAGATCAGGGATATTAATTATTCGTTTAGATCAAAGAGGGAGAAAGGCAGCGATTATTTTTGGTTTATTTGTAATCGTCGGTTTAATTCTAAATTTTTTATCAGATGTAATTGAAACCATGTTCTTGGAAATAGGATTTTTTAGTGGTATTAATCTGTCTGATTTAATATTAGTTATAGCTCTATTTATCCTTATCATGGAGATGGTTTATTTGAATAGTCAAAGCGTCAAAGAAATATTTAATGATGAAAATATTAGGATGCCGTTTCGTAAGCCAATTGTGGCTATAGGGATAGCCTATATTTTTCCAACACTTATATTTTTAATTACTAAGTTATTATATATAGGTCGACTTATAAAATGAAGGTAATAAAATATGGAATTCTAGGGACACGTTACTTAATTAGGAGAAATTCTAGAAAATGAAGGATAGCAGATGACTTGTTTAATTGTGCCGAAGTCTGGTTGTAATACTGACGGCTCAAGGAACATCAGGTTTGTGCCTGTTGTTTTGCGAATAGTTATCGAAAGCGTCTCGAATAAATAAAAGCCACGGAGAAAGGGAGCAAAAATGGAGGACCGTAGGGGTAGTCCCAGGTTGGTGATTAATCAGTTGGCGGAGTTGAGGATTAAGGATAAGTTAAGGTCTATACCTTGTACCGTAGAGGATATCAGCGAAAGCGGCATGCGTGTTTCTTTAAGCAGAAGTTTGTTCCCCGATGTTTTCTCTGATGTTAATCTCGCCCTCTCGGATAATTTTGGTTTTGATCTAGGGGCAACAGTGGCTTGGCAGGAGAGCGTAGAAGGGAGAAATACTTACGGGTTGCGTTTTAATCGGATTGATGATTTTGATCGGAAGCGGATATCCCAATATGTGGGTAATAGTCCTTCTGAAGAAGAAAAGAATAATTGGTGGAAGGGGCTTTAAGATATGACGGATAAAAGACAGATATCCAGATGGGAAATAAATAAGCCGGTTAAAATTCAACTTGTGGGCGCAGTGGTTTTTGCTGAATGTTTTCTAAAAGATATAAATTTTAAAGGCCTTAAGATTGTTTTGAATTTGAGGCTTATTGTGGATAGTCACATAAAATTTAACCTGAAGTTATCAGATAAATACTTATTAGAATGCGAGGCATGGGTGGCTTGGCATAAAGTTATCGAGGGCCGAAATATCCACGGCCGGAATATCTATGGACTTTATTTTACTAAATTAAAAGACGCTGATAAAGAGAAGATCTATAAATTTGTTTATGAGCATGTTCCTGATGGGATCTCAAGGAGTTGGCGCGATACTTCTATCGAAAAAGAAGGGGGTGAGGATATGGAAGATCGTAGAATATTTCAGAGGTTTAACATAAGGTTTCCGGTGAAGCTTTTGGATTTAAATAGCGGGCAAGAAATTAATGCTGAAACCAGCGATATCAGCGCTAAGGGTTTAGGAATATGGTCAAAGGATACGTTAAATCCCCACACACCTCTTGAGGCATGGTTGAAGATTCCGGATAGAGGAGAGCCGCTTTATACCAGAGGCAATGTAGTCTGGTCAAAGCCAGAAGGCAGTGGCGAGTATCATTTAGGAATAGACCTTGAAAGAGCAGATTTGATGGGGCTATCGCGTATATTAAGGACTTAATAAAGGGTTTAAAGGTTATAAAAAAACTTGCAAAATCCGGGGAATAGGGTATAATTGTTACAGATATACATTTAACATTTAGCGTTATATGAAGCGAAAACTTAAAGCAATATATGTTCTACAGGCCCTTCAGGCAAAAGGAGTCCGTTTGTTTTCTCCTTCGGACTTCCAGCGTATCTTTGGTGTGTCTTTGCGCGCAACCCAGGAGTTCATCAAAGGCCACTGCGATGAACTTTTTCTTAAAGTAAGAAACGGCCTTTATGCGTTAAGCGCGGAGCCGCCACAAGAAGAGGCTATTGCCAACCGGCTATACGCGCCCAGTTACATTTCTTTTGAATACGCGCTTTCCCACTACGGCATCATTCCTGAATCCGTTTATACAATAACATCAGCGACGACACGGATTACCCGAGAGTTTGTTGTTAATAATAAGTCTTTTACGTACTCACACATTAAAAAACAGGCCTACCGCGGCTACAGAACAGAGAAGATAGCGGGTATGACTGTTCTTATAGCCGAGCCGGAAAAGGCTCTTGTGGATTACTTTTATTTTGTTACTCTTAAGCGAAAAACTCTCAACGAACGCCTCAATATCCGTAAGTTAAGAAAAAAAATAGTATTGGGATACACAAGGCTTTTCGGCAGAAAGAGCCTGATAAGGCTGGTTAAGGAAATCATATGATCGAAAAAAGGCAAGCTCAAAAATTAGCTCAAACGTGGCAGACAACAATAGATAATGTCGTGCGGGAGTATTTTCAACAGTTATTTCTTTCACGGCTTTATCAGGAGCACGGTTCTGACAGCCTGCTTTTTAAGGGAGGCACGGCATTACGGATTATCTGGCAGAGCCCGCGCTTTTCGGAAGATTTGGATTTTACCGGAGTAAAGATCACGATCAAAGGTATTGAAGCTTTAATGGAAGGAGCCCTTACTAAAATAGAGATGGAGGGTATTCAAACCGAGATCTTTGAGTCAAAAAGCACGTCAGGAGGATACCTTGCAATTTTTAAGTTTGAAACTAATGAGTATAAAAGCCGAATTCAAGTGGAAATTTCCTTGCGGAATGGCAAAAAAGGGCTTGGAACAGCGGTACTAATTCAGTCCGATCTTGTTATGCCTTACACGCTTATTCATTTGAAGGAAGAGACTCTTGTCACTGAAAAAATCCAGGCTTGTCTTACGCGTGGCAAGGCACGGGATTTTTATGATCTTTATTTTATCCTTCGTAGTCGTATGGCCTTTAAGGAAGTATTTATTCAGAATAAACAATTGAAGGCGAAGATTCTAAATATTATTAAATCCGGGAAGCTTGATTTTAAACGCGAGCTTAAGGCGTTTCTTCCTGTTAACCAGCATAGGATCATTAAAGGCTTTCCTAAGACGCTGGTGGTAGAAATTGAGCGGAACTTGGCTAATTGACCACAAATTGACCAAAAAACTTGACCTGATTGTAAAAATATGTTACATTTTAACATTACGTCTCTTATTACAGTGAGTAGGTTTAAGCCTGCTTTATATAGGTAAGGATATACACCCGGCCTAATTGGATGGGCCGGTGTGCGCTGCTGCGCAAGGAGGGTAGATGTTTAAGTCCAAAGTTTTCCATTCCGCAATACTAGTTGTTTTCATCTCAATAATATTGTCAGGTTGTGCTTCTAAAGAAGAATTATGTAAGACCAATATAACCGTCTGGCACTGGATGACTGACCGTGAGCCTGCCTTTAAAGAGTTAGCCAAAAGATACGAAGCTAAGAGCGGGATAAAGGTAAACTTTGATCTTTATGCTCCCTCTGATGCTTATTCTCAAAAAGTACGCGCTGCCGCGCAGGGTGCAAACCTTCCTGATATCTTCGGGATACTGGGAGAGAAAAGAGATTTCGCCTCATTTATCAAAGCCGGTTTTATCCTTAAGCTTACTCCCTATATGAACGAAGATAACGCTAAATGGAAAAACTCTCTCTTTGCCAAAGCTCTGGCAGTGAATGAATTCGATGAAGGCAATAGTTATGGTGTTGATTCCGGAATTTACGGTGTCCCGATAGATATTATGACCATCCAGATGGTTTATAATAAATCCTTATTTAGGCAATTAGGATTAAATCCGAATAAGCCCCCGAAAGATTTCACGGAATTATTAGAGATCGGTAAAAAGATCTCCGCTGCCAAACTTCAGGGATTAGTATCGGGATGGGGAGAGGTTTGGATGATCGATTGTTTCGCCAATAATTACGCCTTTAATATTATGGGCAAAGATAAGGTTATTGCTACTATTAAGGGCGAAGTTTCTTATACTGATCCGGACTGGATTAAGGTTTTAAGTTTATTTAAGGATATGCAGCAGTCCGGGCTTTTCGCCAGTGGATTGGTTACTATGGTTAATAAAACAGCAGAGCAGCTTTTTGCCAATGAAAAAGCGGTATTTGCTTTTAATGGTTCATGGTGTGTTAATGTTTATAAAGAGATGAACCCAAAATTAGAGTATGGTGCGTTTCTTCCGCCTCAGGCTTCAGATAAATATCCGATGGCTATTTGGGGCGGGGCCGGTTCTTCGTTTGTGGTAAGCGCGCGTTCAAAAAATAAAGAAGAAGCAGTCAAATTCTTGCGTTGGCTCACTGAACGTGATCAACAGGTATATTTGGCCGAAGCAACTAATAACCTTCCGGCAAATAAAGATAGTTTAAGTAAAATTCCTGATATATTGGCTGGCTTTGCCCGGGCTATGGATTCGGCAACTCATCCCAGAGTTTGGGGAGTATCAGAGTTTTCTCCGGTTATTGAAGCCTTTGATAAAGGAATCCAGTCTATAATCATCGGTGAGAAGACTCCGGAACAAGTCGCCGCCGAAGTTCAGAGAATAAAAGAAAGGGAGCTTGCAAAGAAAAGATGAAGGTTAAGTCAGCTTTAGAGAGTTATTTACTTGTACTTCCCGCGGTATTGATATTCTCTGTATTTTATATTGTGCCTTTTTTCTCGGTGCTTCAGTTAGGGTTCCATGAGTGGGATGGGATATTGCCTACCAAGATCTTTGTAGGCTTAGATAACTTTAAAGAGATATTTGCAGATAAGATTTGGTGGCAGTCTTTTTGGCAGTCAGGATATATTACTTTGATTGCGCTTACTTTTCAGAACGTGTTAGCTTTTCTTTTGGCCTGGGCCTGTGATCGTGAGATCCGGATGAAGAATTTCTATCGCGTTTTATTTTTTATCCCGCCTGTTCTCTCCGAAGTAGTCGTAGGATTAGTCTGGCAGTGGATATTAAACGGCAACTACGGGATTCTAAATCACTGGCTCACTCATTTCGGATTTACAAATTTAGCCCGCGATTGGCTCTCTGATCCTAATACTGCCCTAACAACTGTGGCAGTTGTGCATTGTTGGAAAGGTTTTGGTTGGGGTTTCTTGTTATTTTTGGCCGGGCTTCAAACCATCCCCCGCGAGCTTTATGAGGCAGCGCGCGTGGATGGCGCGAACGCTTGGAGTTCTTTCAAGAATGTTACTGTCCCGCTTATGGTACCGGTAGTAGTAATGGTAGCTATACTTACTATTTTAGGGACGATGCAGGTTTTTGTTTTAATTTACACTATGACCGGAGGGGGGCCGGGTTATCATACCGAGGTTCCGGTATTAAGGATACTTGCTTCTATGCGTGGGTCATCGCGTTTTGGTTATGCCTGCGCACAGGGTATTACATTTGGCGTTATTCTATGTATGATTTCTTTTGTCCAACTCTTAGTTTCCAGAAAGGCAAAGAATTAGTAAAAAATGCAATCTACTATTTATTATAAAGCCAAGAAAACAACTGTAAATCTGATCATCCATTTATTTCTGCTCACAGTAGGGATTACTTGTGTATTTCCTTTACTTTGGATGATCTCCTCAAGCCTAAAGACCCAGGAGACGATTTTTAAAGACATGTCTATAATCCCCAAGTCTTTTCACTTTGAGAACTATTACCACGCTTGGATCGAGGGTGGGTTTGGCAGGTATTTTTTAAACAGTATTTTCTATACGGTTGCCGTAGTCATTGGCATAGTTATTATTTCTTCTATGGCTGCTTACGCATTCTCCAGGCTTAGATTTGCCGGAAGAAATGTTCTCTTTGTTATATTTATGGCTGCGATGATGATTCCTATCCAAGGCAGTTTTGTAGCGCTGTACGTGCTTTTAAACAAACTGCATTTAAGGAATACCTCACTCGGTTATATTCTCTGTATGATTAATGTCGGCTTATCCACGAGTATATTTTTGCTAAAGACATTTTTTGATAAGATGCCTAAGGAGCTTGAGGATGCCGCGCGTATAGATGGATGTTCAAAGATAGGTATCTGGTGGCATGTGGCCCTACCCTTAGCTAAGCCAGTACTGGCCGTGGTTGTAGTTCTTAATGCTTTGAATGTTTGGAATGAATTCATCTTGGCCTTACTTATATTTGATTCCCGGCCGCTTATGCCGCTTCAGGTGGCGTTAATGACTTTTCAGGGAGAGTTTGTCACGCGTTATCCGCTTTTAA
This sequence comes from Candidatus Omnitrophota bacterium, assembly GCA_020058085.1. Lineage (GTDB taxonomy): Bacteria > Omnitrophota > Gorgyraeia > Gygaellales > Profunditerraquicolaceae > Sherwoodlollariibacterium. The sequence continues at coordinate 71,427 of JAGVER010000010.1, read as the reverse complement.
TGGCCGGTTTAACTATTGCCGCTTTACCTATAATTATATTATATCTATTGATGCAGAAATATATTATCAAAGGAGTAACTCAAGGGGCAGTTGTAGGATGAAAAAGATTTTCTTGATTATTTTGGCGTTATTTTTGTGCGCAGGTATTTCTTTTGCCGAAGAGGGAACCAAGCCTAGTTCTGGCGAGCTAGTCAATAAGTGTTGGCAGGCTCATGGCAAGAGAGATATCGAGGCTACATTTAAATACACGCAGGAACTAATTGATTTATATAAAGATGAGGCGGATAAGGAGCAGGCTTCGTTGAAAGAATTACCTAAGGCTAAAAATGAAATTTTGGAGGTAGCGGCATTAAACGACGTAACTACTGCTTATTTTATTCAGGCGGAATCATATATGCGCCAGGGGAAAGTTGAAGATGCCAAAAAGATCTTCAATCTGATCATAGCAAAATATTCTTTTGCGCAGGCTTGGGACCCGCGCGGCTGGTATTGGTCAATTAAACTTGCGTCAGAACAGAGTATTAAAAAGATCGATGGTAAGTCAATTGAGATAGAGCAGAAGAAGAAGGTCAGCCAGCTTCCCACGAAGATAGTTTTATATGACCCGGGCAAAGAGGATATTGTCAATTACGCGAAATACGGTGAATTTAAGAATGTCGGCACCAAGGATTATAAATATATAGTTACTGATCAAGAGGGATTGATTGCGGCAGTAGGTGAAGGAATATATCCCAATTCTACTTCAGTAAGGTGGGATCCGGCGTTTAAAAAAGCGTTAAAAGAAAAACGCCTTGACGGAGATCTTTGGGACTTTACGCATACCCCGGATTTGGAAGCGGCATTCTTTAAATGGGCCACTGGCTCCGAGCCGCAAGGAGTAAGATTATTTTATATCGGGTTAATCTTAGAAAAAGCGGGATTAATAAAGCACGCCCTTAAATGCTATTATGCGATAGTGGTGCATTTTCCCGGAAGCTACGGATGGACATATTGGCATACGCCTTGGTATGTTGGCCAAGCGGCGGTTGCTAAGGTAAATTTCATTTTGCGTAATAATCCTCAAATAGGATATAAATTAGTGGGCGCGGATATTAAAATAATCAATGGTTATGATAATAGCGTTGCTAATGATATCGCGGTGGTAAACCCGGGAAGATTGGTCAAGGTTGGCGCATTAGACAAGATTAAAGCTAAGCCGAGTTCTAAGTCTCTCATAGTCAAGAGGAAATCCGGAGAAGGGAAAGTACATACAGTGCAATATGAGAACGGAGACTGGCAGCTTATGGTTGAGGGTAAGCCCTATCTAATTAAAGGGATTACTTATACTCCTACGAAAGTGGGCCTCTCTCCTGATGAAGGGACGATGACCGGGTGGACGGAAGACGATTTTAATAATAACACAAAAGCTGATGGGCCATATGATTCTTTTGTGAGCATCGATCCCGCAGTCCCGGTGGGAGATTTTCAGTTAATGAAGGAGATGGGGGTAAATACAATAAGGCTTTATCATCATCCCCAGAAGATTAATAAAGAAGTTTTGAGGGATATGTATAATAAATACGGCATTCGTGTAATTATGGGCGACCTTATTGGCAAATATGCTTTAGGTTCCGGGGCGCAATGGAATCCCGGGACCGATTATAATAATGAAGAGCAAAAGAAGAATATGATTGATTCGGTAACCAAGATGGTTAATGAATATAAAGATGAGCCATACCTATTATTCTGGCTTTTGGGTAATGAGAATGTTTATGGCTACGCCTGTAATGCTGATTCAGAACCCGACGCTTTTTTTAACTTTGCTAACGAGGTAGCAAAAATAATTAAATCTATTGATCTGGAACATCCTGTAGCCATATGCAGCGGGGATATTTTATTTTTAGATAAGTTTGGTAAAGATGCGCCGAATATAGATATCTTTGGAGCCAATGCTTACCGTGGGAACTATGGATTTGGCCGTCTCTGGAAGAGCGTTAAAGAAGAAGCGGGAATCCCTGTTTTTATTACTGAATATGGGTGCCCTGCACTCGCCGAAGGGAAGAGTCTTCTGGAAGGCGAAGAGTTTCAGGCAGCGTATCACAAAGCCTCTTGGGAAGATATCGCGAATAATATGGCTTTTGCTTCAGGGTCGGGTAATGCCATAGGAGGAGTAGTTTTTGAGTGGCTTGATGAATGGTGGAAACAATACGAGCCGTTTATACATGATGCAAAAGGAGTAGCTATTGGCCCGTTTCCCGACGGGTATTTTCATGAGGAATGGTTTGGTATCTCTGGGCAGGGAGATGGGAAGGAGAGCCCGTTTTATAGGCATTTACGTAAGTCGTATTATACTTATCAGAAGTTGTGGAATAATGGGGACGGTTCGAATAATGGGGACGGTTCTATTTTTTCGGAAAAATAGAACCGTCCCCATTATTTTAGAATTAGTATAAATAATAACAAATAGAAAGGATGGTGCTGTAATGAAGAAATTGTTGGCATTGTTGTTAGTCTTAGGTTTGTTTTTGCCTGCAGCTCTTCTAGCTGAAGGTGGCCTTAAGGAGTTTGTGGTTTACGCGGATAAGAACGCAAAGGATAACCACTATATTCCTTCGGGTTGGATGGGAGATACTGGTGACATTAAAATGAATGATCAGTCGGCAGTAAATCCGAAAACGGGCACTACTAGTATCGAGTTTATTTATAACGCAAAAAAAGCACAGGGCCAAGGTTGGGCAGGAATTTATTGGCAAAATCCGGCAAATAACTGGGGGAGTAAGAATGGCGGTTTTGACCTTACCGGGATGACTAAGCTTACCTTTTGGGCGCGTGGCGCAAAGGGGAGCGAGGTAATACAAAAAGTTATGGTCGGCGGTATCAAGGGTACTTATCCGGACTCATCTGCAATTGAGATGGGGCCGATTGAACTCACGGATACTTGGAAACAATATACAATCAATCTAGCCGGTAAAGATCTGACCTATATTAACGGTGGATTCGGCTGGGCTACTACTGCGGATCTTAATCCTGATGGCGCGAATTTCTATATTGATGATATTAAATTCGAGGTTGATCCGAATCTAAAGCCTGAAGGTAAAAAGCAGGAGCTGATGCCTTTCTATATTTATTCTGACCGCTCTTCAGCTAAGAATCATTTTATCCCTTCGGGTTGGATGGGTGATTATGGCGACATAAAATATGAGGGCGCGTCAAAAGAAGATCCTTATTTAGGGGATAGCTGTATTAAGTTAACCTATAGCGGCAAGAAAACGCAGGGTTCAGGCTGGGCAGGCATATTCTGGCAGAATCCGGCGAATAATTGGGGCAACGCTGATGCTGGGTTTGATCTATCCAAGGCAACCAGCCTTACTTTTTGGGCAAAAGGCGCGAAAGGCGGAGAGCGCATTGAAGAGCTTAAGGTTGGCGGGATAATGGGAGAGTTTTCTGACTCCGACAGCGCGGTTATCGGGCCGGTGATCTTGAATAAAGAGTGGACTAAATATACTATTGACCTAAAGGGTAAAGATATGTCTTATATCATTGGCGGTTTTTGTTGGGCTGCCAACGTAGACAATAATCCTGAAGGCGCTATTTTCTATCTAGATGAGATTAAATTTGAATAATAAAGGAAAATGGGGACGGTTCTATTTTTTAAGTGAAAAGAAAGCTATAAAAATAGAACCGTCCCCATTTTATTTTGTTTTTGTATTCCTTCTCGCGGCTTTAACTTTAGGAATGTCTAGCCGTCCCGCGCCCAACAAAGTCTTTATTAAAAAATTTAAAAACGGGCACTACCAGTTAATGGTGAATAATAAGCCCTATATTATAAAAGGTGTTTGTTATAATCCTATCCCCATTGGCCAGAATCACGAATATGACTGGTGGTCTGATCCTAATAAGCCTTGGGAAGTAGACGGAAAGCTAATGAAGGAGATGGGGGTCAACACCATAAGGCTTTATCAGGTGCACAATAATAGTGATGCAGTTAAAAAGGTAATCCGTGATTTATATGAAAAGTACGGCATTCGGACTATATTAGGCAATTGGCTTGGTTTTTGGGAGTATCCCTGCCCTTTTTATGCCGATAAGAAGTTTCAGGAGAGGATAAAAAAAGAAGTTTTAGAAATGGTCAGGCTTTATAAAGATGAGCCGGGAGTCTTAATGTGGGTTTTGGGTAATGAAAATAATTATTCTTGTTTAGGGCAGGTTAATCCCTGGTCGAGCGAAGAGATTGATAAAGAGCCAGATCCCCAGAAACAAAAAGCAATGCGCGCTAAGACTTATTATACTTTTGTAAATGATATTACGCGTGAAATTCATCAAATTGATTCGGATCATCCCGTAGCTTTAGGTAATGGCGAACTTGTGGGGCTGGAGTTTGCTAAAGAATATGCCCCGGACGTAGATTTAGTGGCCTGTATAATTTACCGCGGTAAGACATTCGGTAATCTTTTTAAATCTCTTAAAGCGACATTTGATAAGCCAATTTTTATTTCGGAATTCGGCGCGGATTGTTATGACGCTTACTTAAAGAAAGAAGACCAAAATATGCAGGCCTTTTTCTTGGAGTCTCAATGGCGTCAGATATATGAGAACTTAGCCGGAAATAAAGATGGAGCGGGTAATTGTTTAGGCGGGGCGATCTTTGAATGGGCCGATGAATGGTGGAAGCATAATCAGGACAATCCTGATGCTTGGGTATTGCAAGATACGGAATCAAACTGGTCCAATGGCAGCTATTATTTTGATATAAAAGCAGAAGGTAATAAGAATATGAATGAAGAGTGGTTTGGTATTATGGCTTTATCTCAAGAGTTGGAGCAAGGCGTAAATAAGCGCATACCGCGTAAAGCATATTACGTTATACGTGAATTTTGGAAAAAACCAAACTTAAATAATAAAAGGAAAAAAAATGAAAAATAATGGGGACGGTTCTATTTTTAATAATTTAGGTAAACAGTATAAAAATAGAACCGTCCCCATTTTATTTTTGTTGGCGATGGTTTGGTTTTTACCCTCTGTGTATGCTAAAGATATAAAAGAGTTGGAGGAAAGTTACCGTGTCGCCTCGAGCCGTTATCAACAGCTTAAGTATCTGGAAGAGACAAAGAATTGGGATGAATATTTTGCCAAGGGGAATGATTACCGGGATGAAATTGTCAGTGAGGCGGGGAAAGTCTCTTCATCAGCCGCTGAAGATGATCCGTTGCGCGTTTATTCCCGGTTGCTCCTCTACTCTTTCCATAAAGACCAGCAGGATACTTTTACTGAAGAGGCACTCTCAAATTTAATGAGTTCTGTTTTAGATTACGCCAAGCTTAACAAAAATATAATCCCTATTAAAGAAGCCGCAGATAAACTTTTATCTTATGACGAAAAAGCAAAAGCTAAGGAATTATTTAAGATTTACGCTAAAGAATTGGTCAGTTCAGATATTAAAAACGAGGCATTAAAAGAAGTTGCCGACAGTTTTTATAAAAACGGTAACTTAGAGTTAGCCGAGAATATTTATGATACCTACATTGAAAGGATCAGCAAAGAAATACCTAAAGATAAATTTATTCTGGAGTTAAAAAGTATAGCTTTGGCATTTGCTTATAAAGATTCAGGTTTTAAGGATATGCCTTATGCCGAAAGTATCTTTAAAAAAATAGAGGTTGAAGGCGGGGTGGATGTATTTGATGCGGAACTAATCTATTTGCGCGGCTTTAACTTAGAGAAAAATAAAGAATATCGCCAAGCTAAAGACGTATACTTGTTATTGCTAGAGAAGTATCCTGATAGCAAGTACGCGGATGAGCTAACTTATAAAGTAGGAATTATCTCTACCTATATATCAAGAGATCTTAAAACAGGAAGGGAATATTTTGAGAAGTTGGCTGATAAGAAATCAACTATTCCGCATTCTTTAGCAAGTTTATACCAATTGGGCCTGCTTAAGCAATGGGAGGGAGATCTGGCGCCTGCTAAAGGATACTATAAGAAATTAATTGAAAAATCTGAAGGGTATCCTACGGATACCCTTCAGATGGCCCAGGAGAGGCTAAAGGAATCAGAAGAAGGCGCAGCCATGGAGCACAATTTGAAGACTTTTATGGATGTTTCTTTAAAAGAATCATCCGCCAACTTTGATATGAGTAAGATTGACTTAAGATCAAATATCTACTATCCTAAATCAGGTGAAGAAGCGGAGATAAAATCTTCCGTTTATCTCGCCTCAAGTGGATGTTTTAATGTCGAGCTGCAATATCTCTGGTCAGGAAGCCTCGGGGATTTTAAACCGAACACAAAGCAATCTGAATTTAAGGCTCTCTATAAGAATCAAGGGACTAAGATGATCGGCCTAGTTTTAGTTTCACCCTCTGGCATCACAGATTACACCTTCGACCTTATTGACGTGCGTTAAAAACAAGGGGACGGTTCTATTTTTCTATAGAAGCCTAAAAAGGCGGAAAAATAGAACCGTCCCCATTATTTTCGATTGCGAAAAGCGCTATTTCTGCTATAATATAAATTCCTACAGGATGAAAGGATAGCATTAATGATTGAGCGTTATAGCTTACCTAAAATGAAGAGTATCTGGCAGGAAGAGTTTAAGTTTAAGACTATGCTAGATATTGAGATACTCGCCTTAGAAGCATTAGCCAAGCTTAAAGAGGTGCCGCCTCAAGCAGTAAAAAGAATCCGCAAGAAAGCCAAGTTTAATCTTAAGCAAATCCAGAAGATTGAAGAGAAGACACAACATGATGTAGTGGCATTTGTTACCAATGTGGCCCAATATATAGGTAGTGATGCCAAATATCTACATCTTGGGTTAACTTCATCCGATATTTTGGATACAACACTTGGGGTGCAATTAAAAGCAGCCGCGGGTATTTTAATTGACGATATAAATAGGTTACTCAAGGTTTTAGCTAAGAAAGCCAAACTTTATAAGGATACTGCTTGTATTGGCCGCACCCATGGCGTGCATGCTGAACCGATTACGTTCGGTTTAAAACTTGCACTCTGGTATGATGAGATGCAACGTAATCTCACACGGCTTAAACTCGCGAAGGAAGAGGCAGCCATTGGTAAAGTCTCCGGAGCTGTCGGTACTTTTGCTAATATTGATCCCAGAGTGGAAAGTTATATTTGTAAGAAACTTGGCCTTAAGCCGGCAAAGATTTCCACCCAGATAATTCAGCGGGATATTTACGCCGTATTTATGGCGAGGATTGCGATTGTCGGTTCAAGCCTAGAAAAATTTGCAACTGAAATAAGGCATCTGCAGCGTACAGAGGTTTTAGAAGTGGAAGAGCCGTTTGGCAAAGGACAAAAAGGTTCATCAGCTATGCCGCATAAGCGAAATCCTGTGATCTGCGAGCGTATCTGCGGGTTATCCCGTCTTTTGCGCGGTAACGCCTTGGCTGCAATGGAAAATATTGCTTTATGGCATGAGCGTGATATATCGCATTCATCTGTTGAGCGGGTAATCATACCGGATTCAACTTTAGGCCTGGACTATATGTTGAATAAATTTATCCAAGTAATCGAAGGTTTAAATGTTTATCCTCAGAATATGATGGCGAATTTGATTAAGACCAAAGGGCTGATATTCTCACAGAGGGTTCTTTTGAGCCTTATGGATTCAGGAATGCCCCGGACTGAAGCTTATGATATTGTGCAGCGCTCTGCTATGCGGACTTGGAAAAAAGGAATAGATTTCAAAAATAGCCTTATGCTGGATAGTGAAGTTTTAAAGCGCCTCGACGAAAAAGAGCTGGATAAAATATTTGATTTAAACTATTACCTGCGTAAGGTAAATGTGATTTTCAAAAGAGTCGGATTGTAAAAATTTTACCTACCTAGCACATCTTATTTTGTAACCATGTTTTATAAAATTGAGATACAGGATAAATCCGGTATTTTTGACGCTGTTGGAGAAAGCGTTAAAAAAGGCATTCTGGATTTAGGTATTGGCACTGTCCGAGATGCCCGCTTTATTCAGGTCTATAATCTTGAAGGCGATATCTTAGATGGCGATGCCAAGAGGATCTGCCAGGAACTTCTTACTGATAGAATCTGCCAGAATTATTTTATAAATCGGGCAAGCAGAGAATACAATAAAGAAGAATTTGTTATTGAAGTCGCCTATAACCCCGGAGTTATGGATCCGGTTGAGGAATCCACGCTAAAAGGCATCAAAGATTTAGGAATTGCAGGCGTGGATTCAGTCAAAACTGCCAAAAAATATATAATCCGCGGTAAACTCTCGCTTCAACAGCTAAAGACAATTTGCGATAGGCTTCTTTACAATAAACTTATTCAGCATATTGTAAAATCTGAAGAACATAATTTCAAAAATGAATCCGGCTATCAATTTAATCTTACGCATGTTGATTTGCTTAATGCCTCTGATAAAAAATTATTAGAGATAAGCAAGAAAGGCCAGTTATTCCTTAATCTTTTTGAGATGCGCGCGATTAAGAGCTACTTTAAGGGTTTAGGCCGTAATCCTACGGATTGCGAATTAGAGACCGTAGCACAGACCTGGTCCGAACACTGCTTCCACAAGACTTTTCGGGGCAGGATAAAGTATACGGAAAAAATCCAAAATAAATCCAAAACAAAATTAATTGACAGTCTTCTTAAGTCCACAATAATGAAAGTTACTAAAGAATTAAATAAGCCTTGGTGTGTTTCGGTCTTCAAGGATAATTCAGGAGTGATACGCTTTGACGATAAAAATAATGTTTGTTTCAAGGTTGAGACGCATAATCATCCTTCGGCTCTGGAGCCATTCGGCGGAGCAAATACCGGTATCGGAGGAGTTATTCGCGACCCGATGGGGACAGGTTTAGGGGCTAAGCCAATTTTAAATACTGATGTGTTTTGTTTTGGGCTTGTTGATTATCCTTTTAGTAAGTTGCCTGTAGGCGCATTGCATCCTAAGCGCGTAATGAAGGGGGTAGTAAGCGGAGTACAGGATTATGGGAACAAAATGGGAATTCCTACTGTAAATGGTGCCATATTATTTGATGAAGGCTTTACCGGTAATCCTCTGGTTTATTGCGGCACAGTAGGGATTATGCCTAAAGGTAAATCTTTTAAGAAAACAAATGTTGGAGATCTGGCTGTGGTAGTAGGGGGCAGGACAGGTAGAGACGGTATTCACGGAGCAACATTCTCTTCAGGAGAATTAACCCATGAGTCTGAAACTGTTTCCGGAGGCGCAGTGCAGATTGGTAATCCTATCCAGGAAAAAAAGGTCTTGGACACATTAATTAAGGCGCGCGATGAGAATCTTTATAGTGCGATTACTGACTGCGGCGCAGGAGGTTTATCTAGCGCAATAGGAGAGATGGGCGCAGAATTAGGGGTAAGGGTTGACTTGGATAAAGTCCCCTTAAAATATAGCGGTTTATCTTATATGGAGATTTGGATATCTGAATCGCAGGAGAGAATGACTCTCTCGGTTCCGCCCAAAGATATAGAGGCCTTATTGAATGTTTTTGCCGAAGAGAATGTCGAGGCTACAGTCATTGGGGAATTCACGGATAGTAAAAAACTGGAACTTTATTATCAAGATAATTTAGTTTGTAAACTGGATATGAATTTTCTGCATGAAGGTTTGCCGAGAATAGAGAAAGAGGCAATTTATATCCAGCCAAAGCATAAAGATGCAAAGATAAACTGTCCGAGAGACCTTACACCGGCGTTATTTAAATTACTTTCGCGTTATGATATTTGTTCTAAGGAGTCAGTAATTCGCAGGTATGATCATGAAGTTCAAGGTGGTTCGGTTTTGAAGCCTTTAGTCGGAGTTCTAAATGACGGTCCATCTGATGCCGCTATTGTAAAGCCAGTCCTTGGTTCTAAAAAAGGAATAATTGTCTCCAATGGTATAAATTTCCGCTACGGTTTTATCGATCCTTATTGGATGGCAGCTTCTTGTATTGATGAATCCCTGCGCCAGATTATCAGTGTAGGCGGATCATTAAAAGAAACAGCTATTTTGGATAATTTCTGCTGGGGTAATCCTGACAAACCGGATAGGCTAGGAAGTTTAGTGCGTTGCGCTTATGGCTGCTATGATATTGCTAAGGGATTTAGTATCCCGTTTATTTCAGGAAAAGACAGCCTTTACAATGAATATACTGTGCACGGGAAATCTTTGAGTATACCCGGGACTATACTTATTTCCGCGATATCAGTTATGGAAGATGTTGATAAGGCGGTCTCTATGTATCTGAAAAATAAAGGGAACTTGATTTATGTTGTAGGGAGTACTTACGATGAATTAGGCGGTTCACATTATTATGGTTTGTCTAAGGTAATTGGAAATTCCGTTCCGCAAGTAAGGGTAGAGAGAGCAAAGAAAATATTTGATGCTTTAAGCAACGCCACAACTAAGGGAATAATCAGGGCTATGCATGATTGCTCTGAAGGCGGGCTAGCTGTTGCTTTAGCTGAGATGAGTTTCTCCGGAGGGTTAGGTCTGGAAGCCTTTTTGAGCGAGGCTCCTTATCTCTCTAAAAATAAACGTAATGATTATCTTTTGTTCTCGGAATCAAATTCAAGGTTCATCGTAGAGGTAGAAAAAAATAAGCAGAAAGAATTCGAGAAGGCGCTAAAAGGCCTGCCCATCGGGTTGATAGGTTGTGTAGGCGCGAAAAATAATTTTAGGATTTATGGCCTAGATGGGAAGATTTGTGTTGATGCTGATATTAATAAACTGAAAAGTGCTTGGCAAAAACCTTTAAAGTGGTAAATACGGAGGCAAAAGATGGTAAAGAAAAAGATCTGTTTGTCGGATAATTTTATGGAAAAAGAAGATTTTACGCGCGAGGACCCCTGGAGGATATTCCGGATCATGTCGGAGTTCGTCGAAGGTTTTGAAGTCCTCTCCAAGTTAGATAAGGCGGTATCTATATTTGGTTCGGCTCGCACTAAGCCTAATGATCCACATTATAAACTGGGCGAAGAGGTTGCTTATTATATGGCTAAGGCAGGGTATGCTGTAATTACCGGAAGTGGCCCGGGATTAATGGAGGCTGCTAATAAAGGAGCTAAGCGCGGGGGAGGGCATTCCATAGGATTGAATATACATATACCCTGTGAGCAGAAGCCAAACCAATATGTGGATACTCTTTTGGATTTTCGTTATTTCTTTATCAGGAAAGTAATGTTTGTAAAATACGCCAAGGCATTTGTGATATTGCCCGGAGGCTACGGCACGCTGGATGAATTCTTTGAGGCGATTAATTTAATCCAGACTGCACGTATACCAAAATTTCCCGTAGTTTTATTTAACAGTCGGTATTGGGAAGGGCTTTTGGATTGGTTAAAGAATGTTATGCTTAAGCATGGCAATATCAGTAAAAGCGATCTGGATATATTTACTCTAGTAGATAAACCTAAAGAAGTGGTAGAGGTAGTAAAGAAATTTTATGAAAAAGCCTAAGGTCTGTATTTTAAGGACAGCCGGGACAAATTGCGATAAAGAGACTGCTTTTGCTTTTTCTCTTGCCGGGGCAAGCGCTGATTTAGTGCATATCAATAATTTAGTTAGTGCTAAGGTCAGCCTTGCGGATTACCATATACTGGCTTTGCCCGGAGGTTTTAGCTATGGCGATGATATAGCTTCGGGTAAGATCTTTGCTAATGAGCTAAAGTATAAGTTAGCCGGAGATTTAAAGAAGTTTATTCAGGATGGTAAATTAATTATTGGCATATGTAATGGTTTCCAGATACTGGTTAAGAGCGGTTTATTACCGGGGAATGATTCATTAGTACAAGAGGCGAGCCTTATTATTAACGATTCCGGTAAATTTGAAGATAGGTGGTCGCATTTACGCAAAGCTAAAAATAAATGTGTATGGGCCAAGAACTTGCCGGAGATTATTTGTCTTCCTGTAGCCCATGGCGAAGGTAAATTTATTCTGCAGGATAAGAAAATTCTCAAACGGCTAAAAAATAATGGCCAAATTGTTTTTCAATATTCTAATGCTCAAGGAAAATTTTGCGGATATCCGGATAATCCAAATGGGGCAGAGGAGAATATCGCCGGTATTTGCGATAAAACAGGAAGAATATTAGGGCTTATGCCCCATCCGGAGAGAAATATTAGTTTAGAGCAGCATCCCGGTTGGAAGAATAATGAAGCTGGCATAGGTTTACAGATTTTTAAGAATGGTATTGACTATATTAAAAAGTATTTTTGAGCGGAGGAGAATATGAGTGGTATATTCGGGGTAGTCTCAAAGAATAATTGTAACGATGACCTGTATTACGGGACAGAGTATCACTCACATTTAGGTACTCAATTTGCCGGCCTGGCCGTGTTTGGCAAAGATATCCAGCGAAAGATCCATGATATCCGGGGTTCTCAATTTAAAGCCAAGTTTTATGAGGATTATCAGAAGATGCCGGGGAAAATGGGGATAGGCGTTATCAGTGCCAAAGATGAACAACCGATTACGATGAGTTCAAAATTCGGCCCTTTCGCGATTGTAACTAACGGATTTATTGATAATGCAGATAAACTTGCTAAAAAAATTTACAAGCAGGGAAGATCGTTTAGTGAGATAGCTGACGGGAAAATAAATTTTTCCGAATTAACGGCTAAATTGATTATTAGCGGAAGGAATATTGCTAAAGGTATTGAAGAGATGCAGGGTCAAATTCAAGGTTCATCTTCTTTATTAATTTTAAATAAAGACGGGATCTATGCTGCTCGGGATAAATTTGGCTGCACGCCATTGGCGATCGGCAGGAAAGGAAGGGATTGGGCAGTTACTACCGAGACTTCAGCATTTTTAAATCTCGGCTATAAGATTGTAAAATTTCTTGAGCCTGGGGAGATAGTCTTGATTGGGAAATCAGGTTTAAAGACAAAAAGGAAAGGGCTGAAGAATAATAAGATTTGTTCATTCCTCTGGGTTTATACCGGATTTCCAGCATCTAAATATGACGGGATTAATGTGGAGATCTCCAGGGAAAGATGTGGCGCGAATTTGGCTAAAGAAGATGACGTTACTGCTGATATGGTAGCTGGGATACCGGATTCGGGGACTGCCCATGCTATCGGTTATAGTATGGAATCGGGAATACCTCTACGCAGGCCTTTGGTAAAATATACCCCTGGTTTTGACCGTAGCTATACTCCGGTCACGCAGGAGAAACGTGATTTAATCGCTAAAATGAAATTGATACCGATCCCCGAGATTATTAAAGGCAAGAACATAGTTTTCTGCGATGATTCTATTGTGCGCGGAACCCAGCTTAGAAATTATACGATTAAGAAATTGCGCGAACATGGGGTAAAAAAGATTCATATGAGGATTGCTTGCCCGCCGCTGATGTTTCCTTGTAAGTTTAATTATTCGACCCGCAGTATCGTAGAATTGGCAGCGCGTAAGGCTATCAAAGCCTTAACAGGTAAAGACGTGAAAAATGTAAGCAAGTATATAAATGAAAACTCCAAAGAGCATAAAGCGATTGTAGAGTGGATTAGGAAAGACATCGGCGTAACTACACTAAAATATCAGAGATTAAAAGATATGATTGCTGCGATTGGGATGCCTAAGAACAAACTTTGCCTCTATTGTTGGACAGGGAGGACTTCATGAGAAGGCTTGATTATAAAAAATCGGGTGTGGATATCAAAGCTGCTTCAACTTTTAAGGCAAAGTTAAAGCCGATAGTTAGAAAATCTTTTCGTGCGGAAGTTTTAAAAGATATCGGCGGGTTCGGAAGTTTTTTTAGATTAGATAAGAATAAGTATAAAGATCCTGTTTTGGTCTCCTCCAGCGATGGCGTGGGGACAAAGTTAAAGATTGCCCAGTTAGCTAATAAGCATGATACTGTTGGGATTGATGCGGTGGCGATGAATGTAAACGATATACTCTGCACCGGAGCCGAACCGCTTTTTTTCTTAGATTATATTGCTTTTAGTAAAGTTAAAGAAACGGTTCTGATAGATGTAGTAAAAGGGATAAACCAGGGGTGTATTGAATCAGGATCCTCCTTAATCGGCGGAGAGACCGCGCAGATGCCCGGGATGTACAGAGAGGGAGAATATGACATCGCCGGGTTTTGTGTCGGTGTAGCCGAGCGTAAGAATATTATTGATGGAAGCCGGATCAAGCCCGGAGATTCGGTAATAGGCTTGGAGTCCAGCGGGATTCACTCAAATGGATATTCTCTGGTAAGAAAGGCATTATCAGCTAATGAATTAAAGCGCATAGCCAATGAACTGCTTAAGCCTACGCGTATTTATGTTAAGCCGGTGCTAAGCCTATTACTAGATAATAATATTAAAGGAATTGCGCATATTACCGGTGGTGCATTTTATGATAAAATAAGTCGTATTCTTCCGGATAATGTTGATGTTATAATAAATAAGCATGCTTGGATTATTCCTCGTATCTTTCGTTTAATCCAGAATAAAGGAAATATTGATGACCGAGAGATGTATCATACTTTGAATATGGGGATAGGAATGGTCTTAATAGTTGAGCCCGTGTCAGTAAAAACAATAATTTCCAAACTCGCAAACTTTGGTTTAAAATCATGGGTTATCGGTGAAGTTACAAAAGGTAAGAAAACTGTTCAAATAATCTAACACCCGGCCTTCCTTGATCTCACTTGTGTTCGATCAAGGATTTCGCTAGATTAAAGCATAAGGTGCTCAATATCTAAGAGGCCGGTACATCGACATAAATGAATGTCGAGTATCCCGCTTTCTGCGGGATGTGCACTTACAGGAGGTGGGGTATGAGTATTTTGGGATTAGCTATTGTATTAGTAGTAGTAGTTTTCTTCATGGGTATCAGGATTGTGCGGCCTACACATAGAGGGCTAGTTGAAAGACTGGGAAAGTATAATCGTTTTGCAAACCCGGGTTTCAATTGGGTCTTTCCGATAATTGAAAATCTTTATCAGGTTAATGTAACTGAACAGATGGTTGATGCCGAGCCGCAGGAGATCATTACCAACGATAATTTGAATGCTAAGGTTGACGCGCAGGTTTATTTTAAAGTAAAAGCTGATGAGAATGATGTTAAGAACTGTCAGTATAGCGTAAATAATTACCAGTGGCAGATTGTAAACTTAGCTCGCACAACTTTAAGGAATATAATCGGAACGCTTACTTTAAAATCCGCAAATAGCGAAAGAGGGAAGATTAACGCGGAGTTGCATAAAACTCTTTGTGAAGAAACTGCTAGTTGGGGCCTGGAGATCGTCAGGACAGAGCTTAAGGAGATCGATCCTCCCAAAGATGTTCAAGAAACCATGAATAAAGTAGTTAAAGCAGAGAATGAAAAAATTTCTGCGGTTGATTATGCTACAGCCACTGAAACTGTAGCTGACGGACAGAAAAGAGCAGAGATTAAGAAGGCTGAAGGTATAAAGCAGGCGCGTATTTTAGAGGCTGAAGGTGAAGCTGAGGCGATTAAGTTGGTTAATGAAGCAGCGGAAAAATATTTTACCGGTAACGCGCAGGTACTGCGAAAACTCGAAGCGGTTGAGAAGGCATTGGTGAATAATGCCAAGATTGTTATTCCCGCGAATACAGAGTTAGTAAATGTAATTGGCGAAATGGCAGGTTTTTTACCGATCAAGAATAAGGAAGACAAGAAAGAGAAGTAAGGATGTAAAAAATAATCTTGCAATACTTGTATAACAGTGTTATACTCTTATTGTGAGAGGAGGTTGAAAACATGACCTTATTAAAAGCATTTCGTTTACCTGTTGGATTAGTTAATAGGCTAACCTCATTGGCAAAAGCTACGCGTCGAAGCGAAACTTTTTATGTTACTGATGCTTTGGCGCACTATTTGGAAGATTATGCCGATGCACAGATTGCCAAGGATCGTTTCAGCGATCCCAAATCTAAAATTATTTCTGCCAAAGAGTTGAGGAATAGGCTTGGTTTATAAAGTTTCTTATCTTGATTCTATCGAAGAGGATCTTAAGAAACTCGATAAATCCATAGCTAAGAAGATCCTTAATCGTATTGAAACCTATCTTGCTAAAGATCCTAAGGGTCTAGGTAAGTCATTAAAAGGCGATTTTCAAGGTTATTGGCGATATCGTTGGGGAGATTATCGCGTAATCTACAAGATAGCGGAGAAGGAAATTTTGATTTATATTTTACGGATAAGCCATAGGAAAGAAGTTTATTCGTAGTCCTGGAATTACGCAATAGATTTAATTAAAAGATGATTGTGGAAACAATTATATGAGAATATTAGTTACTGGGAGTGGCTATGATCAATATTGTCGAAGAAGCTAGGAGCCTGATTAGCCTAGTAGATTATCAAGACGATTCTGTTGTTAGTAAAGAAGTTATTAGGAAAGAAAAAGGGACAGTTACGATTTTTGCCTTTGATAAAGGTCAGGGTTTAAGCGAACATACTGCATCATTCGATGCTTTAGTTTATATCTTTGATGGCAAGGTAGAAATTAAAATTGCCGGTAAGCAACATTACCTAAGCGCCGGCGAAACCATTATTATGCCCGCTAATAAGCCGCATTCTTTGAAGGCTATAGAGCGCTTCAAGATGCTTTTGATAATGATAAAGGTTTGAGAGATAAATTGAGAATATTATGAAAATTCTAGTTATCGGTTCTGGCGGTCGTGAACATGCGTTAGTTTGGAAAATCGCGCAGTCAAAATTAGTTGATAAAATTTTTTGCGTACCGGGTAATGCCGGCATTACTAAAATAGCGGAGTGTATCGATATAAAAGCAGAAGATATTCCCCGTCTTCTGGATTTCGCCAGAAGAGAGAAAATAGATCTTACTGTTGTCGGCCCGGAGGTTCCTTTATCATTAGGTATAGTAGATGAATTCTTGAGATATAATCTAAAGATATTTGGGCCGAATAAGTCTGCTGCCCGTATGGAGGGGAGTAAAATATTTTCTAAGGAGTTGATGGCAAAATATAATGTGCCGACAGCTGATTTTAAGTTTTTCGATGATCTTGGCGAAGCGAAAGAATACATTAATAAAATCGGCGCTCCATGTGTAATCAAGGCAGACGGGCTTGCCGCGGGTAAAGGTGTAGTTGTCGCCAAAAGCGTTGAAGAGGCAATAGCAGCGGCAGAGTCAATGTTAAAGGATAAGATTTTCGGTGAGGCTGGCAGAAGAATTATTGTGGAAGAGTGCCTTCAGGGTGAAGAGGCATCAATCTTAGTTTTTACCGACTCAAAGAGCGTTGTGCCTTTTGCTTCGGCTCAAGATTACAAGCGCGTCTTTAATAATGATCAAGGCCCCAATACCGGCGGGATGGGTGCGTATTCTCCGGCGCCAGTAGTTACAGAAGGATTATTTAAAGAGATCTTAGAAAAAGTAATTTATCGAACTATAGATGGTTTAGCAAAAGAGGGTATAGAATATAAAGGTGTTTTATACGCCGGGATCATGGTTACTAAAGACGGGCCGAAAACATTAGAGTTTAATGTGCGTTTCGGAGATCCGGAGACAGAAGCGATTCTGCCGCGGCTTAAGTCAGATTTAGTTGAAGTGATGCTTGCTCTTTCAGAAGGAAAACTTTCTCGTCTGGGGGCTTTAGAGTGGGATCCACGCACTTGTGTGTGTGTGGTTTGTGCGTCAGGCGGTTATCCGGGCAATTATGAAAAAGATAAGGTGATTTCAGGATTAGAAGATGTAGAGAGAATGGAAGATATAAATGTGTTTCATGCCGGCACCAAGGCCCGGATAATAAATGATCCTGGGCAGAGGCAGGAAGTAGAGTATTTCACTAATGGTGGAAGAGTTTTAGGAATAACCGGTTTAGGAAAAACTATAAAGGATGCGATAGATAATACTTATCAGGCGGTAGGAAAGATAAGTTTTCAGGGGATGCATTATCGGAAAGATATAGGACGAGGAGGTTGTCATGAATAGAGTAAGCATAATTATGGGTAGCGTTTCGGATTTAGAGACTGTGGGTGAGGCAATAAATATTTTAAAAGAATTTAAGATTCCTTTTGAAGCTAAAGTCTTATCCGCACATAGGACTCCTAAAGAGCTTATTAAATATATAGAGCAGGCGCCTAAAAAAGGAACAAAAGTTTTCATTGCTGCAGCCGGCATGTCTGCTGCCTTAGCAGGAGTTGTAGCAGCGCATACGATATTACCGGTTATCGGAATTCCTATGGAGACTAAAAGCTTAAAAGGCTTAGATTCGCTTTTGTCTACTGTGCAGATGCCCGCAGGCATACCCGTAGCTTCGATGAGCATAGGTAAGGCCGGCGCAAGGAATGCAGGAATTTTTGCTGCAGAGATATTAGGCATAAGCGATAAGAAAATCGGGGGAAAATTATTAGCTTATAAAAAGGTAATGCGTATTAAAATAAAGAATACCAAGATTAAATTATGAATACGACCAAGATAGTTAGGATTGATCCTAAGCAAATTAAAGATGATTATATCCGTGAAGCCGCGCATATCCTAAAATCAGGCGGCTTAGTCATTATCCCTACTGAAACAGTTTATGGTATTGCCGCGAATATGCTTAATCAAAAAGCCGTAGATAGGCTTTATGAGATTAAGAAAAGACCCAAGGATAAGCCATTCTCAATACATATTGCAAAAAAAGAAAAGGTTGAAGATTTCGCCAGAAACATTCCGGTTAGTGCATATAAACTTATGGATAAATTCTGGCCCGGGCCGTTAACGCTGATACTTAAAGCGATCAAGGGTGGGAGTGTAGGTTTGCGTATGCCGGATAATGAGATTGCTTTAAGGGTTATTGCTGAAGCGCATGATCCGATAATTTGCCCTTCGGCAAATATCTCCGGTAATCCTGCGCCGGTTGATTTTGAGGAGGCGATAAAAGATCTAGATGGCTTAGTGGATTTTGCTATTGATGCAGGTCAGACAAAATTAGGGTTAGAATCTTCAATCGTTGATTTAACAATTGAGCAACCTGCAATTGCCAGGATAGGGGCTATAAAGAAAGAAGAGATTGAGGCTACTATTTCTAAAAAGAATATTCTTTTTATATGTACCGGTAATTCTTGCCGTTCGGTTATGGCTGAAGCAGTATTAAAAAAGATGATGAAGGATAAAAGAAGAGACGATGTGGAGGTTTCTTCTGCCGGGATAATGATGCTCGCGGGGCTTGGTGCTTCACAAGGGACAAAGGATGTATTAGCTAAAGAGGGGATAGATGTCTCTAAACATCTATCGCAGAAAGTTACTAAGGAAATGATTAGAAGGTCCGACCTTATTCTAGTTATGGAGAGGTTGCATGAAGATGCGATTTTGCATCTTGCCCCTGAAGTCAAAAATAGGGTGTTTTTATTAAAGGAATTTGCTAAAATAAATGATAGCCATCTGGATATCTCCGATCCTATCGGCAGGTCTTTGGATTTTTATGAGAAAACACTTGTTTCCATTAAGGAAGCTGTAGAAAGGGTGAGTAATTTAATATGATGCCAATACTTATTTCTTCGGATCACGGAGGTTTTTCCTTAAAAGAGAAGTTAATCTCATTTCTTAATAAAAAGGGAATTAAGGTAAAAGATTTAGGGCCTTTTAACGGAGACCGCTGCGATTATCCTAAGTTTGCTTATGCTCTTGCGGATAAGATATCCAAAGGGAAATTTAAAAGAGGGATTCTTATCTGTAAAAGCGGGATAGGGAATTCTATCGTTGCCAATAGGTTACCCGGTGTGCGTGCAGCTTTATCTTCTAACGTAAAAATAGCTAAATTATCCCGTATGCATAATGATAGCAATGTATTAGTTTTGGGTTCTATATTTGTCCGTCCGGATTTAGCTAAAAAAATAACTATGGCATGGTTGAATACGGATTTTGTTGGAGGAAGGCACAAAAGGCGATTAACCCAAATTAGAGAGATTGAAAAAAAGATAAGGAGTAGAAGATAATGGATTTTTTAAGGAAAGTTGACCCGGAAATTTATAGCGCGATTAAAGGTGAGCTTAAAAGAGAAGAGGAAAATTTAGAGCTAATTGCCTCTGAAAATTTTACTTCTTTGGCTGTGCTCGAAGCTCAAGGCTCGGTTTTAACAAATAAATACGCGGAAGGTTATCCCGGAAGGCGTTGGTATGGCGGATGTAGCCATGTGGATGAAGTTGAAAGTTTAGCTATTGACCGGGTTAAGAAATTATTTGGAGCTGAGCATGCTAATGTCCAGCCGCATTCAGGCTCTCAGGCAAATATGGCAGTTTATTTTTCAGTGCTTATGCCCGGCGATACAGTATTGGCTATGGATTTAGCTGCCGGAGGCCATTTGACTCATGGCCATCCGAATAATTTTTCCGGGATGTTTTATAAGATCATAGGGTATGGGGTTGATCAGAAAACCGAGATGTTGGATTATGATTTAATTATGGATCTGGCCAAGAAACATAAACCTAAGATGATTCTTGCCGGTGCTTCCGCCTATCCCAGGAAGATAGATTTTAAAGCTTTCAGAAGCATATGCGATAAGGTCGGCGCTTATTTATTTGCGGATATGGCGCATATTGCCGGTCTGGTTGCTGCGGGCCTGCATGAATCTCCGATACCTTTTGCCGAGTTTGTTACCTCAACTACACATAAGACTTTGCGTGGGCCGCGCGGAGGTTTTATATTATGCAGGGAAGAATTCGCGAAGAAAATAAATTCCCGGATCTTTCCCGGGATACAAGGTGGGCCGCTGATGCATGTTATCGCCGGTAAGGCCGTGGCCTTTAAAGAAGCGATGAGCCCGGAATTTAAGACTTATCAGAATCAGGTTATTAAAAATGCTAAAGAGTTAGCCAGCGCTTTGACTGAGTATAGTTTTCGTATTGTCTCTAAAGGGACGGATACGCATTTAATGCTCGTAGATTTAAGTGGAAAAGGAATCACCGGTAAGGATGCATCCAGCGCTTTAGGGCAGGTTAATATTACGGTAAATAAAAATCTTATTCCTTTTGATCAGAAAGGCGCAGACGTAACTAGCGGGATAAGGGTGGGCACTCCGGCGGTAACAACCCGTGGGTTAAAAGAGCCCCAGATGCGTAAGATTGCTAAGTTTATGAACGATTGCTTAGAGGCAAATAATGACCCGGAAAAACTCGAGGTCATTAAAAAAGAGGTGATAATATTAACCAATCAGTTTCCTGTTTATCCGGAGTTAATTAAATAAAGATGAAAAAAAAGAATAATTTACATCAAAGACCAAGTTGGGATGAATATTTTTTGGAGATGTCGAAGCTTGTGGCTAAGAGGTCAACTTGTTTACGCCGTAGCGTAGGCGCTGTTTTGGTAAAAGACAAAAGGATATTGGCTACAGGTTATAATGGAGCTCCGGCAGGGCTTAAGCATTGCATAGATATGGGATGCATGCGTCAGAAATTAAAGATTCCTTCTGGAGAGCGCCATGAACTTTGTCGTGCGCTACATGCGGAGCAAAACGCGTTGATTCAAGCGTCGTTATATGGGATAAGTGTAGCGGGGAGCACCCTCTATGCCACAAATCAGCCATGTGTAATCTGCGCCAAAATGTTGATTAACGCCGGAATAAAAGAGATTGTTATTGTTGCGGGTTATCCGGATAAGATGGCCGCGGATTTTTTAAAGCAAGCTAAAATAAAAATACGAAAGATATGAGATGCCCTTTTTTCGGATATAAAGAGGATAAGGTTGTGGATTCTAGGGGTACAGCTGAGAAATCTGCGGTTAGACGCAGGCGTGAATGCTTAAAGTGCGGTAAACGCTTTACTACTTATGAATATATAGAAGAAATTTCTCTTATGGTTATTAAGAAAGACGGCCGGCGCGAGCCTTTTGACCGTAAAAAAGTTTTAGCCGGTATTATCCGAGCTTGCGAAAAGCGGCCAATAAGTGTTGAAAAGATGGAAGAGATAGTTACTCAAGTTGAGCGTTCAATCCAGAAGAAATCCGACCGTGAAGTCTTGGCTAGCCGAGTCGGTGAGCTAGTGATGGAAAGATTAAAAAACTTGGATGATGTAGCTTATGTGCGTTTTGCTTCGGTCTATCGGCAATTTAAAGATGTAGGCCAGTTTATGGTCGAGTTAAAGGATATACTAGAAAAAGACAAGCGCATTTTTCGCAAAGAAAAGAGAAGGATAAGGTAGAGGGTTAATTCCTATGCTAGAGATGGAGTTAAATAAGATTGTTATAGACGAGAAAAGGCATGAGCAGCTGATTGTCTTAAAGGAAAAAAACGGAGAGCGCCTCTTGCCTATTGTTATTGGGTTAGCCGAAGCTTCAGCTATAAAACTGAAAATAAGTGGGTTTGAGCCAACTCGCCCATTAACGCACGACCTTCTGTATACAACCATAAAATACCTTGAAGCTAATATTGAGAAGATTATTATTGATAAGTTAGAAGAGAATACTTTTCATGCAAAAATAGTTCTGAAGTCTTCCTCCGGTAATGAGAAGATTATTGATGCTCGGCCATCTGATAGTATCGCCCTTGCAGTCAGGGCCCACGCCCCCATCTTTGTTGAAGATGAAATTATAAAACAGTCAGAGATATTTAATAAAGATAAATAAGATGAGATTTACGTTGAAAGAACGCGGCATGCTTATGCCGGTGTATAATTTTGCCACAAATAGAGGGCTTAAGCTTTATTTGGTGGGTGGTGTTTTGCGCGATTTGATCTTGAAGAGAGAGAAGGAGAATCCAGATTTTGATTTTGCTATTAGGAGCGGGGCGATAAGTTTCGGGAGAAGATTAGCCAAGGAATTAAGATGCGGATTTGTTATTCTGGATAAAGAGCATGGCTCCTGTCGGCTAGTCAAAAAATATGGCGGACAGATTTATACCTTTGATTTTACGGATTTTCGCGGCAAGTGCCTGGAGGAAGATCTTAGGCACCGCGATTTTACCATAAATGCAATTGCCTTAAGATTAGAAGAAGCATTAGATGATGTGGATTTAAGTAAAATACTAATAGATCCTTATGAAGGCAGAGTTGATATTAAGAAAAAGATAATCAGGGTAGTAGATACCGGGGCCTTTGCCGAAGATCCTTTAAGAATATTACGTGCCTTTAGTTTCTCGGCTATATTAAATTTTAATATTGATAAAAATACTTTGAAGTTAGCAAAGCTTAACAGGAATAGATTAATTTCTGTCTCTGGGGAACGGATCCGGGATGAAATATTTAAAGTCTTTGCTACAGAGAGGGCTCATGATTATTTTCTGGCTCTGGATAAACTAAAGATACTGGATACTGTTTTCCCCGAGATCAAAAAGATGCGCAGGATAGGGCAGGGCCCATATCATCATCTGGATGTCTGGCAGCATACCCTAGAGACTGTTAGGCAATTGGAGCTCATTTTTAAGGGAATTAAGAACGAAGAAATTGCGGCATATTTAAATACCGATATTTGCGCTTCGAGAAGGCGGAAGGCACTATTAAAATTTGGCGCTTTTTTGCATGATTTTGGTAAGCCTAAGACTTTACGCCATCAGAAAGGTAGGACTACATTCCATGGCCATGAGAGAGTGGGTCTAAGGATCGCCGAGGATATCGCCAGAAGATTGAAGCTCTCTAATGATGAAATATATTCTTTGCATAAGATGGTCCTTTGGCATCTTCGTCCGGGGTATCTTGCTGATACCAATAGCCCTACTCCAAGGGCAAAATTCCGCTATTTCCGCGATGCAGGAGTTGAGGCTCTAAGCGTACTTTTATTATCGTTGGCTGACCAGCGTTCAACCAAGGGGCCGCTTACTACTTTTAATGCGCGTAAACAGCATGAGAAGGTAGTGGCAAAGTTGATAAAAGAATATTTAAAGAAAGGTAAAGAAAAGATTCCAGAACGTTTGCTTAGCGGCAATGATATAATGAAAGAGTTTAAATTAGGACCTTCACCGTTAATTGGTAAGATTCTCTCTGAGATAGAAGAACTTCAGGCGATTGGAAAGGTCAAAAATAGAAAAGAAGCGCTTAAGGCAGCAGCAAAGCTGCGAAGGTAAAATGAAAAAAACAATAATTATTATTTTAATTACCCTAATTATTTTATCCGCTTCAGGATTAACATATCTTAATAACGTTCTGCTTCCTAAGAAAGTCAAGGGTCTGATTATTAAGGCGATTGAGAATCAAACCCAAAAGAAAGTTACCCTTGGTTCTTTAAGGATAAATATATTCAAGGGTTTGGTTTTAAAAGATCTTAATATCTACGATAGGGATCTGGCAATTATAAAAGTAAAAGAGGCTTCTTGCATATTTTGGGTTTGGGGGTTTATCCAGAAAAAGGTCATTATCCCGAGTATTAATTTCGATTCTGCTCAAATATTTCTGGAAAAACGCAAAGACAATACCTTTAATCTGGCGGATTTGTTTCCCACTAAACAAAAAGATCTTTCCAAGCAGCCTGTCCTTAAACCTGCGGCAGTAACTAGCGGGACTAAACCATCCGCCGGGTTCAGCATGGAGATCTATAGGATTAGTATCACTGATTCTATGATTAATTTCAGGGATAATAGTCTTAGCGTGCCGTTCAGCCAAGATTTAGATGATGTCAATATTAACATCTATTTATCATTACCAGCTTCATTAAGATTTAAGGCTTCTGCTCAAATCCCCCGGGGGGGAGAACCTAAATCTAATATTGCCATAGCCGGTGAATTCAAGATAGTGCAAGAAGAACTAAGCGCGAATATATCAATAAATAATTTTTCGCCTGATAAAATCGCGGCCTACTTTCAACCTTTAGGCGTAGGGATAAAGAATGGTTTGATTGATGCCACGGTTTCTTTAGGATTGAAGAATGATCTTATGAATATCGATTGCCAGTTAAGATCATCCGGTCTTAATCTGGTAAAAGACAAGATCTTATTTAATTTAAACTCGCAAATTAACGCTTCTGTAAAATACACATTAAATGAAGGGAAGGTCTTGTATTCCGGAAAAGCCATTTTTACAGACTCGGCTATTTCCGGCTTAGATTTAGTGGAGTCAGTTAACGGATTAAACGCCATATTTAATTTTGATAACAATGGGCTAGTTTCAGATAATATCCAAGTTAATATCTGGAATCTACCGGTGAAGGCTAGATTAAAATTAAATGATTTTAATAGTCCAGTCTTAAATGTTGATTTAGTCTCCACCCTTGATTTAGCCAAGGCCCAAGATTTATTGAAGGTTAAGTTTAATTTTATATTACCTGCAGCGTTAAGCGGAAATGCTGACCTCTTGTTGAATATCTCTACAAATAAATTGAATAAGGGGGTTTTTGACCTAAGCGGTTATCTGGATATTATGAGCGCTATTTTAAAACTAGATAAAATTAATGATCCAATTCAGGAGGTTAAGGGCCGTTTGGATTTTACTTCCGATCAGTTTCAAGCTGAAGAAATAAACTTTAAATATCAAGGCCTTCCGTATAAATTATCCGTGTTGATTAATAATTTCAAGTCCCCGGCTGTTGTTCTGGGGCTTCTCTCTGAAGATCTAACTGTTAAATCTAATTTTACTCTGGATGGATCCAAGATTAATATATCTGCCCTCTCCGGAAGATACTTGCATTCAGATTTTAATCTTACTGGTAATTTTGATACTTCAAGTTCCGATGCTGATATTTCAGGGGTATTAGGTATAAAGCTGCAAGACTTAAAGAAGCCGTTAGCAAAGTTTAAGGAAGAGATGGCGCGAATTTCGCCCGAAGGCGATATGCAGGTTAAATTTACTTTGGGCGGAGATATAAGAGACCTCAAGGGTTGCGCGATACAGGCTCAGATTTTAAGCCCGCAAATATCTCTCTACGGGTTAAAGGGGAGCGGGTTCTCCTGTGATTATAATCAGCAGTCCGGGATTATGGATGTTCCATCTTTAAATTTTTATTTTTATGGAGGCACGGTTAATGCTTCAGCCAAAGCAAATCTAAAATCCGATAATTTACCGTATTCGATTAATTTATTCATGCAGGAGATAAAGGTTGAAGAGCTGAAATTAGATACCGGAGCTAAGGATAAAGATATAGCAGGAATTATACAAGGCGAGGTTAAGGCCAATGGGTTCTATAATGATTTATCCAAGCTCACTGGCGTCGGAAATCTGGCTATCACTAAAGGCAAGCTATGGGAACTCAATATCTTTAAAGGATTGGGTAAAATATTATTTACTAAAGATTTTGCCCAGATAGTTTTTCATGAAGGATCATGTAATTTTGTTATACAGGATAGCTACATTTTTACAAAAGATCTCATGCTTAAAAGCAATATAGCCTATTTATCCGGATTAGTCAAATTAGGGTTTAATAGTTCCATAGATGCTTCTCTTAATATCGATATTCTTGATAATCTTGTCCCTTTAAGTGGTACGTTGAAAGACGTTACTACCGCGGTTATTGAGAAAGCTGGTAAATTTGCAACCATAAATATAACTGGTACCCTTAGTGATCCTAAATATAAGCTTAAACCAGTCATGGAGAATATTATCAAAGGCTTAACAGATGTCCTTAGGAATGCAATCTCTAAAAAGTAAAGAGAAGTCGGCATATTCCTTGCGCCTAAAGCCAAGAAAGAGGGCAAGAAGAAGATGGCCCTTATCCTAAAGGACAATAAAGGATAGAGAATGAAAAATATATTTAAGTTTAGTTGTTGCCAACTTCTTTTGTTTATTATATTCTCTCAAGTATTCGCAGATACTCTTAAGCTTAAGAATGGCCGTAGTATTGAGGGGATTATTAGAGAAGAAGATGCGGAGAGCCTTGAGCTTGAAGTAGGTTCAGGTTTGGTTAAATTCTCAAAGAACGAGATAGCGGATATTTTTAGATCTTCGGCAGAAGATTTAGATTCTTTACGCGACCGTTGGCAAAGAAATAAGCTTGAGCTCGATAATAGATTAGCTAAGCAGAAAATGGAAGAAGAGAGTAAGCCGCGCAAGGCAGTTTTCTCGCATGATGCTAGGGGTATGACTATTGGAGTTACTCTAAACAATAAAGTCGAGGCCGAGATGGTTTTAGATACCGGCGCGTCGCTAATTTTGATAACAAGAGGCGTAGCTAAAAAATTGGGGATTGATTTAGATAAACTTAAACCCGATATGAAAGTGTCGCTAGCTGATGGCCGGTCAGTTGATGCCGCGCGTATTGTTTTGGATAATGTTAAGGTTGAGAATTCTGAAATTAAGAATGTAGCTGCTTCTGTTTTGATGGAAGAAAAAGGTGATTTCGGGTTTGGAGACGGATTGTTGGGGATGTCTTTTCTAAAGAATTTTAATTTTAAGATTGATCAAAAAGAGAAGAGACTAATCTTGGAGAAATTATGATGAAAAGTTATACAGAATACCTTTGGTTCAATACTCCCAAGCGCCTAGAGTTTGTAAATATAACTGAACAAGTGGAAGGCGCGCTTAGAAAAAGCGGGGTCAAAGAAGGGTTATGTTTGGTTAATGCTATGCATATTACTTCAAGCGTATTTATTAACGATGATGAGGCTGGCCTGCATAAAGATTTTGCTCTTTGGGTTGAAAAGCTGGCTCCTTACGGTAAAGATAAATATCAGCACAATCTTACCGGCGAGGATAATGCTGACGCGCATTTAAAGAGGACGATTATGGGCCGAGAAGTGGTAGCGGCAATTACTCAAGGAAAGTTGGATTTTGGGCCATGGGAGCAAATATTCTATGGTGAGTTTGACGGCCAGCGTAAGAAGAGGGTGTTAATTAAAATAATTGGAGATTAGCGGGTCCTGCCGAGGGCTGTTCCTCGCTCGCATCACGCTCGCTCGGAATCAGTCCTCGTCACCCGCTAATCTAATATATTTTAATTAGCGGATAGGGGGGGAGGGATTAAATAATGAAGGTTGTTGCTTTTAATGGTAGCGCGCGTAAGGACGGCAATACCGCAATCCTGATCAAACGCGTTCTTAAAGAGCTTGAAAAAGAAGGGGTTGAGGTCGAGCTTATTCAACTTGCGGGGCAAAAGATACAAGGATGTATTGCTTGCCGTAAATGTTTTTCCGCAAAAAACAAGAGATGCGCGGTAACCGATGATCTAATTAATGACTATATCGCCAAGATGCTCGAAGCAGACGGGATTATTTTAGGTTCACCCACTTATTTTGCCGACTGTACTATACAGATAAAAGCTTTGATAGAGCGCGCGGGTATGGTTGCCAGAGCTAACGATCAGATGTTTAAGCGTAAAATCGGGGCCGCGGTAATTGCAGTAAGGCGCGCCGGTGCAATCCATGCTTTTGATACTATCAACCATTTTTTTACCATAAGCCAGATGATTACAGTAGGTTCTTCCTATTGGAATATTGGTATTGGACGAGAGATAGGGGAAGTAGATAAAGATGAAGAAGGGATAGATACGATGATTACACTAGGTAAAAACATGGCTTGGCTGATGCATAAAATTTGTCTGAGGTAATTATGAAAATAAAAGATACCGAAATTAAAGTTGTTTTAGGGGATATTACCGATTTTAAAGTAGATGCGATTGTGAATGCTGCCAATAACAGAGGGGTTATGGGTGGAGGAGTTGCCGCAGCGATAAAGAAAAAAGGCGGTAAGATTATTGAAGATGAGGCAGTAAAAAAGTGTCCTATAGGTATAGGCGAAGCAATTTTTACCTCTGCCGGAGATTTAAAGGCAAAATATGTTATTCATGCTGCGACTATGGGGATTGATTATAAAACCGATGAAATAAAGATTCGTAATTCTTGTAGGAATTCTCTGAAGGTTGCTGATGAGTTAGGCGTAGGCTCAATTGTTTTTCCGGCGCTAGGCTGCGGCACAGGCGGATTTCCCTTATTAGCTTCTGCTAAAATCATGGCGCAGGAGATATGGCGGTATTTAAGAGAAGAGGATTCGAGAATAAAAGAGGTCGTATTTTGCCTTTATAATAAAGAGGCGTATGAAGTTTTTAATCAAGGCGTTATAAAATACCTCGAGCATATTCTTTATAAATTACAAAACGGACCCTTTACTACAGTTGACGCGATTATAGAGTTGCCCGAGGGGATAGTGATTATTCAAAGAAGCAATCCGCCTTTTGGTTGGGCGCTTCCCGGGGGATTCGTGGATTACGGAGAGAGCCTGGAGGAAGCGGTAAAAAGGGAAGCCAAAGAAGAAACAGGTTTAGATTTAACTGAGATTAAACAGCTACATACTTATTCTGACCCTAAACGCGATCCGCGTTTTCATACCATTGGTACGGTTTTTATCGCTAAGGCTAAAGGTAAACCTCAAGCAGGAGATGATGCCGCAGGCCTTAAGGTTGTAAGTTTAAAGGATCTAAAGAAATACGATTTTGCTTTTGATCACAAGAAAATCCTAGAGGATTACCTTAACCTTCTCTAAGCTGTTTCTCTGCGTCGACTACGTCGCGGTTAATCACTCGGATAGTTTCTTTGATTTTATCTTTTAAGAGGTAAGAAACTACTTTTGCCTCGGAGATCTCCCGCAAGACCTGTACGCTCATCCTAAAATAACGCACTACTTCTCCTTCGTCAGTATCGCTAAACCTTAGGATTTTATCAAATGTTGTCCCGCGCAGCCAAGCTTCCATAGCCATGCTCATGTGAAAGTAGGGGATTTTGCTGAAAGGATAAATATGGAATCTTTGCTCCTTATGCTTAATTTTATCATACACCTCTTCACATATTTTCTTAATCTTGTGTGTTGGTTTTGATAGACTTGAAGGTATGCGTTGGTTTTTACGCGGCTCAAAGACAACTGCCGCAGCTACTATCCCTAAGCCAAATTCATCAAGTTGCTCCAGGATTTGTTGGTCATAGAGCTCGCTTAATATTAGTTCATAGCCATAGGTGGTTTTGGCAAAGAGTCCTTTTTGAGTCAGGCCTTCGCCGTCAATATGACCCCAATCTTTAAGCAGCTTTAGCTTTGCCTCAATTAACCTTAAGGCTTCTTTTTGTTCGTTTTTGCGCGACTGAAAATAATGCAGCGATAAAGGGTAGACCTTAAAGAGCTCGTCTTTATATTTTTCGTAAAGATTAAGAATCGTGGCATAAGATGTATTTAGTTGGCTCTTTACTTCTTCAGCTGGCCCGTAAATAATGCGCTTTGCTTCGTCAATCCTTATCCTCTGAAGATTAATACGGGAATAAACAAATCCTTCTGTATCTATACCACGCCTGCCAGCGCGTCCGGCCATCTGATAAAAGTCCCGGGTTTTTAAATTACGCATATATCGGCCGTAGAATTTACGTAGCCCGTCGAATATAACTGAGCGGCTGGGCATATTTATCCCCAGGGCGAATGTTTCAGTAGTGAATATAACCTTAATAAGCTTGCTGGTGAATAGCCTCTCGATTACTTCTTTTAAAGTAGGAAGCATTCCAGCGTGGTGATAGGCAATGCCTTGCTGCACAAGTTGGTATAAATCTTGCGCCGTGCGGTCGGTTTTTAGATTAAAGCGTTCGCAGAGGGAAGTGTAAAGCTCGGTGATTTTTATTTTTTCATCTTTATTTAAAAAGTTCGTGTTCGCCAGTTCCGAAGCTAATTCTTCAGCGCGCCTTCTGCCAAAGACAAAATATATACAAGGGAGGCCTTCTTGATTACGGAGATAATTTATAAGCTCGTATAATTTACTGGGTTTGCTGAATTTAGTCCTTCTAAGGCGGTCTATTTTGTCTACTATTTCATTGCCCGCCTGAAAGAAGAAGTGTAAAGGAACCGGGCGTTTTTCTTCAATTACAGTTTTAACCGGTTTATTGTGCACGGATTCAATCCAAGAAGCGAATTGTTTAATGTTAGGTATTGTCGCGGAGAGTCCTAATATATTCATATATTTAGGCAGGAAGATGAGGGATTCTTCCCAGACCGTCCCACGTTCAGGATTATCAATATAATGGATCTCGTCAAATATTACCCAAGAGTATCTTTTTAGGCTTTCTGGTTCGTCCAGGATCTTATTGCGGAATATTTCGGTGGTCATGATTAAAACTGGGGCGAAAGGATTTAAGGATACATCGCCGGTTAATATGCCGATATTATCTTTAAAGCTCCCTTGGAAGTCGCGGAATTTCTGGTTGGATAGGGCTTTAATCGGCGCGGTGTAGATTACCCCTATTTTTTTCTCTAAAGAAGTGCTGATTACATGTTCAGCAATCGCAGTCTTGCCTGCGCCAGTAGGCGCTGAAACGATAACCGAATACCCTTGATTAATATGATCAATAGCTTCTTGTTGGAATTTATCGTAAATCATAGGGTCATTATATTCTAAAATCATTGATTTATCTATAATAAATAGTAAAATGAACATAGGCAATAATTAATAACGGGGGGAGTAAGATGAAGAGATTTAGATTCATTTTGTTTTCTATAGTAGGTATCTTAATTTTTAGCGTTTACCTTTATGCTGGAGACCTGGATCCTAGTTTTCATTCCCGAGAAGAGGTTAAGTTTAAGATCCCCGTTGGCAAATCCTATGATTATGCGAATATTGTAGTCAAGAGAGTGGTGGATGGGGATACGTTTGTTTTGGCTAGCGGGGAGAGGGTGCGTTTAATAGGAATTGATACGCCTGAAATACACGAGTCCGATAAGCTTTATCGCGATTCCAAGCGCAGTCAAGAGAGTGTCTTAGAGATTAAAGAGGTGGGCCAGCGCTCCTATCAGTTTACCAAAGATTTGGTTGAAGGCAAAGTTGTCAGTTTAGAGTTCGACGTAGAGAGGCAGGATAGGTATAAGAGGTTACTTGCCTATGTTTATTTAAAAGACGGCACATTTGTGAATGCGGAGATAGTCAAAGAGGGCTATGCCTCACTAATGACTTATCCGCCGAATGTAAAATACGCGGATTTATTTTTAAAATTATACCGAGAGGCGCGTGAAAATAAGCGCGGTCTTTGGAAGGAGTAAGAAAGTGTTAGCACCCGGCCTTATTTGCACCTTGGCATAAATGTACCTTTGCCTATTTGAAAGCAAAGTACGCTTCTTCTGAAGCGATTGCCAAGCGTTCCCTTCAGGGGGCGGCCCATTCTGGGCGAGAGGCCGGTACCTCGACATAAATGCACCTTTGCCAATCGAGGCAAAGTGCGCCTCATCTGAGGCGAATGTCGAGTATCCCGTTTTCTGCGGGATGTGCGCTACTGCGCAAGGAGGTTTAATATGTTAAGATGTCTAACAGCGGGTGAATCGCACGGCAGGGCGATTGTAGCAATATTAGAAGGTATGCCGGCAGGTTTGAAAATAGATTTACTTAAAGTCAATCAGGAATTAAAGCGCAGGCAGGCGGGTTTTGGCCGTGGGAAGCGGATGCAGCTTGAGAATGACCGTGCCGAAATATTCTCCGGGTTGAAAAATAATTTAACCTTAGGGAGTCCGCTTACTCTCTTGATTAAGAATAATGATTTTAGTATTGAGAAGCTGTATAAGGTATTCTCTCCTCGTCCCGGACATGCGGACTTAGCGGGGTTACTAAAATACGGTTTTACGGATATAAGGGAAGTCCTAGAGCGTGCTTCTGCGCGCAGTACTGTTGCTAGCGTAGGCATAGGTGCGTTATGTAAAATTTTCTTAAATGAATTTAATGTGCGTATATCTAGCAGAATTTTGTCTGTTGGCGGAGAAAATACTCCCGGTTCTATGAGAGATAAAATTAGTGAGGCTATCAGGCTTAAGGATACAGTCGGAGGGATATTTGAAGTTAGAGCCAAGGGCCTTCCCGTTGGTTTGGGTAGTTATGTCCAAGCGGATAAAAGATTAGATGGCCGTCTTGCTCAAGCGATCATCTCTATACCGGGGATAAAGTCATTTGAAGTTGGTTTGGGATCTGGTTATGCTATAAGTTTTGGTTCCGAGGTCCACGATGAAATTTATCATGCTAAGGGTAAAGGTTATTTACGTAAGACTAATAATGCCGGAGGGATTGAGGGTGGCATTAGCAATGGTGAGGAATTAGTTCTGCGCGCGTGTATGAAACCTATAAGCACTTTAATGAAGCCATTGGATTCAGTTAATATTAAAACTAATAAGTCTTCTAAAGCGGCTGTAGAACGATCAGATACCTGTGTAGTTGAAGCTGCCGGAGTTGTGGCTGAATCTGCTTGCGCTTTTGTTTTGGCGGACGCGATCTTAGAGAAATTCGGCTCGGATTCCTTGAGAGAGATCAAAGCTAATTATAAAAGCTACATAAAAAGAATTAGTTAGATTTCCTTACCTTCTTCGTCTATTAGTGTAGAAGGAGGTGATCAGGATGAGCGATATCGCGATTCAGGTTGATCGTATCCACAAAATTGAAGGCGATTCTAAGCTTAAGGCTTTTGTGGATATATCGTTAGACGGAGTAGTAATCAAGGGGCTACGTGTTGTCTCAGGCGTAAATGGCCTATTTGTGAGTATGCCTTGCCATCAGGGTAAAGATGGTAAATGGTATGACACGGTTTACCCTGTTACCAGAGAAAAACGTCAGGAGTTAAGCGAGTTAGTCTTACAGGCTTACAAAGAATAAGCTTCGAGACGCTTTCGCTAACTCTATGACAAGTATAGGGCTGGGGAAAGCGTCTCGATTATTAAGAATATGAATATTTATTTAGTTGGATTTATGGGGACTGGGAAGACTACGGTCGGCCGCGAACTTGCTAAGAAAAAGAAGTGGCGGTTTGCCGATTTGGATGAGCTGATCGAATTAAGAGAAGGGAAGACTGTTTCGGATATTTTTAGTAAAAAAGGAGAGTCTTATTTTAGGATTCTTGAGAAGAGAGTACTCAAAGAAGTCTCTTCTCAAGGAAAATTTGTAGTTGCCTGCGGAGGCGGAGTCGTTATTAATAAAGAAAATATAAAGAGAATGAAGGAGAGTGGGGTGATGATTTGTCTTAAGGCCGATCCCTCTGTTATCTTGAAAAGGACCTCGAGAGCGGCTAACCGTCCGCTTCTCAATGCCGGTAATCCTAAAGAAAGAATAAGCCTTCTGCTTAAATTGCGAGCACCGTATTATGCCATGGCAAATAGGTGTATCGATACTTCAAAACTTTCCGTAAAAGAGATAGTTGAAAAGATCGTAAAGATTATTTAGGGGCGTAAGAATGATAAGGGAATTTATGAAATTATCAAAGAGGCTTGTATTAATCTTAGTTGCTATAGCTTTTCTCTCTTTCTCTTATGCTCAGGAAGATATATCTTGGGAGATAGAGGAGTATCTAGAAGGTTACATAGATGCGTATTTTAATGCTAAATACCAGAAGGCTATAGATTTGAGTGAGGATGCCTTACATTCTATAGAAAAAAAATTTGGCCCGGAGCATCTTAATGCTGCTGTAATGCTAAATAATTTAGCTGCTCTTTATAAAATCAAGGGCAAATATTTGGAAGCAGATAAACTTTATAGTCGCGCATTAGCGATATACGAAAAAAATTTAGGATTAGACAACTTTAATACAGCTAAAGTCTGGAATAATATAGGGGAGAATTACCAGATTAGGCGTAAATATTTTGAGGCGGAAAAGTCTTATAAGAATTCTCAGGCAATATTAGAGAAGAATTTTGGCAGTGGCAATCCTAATACGTCACTTATTCTTAGCCACCTGGGTTCTTTGTATAAAGATGAGCGTAAATATGAAGAAGCAGAAAAAATGCTAATGTTTTCTTTGCAATCAATCGCAGGGGCTTATGGAGAAGGGCATCCTATTTTGATTCGCCCGCTTGACGATATAGGTAAGCTCTATGAAATGCAAGGTAAAGATAAAGAAGCAGAACAATATTACAGATATGCATGGGGCTTGTTTAAAGGCAATTTTTATCAGGAAGATGCAAGTGTTGGTGAGGCTCTAAACCGTCTTCAATCAGAAGCGGATAAATTATGGAATCAGCGTAATGAGCCTATCTATAAACGTTTACTAGATATCAACGATCTTTATCTTGGGCCTTGGCATCCGGATGCGCCCAAAATTATCGATAGTCTTCCTAATCTCTATTTAAAACAAACAAGGTATATTGAGGCAGAGAATATTTATGAAGATTATTTAGAGATAATGCTAAGTAACCTTGGGCCTGATCATTTAAATGTAGCCAAGGTTTTGGATAATATGGCCAAGTTTTATCGAAAGATGCGTAAATTTGATAAGGCTGAAGAAGTATCGGGAAAAGCAAAGTTAATCCGCGAAAAAAACCTATATTAAAATAAATGACAAGGCTAGAGGCATTGGTTGCTTTAAATATGGTTGGTGAAATCGGCAGCGTCAGGTTTAAAAAACTCGTTGAATATTTAGGCAGCCCAGAGGAGATTTTAATGGCTTCCCGGCAGAGACTAACGGCAATCTATGGAATTGGAGAAAAAATCGCTGACAAGATTATTTCTTTGAAGAAAGAGAGCATAGGAAAAGAATTAGATCTGGCCAAAAAATTAGGGTTGAAGATTATTACAATTGAAGACGATGATTATCCGATTAATCTTAAGAATATTTTTGATCCGCCAATAGTGCTTTATCTCAAAGGTAAATTAAAACCGGAAGATAGCTTTGCTATTGGCCTTATAGGTTCACGCAGGGCCTCTTTTTACGGATTAAGCCAAGCTGAAGGGTTTTCTTCCGAATTGGCTACGCATGGTTTTACCATTGTTTCGGGTATGGCTCGCGGTATAGATACTTATAGCCATAGGGGAGCATTGAAATCAGGCGGGCGTACAATTGCCATAATCGGAAGCGGTTTTAATTATCTATATCCCGCGGAAAATAAGAAATTAGCCGAGGAAATCTCCGAAAATGGGGCGGTAATTTCTGAGTTTTCTTTAGACACTAAACCATTGCCGCAAAATTTTCCCCGGCGCAACCGTTTGATCAGCGGGATGAGTTTAGGGATATTAGTAGTTGAGGCAGCCAGAAATAGCGGCGCTTTAATTACTGCTGATTTTGCCTTGGAGCAAAATAGGGAAGTTTTCGCTATCCCCGGAAAGATTGATTCTCCTACTTCTTTTGGCACCAATGAATTAATCAAGCAGGGGGCAAAATTAACTTCCAATGTTTTTGACATTTTAGAGGAGTTTGTCTTGTCTCTGCCCGTTGATAAAAAAGAATTAGTCAAGAATAAGGAATCTCTAGGGAGCGGCGAAGAAGAGAAGCTCCTTAATTTAATATCCCTTCAGGCTATTCAATTAGAGGAGTTAGTTGAAAGAACAGAGATGGATATTCCCCGAATCTCCGATATGCTTTTAAAGTTGCAAATACGAAAATTAGTCAAGCAATTACCGGGCAAACAGTTCGTGAGGTGCTCTTAATGCAGGGAAAGAGTTTAGTAATCGTAGAGTCGCCGACTAAGGCTAAAACTATTAAAAAGATATTAGGAGATAATTTTAGTGTAGTCTCTTCTATGGGGCATATTATTGATCTGCCCCAGAAGAAATTAGGGGTTGACCTTGAAAAAGGATTTGAGCCGGAGTATGTTACCTTACCGGGCAGGCAGAAGGTTTTGGCCAGCCTCAAAAAAGAAGCCAAGAACAAAGACGCTATTTATATTGCTACTGATCCTGATCGAGAAGGTGAAGCTATCGGCTGGCAGTTGAAAGAGCGTGTTTTTAAGAAGAATAATAATGTCTTGAGGGTTACTTTTCATGAGATTACTCCTGCGGCGGTAAATGAGGCATTCAAAAGCCCAAGGGATTTTGACCTTAATATGGTTGAGGCGCAGGTAGGCCGTCGGGTTTTAGATAGGATTGTGGGATATTTTTTAAGCCCTCTGCTCTGGAAGAAGATTGCCCGTGGTTTAAGCGCTGGGCGGGTCCAATCAGTAGCTTTAAGGCTAATAATAGAGAGAGAACGAGAGATTCAGAAATTTATTGCTAAGGAATATTGGGAAGTTGAAGCGGAATTAGCTAAGGGCGAGAATAATTTTCTCGCGAAATTAAATAAAGTAAGTGGTCAAAAAGCCGAGATAAAAAATGAGCAAGAGACAGAGAAGGTTTGCCAAGAAGCCAAGATCGAAAAATTCATAGTTTTAGAGATAAAGAAAAGCGAGAAAAAACGTTACCCCAGCGCGCCTTTTATTACCAGCACTATGCAACAGGATGCTTTTAATAAGCTTAGGTTTAATGCTAATAAGACTATGCTCTTGGCGCAACAACTTTACGAAGGTATTGATAT
The DNA here is from genome assembly GCA_020058085.1 of Candidatus Omnitrophota bacterium. Taxonomy (GTDB): domain Bacteria; phylum Omnitrophota; class Gorgyraeia; order Gygaellales; family Profunditerraquicolaceae; genus Sherwoodlollariibacterium. Next base: position 34,433 of record JAGVER010000010.1, on the reverse strand, counting down.
TGGGCAGGATAATCCAGTAGGCCTTATCACTTATATGCGTACGGATTCTCCGCGTGTTGCGCCGGAAGCGATTAATGAAGTACGTGATTATATCGCTTTAAGTTTTGGCAAAGATTACCTGCCGGATAAGCCTAATTATTATAAAGTAAAAAAACTCGCACAAGAAGCCCATGAGGCGATTCGGCCAACGTTTGTATCGCGCCATCCGGAGAGTTTAAAGAATTTTTTAACTCCCGATCAGCATAAATTATATACCCTTATTTATAATCGTTTTCTCGCCAGCCAGATGAAGCCAGCTCTTTTCGCTGTAATTTCAGTAGATATAGAGGCAGGCAAATATCTATTTAGCGCTTCCGGCAGTACGCTTCTCTTTGATGGATTTCTTTTAGCATATAAGAATAACGAAGACGAAGAAGAAGATGATGATCAAGGGGGTAAGAAAAATAAAATACCTTTATTGGAAAAGGGAGATATTTTAGATTTGCTTAAAATTACTCCTTCACAGCATTTTACTAAGCCGCCGGCGCGTTATTCAGATAGCTCATTAATTAAGGCACTCGAGGAGGATGGTATAGGCAGGCCTTCTACCTATGCGCCGATAATTTATACAATAATCCTGCGTGATTACGCACGCCGGATAAAAGGCTATTTTAATCCCACGGAATTAGGTTTTAAGGTATGTGATTTATTAGTGGAATATTTCCCTAAGGTTGTAGATATAAAATTTACCGCGTTAATGGAAGAGCAGCTGGACGAAATTGAAGAAGGCAGGCTTAAAAAACTTAAGGTTCTGGAAGATTTTTACGCTCCTTTTAAGGTCAGCCTTGATTTTGCCCAGAGTAATGTTAAAAAAGAGGTTATTACTACTGATAAGGTTTGTGATCTTTGCGGTAAGCCTATGATTGTTAAATGGGGACGACGGGGAAAGTTCTTAAGCTGCTCGGGGTTTCCGGAATGTAAAGGTTCAAAATCTATTACTTCTGGGGTTAAATGCCCGCAAGAAGGCTGCGGCGGAGAATTGATCGAACGTCGCTCTGCGCGTGGATTTTTTTATGGTTGTTCGAATTTCCCCAAGTGTAGGTTTGTTTCCCGCGACTTGCCGGAAGATAAGTAGCATTGCAGAAAGAATGAAAAATAATATATTGCCTAATTTAATATTCGGTTGTCTGCTAATTAACATGTTTATTCCAGATATTTGCAATGGGGAGACAGAGTCAAAAAATGTTACTGTAGGGATTATAGATAGTAAATACTATTATCCGCCATCGCGAATATATAAAGTTATAATTCCGGTGGATGAACATTTTGGTGGTAAAATTGACGATCATGAAAATAGTATTAGTTTCACCGATGATCTCTGTCATTTATATCGTATTGAATTTACGCCAATTTCTACAGAAGGATTAACTGATTTGGAAGAAATTGGTAGAGAGCAATACCTGAAGGGGACATTTGAGAAATGGTATATGCCGCTTACTATTTGGGATTCTATTAAAGAAGCAACGATTGACTATCAGAAATATCTAGGTGAACTTTTTGAAGGATCATATTATGCAGAGGTGTATATACCAAAAGGTGCGACTTGTAGCGTTAGCACCAATGGTGGCCCGCTTATAAAGGCTGATGGCAGAAGAGGAATTTTGACATTCATTTTCGGAGATTATGTTTATTTTGTTAGCGTTGGATTCGTAGCTGAAGAAGATCATTCACTTAAAAAGAAAGAAGAAATAAGAAAAAATATAAAAGATGCGGCTATTGCATTTGCTCAAACTTTACAATTTCAAGTAGATAATAATATTGCAAAAAAGTCATTGCAAGGGCAGGTATTCGACTACAATGTTGCTTTAAAAGAGGTAGGATTAACCACACAAGATGTTCAAAGGATTACAATTTACTACTATAAATATCCGCAACCAGATAAGTTACTCGCTTTGTTAAAAGTAAACTTAGCCGATCCAATTTACTGTAGCAATTATGAATATTTTCACCCTCGAACTTTCCATTTTTATGCGACAGTAGCGCGTAATGATAAAACGGTTTTAAGTAAGATACAAGAAATGCAGAGTTACTATTTAGGAAAACAGAAGAAAATAATACAAAATATAATAAAGGAGGCTGAAAATTTTAAGTCTCCCAACGCTGATTCTCCTGATAGCTTATCGAGTTTAAATGAAGAATTTGAAGCTACGGGTGACAGTGGAATTGTAAGAAAAATATTAGATGTTTATAATAATGTGCCTAAATTTGTTAACTTGCCTAGGCATTCCTGGAATAAATCTGAAACTCAAAAATTATTTGATGCCGCAGGAGAAGTTCTCAAGACCTTAATTGATAATGGTCATAAAGGAGTTTATGATATTGTTCAGGCTGAATTTCAATCTGCCACCGGCCTAAAAAAAAGTGAGTTGGGAAAGATTTTCGAGGTTATTAATTTAGATAAACAACGAGAAGATAAGATTATGAAGGGGATAAATTAAAAATTCCTGGGTAGTTATGGATAAATATATCGAGAAGTTCATGCGTTATTTAGAGATTGAGAAGAACTATTCCGCGCATACCATCTTAAATTATAAATTGGATCTGGAAGATTTTAAGAAATTCTGCGGCGAGATAGAGTTTGAAAAAATAGATTACCTTTTTTTAAGGAAGTACCTCGCAGTCCTAAAAGAGAAGAGCCTGGGGAATAGGAGCGTTGGCCGCCATCTTTCGACCTTGCGCAGCTTTTTCAGGTTTCTGACCCGGGAAAATTACCTGAAAGTAAATCCTATACTTATGCTTTCAAGCCCTAAGCTTGATAAGCATCTCCCCTCGTTCATGACCGAGGAAGAAGTAGGCAAGTTAATAGAGTCAGCGTTTGCTAAAGACGATAGAGATGAACGCGGGCTGCGCGATCGGGCAATTCTAGAGACATTTTATTCCAGCGGTTTGCGCATCTCTGAACTGGTGGCTTTGAACTTAAGCGATATTGACTTTATAAGTGGTATAATTAAAGTTATGGGTAAAGGGAAGAAGGAACGGATCGTGCCAATAGGCGATGTCGCCCTTATATCTATAAGAAGCTACCTCGATAAAAGAAAGAAAAAGAGTGAAACCGCCTTTTTGAATAAAAACGGTAAGCGTCTTACAACGCGCGGGGTGCATGGTATCGTAGAGAAGTATTTAAGATGCTCCGGGGCCCATCAGGGTCTCTCTCCGCATACGTTAAGGCATTCTTTTGCTACTCATTTATTAAATCGCGGAGCAGATTTGCGTACGGTTCAAGAATTATTGGGGCACGCTAACCTATCTACTACCCAAATTTATACACATCTGACTACGGAAAAATTAAAGAGTGTTTATGATAAGGCGCATCCTCATGCTTAAGAAAAGAGTATGTCTATTATTTATAATTTAATATTTTTTGTTTTTACTTTAATTTATCTTCCGGTATATCTATTAAAAGGGAAGTTCCACCGGGGATTCTTAAGGCGTTTAGGTTTTATCCCCGAAGGATTAGTTTTTAATGAGCCTATCTGGATTCACGCGGTTAGCGTAGGGGAGGTTATGGCTATGCGCGAGTTAATTAGTGAGCTTCGCCGTAACTATCCGCTCAAAAGTCTTGTAATTTCTACTGTAACTCCTACCGGGAATAAGATCGCCCATTCGATCGCCCAAGAAGGAGATTTTATTACTTATCTGCCGTTGGATTTTAGTTTTATTCTGCGGGGAGTAATTAAAAGAATTAAGCCCTGCGTTTTTATTATTGCCGAGACTGAAATCTGGCCGAATCTTATAACCTCTCTCTATAAATCTGGCATTCCTATTGCTATACTTAATGCCCGGATCTCCGACGCATCTTTTAAGGGTTATTTGGCTATTAAATATCTACTTAAACCAATTTTAAATAAAATAAATATTTTCTGCGCGCAGGCCGGAAGTGATAGTTTTAGATTAAATACCCTGGGAGCCAAACCGGGGAATATAGTGGTTACCGGAAATATGAAGTTTGATCAAATACCTGCCCGGACGGTGGATCCTACGGTTTATAAAAAAAGATTAGGGTTAAAGATAGAGGAGAGGCTTCTTCTGGCTGGTTCAACTCATCCGGGAGAAGAAGAGATTTTATTAAACGCGTATCGTTTACTATTAAATGACTTTCCTGATCTTCGTCTCTTGCTTGCTCCTCGTCATCCGGAGAGGGCAGATGAGGTGAAGAATTTAGCCAATAACCTCGGCTTTAAGCCAGAGAAGGTAAGTTTGCTTGGTCGGAAGGCGCCGCTTGAGAATGATGTTTTTATATTAGATACAGTTGGAGAATTAGTTTTATTTTATAGCGCGGCAGATATTGTTTTTGTGGGAGGAAGCCTAGTTAAGAAGGGAGGACAGAATATTTTGGAGCCTGCCAGCGCGGGGAAACCGGTAATTTTCGGGCCGTATATGTTTAACTTTCGCGATATTGCCCAGAGATTCCTGGAGAATAAGGCAGCACTTGAAGTTTTTGATCAGGAAAGCCTCATAGTTGCCGTAAGTAGCCTGTTAAATAATAATCTTAAAGTGGAAAGATTAGTTAAGAACGCCTCGGAGGTAATCTTGAATAATAAGGGAGCGACCAAGAGGAATATTGCGTTAATCAGGAAATTTATTGAGGGATCATCTTATGGATATTAAAGCAAGACAGAGAAATGGAGTTGTGATTTTAGATTTATCCGGGCGAATTGATGCGGATTGCGCTAATTTGATTGAAGCAGTGGCACAGTGTTTGCGCGACGGTTACACCGATATCATATGTAATCTAGAAGAGATTGATTTTATTGATTATATGGGCATATCCGTTATCGTGATCGTTTATAAAGAGGTGGTCAATGCCCGGGGTAGAATTAAATTTATCAATGTCCCGATACATGTCAGGAATATTTTTTGTATTGCAGGCTTAGACAAGGTTGTAGAGATATGCCCGGATGAAGAGATGGCCCTAGAGAGTTTTAAAGAGGATAAGATTATTGAAGATATTAAGAAGATGCAGCTCCGCCGCAGGTTTAAACGCCTGCCTATCGATATAAAGATAGAGCTGAAGACCAAAGACCAGAGAAGCCCTGTTTGTCTGAACTTGGATCTTATTAATTTAAGCGCGGTAGGCGCTTTTATATTTGGCTGTAATAAATTTAAGTTAGGAGATAAAGTCGTTTTGAAGATGAAACTGCCTCCGAAACAGGATGAGCTTGAATTGGATGCCTATGTAGTTTGGATACCCGATAAACAAATACAGCCGCATTCATATCCCGGGATGGGGGTAGAGTTTACGGATATGCCTGCAGAGACCCAGCAGAGATTAGTAGAATTTATAGAGAGAAATCTCTCTACTTCATCATTGGACTAGTTTGATGATGCCTAAATTAAAATTTAGCCCGCGCGCAATAATTTTTGATATGGATGGAGTTATTATTGATTCTATGCCTTATCATTTTCTCGCTTGGTATGAAGCTTTGAGGGCATACGGGGTACGCGTGAGTTGTTTTGATGTCTATGCAAAAGAAGGCGAGAACTGGGAGAAGACATTAAAAGATCTCTTAATCCGTGCAGGTATCAAACCTAAAGCGAGCCTTTTAAGGGAGATTTTTCTGAAACGGCAGAAGATATTCAAGAGTTATTTTAAGCGTTTTATCTTTAAGGGAGCAGATGATTTCTTACGTTGTCTTAAAAACAAAGGTTATATTTTGGGCCTAGTTACCGGTAGCCCTTCAGAAGAAGTGAGTAAAATACTCCCTGCAAAGATCTTGTCATTATTTGATTCTTTGGTTGCGGGAAACCAGGTAAAGAGAGGTAAGCCTCATCCCGAGCCATATATTAAATGCGCCAAATCAATAGGTTTAAAACCTTCCCAGTGCGTGGTGATAGAAAATGCTCCCTTTGGTATAGAATCTGCTAAGAAAGCAGGGATGTTTTGTATTGCCCTAACTACCAGCCTTCCAAAAGCATACCTTAAAAAAGCAGATATCGTAGCCGATAATTTAACTGATATCGCTGGCATTATTGAAGGTGCCTGTAAGCTAAGCTATAGATAAGGAAATTACAGATCTCTTTGCCTTTTATAGGCTTTTCAGCCTGATATAAATATTGTTTATTATTTAAGGCTATGTTATCATAATAAGATTATAATCTGTTGTTTTGTTAAAAAATGTCACCCGGCCTAAGAGGAGAGGCCGGTGTGCGCTTCTGCGCAACACCCCACGCTTATAGGCACCTGGCCCTTATTGGGATTGGGCCAGTGTTCGCCTTATGGCGAAAATTGCGCGGGTGTGCCCTTATGGGCAAGGAGGAGAATCATGGATTGGAGAGTCTTTTTAGCTACTTTTACAGCGGTATTCTTTGCGGAATTAGCGGATAAGACGCAATTAGTCGGTATTGGCATGGCAGCTAAGACAGGGAAGCCGATTTCAGTATGGTTAGGCTCGGTTTCAGCCTATGTCATCGTTACGATTATTTCGGTTATCATCGGTGCGGTTATGGCGAAATTTATCAAACCGGAGATAATACGTTACGTCGGTGCGTCTTCATTTATTCTTATAGGCATACTTATGTTATGTAAAGTTTTCTAAAACAATATGAAAGAGTACCTTTATAATCTAGCTACAGATAAAAGCAAGGGTTTTCTCGCTTCGGGCTTAAAATTCATACTCTTGTTGTTCTCTTTTGTCTATGGCCTTATTATTCGTATCTTAATATTTATTTCATCGCTGGATTTAAAGCGTTTCGATGTAAGGGTTATCAGTATCGGTAATATTACTGTAGGAGGCACAGGAAAGACTTCTTTAGTAGAGTTTATCTCCTTTCATTTAAAGAAGAGAGGGCGTAGACTGGTTATACTTACCCGCGGTTACAAGCGTAAAGGCGCTGATTCCATGGGGGATGAGCCTAGGATGCTTTCCAAGAATTTAGGCGATCTTCCCGTTATTGTGGATAAAAATAGGGAGCGAGGAGCCAAAAGAGCGATAAGGGAATATAACTCTGATACGGTTATATTAGATGATGGTATGCAACAATGGCATATTAGAAAAGATTTAGAGATAGTGACTATTGACGCGCTTAATCCTTTTGGTAACAGGCAGATGCTTCCCCGGGGCATATTGCGCCAGCCATTATCTTATTTAAAGAAAGCGGATATTTTTGTTCTAACTAAGACTAATTTAACAAATAACCTAAATGAATTAATATCCGTTTTAAATAAATATAACCCTAAGGCCTTAGTTGTTGAATCCATACACCATCCAATCGGTTTTTATGATATTAGAAAGCCACAAGAATTATTTAACGTGGATTGCCTTAAAGGTAAAGAAGTCGCACTGCTTTCCGGAATAGGGGATCCGGATTCTTTCTCTAAGCTTATTTTAAGCTTAGGTATAAGGGTGGGGCTGGATTTAAGATTTAGTGATCATCATAATTATACTTTAGGCGAACTTAAAGTAATCGCCGGAAAGGTTAAGGAGAACGGGCTTAAAGTAGTGGTTACTACCGAGAAGGATGCTGCGAGATTCTTAAGTGAGTCGTTTAGTATCTTTGACGATTTACAGCTCTTGGTTTTGCGAATAGAGTTAAAGATCGTAAAAAATGAAGAACTTTTTTTTGGCAGATTATTTAGGTTGTATTCTTTTTAAGACCTTAGGCCCGATTTTAAGGGTTTTACCCATAGAGTCCAGCCTATTCTTAGGCCGGCGCTTAGGCGATTGTTTTTATTATCTTGACCTTAAACATAAAGCCAGGGCTTATGCCAATATTAAGTTCGCGCTGGGCCCTGGGATTTCCTGCATGGAATTATCTCGCTTAACCAGGTCATTCTATCAGTCATTTGGCCAGAGTATTATCGAAGTTTTCCTTATTCCATTAGTGGATCGTAATTATATGGATAAGCATATTAAGATTGAAGGTGTGGAGCATATTAACGGGGCCTTAAAAAGAGGTAAAGGCGCAATCCTGGTTGGAGTTCATGCCGGAAGTTGGGAGTTTTCCAATGTTATCTCTGCGAATTTAGGTTTCCCCTTTGTTCTCTTTGTAAAAGACCAAAAGTTTCCGCGTTTAAACCGTTTGCTTAATAATTATCGTAAAGATAAAGATTGCCGGATAATTACTCGTGATCAAGGGTTGAGAGGGTTAATTAACGCCTTAAAGAATAATCAGGCTATAGGTATGATGGCAGACCAGGGTGGTAGGTCAGGGACGCTGGTTGATTTTTTCGGCCGTCCTGCTTCTATGCCTACAGGAGCGGTTAAATTAGCCTTAAAATATGGCTCGGCATTAATTCCGATATTTTTTGTTCGTACCCGCGGGCCGAAGATAAAGGTATGGGCGGGTAAGGAGATTGTAATGAAAGGCACCTTTGCCTATGGGAAGGCAAAGTGCGCCTCTTGTGAGGCGACCGGTGATGAGGATCAGGATATAAAGCAGAATCTCCAGAAGGTTGTCGCTATTTTTGAAGATTTTATACGTAGGAATCCTAAAGAGTATCTTTGGACTTATAAGATATGGAAACATTCTGACCAGAGAGATATAGTTATCTTGAGCGACAAAAAAACCGGGCATTTACGCCAGTCAGAGGCAGTATCAAAAATAGCGCAAAATTTGTTAAGCGAAAAGAATATCAGGGCCAGGGTTAATATAGTAGAGATAGACTTCAAGAATAAATTTGCCAAATTTATATTTAATATCTGTGTTTGTTTTTCGGGAAGATACAATTGTCAGGGTTGCCTTAAGTGTCTCAAGATATTCTTAAGCGAGAAAACTTATGGAATCTTGGCAGGGCTTAAGCCGGATATAGTGATATCGGCGGGTTCTTCAATTGCAGGAGTAAATTTTATTTTTTCCCGCGAGAATCTAAGTAAGTCAGTCGTTATCCTGCGTCCGGCTTTATTGGGGGTAGATAAATTTAATTTAGTTATTATGCCGCGGCACGATCGTCCTTTAAAAAGAAAGAATATCCAGGCAATTGAAGGCGCGCTTAATCTGATAGATGATAAATACCTAGAAGAAGAATCAGTGGGGCTTATTAAATCTCAAGGGTTAAATAAAGATAGTTTATACATAGGTTTGTTGATAGGCGGGGATAGCAAGGGATTTCGTCTCTCCGGTGAATTAATCTCTGATCTGATAAAAGAAGTAAAGTCTTTAGCTAAGGACTTAGGCGCTGAAATCTTAGTTACTACTTCCCGGCGCACGTCTTTAGGGGTGGAGGAAATCATCAAAAGGGAATTCAAGGATTGTCCGCGCATTAAACTTATGGTCGTAGCTAATGAAAAGAATATTCCAGAGGCCATAGGCGGTATATTGGGGCTAAGCAAGATTGTTATTTCTTCTCCGGAAAGCATATCTATGATCTCTGAAGCGGTAAGTAGCAAGAAATATGTCTTTGTCTTTAATGCCCCGGCCTTAAGCTTTAAGCATAAAGATCTTCTGAATTATTTTGCTAAGAATAAATATATATACTTGGTTGAAAGTGGGGGTTTAAGCAACACGGTTAAGTCGGTTTGGCGCGATAAACCGGCTAGACCTTGCCTAAGGGATAGTTATTTAGTCGGCGAGGCCCTGAAAAAGATATTGTAAAAGTGCGCTTACTGGGCAATACCTGGCCTTAAAGGATGGGCCAGTATGCACTTACTGTGCAAGGAGAAATAAAGTTGAACATACTGCAGATTTTACCGGAGTTAAATGTCGGAGGGGTAGAGACCGGGACCTTGGATTTAGCCAAGTATCTGGTGCGTTTGAATCATAAGGCAGTTGTTGTCTCTGCCGGTGGCAAATTAGTTAAAGATTTAGAGGAGGTTGGGGCCAAACATTACCAGCTCGCCGTTCATAAAAAATCACTCTTTACGATGATTAAGATGGTTTCTCTTTTAGTTGAGATTATAAAAAAAGAGGAGATAGATATTGTACATGCGCGTTCGCGCGTGCCAGCTTGGATCGCTTATTTTGCCTGCCGTAGGACTAAAACCGTCTTTATTACGACTTGTCACGGTTATTATAAAAAACATCCTTTTAGTTATGTAATGGGCTGGGGAAAGAAGGTAATTGTTTTAAGTAATATTATCGCACGGCATATGATTGAAGATTTTGCCGTGCCGCATGACAGAATATCTTTGATACCTCGGAGCGTAGACTTAGAGAAATTTAAATATTTAAGCCCGAATAAAAAAAGAGGCAAGGAATTTAATATCGCAATTATCGGCAGGATTACGCCTATTAAGGGGCACTTATATTTTATTAAGGCTATGGCTAAGGTTGCCAGGGTGGTCCCATCTTTAAAAATCTGGGTAGTCGGAGACGCTTCTCCTACCCATCAGGCCTATAAGGAGCAAGTGCAAGTTTTAACCAGAAGACTGGGGCTTGGCCATTGTACCGAATTCTTAGGAACACAAAAGAATATTCCGGAGATCTTATCGCATTTGGATCTTTTGGTGCTTGCAACTACTACTCATGAAGCTTTTGGCAGGGTTGTTATCGAGGCGCAGGCATCAGGGGTACCGGTAGTGGCCACAGAAGTTGGCGGTGTTGTTGATATTATTGAGAATAACAAGAACGGCCTTTTAGTCCCTCCCGGTGATCCTGCGAGTATGGCCGAGGCAATAATAAAGATATTTAAAGATCCGCAGTTAGCTTTTAATCTTGCCGAGGCAGCTATTTTAAAGGTGAGAGAGAAGTATAATGTCGGGCTTATGGTAGAGAATACACTTAAGGTTTATCTAGATGCTATTGAGAATCCCAGATTATTAATTATTAAGTTAAGCTCTTTAGGAGATGTTATTTTATCTATACCCGGGATCAGGGCAATAAGAGAAAAGTTTGTGCATCATAAGATAAGTTTCTTGGTTGGAGAGGAATCTAAAGATCTCTTGCTTAAGAGCCCCTATATAGACGAACTTTTAGTAGTTGACCTTAAAGGTAAAGATAAGGGTATTGCGGGATTATTAAGCATTGCGCGAATCTTAAGAAAGAAAAACTTTGATTTAGTGATTGATCTTCAGAACAATCGCCTAAGCCACTTGCTTTCATTCTTGTCTTTGAGCCTTAACCGCTATGGGTATGATAATAGAAAATTAAGTTTTTTACTTAATTATCGGATTAAAGATGATAAGCCTCGGATAGGGCCAGTAGAGCATCAATTCAGGATGTTAAAGTTACTGGGCATAGATTTAAGAGATAGCCATTTAGAATTATGGCCTACTGAAGATGATCAAGAGTATATAGAGAATTTATTGAATACGCAGTGGTTGAGTGATGACCAAAAGATTGTCGGGATAAATATGGGCGCAAGCAAAAGATGGGCTACTAAATGTTGGCCCAGGCAGCATATGGTCAGGTTTTGCGATGAACTTGGTTTAAGGAATATCCGTGTAGTCGTCACAGGCATTGAAGATGATCTTCCAGAAGCGAATATGCTGGTTAATGCGGTAAAGAACGTCAAGGTAATTAACGCTTGCGGTAAAACAACGGTTAATCAGTTAGCCTGTTTGATTAAGCGTTGCGCTGTTTATGTTTCCGCTGATTCATCTCCTTTGCATATTGCCGTAGCGATGAGGATTCCGATCGTTGCTTTTTTCGGGCCGACTGATCCGTTAAGGCATATGCCTCCGGCAAAAGATTATTTGATCATCCGTAAAGAGCTGCCTTGCAGCCCATGCTATAAAGCAAGATGTAAAGATAAGAAGTGTATGAATATGATAACCGCGGAAGAAGTGCTTGAAGGGGTAGATAAGTTTTTAAAATGAAAATACTTTTTCTGGTTAATCATCTTAACGTTGGGGGTATAACTAGCTATATTTTTACCCTGGCATCCGGGCTTAAGAAAGAAGGGCATAGCGTCTTTATCGCGTCCAGCGGCGGAGAATTGTTGCCTAAATTTAATGATTTAGGGATAATTTATATTTCCATACCGATCAAGACTAAAAATGAGTTAAGCCTTAAAATACTATTAAGCGCGTTTAAATTAAGTAAAGTAATTAAAGATAATAAAATTGATATATTGCATTCACATAGCCGGACTACGCAGGTCTTAGGGTCTTTGTTGCATAAGCTTACCAGTGCAAAGCATATCTCTACTTGCCATGGTTTCTTTAAAAGGCGTTTCTCGCGTAAGATTTTCCCGTGTTGGGGTGAGAGGATAATTGCCATAAGCGAGCAGGTTAAAGAGCATCTCAGGGATGATTTTAAGGTAGGCTTAGAGAGGATAAGTTTGATAAATAATGGTATCGCAGTAGACAAATTTAAGCCAGTTTCTTTATCTCAGAAGCAGGAAGCAAAGTCTCGGCTGGGTTTAAGATCCAGCCCGGTGATTGGTATTTTGGCCCGACTCTCCGATGTTAAAGGGCATAAGTATCTGATTGAGGCAATGAAGATAGTCTTAGTGGATTTTCCGGATGCGCAGTTGCTTATTGCCGGAGAAGGCAAGATGGAAAAAGAGCTAAAAAGATTAAGCGAGAGCCTAAGTATTGGCAAGAGTGTTTTTTTTGTAACCGAAAGATTAGATACAAGAGATATCTTATCGGCGATAGATATATTTGTGATGCCTTCACTAAAAGAAGGTTTAGGCCTTGCGCTTATGGAAGCAATGTCCTCCGGGCTTGCGGTTATTGGTTCAGCTGTAGGCGGGATTAAGACCTTGATTAAAGATGGAGAAAATGGCTTATTGGTTAATCCCGAAGATTCTCCCGGTATTGCCAAGGCAATAATCGATTTATTATTCGATTCCAACAAAGCCTCAAGTTTAGGAGCAAATGCCCGCAAGTATATTGCGGCAGAATTTTCAGAGGAAAAGATAGTTTTAAAAACGGAAGAATTATATCAAGAATGTTTAAGAAAAAAAGAATAGCGTTATCAGTAATATTAATATTTTTAGTTGTTATTTTGTCTTTTTTTAGCTTTGTCTCCGGGCGTTACGTTGTGCCGATAATGATGTATCATTCGGTTAATCCGGAAATAGATCCTGTTATGAAGTCTCTTATAGTCAATCCTAAAACATTTGAACGTCAGATGCGTTTTTTAAGGGAACGTGGTTATAATATATTGCCGCTTGAGTCTCTAGCTGGATTAATAAGGGATAATAAAAAGCTGCCGCATAAGGCAGTGGCCGTAACTTTTGATGATGGCTATAAGGATTTCTATAAATATGCTTTTCCATCGTTAAAGAAATATAAAATACCAGCTACAATGTTTCTTATCGTGGATGAGGTAGGCAGGCCCGATAGATTAAGCTGGGATGAAATTAAAGAGATGCAGGTTTCAGGTTTAATTACTTTTGGCAGCCATAGCATGGGAGCTGAACCACTTATCAATATAAGTTCAGAAGATGAACTAAAGAGACAGATTTTCTATTCCAAGAAAGTTTTAGAGGGTAAACTCGCGTGCCCGATCAATATGTTCAGCTATCCGGAAGGTTTTTTAGATAAACATATCAAGGAATTGGTTATTGGGGCCGGGTATAAATTGGGGGTATCCACCAAGACGGGATATTGTTATTCTGCCCAAGATCTTTTCGCCTTAAAGAGAGTAAGGATCTCTGAGAGCTCAGGGAACTTGCTTTATTTATGGGCGAAGGTGAGCGGCTATCACGCGTTTTTTAAGGATAACAAGAAGAGGTGTAAATGAGGGGTTTGGTTGGTGAAAAGATCCTAATCTTCAACGTAAACTGGCTAGGTGATGTTTTGTTTTCTACGGCTACAATCAGGAATATCCGGCGTAATTTTCCGGAGAGTTTTATTGCCTGTATTATACCTAGCCGTTGCTATCCGGTATTAAAAGACAACCCTAATTTAGATGAAATTATCATATTTGATGAGAATGACCGGCATAAGGGTATATTTGAACGCCTCAATTTTGTACGTAGTTTAAGGGAAAAAGATTTTGATATTGTATTTCTTCTGCATCGGTCATTTAGCCGCGCGCTTATCTGCCGCCTTGCCGGCATACCTAAGAGGATAGGCCATTATACGAAAAAGAGGGGTTTTCTTCTTACGCAAAAGATTATGCCTCCGCCGAGAGATTCTCTTCACCGCATAGATTATTATTTGGACATTATTGAACGTGCCGGGCTCAAGGTTGAGGATAGGTATACGGAATTTTATTTAAGTGATGAGGATACTAAGTTAGCGCAGGAATTCTTGAATAAGAATTCGGTTAGTAATAAAGATTTTTTAGTGGCAATAAATCCCGGAGGCAACTGGCTCTCTAAGCGTTGGCCAAAAGAATATTGGGCAGAGTTAGCGGATAAATTAATCGAGAGCCTTGGGGCCAAGGTAGTGATTACCGGCGCGCATAGCGATCAGTCTCTGGCCGTACAGATCAAAGAAAAAATGAAATTTAAGCCCATAATTGCCTGTGGAGTTTTTAATCTAAAGCAACTAGGCGCTTTAGCTAAAGAGGCGAGCCTCTTTATTACTGCTGATTCCGGGCCGATGCATATTGCTAATAGCGTAGGCGCAAAAAAGATAATTGCTATTTTTGGCCCGACCTCGCTTGAGATTACCGGGCCTTATCCTTTGAAGAACACAATAATCCTGCAAAAAAATGTTGGCTGCGTAATCCCTTGTTATGATCTAAAATGTAGAGATAATCGTTGTATGAAGGCGATCTCGCCCGATGATGTTATCCAAGCTATAAAATTATAAAATATTATGAAAAAAAAGATTTTATTAATTACTTTAAGCAATATTGGGGATGTGATTCTTACGCTTCCGGCCCTAGATTCTCTCAAGGCCGACTTTCCCCAGAGCCATATTACGGTTTTAGCCAGCGAAAGAGCCAAAGATATATTCGCGGATAATCCTTCTGTAGATAAATTTATTATTTATAATAAACGCACAGGATTTAAAGAAAAACTTAAATTGTTCAGGGATTTAATAAAGAATAATTTCGATCTGGTTGTAGATTTAAAGGATTCATTCTTAGGATTTATCCTTAAGGCCTACAGCAAACATCCTTGCCTTACAAAAATACCCAAAGAGATAAGACATATGAAGGCGAGGCATCTTTATCTCGCAGGATATAAGAGTGATAATCCTTTGCCCAAGAGCAGTTTTTATATAGGTGCTAATGACGCAGAGTATATAACGCGTTTATTAAAAGACGGTGGGATCAGTAATAAGGATAATTTTATTGTCATATCTGCCGGAGCGCGCAGTCATACTAAAAGATGGCCTAAAGAGAAGTTTGCCGAGCTGATTTTTAAATTGCAAGAAGAGTTTGGAGTTAAGGTTGTATTAGTAGGAGATAAGGAAGATGCGCCGATAAATAAATATATTAATGAAAGTTTAAAGGGCTCTTGTTTAGACCTAGGCGCCAAGACTAACCTAAGGGAGTTGGCTAGCTTATTAAGTAAGGCATCCTTAGTAATTAGTAATGACAGTGCCACGATGCATATAGCAAGTTATCTGGATATACCGGTAGTAGCTATATTTGGCATAACTGATGATAGTAAGTATGGCCCCTGGTCAAAAAAAAGTAGCATAGTAAAAAAAGAGATTCATTGTCGGCCATGTAAAAAGGCGCAGTGTAAACTGGGAACTCTGGATTGTCTGCGATTGATAAAGGTAGAGGATGTGCTAAGGCAATCAAGAGAGATGCTGAATAATGGGAATAATGGGGACGGTTCTATTTTTAAGAAAAATAGAACCGTCCCCATTATTTTTAAACGTATTCTTATCGTGCGTACCGATCGGATCGGAGATGTACTTCTATCTACGCCGGTGATAAAAGCAGTGCGCGAGAAATATCCTCATGCTTTTATTGCTATGGTGGTCTCTCCTTATGCTAAGGATATAGTTGAAGGGAATCCTTATCTGGATGAAGTTATTATTTATGATAAAGAAGGAAAACATAAGAGTTGGCCGCGGTCGATAAAGTTCGCCCGTAATTTAGAGAAAAAAAGATTTGATCTGGCGATAGTTTTACATCCGACAAACCGCGCGCATTTATTAAGTTTTCTCGCTGGCATACCTAAAAGGGTTGGTTACGATAGAAAATTAGGTTTTTTGCTTACTGACAGAATTCCCCATACTAAAGAGCGTGGGGAGAAGCATGAGCTGGAATATAATCTGGATTTATTAAGATATTTAAAAATCGATGTTAAAGATAAAAATCTTTTTATGCCCATAAAGAAAGAATCCGAAGAATGGGTTGATGATTTATTTAAACAAGAAGGTATAAAGGCGCAGGATAAATTACTCGCCATAAATCCCGCAGCAAGTTGTCCTTCCAAGGTTTGGCATCATGAACGCTTTGCCGAAGTGGCGGATGAGTTAGCACAAAAATACGGCTTTAAAATTTTAGTCGTCTCTGGGTCAAAAGACTTATTAATTGCTCAAAACGTAATTAAAAATATGCGCAGTTCTGTAGTCTCTCTAGCAGGAAAAACTTCCGTATCCCAGTTAGCCAGTTTACTAAAAAGATGTAGTTTGTTTATTTCTAATGATTCTGGTCCGGTGCATATTGCTTCAGGAGTAGGTACGCCTGTAATCTCTATATTTGGCAGGAAACAGAGAGGTTTAAGCCCGAAGCGTTGGGGGCCGGTAGGCCTAAGAGATAAAGTCTTGCACAAAGACGTCGGATGCATCGAATGCATCGAATGCTTGGCACATAATTGTAAAAAACAATTCGCCTGCTTAAAGGCGATTAGCGTTGAAGACGTAGTCTCTTGCGCCGACTCGGTCTTAAAAGATTAAATGTCTCTGTCAAACTTCTCGCTCAAGGTCGATTTTTTAACGCCAATGATCTTTCGCATTTCGGCGGCAAAACAACTCGCGCCTCAGTCTCTACCTCGGCGCTCAAACAGTTTTGCCGTCCGCCAATGATTGTGGCGGATTCCCTCAATACTCAAGCTCCATTGGCTAAAATCGACACTCGCTCGAACCTTGCCAGAGACATCTTGAAGTTTTGGTTAGCATTACAGTAATAAAATTTACTGAAGAATGAGGTGTTCGTATTTATTGATAATACATGAAAGCATGAAAATATGTCCATAAAGAGCTATCTCGAGGGTAAGCTTTTAAATTCAGATACTTCTGTTAAATGGCCAAAAGAAGAAAGTGAAGCTTTTGAAGGAGCCAAGGAAGGATTATTGTTGCTTTCTAATTATTTAGAAAATAAAAAACTTATAGCAGGTAACAACTTTACTTATAAAACAGGCGCAGCTGGAGAATTAAAAGAAGCAGTTGTCTTTACCTTATTTTGTGAAGCGTTTTCTTGTTATGTTTCCTCTATACACATTGCTTGGAATGGTCAAACGACTGCGGCAACTATGTTGATAAGACGTATTTACGAGTTGTTAGTTAATCTCTCTTTTATGCTCCACAAATATACTAAACGTCGCTTAAATCAATTTGTAGCGATGGCTGACGTATCGCGATATATGCGCTTAATTTATCTATATCCGGATTCAAAACCAAAAGATACTATTAAAGACCTCAAAAATAGGCTTGGGAAAGACTATGATAGTTTATATAAAAACTACCTCAAATATAGGAGGAAATTCGAACTTAGGAAAAAAGATAAGCAAAGCGGGAAGATTCAATATGTCTATACCGGAGATTGGTCGTTTGGGTTGATTAATAAAAACAAATATACAAGTATAAAACAAAAAGCGAATACTGTTGGATTAGGCAATCTTCATTACAAACTGAATTACGGTATATTTTCATCTAAGTCTCATCCGGATGCGTGGTATATAGGCTGTAAGGCAAATATCAGTGACAGCTTTTTGAATAAAATTACTTTTCCGATTTTTCCTGACAAAGAAAATTCTTTTAAACCAGAGATAATGTGTGGAACGCAGTATATAGTTGCGTTTTTTATTATATTTGCTCGGATTTTCAATCTGTACACATTAGCTCAAGATGAAGATTTATTGAGCAGAGTAAAATTAATAAAAGACCATCAAGATTTTAGAGAACTTTTTAAGAAAGTAAAAATACCATTCTCTTCGGATTTTTGAAACACGTTCGATTATTCTTGTAGGATAGGCACTTTTGGGCACATATTAGAATGTGGTTTTTGTAATCTCTTATATTGTAAAGCATCAGGCCGTTTCTAGATAAGTTATTGATGTGTAATAAGTTTTGTTAGAACCGCCCCCTAACAGATATTGGCGAGTTGGGGTTTTTAGAAGAAGCATAGAAGCGTTACAAGTTTTTTAGTGTTGAAACAGCAAAAAGGAGGAAAGTATGAAGAGACAATTGATTGCGGTAACCGTATTTATTGTTGCAGCACTTACTATCGGTTTTGTTAATTCGGCAAATGCCGTTGAGAAAAATGCCCAGACTACTATCTGTATTTTGTTCGACGATGGTGTAAACGAAAAACTTGAAGCTCGTCAAGCCAAAGCGCAAACGCAGCTCTCCGATTGGATGGATGATGACTTAGTAAGAGTATTTGCTCGATATGCAAAAGTTGGCTATCAGGCTAAGCTTATTGAAAAACGCAGAGATTTTAAACCCCAGTCAAATGACTATCTGCTTACCGTAAAAATAATTGAATACCGCGCTGGAAGTAAGGCCGCGCGTATGCTTGTAGGCTATGGGGCAGGTGGTGTATCGCTTAAAATTCACTATGAACTTTTTGCGGATGGAAGGAATGCGATTACAACCAAAGATGACGGTGTATTCTCCGGCCGCGAATGGATAAGTGCTGCGCGAAAGCTTAATGAAAATATGGCCAAAGCCGTAACCGAGAAACTGGGTAGAAAATAATGTTTTTATAACTTATTCTAGTGTGTTCATTTGGCGAAAGCGTCTCGGTTACTCTAGGAGGAGAAATGAATAAAAGAAGATCGATTATCTTAATAGCGGTAGTATTTTTATGTTTTCCAATTAAAACTTTCGCCGAAACGATAATTCTTAAATCAGGAAAGAGCGTAGAAGGAAAGTTAATTGAAAAGACAGATAAGTATATAAAAATAGACTTTCTAGGTGTTCCGCTTACATATTTCTTTGATGAGGTTGAGAGCATCGATGGTAAACCAGTATACGCTTCGGGCAAATCCGTTACAATTGAAATCCTGAATCCAGAATACGCAAAACTACCCGATATGAAAAATAACATAGAAATTAATTCCGAATCTACGGTTGAGGAAATTTTTAAAAAAGTTACTTATTATTATTCTACCCATGATTTTGATAAGGCCATTGAACTATGTAAGTTGGCTCTTCAAAAGACAGATGATAGAAACCTTATAGCAGAGATTAATTTTAGTTTAAGCTCCAATTACCTTGAAAAGGGGATAGAAGCATATAATAGGAATAAAGATGATAGTTTCTACAAATTATCGATTCAGTCTGCCAAGAAGTGTTTAGAGGTAATGCCTGATAGTTGGCAAGCTCTCGCTAACATTGGATCAGTTTATACAAATATGAGAGATTGGAAACAGGCACTTTTCTATATCTCGGAAGCAGAAAAATATTTGAACAAAAACGATCCTAACTATGCAGCATTGGAAATTCATCGTAATTTAGTAGAAGAAATGAGCAAGAAGATTAATTAATTTCCGGGGACAGAGTACTTAATTATTTGGTTAGATAGAATGAAAGGAGAAGAGATGAAGAAGGTACTTAATTTTTTTGTTCTGCTCGTAGTTATTATTAATTTAACTGGTTGTGCTACAAACCGGGGTTATCTTGGTATACAAGTACCTGCTGGAATTTTAACTAATTCTAATGGTAAACAGGTGTATATTCGTTCAATTACAGATAGCCGGATATTTCAAGAAAAGCCTAAAAGCGCTGATATTCCGTCATTAGGTTTTGGGGAATTAAATAAAATTACCCCGGAAATGAAGAGTAGGGCTATAGCAAGAAAGCGTAATACCTATGGCAAGGCATTAGGGGATATCATACTTGAAGAAGGCCAAAGCGTACAAAGTGTTATTTATGAAGCTACGCGTAATTCTTTATACTCTCTTGGTTACGATGTGGTTAACAACGATAAGGAAGCTAAATCCGATGCTATTATAATGGATATCTCCATTGACAAATTCTGGGCTTGGTTTATGCCAGGATTCTGGACTTTATCTTTAAAGAGCGAGATAACTACTACAAACACTGTAACCGTGCCTAAGAGAGACAAACCTATAATTATAACTGCTTCATCGCGGAATCTCTGTCAGGTAGCGAATGAAGCTAACTGGAAAAAGACTCTTCGCTTGGTAGTGGATGATTTTATTGAAAAGGCCAAGTTAGAACTAAAGGATTTTGAAGCAAATAAGTAATTCCGGGGACAGATGTTATCTCCTCCGGAATGCCCGAGTTTTTTCATTGAGAAAGGAATTATGAAAAAATTACTGGTTATTATGAGTTTACTCTGTTTTATAAGCTTCTCGTCTGTTTTTGCCAAACCTATGTTCGAACCTACAAAAGACCAAGCTTTCAACTCTCCACTTATAGCTATTGTTGAATATACGGGGTATAAGTTGGAGGGTAAAGTCGATTATTTTAGTGGGCCAATTGGGAAGTATAAAATAATTCGTTTATTAAAAGGTGCAAATGTCCCTGAAGTCTTGGATGTACGGTATGATTTTAGCGATGGTTCCGCATGCATAGCGGAAGCCGGGTGGAGATTTACTGAAGATTTAATGCCTGAAAAAGGTTCAAGGTGGATTCTATTTCTCGACAAAGATTCTCAAATGAAATATCGGACTACATATAGAGGCTCTTTTGGGCGTTGGGATGCCAGTCCTGAAAATATTCAAGAGGTTGAGAATGTTTTAAAGCCCCAGACCGTTTCTAGATAAGCTATTGCTGCGTAATAAGTTTTGTTAGAACTGTCACTTTATTTTACTCATCGTAAGTATGAAATCCGATAGGCGGTTTTTGTTTTACCGGTGGTGGTTCAAGAAGTTGCTTAATTGCTTCAAATATCGTTCTTATAGCCTCATCGTGCGAGGCATATTTCTTTTCAAGATCCTCAATTTTTGTGGTTAGTTCTTTATGAGTTAAAAGAACTTCTTTTAGTTTGGTAAAGGCTCGCATAATAAGGATATTGACTTGTATAGCTCTTTCGCTGTTTAATACACTTGAGAGCATAGCTACACCGTATTCTGTGAAAGCATAGGGTAGATATTTAATATGCCTACCCCTTTGAGAGGTCTCTGGTTTTGGATTGTTTAAGGTCACAATTTGTGACCTTAAAGATGCTACTTCTTCCCACGACAACTGGAACATAAAATCCTCCGGGAAACGTTTCATATTCCTTTTTACAGCCTGATTCAATACCTTAGCTGAAACTCCATAAAGCTTAGCTAAATCTCGATCTAGTATTACTTTCTTATCCCTTAATTCTAGAATCCTTGTAGCTATAACTTCCACGGCGATTGTGTTAGACATTCTTATTTTCTCCTTTCTACTATAATAGACTAACTAGAGGTAAAATCTAACATAAATATTTGAAGCTTAAAAGAAGCATTCTAAGTGAAAACATATCTAAAATATATAGTTGATTTAATGCTGGATTATGCTAAAATTATAACTTCCCACGGTTAGAATTAATTAGGAAGGAAAGGTCTAGTGAAGCAATTCAGAGAGATAATCAAAAAGCTTAATCAGGCGCGGGTTTTGGTCATCGGAGATTTAATCCTTGATGAATATATTTGGGGGAAGGTAGAGCGTATCTCTCCTGAAGCGCCTGTGCCTGTAGTCTGGGCGAATAGGATGACCCATATACCGGGCGGAGCGGCTAATGTAGCGAATAACATCAGTTCCTACGGGGCTAAAGTTTGTTTAGCCGGAGTTATCGGAAGCGACAAGAATGCCGATCTGCTTCTGAATGCGCTCAAAAAAGAAAATATCAGCACCAAAGGCGTAACGGTAATGCCAGAGAGATGCACTACGGTTAAGACGCGTATTATCGCCGGGCATCAGCAGGTAGTTAGGGTTGACTGGGAGCATGCTGAACCTTTACCGAAAGAGACAACGCGGGAAATATTTAATTTTATTAAAGATAATATCAAAAGTTTCGATGTTATAATTATTGAGGATTACGGCAAAGGCGTGATTAACGCCCAGTTGCTCGAAGGGCTAATTCTACTTGCCCAGACTCACAAAAAAATTATTCTCGTTGACCCTAAAGAAGATCATTTTCAATATTATCGCGGAGTTACCTCAATTACCCCAAATCGCAAAGAATTGGAGAACGCGGTAAGAAACTTAAAGATTAAGGATAAGAAAAATAAATTTAAATTTGATAGCGAGAAGCTTTTTTCGGATAGTGATATTGAATCAGCGGGGAAGCAGATATTGGAGTATCTGGAGCTGGAGTCTTTATTAGTTACCTTGGGAGAGCAGGGGATGAAGTTATTTGAAAAAGGGGGCAAGATTACGCATATCCCGACGGTCGCACAAGAGGTATTTGATGTTTCCGGAGCCGGGGATACGGTAATCGCCACATTTGCCTTAAGTTTAGCTGTTGGCGCGAGCAAATTAGAGGCGGCGCATATTGCTAATTATGCTGCCGGAATTGTCGTTGGTAAAGTAGGGACAGCCACTACTAATCAGGTTGAATTAAGAGAGAGGTTAGGTTAATTATGGATGTAATAGGAGTAATACCAGCAAGATATTCTTCTGTTCGTTTTGAAGGCAAGGTCTTAGCGGATATAATGGGCAAGCCGATGGTCCAGCATGTATGGGAGAGGGCCAAACAAGTAAGATTATTGGATGAGGTAATTATTGCCTGTGACCATGAGGCGATAGCAGATGCTGCCCGCGGATTTGGCGCTAAAGTAGTGATGACTTCTAAGAGCCATGACTGTGGTACAGACAGAATCGCCGAGGTAGTTAATCCTTTAGATGTTAAGATTATAGTTAATATTCAGGCGGATGAGCCTTTGATTCATCCCACAATGATTGATAGCGTCGCCAGGGCGCTGCTTGATAATCCTGTAGTCTCCATGGCTACTATTATGAAGAAGATAGAAGACCCAAGCCTGATTAATGACCCCAATGTAGTTAAGGTAGTAACAGATAAGAATAACTTCGCGTTATATTTCTCTCGTAATGCCATTCCTTACTTAGCTAATAATTCTAGCGTAAAAAATCCAGCCTACTATAAACATATCGGCCTTTATGGTTATACCAAGGATTTTCTTTTTACTTATAAGAATCTGCCTGTCTCTAATCTGGAGATGACAGAGAAATTGGAGCAATTAAGAGTTTTAGAGGAAGGCTTCAGAATTAAGGTTGTGGAAACCAAATTCGATACTATAGGAGTTGATACCCCGGAAGATTTAGAGAAAGTAAAAGAGTATCTCGGGAGAGAGAAGATATAATGAGACAGGTAGCTGTTAAGGATATCAGGATAGGAGATAAAAACAAATTGGTTCTTATCGCCGGGCCATGTGTTATTGAGTCAGAGAACCTTTGCCTCAATCTTGCTAAAAGAATAAAAGAAATGACTGTTAAGTTAGATATTCCTTTTATTTTTAAGGCTAGTTTTGATAAGGCTAATCGCATGTCTTTAGGTTCGTTTCGCGGGCCGGGGATCAAAAAAGGGTTAGATGTATTAAATAAAGTTAAAGATAAAGTCAAGGTACCTGTATTAAGCGATGTGCATTGCGTAAAGGATATCCTTGAAGCAGCAAAGGTTTTAGATATCATCCAGATCCCCGCGTTTTTGTGCCGCCAGACAGATATAGTAGTCGCTGCTGCAAAAACCGGTAAAGCAGTGAATATAAAAAAAGGGCAATTCTTAGCACCCGGGGATATCTTGCCCATAATTAAAAAAGCAGAATCCACGGGGAATAAAAATATCATTATTACCGAGCGTGGCGTATCTTTTGGTTATAATAATTTAGTTACTGATTTCAGGGCATTAGAGATTATGCGCCAGTTAGGCTATCCGGTAATTTATGACGCGACGCATAGTATCCAGATTCCCGCAGGGCAGGGGAGTTGTTCTGGGGGCCAGAGAGAATTTGTCGGCGGTTTATCGCGCGCGGCAGTTGCCTTTGGTTGTGATGGGCTATTTCTGGAAGTACATCCTGATCCGGATAAAGCTCTTTGTGACGGGCCGAATATGATTAATTTAAAGGATTTAGAGATTTTGCTTAAGCAGGCTAAGAAAATAGAGAAAGCATTGAGATGAAAAAGATAAATATATTAAAAAGAGGAAAAGAAGTTTTAGATATTGAGGCGGATGCGATTAAAGATTTAAAGAGCCGTATCAATAATAACTTTAAACTTGCCGTAAATTTGATTTTAAAAACCAAGGGAAGGGCTATAGTAAGTGGAATGGGTAAGACTGGTATAATCGCCCAGAAATTTTCCGCTACATTGGCTTCAACCGGAACCCCGAGTTTATTCCTGCATACTGCCGAGGCGATCCATGGAGATTTAGGAAAAGTTACTTCAGAAGATGTAGTGATTATACTTTCAAATAGCGGTTCAACCGAAGAGATGAAGAAGCTCTTGCCTCTCTTAAAAAAGATGGGTTGTAAGGTGATTGCTTTAACCGGTAATACTAAGTCGATTTTAAGTAAATATAGCGACGTAGTCTTAGATATATCGGTAAAAAAGGAGGCCTGTCCTTTAGGCTTAGCTCCTACGGCTTCTACTACAGCAGCATTAGCGATGAGTGATGCTTTAGCTGTATGTTTGCTGGAGCTAAAAGGGTTCAAAGAGAAAGATTTCGCTTTTTTCCATCCGGGTGGAGCGTTAGGCAGGCGCCTGCTTTTAAGTGTGGGAGATATTATGCGCACAGGCAAGGCCAATCCAATAGTTAAGGAGGATGAAAAGGTCCCAGGTGTGCTATTGAAGATTACTCAGGCCCGCGCAGGTTCGGCTACAGTTGTCGATAAAACCGGAAGATTAACCGGAATATTCACTGATGGAGATTTACGCCGCAACTTTGAAATAGACAATATGTTGCCGCAGTGCAAGATTAAAGAGATAATGACTAAGAATCCAACTGTAATTTGTCAGGAGATGTTAGCCGCCGAGGCAATGCGCATCTTACAGGAAAAGCGTATTGATGAGCTTCCGGTGGTAGATAAAAATAAGCACCCAGTAGGATTATTAGATGTTCAGGATTTACTCAAGGTAGGCCTAGTCTAAATTTCAAATATGGAAATAAAAGATAGTTTAAAAGAACGCGCCGGTAAAATAAAATTACTGCTTTTGGATGTTGATGGAGTACTCACCGACGGACGTATAATTTACGATTCTAAAGGAAGAGATTCAAAATTTTTTGATGTTCACGACGGAATGGGGGTTTATGCTTTAAGTAAGGCAGGAATTAAGACAGTACTTATTACTGCCAAGGGCTCGGCTGCTATTAAGCCGCGGGCAAGAGATATGCGCGTGGCCGAAGTCTTTAGCGATGTTTCTCCTAAGAGCGCTATATTAGATAAGCTTCTTAAGAAATATAATGTTTTGAAAGATGAAGTTTGTTTTGTCGGAGATGATCTGGTAGATTTAGGCTTAATCAAGCTTGTAGGTTTTGGTGTTGCGGTCTCTAACGCCTCTTTTGAAATCAAAGAGGCTGCCTCTTATATAACTACAAATCATGGAGGGCGTGGAGCAGTGCGCGAGGTGGCGGAGTTGATTCTTAAGTCTCAAGGTAAATGGGAAGATATTATAAAGTTTTATGAGTCTTAAAAATTTTTCTTTTATTCTTGTCTTTTTTTTGTTATCTTTCAATTCCGCTTTTGGAGCTGTCGCCCCCGAACCACAAGAATCTGATCAGCAGATAAGCGATTTCTCTTTATCCGGCTACGGAGATAAGGGTAAAAAAAGCTGGGATATATCCGGTAAGTCCGCGGATATTTTTACGGAAGTAGTTAAATTAAAAGATGTAGATGGTAATTTGTATGATAAAGAAGAAAATGTCAACCTTACTGCCAAAAAAGGGGATTTTAATAAGTCAGATGGAAAGGTGCATCTGGAGGAAGATGTGGTAATTACGACAGCAGGAGGGGCTAAACTCACCACTGATTCTATGGATTGGGATAGGAAGAACCAGTTGGTTTCTACCAACGACAAGGTTAATATAAATAAAGATAACATAACTATTGTGGGTATGGGGGCGCATGGCGAACCGAATTTAAATAAAGTTGCCTTAAATAAAGATGTGCGTGTGGATATAAATCCGGCAACTGCAAATGGTAATGATTCAGTACTTAAGGATAAAGTTGTCATTACCTGCGACGGCGAGCTAATAGTGGACTATGAGAAAAATATTGCTTCTTTTTATGATAATGTTAAAGTGGAAAGGCCGGATTTGACAATTTATAGCGATAAGATGGATCTTTATTTTGTTAGAGGAAGCACCGGCCCTGCGGCAAATCAAACCGATAAGTCAATGGCAAGCAGTATAGATAGGATAGTCGCCAGTGGTAATGTGAAAATTGTGCGCGGCGAAAATATCTCTTATAGCCAAGAAGCGGAATATAAAGCATTAGATAAAAAAATAATTTTAAGCGGCCGTCCCAAATTAGTTTTTTATTCCACAGGAGAGCTCAAAGATGCATCTTTTGGAAATTAAAGACCTAAGTAAATCGTATAATTCCAGAGAGGTTGTCCGCGGTGTTGATATCTTAGTTAAGCGCGGCGAGATTGTCGGGCTATTGGGCCCTAATGGCGCGGGTAAGACTACGACATTCTATATGATCGTAGGGGTTATTCCTCCTAATCGCGGCAGGATAGTTTTTGATAACTATGATATTACTAATCTTCCTATTCATGAGCGTTGTCGTTTCGGAATAAGTTATCTTTCGCAAGAAGCTTCAATTTTCAGAAAGCTGACTGTTGAAGAGAACATTCTAGCGATTCTAGAGACGTTACCTATAGGTAAATCCGAGAGGAAGAGAAGGCTGGATGGTCTGCTTGATGAGCTAAATATCGCGCATTTGAGAAAGAATAGGTCTTATACATTATCAGGTGGAGAAAGAAGGAGGCTGGAGATCACTCGGGCTTTGGTTACTAACCCTTCTTTTATACTTTTAGACGAGCCATTTTCAGGTATTGATCCTATTGTGGTTAACGAGGCGCAGGAGATTATTAAAGAACTAAAGGAAAAGGGGTTGGGTATTTTGCTTACTGATCATAATGTAAGAGAGACTTTATCTATAACTGACCGCGCTTATCTTATTGCTGAAGGGAAAATACTCATTTCTGGAACGGCTAACGAACTTATTAATAGTGCCCAGGCACGTCAGGTGTATCTGGGTGAGAAGTTTAGAATGTGAAAGGGAAAGCAATGAAGACAGAAGTAAAGAAGATTGAGAGCAACATCAGAGAGATAAATGTTGAAGTAAGCGGAGATGTTGTTAAGAATAAATTTGAAGATGTATTTAAACGTATCTCGACTGAAGCCAAGGTTCCGGGGTTTCGTCCGGGGCACGCGCCCAGGGATATCTTAGAAAAACAATATGGCTCTGCGGCCCATGAGCAGGTTTTGAAGGAGTTAGTTCCGGATATTTATAATCAGGCTATTAATGAAGAGGCGCTTGATGTTATTGAATTACCCGAAATATCTGAAATAAAATTAGACCGTGATAACCTCTCCTTTAAGGCCAAAGTAGAGATTAGCCCGGAAATTAATATCAAGGATTATAAAGGTATAAAGATTAATTATAAAAATGTAAGCGTTTCGGCAGATGATGTAAAGCGAAGTATTGATTCGTTGAAAGAATCGCGTAAATTAGAAAATGTAGATGATAATTTAGCTAAATCTCTGGGTTATCCATCTCTCACAGAATTAGAGAAAGTATTAGAGAAACAGATCTTCCTACAGAAAGAAAATGCTGAAAGGCAAAGGGTAGAGGGTGAGATTATTGAGAATTTGGTTAAAGGATTAGATTTTAAATCACCCCAGTCTTTAGTCAGGAGACAGTTAGAAGATATGTTGCGGCAGGCTAAGGTGGATCTGGCTTTAAAAGGTATTCCGCGCGAGAAGATAGATGAGCAAGAGAAGAAGATGCGCGAGGAACTGGAGCCCGAAGCCAGAAATCAGGTTAAGGTTTATTTAGTTTTATCGGCAATAGCGAAAAAAGAGAATATTACCCAAGATGAGCATATGCCGAGACGGGTAATGGAATTTTTATTTAGAGAGGCGAATTGGAATATAGCGGCTTAAAAATCACCCGGCCCTAAAGGATAGGCCGGTGTGCCCTTTTGGCAATACCTGGCCCTAAAGGACGGGCCAGTATGCGCTTCTGCGCAAGGAGGTAAATATGGATGTTAAGAATCAGACCTTGGTTCCTATGGTTATAGAGCAGACCGAACGCGGTTATGAACGAGCATATGATATCTACTCCCGGCTCCTTAAAGACCGTATTATTTTTGTCGGAACTGCAGTAGATGATTATGTGGCAAATCTTATTATCGCACAGATCTTATTTTTGCAGATGGAGGATTTTAACAAGGATATAAATATTTATATTAATTCACCCGGAGGTTCGGTTACTGCTGGCTTAGCGATATACGATACAATGCAATTTGTCAAATGCGATATCGCTACTTATTGCGTGGGCCAGGCTTCAAGCATGGGGGCGCTTTTATTATGCGCCGGCACAAAAGGTAAGCGTCAATCTTTGCCCAATTCAAGGGTGATGATTCATCAACCTTGGGGAGGCGTTCAGGGGCAGGCTGAAGATATTTCGCGCCATGCCAAAGAGATTTTGAATATGCGCGATAAGATTAATCAAATACTCGCGCATCATACCGGGCAATCGCTAGAGAAAGTGCAAAAGGATACCGATAGGGATTATTTTATGTCTGCCGACGAGGCTAAAGTATACGGGATAGTTGACGAAGTAATTATGCCGGGGAAGAAAAAATGAGGAAAAACTATCTTTTGACACCCGGGCCGACACCGTTGCCACCGCAGGTTTTAGAGGCGATGAGCCGGCCGATTATTCACCATCGTACTCCGCAATTTCAGGGAGAGATCAAGAAAGCAACCGAAGGGTTAAAGTATATATTTCAGACTAAAAACGACGTATTTATCTTGGCTTCGTCAGGAACAGGCGCTATGGAGGCTGCAGTAATAAATCTATTATCCGCAGGAGATACGGCATTAGTTGTCCAAGGCGGAAAATTTGGCGAGAGATGGACGGAACTTTGTAAGGCTTACGGCATAGCTGCAGAAGTTATTGATGTTGAATGGGGCAAGGCCGTTGATCCTAAAGAAATAGAAAAAAGATTAAAAACAAATCCCAAGATTAAAGCGGTATTTACCACTTTGTGCGAGACATCAACCGGTGTTACTAATGATATTCGGGGGATCGGCGAAGTAGTTAAAAATACAGAAGCGGTTTTAGTAGTTGACGCTATTAGCGGTTTGGGCGCGATTGAGATTAAAACCGACGAGTGGTCCTGCGATATGGTTATTTCAGGTTCGCAAAAAGGGCTTATGCTGCCTCCGGGATTAGGTTTTATTTCCGTAAGCCAAAAGGCCTTTAAGTTGATCGAAGCTTCAAAATCGCCGCGTTATTATTTTGATTTGAGAAAATCCAAAAAGGCTCTCGATAAAACTGATACCCCATTCACACCTGCGATTACTTTGATTATCGCCTTGAATGAAGCTTTGGAGATGATGAAGCAGGATGGTTTAGAGAATACTTTCGCACGGCACAAGAAGATGGCGGAGGCAACAAGGTCCGCGGTAAAGGCGCTTGATTTGGAATTGTTTGCTCCTAGCGCCGCGTCAGACGCGGTAACTGCAGCTAAAGTTCCTCAGGGTATTGACGGTGAAAAGCTTGTTAAGACTATGCGCGATACTTACGGTATAACTATTGCTGGCGGACAGGACGAGATGAAAGGCAAATTAATCCGCATTGCCCATATGGGTTTTATTGAGGAGTTCGATATTATAACGGGAATTTCCTGTTTAGAGAAGGTTTTGTATCAGATGGGGCACAAATTCAATTTAGGCGCAGGGGTTAAAGCGGCAGAAGAAGTATTTTTAAAAAACTGATGTGCAACACCCCGCGCTTAAAGGCACCTGGCCTTTATTGGAATTGGGCCAGTGTTCACCTTATGGCGAAAATTGCGCGGGTGTGCCCTTATGGGCAAGGAGGTTTATAGATGATTAAGATTCTAGTTAGCGACTCTCTTTCCGAGGAAGGTTTAAAAATTTTAAGAGAGATTAAAGAATTTCAGGTTGATGTAAAAACCGAGCTTAAGCCCGAACAGCTAAGAGATATAATAAAAGATTACGACGCGCTTTTGGTGCGTAGCGCTACCAAGGTAACTAAGGATATCATTGACGCTGCTTTAAGGCTTAAAGTTATCGGCCGCGCAGGTGTGGGTTTAGATAATGTTGATCTTGATGCGGCTACGCAAAAGGGCGTTATCGTTATGAATACTCCCGGTGGAAATACTATTTCTACTGCAGAACATGCGTTCAGTATGATCCTTTCACTTTCGCGCAGCATTCCTCAAGCATGTGCTTCTACCAAGAAGGGTGAATGGAAGCGCTCAAAGTTTATGGGAGTTGAGCTTTACGCTAAAGTTTTAGGTATAATCGGTTTCGGCAGAATAGGTAAAGAAGTAGCCAAGCGCGCGCTTTCATTCGGGATGCGTGTTTTAGCATACGATCCTTTTCTATCACGCGATGTTGCCGAATCTTTGGGAATAGAGGTTGTGGAACTTAAGGAATTATTTCAGCAAGCGGACTACATCACTGTGCATACCCCTATGACTGAAGAGACTAAACACATGATATCCGAGAAGCAATTTGCCGCAATGAAGAAAGGCGTGCGTGTTATTAACTGCGCAAGAGGCGGGATCATAGATGAGATGGCTTTAATTAACGCGGTAAAAGAGGGTAAGGTTGCCGGAGCGGCATTGGATGTTTTTGAGAAAGAACCGATTACCCCTGAAAATGAACTTTTAAAGTTGGATAATGTTATTGTTACCCCGCATTTGGGCGCTTCTACTGAAGAGGCGCAGGTAAATGTTGCGATTGAAGTTGCCGAGATTGTGCGCGATGCCTTGTTAGGTAAGGGAATACGTAATGCTGCGAATTATCCGTGCTTGGAAGCTGAAGTTTGCAAAATGCTGGATCCTTATATAAAGTTAGCGGAGAGGATGGGCGCATTTTCCGGCCAGTTGGTCGAGGGGAGATTCCAAGAGATCGATATAAGTTATAGTGGAGAAATATCTACATATAATTTAAGTCCGTTGACGATGGCTTTATCTAAAGGCCTGCTTTTTCCGATATTAAAAGAAACAGTTAATTTCGTTAACGCTGTTTCCTTGGCTAAGGAAAGAGGAATTAAGATCAAAGAGGCTAAGTCTTCTAAAGAAGGAGAATTTGTAAATTTGATCCAGCTGGAGATCAAAACCGACAAAGAGACAAGGGTTATATCCGGGACACTCTCCGGTAATAAGCAGCCGAGGATAGTTAAGATCGATGAGTATTATATAGAGTTTACACCTCTTGGCGATATGGCCTATATCGAAAATTGGGATAAGCCGGGTTTAATCGGTAGCCTGGGTACGTTTCTAGGAAAAGAAGGCATAAATATCGCGGCTATGACTATTGGCCGTGATAAACCTGATGGCAAGGCAATTAGCGTTTTAAACGTCGACAGCCCGATATCGGTTGCGATAGGGCAGAAGATAAAAAAGCTTGAGAATATTTTAACAGTTAAAAGTATAAAAATATGAGGGGAAAAGTAGCAGGTTTATACTTTCGCGGCCTAAAATTGAGATCCTTAAGCCCTTATCCGGCGAAATCCTTGTGCCTACCGCAAGGACCTTGCCTTTTAAGGCAAGGATGGATAATGGCCGCTCAAGTATTTCGCTTCAAGAAACCGCGGGCCTTAGCCCGCGGAGCTTCATTTATAGCGGTCGTTTTTTGGTCTTTAAATTATAGTAGTTCTTTTGCTCAAGAAGCTACTTTAATTTATACCGGATCAACCCATGCTACGCTTTATCCTTGTCACTGCCCGATAGAGCCAGATGGCGGTGTAGCACGGCGCGCTACCTTAATTAAGCAATTAAGGAATGATAATCCCGATATCCTACTATTAGATTCAGGCAATTTCTTTAGCTCCGGACTCTTGGATGAAAATACCCAGAATACCCAGTTAGATATGCAGAGAGCAATTGTAAATTTACGCGCCATGGAGTTAATGAAGTATGATGCGGTAAATCTAGGCGAAGATGAGTTTAATTTTGGAGAAAAGTTTTTTGGGGAGAATGCGGATAAATTTAGATTGAGATTTATATCCGCTAATCTGAAATCCGAGAAAGTATTGCCGTATATCATTAAAGAATCCGCAGGAATTAAGTTTGGGATCATCGGGCTCACAAACAATAAGGCTAAAGATAAGATAAAAGATATAAAGATTATCGAACCAAAGATTGCCCTGAAGGATTCAGTCGCGCAACTTAAAGTTGAGGGCGCCGATATTATTATTCTTCTAAGTAATTTAGGCGAAGAGGAAGACGCTAAGTTAATTAACGAAATGTCTGGAATAGATATAATTATTGATGGCCAGGTGAATTCTAAAAAAGGGATATCTTTTAAATTAGGGAAGACTATAGTCTTAAGGCCGGCATGGCAGGGCCGCAGGCTTGGCAAGGTGGTTTTAAATATCCAGAATAAGAAGATATTAGATTATAAAGCAGAAGAGATCAGGGTATCTGAAGAAATATCCGATGCTCCAGAGGTGCTTGCAATATTACCACGTTGTTTCTCTGACGCTGAATGTAAGAAAACTGGTTCCATTGGCTCTTGTCAGAATGTAGGTAATTCTAATGCCCGTTGTTTATTTAGAGAAGCCCAGAAGGTGCAATTAACTCTGGTTCTTCCTAAAGATTGTTTGGTTTGCGATACCAAGCCAATGGTTAATCTCTTGAAGAAACAGTTTCTAGGCCTAAAGATAAATTATCTTTACTATCCGGAGAAGAATGCCTTAAAGTTAATCAAGAAATTAGATATTGTAGGTTTACCGGTATTTATTCTGGACAAAGAGGTAGAGAAGGCAGAAGGATTTAATAATTTAAAGTCTAGCCTAGAAGCTAGGGGGGGATTATATATTGTAAAACCCGAAGCTAGTGGTGTAGTTTATTTTTTAAAGAGAAAAGAGATTAAGGGAAGGTTGGATATATTTATAAGTTTATTTGATAAGAATACTTTTGAGCTTTTAAAAGTAATTGATGAATTTAATCCGATAATACATTTTTTGGCAATTAAGCAGGGCAACAAATTTGATGCTCCTAATGGCGCGCCGGAGGTCGAAGAGGATCTGCGTGCGGTATGTGTCCAGAAATATTATCCCGATGTTTTCTTACGTTATATATCCTGCAGGTCCAAGAATATCAGTAGTTCGTGGTGGGATGATTGTTTAGAAGGATCAGAGATTGACAAGATAAAAGTGTGTGCCCGGGGAAATGAAGGCGTTTTTTTGTTAGAGGAAAATTCCAGATTAAACAGTGAAATTAAGATTATGTTTGGGCCTACATACTTATTAGATAATAAAGAGATTTTTAGTTCTGACGGTGTACCGGCTAAAGAAGATTTAAAGAAGATAATAAAAAGATAATAAGGAAATTGAGGTGAGATATGAGCGATAAACCTAAGATGTTTTTAATTGACGTAACCAATCGCGATGGTGTGCAGACTTCGCGCATATGTCTTTCTAAGTTACAGAAGACGATGCTTAATATTTATTTAAACGAGATGGGGATATTCCAAGCAGAATTCGGTTTTCCGCTTACCCGCCATGAAACGAATTATCTTAATGCAAATCTGGAGTTAGCCAAGAAGGACCCTCTTTTTACCATAAGATTGGGGGGTTGGTTAAGGGCGACAAAAGATGATGTTAAGAATGCTTTTAAGTTAGTTCCGCACCTTAAACATGTTAATTTATCTATATCTACTTCTGATCAGATGATTACGAATAAGTTTAAGGGTAAACTTGATCATGAATCTGTAATTAAGGAGATGGATGAAGCGGTTAAAGAGGCAGTACATTTAGGCGCTGATTCGATAGGCGTAAATGCCGAGGATGCTTCGCGCACCAGAATGGAATATCTTATTGAGTTTGCTTTAAGCGCTAAGAATGCCGGAGCCAAGAGAATTCGTTATTGCGATACATTAGGTTACGATACTCCTTTTAGTATATATGAGAGGATAAAATCATTAGCAGAAGCAGTGCAGATACCGATAGAGGTGCATTGCCATAATGATCTAGGCCTTGTTGTGGCTAATTCTATTGCCGGCGCTAAGGCAGCTAATGATGCCGGAGTTGACGCTTATATTAATACTTGCATTAATGGCATGGGAGAGCGCGCAGGAAACGCGGATTTAGTTTCAGTAATCTTAGCTATAAAATACGGAAGCGGTATGCAAGAATACATCCTTGATGATAAAGTAAATTTAAAGAAGGCTTGGAAGATTTGTAAGTATGCCTCTTATGCGTTTGGCGTCTCCATACCGATCAATCAGCCGGGCGTAGGTGCGAATGCTTTTGCGCATGAATC
>JAGVER010000014.1 GCA_020058085.1 Candidatus Omnitrophota bacterium | reverse complement strand
TGGAAGGAAACTCCATATCTTTCTTGGATTTAGCCGTTTTCATACCTGCCCCTAAGAACAGGTATCTAAAACTGGCGGGGCCGACGAGATTCGGACTCGCGATCTCCTCCGTGACAGGGAGGCGCTTTAAGCCGGGCTAAGCTACGACCCCTAAAGTGGAATAATTATACGGTTTTTTATCAAAAGCGTCAAGGAGTTTTAGGGTTTATAGTATGCCCTTAGCAGCATTGATCCCAGAGGCAATTGCACTATCCATATTATCGTATTGGAATCGGCCTGCCCTACCGATGAGCGCTAAATTATTAAAACGGTTCAGATATCCTTTTAATATCCCTGCCGCTTCTCTATATCCTAAAGTATAGATAGGGTACGCCTGGGGGGCGCGATAGACGAAGCTATCTTCAATAGTTGTGTTAAATCCAAGATACTCTAACTCAAGTGCTGCCATGCCCTCTATCTCTTTATCATCTCTCTTCCAAAATTCATCTCTTGCCGAACAGAAGTATTCAAGCCCGAGCGTAGTCTTTTTCAATTCCGGGATAACAGCAGGGCTCCAATTTTTATAATTCTGTATCCGGGAGACTTTCACTTCCGGTGAGTGAACATATATCCAATTATCCGGAAAAACGTTTTCGTTTGCACAAATAAGATTCACTACTAATAAATCTCTGTAATGCAGCTTTCGAGCTGTTTCTAAAATATTATCTGGCGGAAGAGGGTATAATTTATTAACGAATTCGGTAATAGGCATACTGGAAATGAAATCATCCCCAAAAGACTCCTGCTCTTTTCCTTCTTTATCTCTAGTTATTACAGAGACAATTTTTTTAGAATCGTGCACTACCCTTATAACTTCTCTATCCATTTCAATAGGACACCCAAGGCTCTGAATTCGCTCTGCTATTGCTTCATACATCATCCCTGGGCCAAGAAGAGGATAATAGAATTCTTTTATCAGCGTACGGATGTGGCCATTAAGCCCTAAGGTAGCAGTAAAAGCAGCAATAAGTGAAAGACCTTTAATACGTTCAGCAGCCCAATCGCAAGATAGATTAGAGCAGGAGATTCCCCATACTTTTTCTGTATAACCCTTAAAGAATATCTTATAAAGCCTCTTGCCAAAATGTTTGACTATGTAATCTTCGAAACTATCGGTTTTTTGGGACGGAGTTAACTGAGAAGCAAAATAACTTAGAAAACAGCATCCGGAACTTATTAAACTTATATTCGAAAGGATGTTCGAGAGACTTAAAGGATAGTTGAAAAACTTGCCGCGGTAAAAAATGCGCGAAACCCTTGTTTTTTTCAAAAGCCCATCGCCTAAAACTTCTTGCCAAAGGGCCTTCACTTCCGGGATATCCGTAAAGAAACGATGCCCTCCAACATCAAAATAGCATCCCTTATAGATAATGGTTTTAGAGAGGCCCCCAACAAGAGAATCCTTTTCAAACAAAACCACGTTTCTTTTATTTTTAGCTAAATAGTAACCTGCGGCAAGGCCTGAAGGGCCAGCGCCAACGATAATGGTTTGTTTCATAGGCTAACGTAAATCATTTGGATTAAATAAGTTAAGCACAAAAGAGGATACAAAACGAGGCAACATCAAGATGCTCCCTATTGGTTATTAAAATAAAAACTAGATAATAAAGAAAGGCCGAGTATTATTATATGCTTCTTAGTGAGAAAATCAAATTAAATTGAGCACCTTAAGCTTTTGTCTAGCCCTAAAGGCTGGATCCTTGATCGAACATAAGTGAGATCAAGGAAATCATTTGGCAGAGAAGAGTAAAAGTAGTATACTAATAAAGTCTCAAATCCCGCAATAGGGATAATTCGTGAACATTGCCCATCATGAAATGATTGAAACAAAAGAATCAATTATCTTTTCTTTTTACGGTTTTGGAATTAAAGTAAGATCTTCGGACAACCAAACTATCGATAATATCCATAGGGATTTTTCTTTTTTTGTAGATACAAACAAAACTCCAGATGTACATTTTGAGATATTCACCGTACCGCCCGACTATCATTCTCTCCCGACGTTACGGCCGTCATCGCATTCGCCAAGGAATTTCTCTTATCGCTATGAAAATCTATTATTTATCGATTACTTCGGAAAAGCCCTCTTAATAGTCGACTCAATAAAAAAAGAATACAGAATTTTTAGTTCAGAACCTCACCTTAGGCATGAGATTGCTTTCCTCTCGATTCTATCGCTTGTTGGCCAAAACTTTGATGCCAGGAATATCCACAGAGTGCATGGTTTAGGGCTCGAAATAAATGGCAAAGGAGTTTTAATTCTTCTCCCGCAAGGAGGAGGAAAGACTACGCTTATGCTGGAATTACTCAAATACCCGAATGTAAAACTTATATCGGAAGACACCCCTTTAATAAACTCTTCCGGAGAGATACTCCCCTTCCCGATTAGGATCGGTATTGATGCCAATGCGAAACTCCCGGATTTTCCGGAAAAATACCTTAGGCTAGTCAAAAGGATGGAGTTTGAGCCAAAATATCTGCTTGATATAGAGTATTTTAAAGATAAAATTGCGAAATACCCATGTAAACTGAAATTCGCCTTTGAAGGAGTAAGATGCCTTGGCAACAATTCCCGGATAATACCTGCTCCAAAGTTACAAATGCTTAGGGCTTTCGTAATCAATTCGGTAATCGGGCTTGGCGTATACCAAGGCATTGAATTTCTTATACAAAATAGCCCGCTTGAACTTATTAAGAAAAGTGCTCTTCTAGCTTCGCGCCTTAGAAATTCATGCAATGCTGTTTTAAAAACAAAAACATATACTTTTCTAACCGGTTCAGATAAAAATAAAAATATCGAAACACTTATAAATTTCTTAGATAAAAAATCCCCTAAAGATTTATGAAAATATCCGTCATTATACCAATTTATAATTCAGCGGATACTTTAGAGGATAGCCTTAGATCCGTATTTTCATCTTCAGTTAAGCCTTTTGAAGTCATTGTCGTTGACGATACCAGCATTGACAAAGGCGCTGAAATAGCAAAGCAATTCCCGGTCAAGCTTATCTCCTTAGAGAAAAACCACGGTTCAGGATATGCAAGAAATGTCGCTGTAGATAGCTCTTCCGGAGAAATCCTGCTCTTTATAGATGCCGATGTTATGGTAAAAAAGAATACCCTGGGCATAGTAATGGATTCTTTCAGTAATGATGCGGAGTTAGATGCTATTATCGGATTATTTTCTAAAGAACATCCGAACAAAAATTTCTTTAGCCAATACAAAAACCTCTATATGCACTTTGCCTTCTCGCGAATTTGCGGTTACGTAGATTTCTTATTCACCTCAATCTGCGCGATTAGAAAAGAGGCTTATTTAAGCTTTTCCCAAACAAGATTAAAGGCTGATGACACGGAAGCAGGCCAACGTTATAAAATAGCAAACAGAAAAATAGCCCTAAACAGAGACCTTGAGGTTATTCATCTTAAGGCATATAATTTTATTTCATTTATAAAAAACGACTTCATTATTCCATATGATTGGTCGAGGATTTTTTTGAAATACCGCGGTATAAACCACTTAACCAGATATGGCGGGTTCGCGCATGCCAAGCTCAATCAAATAGCAAGTCTGATAATCTCTCCCATAGTGCTACTTAACTTTATGACATTAAAATTCTGGCCGCAAAATACAATCTTAGTCTACATGCTATTAGGCATGTTTTTAGCCTTAAATACGCCATTTTTTAAATTCTTGTACAAGGAAAAAGGGACCGTTTTTATGCTCAAATCTTTAATCGTTACTTATATTGATATGTTAGTTATGGGAGCAGGGATATTATCCGGGGCACTTTCCTATTTATTTATCCGTGAAAAAAGAATTCAATAAAAAAATTAAAATCTCGCGCGCAGTCCTAATAGTCTTGTTAACCTTATCAACGCGGCTGCTTCTGCTCTACTTTACCTCATTAACACATCAAGGAGACCTCTCCGTATTAATTCATGTTGATGAAGCCAGGTATATTAAAGAAGCAGGAACCATATTAAATGAGAGCACCCTACCATGGGATGTCCCACTCTACCCAATGTTTCTGGCTGTATTCTTCAAAATATTTGGTATGAGTTACTTTTTGGCGAGCATTTTAAATATTATTCTCTTCTCCTTAGCAGTATGCATCCTCTATTTAACAATAGCATATTTCTTTAACGAAGTACGCGCATTAATTACCGCGGCTACCATGATCTTCTTCCCAACTCTTTTAATTGATATCCTCTATCCCGCGGCAGAAGCATTATACCTACTCCTGATATCTTTTGCATTTTATACATTCTTAAGTTATTTGAAAAATGAAAAACGGATTTACGGAGCGCTTACTGCGGTAATTCTAGGATTGCTTACATTAACAAAAGAAACATTTATCTTTTTCCCGGTAATAGTCGCAGCTATAATTTTTGCCAAATACTTACCAAGCCTCAAGCAGTCATTCAAGAAAATGCTCTTCTTTGCTCTTATATATATTTTAATACTATTGCCTTTGTTAATTTATAATTACCGTGCCTATGGAAAATTCGCCTTATCGCAAAAAATGGTAAGAATAATTGAATCCTTACCCGCGGACTTAGATGCAATAAATAAAGAAAAGCCTCTCCTCCTAAAAAAAGAGAGCCCTATTCCCTGCATTAAAAACTTCTTCTGGGAAAGAAAACGATTTTTCCTCGGTACAGGGACATTCGGGTTAATGCGTGCCCTCGGATATGATCCAACAAAATTAGAATTGGTTACTGATAACCCTAAAGATTATTTTAGAGTACTTAAAGAATACGGTTCGGGATGGAGAATATTTCAATATTCCGCGCTATTCTTTATTATCTGCGTGTTTTTTTCGAGCTTCTTGGCGATGCTTGTGCTTTTTGTAAAAAGAAAACTAGGAGAAGCCATTTGTTTTATGCTAATCATATCTTATTTTCTCGCGGTTTATTCTTGCCGTTATAATTCAAGATATTTCATTGTTCTAGTGCCATTCTTAGCCCTTCTATCATCATATTCTTATTCTCTTCTTTATTATTATATGCGGGATAAAATCAAGAAAATCGCCTTCGGCGATAACTTTAAGCGATTTTCGCAGTAGTACAGGAAAGTGTTTTATACTTTCCTGTACTATAAAAAACTGCTAAGTTTTCTTAAAAATATTTTGTTTTTCCGCTGGCAGTCTTGGGAAGTTTATCTACAAATTCAAATTCTTTAGGAACTTTATAAGAAGCCAGAGTCTTGTAACAAAACCTGCGTAATACTTTAAGGCTGCGCGCCCTCTTCTCCCCTGCTCTTAAAATAACTTTGGCCAGAGGAACCTGCCCATATTCAGGATGAGCTACCCCATAAACATAAGACTCCTGAACCAAAGGGTGCTGGTTCAAAATACTCTCTACTTCAAAGGGAAATACCTTCATCCCGCTAAAATTAATCATGTTTTTCTCTCTACCCACAATATACAAGAAACCGTCTTTATCTAACTTTCCTAGATCACCGGTATTAAACCAACCTTTAGTGAGGATATCTTTTCTATTACGCCATGGTGAAAAATAAGCGTCAAAAATACCCTTTCCCTTAATATAGATCTTACCGATCCCTTCTTTATCTTTATCTGCTATTTTGAGATTATAGTCCGAAATGATCTTGCCGACTGAACCACGCTTAGATTTACGTTTCGAAAGATTAATGAATGGCAAACCCACTTCAATAATTCCATAGGCTTCAGCTAATTCTAAATTAAACTCCCGGTAGAATCTATCCGCGATATTAGGCGCTAATTTTACTGCGGTGGAAACTACTAAACGAAGGCGCGAAAACGACTTCTTCGGGAGATTTAAACTAGAGAGTATATGATAGTGTACCGGTGAAGCATAAATAAAGGTAGGCTTATATTTCCTAAGGTTATCTAACAATTCATAAGGGAATTGACGGCTGGAAATAATAATCGTTGCGGCGCGGCGTAAGAATAAAAGTATGGTTACCACAAAATGGAAACTCATTGAGAGCACCCAGATAATCTGGTCCTTGGA
Source organism: Candidatus Omnitrophota bacterium (assembly GCA_020058085.1). Classification (GTDB taxonomy): domain Bacteria; phylum Omnitrophota; class Gorgyraeia; order Gygaellales; family Profunditerraquicolaceae; genus Sherwoodlollariibacterium. Next base: position 144,063 of record JAGVER010000014.1, on the reverse strand, counting down.
GGTAACTTTTAAACCCTTATTTGCGGCAGAAGTCCGGGCAATAATTGTTTCGTGCGAAAGCACTACTCCCTTACTCTCCCCGGTTGTCCCTGATGAAAAACGTATAAAGGCCGGATTGATCTTAAAAAAATCTTGGGGCAAACCTTTTTTGGGATTAAGCTGAAAAATTGAAAACTCTTTTTTGAACGCACTCTTCTTGAATATCCGAAGAGCTCCTTTCTTGGTATAACAATCTTTCTCAAAGATAATAAAGTTTACCTTAAGATTAGAGAGTACACTCTCAATCTCCTCCAAAGACGATCCAATGGGAATAGGGACAATAACAGAGTGTAGTTTTAATACTGCAAGGCTAGCGACAATATAGTCAATACCGTCTTCGGATAATAAGGCCACACGCTGAAATTTTAAGACGCCCCGCTTTTTTAATTCCTCGCTTGAATCTTTAACCGCTTCAAGCAACTCTGCATAAGAAACCTTACTCTCTCCATCAATAACAGCAATCTTCTTCAGATAGCCCTTTGTTTCATCAACTATCGTATCGACAATATTATTCATTTTTTTTAAAAACATAATCTCGGTATATCAATTGTAAAGCAATAATATATTTTGTCCCGGCAATGATTGCCCTGATAAAGTCTTTAAAAGGAACCTTAATTTTATTCACGCGTAGAGGATTGGCGCGCAAAGCCAGATTGGTCAACCGACTAAAATGCTGATAGAAGCGCCTTAAAGGCAAGCGCGTAGGCAAAATTGTATGCATGCAGTCATAGAAACGATACGGGTCACAGATAAACCTATTTTTGTTCTCATGCCAAAATGGCGTTCCCGGAGAAGGAGATAAAACCGTAAAAGTTACCTCTGCCGGGCAAAGGGCTAAAACCTCTTTTTCTAAACTTTGGAAATCATCGGCGCTAAATTCCGGATGGACGATAAAAGCAGCATGCAGAGTAATCCCTAATTCGCGTAAAATACCGATTGCCTTACGATTAGTTTCAACGGGAAGCCGCTTTTTATATTCATTGAGCTTTGCTTCATCCATAGACTCTAATCCAACATAAAGCGTATCCAGCCCTGCTTCTTTCCAGAGCTTAAAAATATGTGCATGCTTTACGATCGTATCACTCCGAGCCCAACTTATATATTTCTTCTTTATACCGCGTTTAAGTAAGAGCTCGGCGATCTTTTTAACACGTTCGATATTTAAAAACATCTCGTCGTCTAAAAAATATACATATTTTTCTTTTAATGCGGCTATTTCATCAATTACTCGTTCCGGCTGCCACTGTAAATACTTCCCACGCATAAGGTGCGGGATAACACAGAAAGAACAAGAGAACGCGCAGCCCACTGATGTGCGCATACTGGCAACTTGAGGAAATAATTTATTCAACCTTCCGGTATCACTAGAAGTCCAAATACAGAAGTAGCGATCACGCTTGACTAAATCTCTGCGCGGCATTGGTATTTCGCTCGGATCCGGATATGGAGGAGGAGATAATTGTGCTTTACTAGAAAACTCCAGGTCTTTAGGCGAAAGCACAACATTATCAAAGAAAAACGGCTCTTTATCTCTAATCCGTTCCAATATTTTGCGTAAAACCGACCCACCTTCTCCGCGCACAATAAGATCAATTTCAGGTATATCATAATCTTGCGGAAGCAACGTAGCGTGTATCCCGCCAACCATAGTTATAATCTTAGGATTAATGCTTTTGACAAAAAGAGCCAGTTTCTTGACTAAATTGACATTCGTGCTATAACCGCTAAAACCTACTAAATCCGGATACCAATCCTTAATTGTCTTATCAAAGACTTCCCAAGGCCTATTCCCCTCTAAACTTAAATCTAAAATTCTTACTTCTTCGGTTAAAGGGGCTCCGCCGGCTACAATCTCAAGCTCTAATGGCTCAAGATGCAAAAACCCTTCCTGCAATCTTCGGGCGACTAAGAGTTCTGGATATGGCTTAACTAAAAGTATGCGCATAATTTACTCGCGGCAATACCTGCTGCCTCCCCTAAAGAAATACAGGTCCCCAAAACCCGTGTTGAGGCCAAAGCATAGGGATCAGCCGAAATGCATCTGCCTGTAGCAAAAAGATTATCTATGTTTTTTGACTTGAGAGAACGTAGGGGTATTTCATAGAAACCATCTTTTTTAAGATATGTAAAACAAGGGCCGTTTTTTCTATGCCAAAACTCAATTGGCCAATACCCGTAAGCCACAACATCCGGGAATTTCTTTTGGCCTAATACGTCTTTCTTTCTTAAAATATATTCCCCTAAAAGCCTTATACCTTCGCGATCGCTAAGATAGGGAGATACTTGCTTAATATAAGAATGCTTAAATTCAGCTAATGACCTACGCAGATAATTATGAATAAAGATAGCTTTCTTGTTTGTAATTTTACTATTGCCCCCTTGTTTTAGGGGAGGGATATTTAATCTAATAAATCCTTCGCCTTGAGAATAGCCCGAAGAGAAAAGACTAAATTTAAAATATTTGGGTAATTCTCCAGCCCGGGCACCTTGAGTTAAAGAATAGGGGACCTTCCAAGCCAATGCTCCATTATTACCTTTTATATTCTTGACCATAAAACTAAAACCGGAAAGCTGTTTTTTACTTAACGCGGATATCTTATATTTTGCTCCGCTTAATTTAATAAGAACTCCTTTTCCTGAAGCATCGATCACAACCTTAGGGTTAATCAACATTCTGCCGCGAGCATTTTTGCTGATAACTGAAACTACCCGGTTCTTAAATCTCCGAAGCGATACCACTTTGTTGTTATAAAAAACTCTGACTTTCTTCTCGTTCTTAATAATCTGGGTTAAACCTAAAACCATCCGCTCTCTCTTAAAAGGCAAAAGAAAAACCCTGCCTTTTTTTATCAGTCGTTCTCCCGGGGCAATTTTGTTCAAAATTTCTCTTAATAAACCTTTTCTATCGCGGCTTACCCCACAGATAAAATTATGCATAGCAATAATTGCTGTACCCCCGGGGAATTTATTTTGCTCCAGTAAAATAACCGAAGCACCTCTTTTAGCAGCAGCAACTGCCGCAGCAACACCAGAGGCCCCTGCGCCAACTACCAATATATCGCAATTCATGCGCTTATATCTCATGCTAAAGAATTTATCCCTAAACTTACTCTTGCTATCTCATCTTCGCTTAATAACCCATGGGCATAAGAGAAAACTGCATTGAGATTCCCCTGATATTGATTAAAGAATATACCTAAACCCGGTGGCAAAGGAACACGCGGCAAATGGAATATATTCTTTACGGGAATTTGCATAAAACTATTTGAAACATACGCGCCCTCTCCGACAAAAGCAAAAGAAAATGACGCAGTATTTCCCTTACTCATAATTTTAAGAATGGAATTAATAAGGGGTAAAGGCGCTATGCGCATTAAGAAACTTGCCTCCTTAATCGCCTGCGGTAAACGAACCTTGATTTGATTATACATCTGTTCTTTAACAGAACTTAAGATCAATTGAAAACTATCTGCCTCCTGCACGGTAATTCTAAAAAGAAAGAAAGAGAGATGGTTAAATAATATCTCCTTTCTAACAAGATCATTAGGCCTGGTGTCAATAGATACTGGAATAAGATAATCTTGGGGAAGGATTTTTCTCTCTTCGAATATTTGGTGTAAGATCATAATGCTTTTACTTAGGATATAAGGCATGAACATAAGATAACCTGCTTGGCTAAGGGCATCTTGAGTAATATTAGAACTTCTTTCTTGATTAAAATTGATGATTTTAAATTCTGATCCAACACCATCAGGGACCGGCTCTAAAGCCCTAGGCCTGCCTTCGGTTAAATTTAAGAAAACGCGATTCACCTCACGGCCGGCACGAAATTTATCCAGCCAATTATTTAAATGGCTAGGTTCATAAAGCGAGCCTCCTAAAGAAAGCCCGCGCCCGCCTCCTAAAAGACCTAAAAAAGCTTCAGCCCCTCTAGCCTCCATCAAACGGTGATCAAAAATCATGCCTAAGAAGCTTCGTTTACCCTGATATATAAGGTTGAATAAAAGATGCTCCCTCTGGTTCGAGAAAGGCTTGTTTAGTTCCTCTGAGAAGATTCTCATGAGATCGTTAAAATCACTACCGGAACTTAAACGATGCAGCTTTAGACGGAGCTCGCCTTGCTTATGGCTATTCTTCCAATAGGGGCAGAGATTAATGGCGCGGGAAGGATAACCAAAAATGATCGGAAATTCACAGGCGATTATCTTTAAACGTTCATTCAATACTTCTTCGCTAAGAAAACCGTCTAACTCTAAAACAACTTGCGAGGTATTGCCTATGCCGGTTTTCTTGCGCGAACTATAGTCTAAAGCGTGGATAATCCAATCAATTCCGGTTAAATATCGCTTCATCCTGTTATTTTATTAATGCACCTTGCCAAAGAATGCAGCGTCCTAAAATCTTCACGGGTAATTCCGGATTCCATAAGCTTTATCTTAAATTCCTTTTCAATAAAAACCAGGAGCTCTACAAAACTTAAAGAATCAACACCTAATTCGTGCAGGGGAATCTCGGGCTTAAGGTCGACGACAGGTATACTTAGAATTATAGAAAGCTGCCGGCCGAGCTTTCCCTCTATATCTTTTAGCTTCATATTATTCTTTAAATATTATGGGACGTAATGGTACCAGCGCGGACGCCCACTCTCATATTCATTTATCTCCTCATGTTTGGTAAGTTTATTGTTCTTAAAAGTAACTAATCTCCTGACAGAGCGCGCATCCCAATAATTCCAAACATTACTGGTAAGAGCGGGAGTCTTATGTTTAGGAGGATAGCCATAAGAAGCAATGACTGCTTCTTTACTCATCCCTTGCTCTATCGTACCATTCTCAATATTCTCTTTTTCCCGTGCGTCAAACTTGCTAAACTCTGCGCCCTGCGCCTTAGGATTATTCTGCGAAAAATAAAGCTTAGATAATTCATCCAGACTCATCAGGCTATATTTACTTATATTGGTTAAAGTAAATGTAATACCTGCTTGATCTTCAACAGTAAATTTAATCTTCTCACCACTCTTGCTTGTGATCTTTACTTTTGAACCATAGGGAATAATTGCTCCACGATGATAATTAGTAGAAACTATTTTTGCCGGATCCTCATACCAGATATTTACTCTTGTGTAATACGCCGTACTTTCAGCATCAGTAGCACATAATAAAGATGCCGCGGCAAAAACAACAATACAAGACACAAGTAACCTCCTCAAGATACTCATACTTACCTCCCATAGTTATGGGCACCAATTCATCCTTTAGAATTGGGTGCCTTTATTACTTTTATCTTCAAGTAAACTCGTGGCTAAGCTAAAACCAGAAGCGAATTCATCTCGATACGGTAATACACAAATTGAGCAATATTTTTTTAAACACTCCCCTACGCTAACCAAGAAAAACGCGCTCCCCTCTTTATAATTAAGTTCAGGCGCTACCCCAGAAAGAATATATTCCATCTCCTTCCCATATTGTTCTACACTACCGACCAGTATATTTTCGCATCTACCCTCATTTAACCAGCTTTGCGCAACTAAGAGAGCTTGATAGAAAGATGCGCTAAAATTAGTTAGAGTTAGAGTCGGACCATGAATACCCAAGTTAGAAGATATATATGAATTGGCAGCGTTATGCACAGAATGCGAAAATAATGTGGGCGAAACATTGGCATCCCCATAATCTAAGATTTCATCCAAGAAACGAAATGTAGTTACGTGCGGCCCAAAAGCCGTAGCCAAAATTAGACCAAGATTATCCTTCGCGCTATTATCTAATCCACTATCAACAAACGCGTCATAAGCAGCCAATACCGCCATCTTGATTAAGTCGTCTGCGCGACGGATATCTTTTAAAACAAACTTATCTTTGCGGCTCTTATCCAAGATAACCCCAATTCCGGATATACGCATAATTAATTCCTTGAGATTACTAAGGCGGAATTATTACCGCCAAAAGCTAACGAAGTAGAGACTGCGTGACTACCTTTTATCTCTGTTTTTTGTTGAACCGGAGAAATGCCAATCTCATCATCTTGATTAATGAATCCGCTACTTGCCGGAATCCACCCTTGACGTAAAGCTAAAGCGCTAAAGACTGCCTCTAAGCCGCCGGCAGCGCCCAAGGTGTGCCCGGTAAAACCTTTTGTGGATAAAAATTTTAGTTTCGGACCAAAAACTTTCTTTAAAACTACGCCCTCTACCTTATCATTATCTTTTGTGGCTGTGCCATGAGCATTAACAAAAGCAACCCCACCAACATTTATACCTGCCTCAGACAAGGCGATTTTTAAGGCTTTCTCTAGGCCCTTTCCTTCTGGATGAGGAGCTGTTAGATGATAACCATCTGCTGCTAAGCCATATCCTTTAAGGAATAAGTCCGGTTTCCGCCCTCTTCTAAGCGCGATAGATTCTTTTTCCAGGATAACTATTCCTGCTCCTTCGCCAAGATTAAGGCCAGAACGTTCCCGGTCAAAAGGAAGAGATAGGGAATTACTGACTACACCTAAAGAAACAAAACCATCAAAAGGAACACGATTTAATTCATCCGCCCCTCCGGCAATAACTATATCGCAATAGTCATTGCGTAACCAAGATAAACCTAGACCAATTGCATCTGTCCCAGAAGAACAGGCATTTACTACAGTACAGCAAAATTTAGTTTTAATTTTAAGAAAATCTACCACCGCCTGCGCAAGGTTGCTATTTAAAAAACGCTTTGCTCTTTCAAGCGGAGCGCTTCCTTTTTCACGGTAAGTCTTATAAAAATCTATATCGTTTAACTGACTGGCTACGGTCGTGCCTAAACAGATTCCTACTCGATAGCCGCTTAAATCCTCCAAGCTTGCGTCACTAACCGCCTCTGCCAATGCCTGAAAGGCAAGATTTAATGTACGCATAACAGAAATATCTTTATTAAAAAAATTCTTTACCTCAAAAACCGGGTATTTCAGCTCTGTTTTAAATAGGGATACCGGACCCGCGCTTCTCTTGCCAGAAGAAAAACTCTCTAAGGTTTCCTCGGTATTATTCCCGCAGGCAGAAATTGAGCCTAATCCAGTTATGGCAATATTTTCAGGCATTAATTATTTTTTGTTTTCGTAAATATAGTTTGCTAAGGTATCCACGGAATAAAATATTTTTCTCCCCTGATTCATATCTTTTACTTCCAAACCAAAGTTACGCTGCAGCAAGACTACAATCTCTACTGCATCCAAGGAATCAAGACCCAACCCTTCACCAAAAAGAATCTCGTCATCTTTGATCTCTTCGGGTTTAATATCTTCCAAGGAAAGATGGCTAACTAATAATTCTTTCAATTTCTTGCGTATCGCCTTTAGTTCCTGTTCTTTGTTATCTTCCATTTTTTCTCCTCTCGTTATTTGCTTTATCCCGTCTCGTCAACGCAACAAAATTCTCTACGATAATTTTGTTGCACTCAACGGGATTAATTCGGCCGAACAACTTATGTTCGCTTTGCTCCATAAGTTGTGGCCTCATTAACTCCAAACATCATGAAATAAAAAACACTGATAAGGGTATTCCAAAGTATATTTCTCTAAAATTCCGACAAATTCCTCTAGATACTTTTTTAACTGTTCTTTCTTATCTTTAGGACTATTATAGCGCGGATATAAAATATTGGAAACATCGACAACATATTTATTTCCGGGGAGTTTCGCCGACAACAATACTACGACCGGAAGATTGCTTGCCGCAGCAATACTAAATGCTCCAAAAGGAAAGTAAGCTTCATCGTTTAGGAAGGAGACTCCGATCCCTTCAAAACCGTATCTGCGATCTCCCATAATTGAAAGAATCCCTCCGCTTCTTAAGATATTCATCGCTTCAACTACTCCACCCAGATAACCATCAGGAGAAATAATCCTGATAAAGCTATCCTGACCGTCAATCTTGAGCGATTCTTTTACTGCCGGGTTATCTTCAGGGCGCATCATAAGATAAACCGGCTTATGCATATTCTTTAAAGTAGTCAAAGCAATCTGCCAGTTACCAAGATGCGCGGTTAAAAGAATAAACCCATTATTTTTTTCTGATAATAAAGCAACTAGTTCATCATAACCTTTAAGTTTAATATCGAATAGATTCCTACCCGATAATACGGCAAAGCGGTCAATAAGCTGCTTACCCTGGCTAACAAACAAGCGATAAACATGCAACCTGTTCTTTAAAAAACTTTTACCCGGCGGAAATCTTCTTTTTATATAACTAAGCGCGCCTAGCACAGCCTCTCTATCAAAAAGAAGGTAATGCAGTGCTACGCCATATAATAAAGCGTATGCCCCTCTTAAGCCGAAGGCTTTTAAGAAGAACTCAAAAAACCAAAACCCTAACCTGTTTCCTCTGATCTTGGTAAATATCTTTGGCTTATTATCTTTAGGCATAACTAACTCTTCTCTTTTTCAGAGTCAACGTAATTAAATATACGATAATAGCTGTAATTATTGCCATAAGCGGCGCTAAAATCAGGGAACCTAAAAACCACTCCCAGAGCCGCTCTGGGATAGAGCCAAAGACCGCCTGCCAAGAAAGATCCGTAAGCCATTTACCATAAAGCATGAAGTGCCCCAATTCAATACAAGCCAGAGGAACAAACGGAGGCATGCATAAGTTTTGTATGCTTAAGGCCATTATTTTATTTAAATGCAGCCGAGTTGCCACATAAATGATTGCCAGAGTATGCATAGATACTAAAGGTAAAACACCAAGTAATATTCCTACCCCCGCGGCAAGAGCCAAACCTAAAGGAGTTGCTTCTTCTCTTAATAATCTTCCCAAAAATTTTATAGGGTGCTTAAATGCTCCGGGAAAATTATTTTTTTTAACCGAAATTACTAATTTACGGTAGGGAATAGGCAAAAGCCTGCGGCCCACTAAACGAGTATGCATAAGTGAAATACGCAAGTTATCTATAAAAGGACGAAAACTGGTTACGCGTAACTCTTTTTTAGGATAGAAAACTTTGATTGGGACTGTTCTTATGGTTAACCCTACCCATATCGCGCGAATCAATACTTCCACTTCAAAATCATAATGCCTTCCGCTTAGTTTTATCTTTGATAAATATTTAACCGGATAAGCCCGGAAACCACTCTGAGAATCTCCTATCGCAATCCCGGTTTCAAGCCTAAGCCAGAGATTAGAAAATTCCCGGCCAAACCGGCTCTTGCCCGGGATATTTTCTCCTGAAAAATCCCGGCAACCTATAATAATAGAAGCATCTTCATCCTGCAATAGCGGAATAAATTTATTAATATCATCGGGGTAGTGCTGTCCATCGCCATCAATAGTGATCATAAACCGGCCGTCCGTTTTTTCTATAAAATGTAAGGCCGTACAAATAGCCTCTCCTTTCCCTAGATTATGCTCATGCTTTAAAACGATTATACCCGTATCAGAGAGTAATTCTTTTAGATCGCAATCAGAAGAACCATCATCAACCACAATAATATGCTCAAGGATCTCCCTGCAGCCCAAGGCAATATCTTTTATGGTATCTCGGTTATTAAAAACCGGGATAACACACCAGATATGCTTCGTAGGCAATTTATTATCCTTAGGCATCTTTCCTTTTGCGATTTCTCTTGGCATTACCGGGGATAAGCATATCCCAAAGCGAACCGGAATAACCTAACTTATGCAAAAATGCTAAACTAGAATCCAGGGCATCAGGCGGAAAGACACAATTCCGCATCCCCTTAAAACTTTCAGTTAATACCTCTTCTAGCCACTTATGGCTAATCCCCGGAGCAATATAATAAACTGGTTCAAGTAAATTCTGTCCTTTTTTTATCAAACCGTCTTTCTCGGCAATTTTAGCAAGAGATGTACAAGGCAGGATTCGTATCCCCATAAAAATAAAAGATACGGTTTTCTTAAGAGACTTAATATTATCTATTCCTTCTAAAACTGTATCCTTAGTCTCTCCGGGGCATCCGAACATGAAATAATGCGCAGTGGCAATATTATACCTAGCAAAGATATCATTACAGCTAACTATATCCTCGAATAAGAATGACTTGCCGATATTTTTCAAGGTAAGGTCCGACGGAGCATCTGCACCGATTTCAGCAGCTTTTAACCCGGTCGCCTGCATGAGTAATAGACTTTTATCATCAATTCTCGCGGGCTTGAAAAAAGCAGTCCAAGGAATATTTATTCTTCTCGAGCGCATCTCTTCTAATACTTTTAAATAATTTCCCTGATCATCGTTAAAAACCGAATCCGTAAAGAATATATATTTGGCCTTATGCTTATTAATCAGCCCTTCTATGTCATCAACTACTAACTTTGCCTCGCGGACGCGGATCTTATCTCCTTCTAATATCGGATAAGAACAATATATACACTTATGAATACACCCGCGCTTAGTCTGCACGGAAGCGACATTACCGCTTTTTAAATAAAACTGCATAATCCGCTGATCATAATAAGCGGAAGGAATATCCTTACCCTTAAGGCTAGGAGTAGAACGCAAGATCCTCTCTTTAATCGGGATCTCATTTTCTACCTTGTTAATAAAATCCAGGATGAGTGATTCTCCTTCTCCGACGATACCGTAATCAGCTCCTACTTCATCTAATATTGCCTCGGGCATAATGGAAAAACCGGAGCCGCCTAGAATTATCTTGGCAGAAGTTACCTTGCGCGCTTTCTGGACGATATCTCTTACCGCTTCAATATAGCGCTGCTCATTAAGGAGGTTTACATTATCAATATTGCGTATGGATACTCCAATAATATCCGGATTGAATACATTTATTTCTTTGACTAACTCATCTACAGAACGGTTACTAGCCAGAAAATCAAACTGCTTAATTTCGTGGCCGGCGTTGTGCAAGCTTGAGGCAACCATACTTAGGCCCAAAGGATAAACCGAATAAGGAGTATTGGCTATGTTTGAAGATATAAGGAATATTCTCATTACTGCTGCTTTCCCCATTTAGCCCTATTTCTTAATTTCGGGCCGCTGTAAGTTCCATCTGCCTTTTCTTTCTCAATTACTTTTAAATATAATTTTGCCATCTTAACTTCTTTGCTAAAATCAGAGTAAAAAGTATCCCAGGCATATTGATACATTTTCTCCAACGATTCCACGCTCATCTTCGCGGGCTTAAAAACTACTTCCCCTCCGCTATAGCGCAACCAGTCATTATGCAGGATCCGCCCTTCTCTCTCTAACTGTTGCCTTATCGGGGTATGCGAAAAAGGAGTAAGGATTGTAAACTCCGCTAAATCTAGTTCTATCTCCAGCAAAAAATCAACTAACCGCTTAATATAATCCTCATCGTGGTTATCCATCCCTAAAATTATTGTCCCCTCAACACTGATACCGCGCTCTTTAAGCCTTCTTACTTTCTTGCGGATATGCTCCGATGTATCCACCACCGCTTGATAGATATACCAACATCCAGCCTTAACCGCTAAGTCTAATATTTCATCATCATCTTTTATGGGATGTGAAACCCATTTCTTTTTCAATGGAGCGATCGCCCTAAAAAGTTCCTTCTCCCACGCGTCATCCTGCGACAATGAATTATCCACAATAAAAAGTCGGTTATTTTTGATAGATTCTAATTCTTTTACTACTTTATCAATTGGCCGAGGCCGGAATTTACAACCGCCCAAATAGGGAGTACAACAGGGAAAACAATTAAAACGACAACCGCGGGAAGCATGCACAAGGTCTACCATCTGTACTCCGCGAAAATTATAAAGTTCGCGGTTTAAAATATCCCTGCGGGCGGTGTTGATTAAATTTGTATCGGGAAAATTATGGAGATAATTATAGGTTTTTTTGAGCGACCCGGACTTGAAATCATTGATTATCTCTTCCATCCTTCCTTCGGCTTCGCCTAAAAACACGCTATCCGCGTGAAGGGTAACTTCTTCATAGTGCAGCATTGTAGCTATACCGCCGAAGAGGACTTTTTTCCCTCTTAGCCGGTATGCATCCGCGATTTCCCAAGCACGCGGCATCTGGCAAGTAAGCATCACCGATAGACAGATCAGGTCAGCTTCCTCATTAAAATCTAACGGCTCAACATTCTCATCAGTAAAAGAAAGCTGAATATCTAAGGGTAGCGCAGCGGCAAAACAAACCGGGCCATGCGGAGGAAGATTAAACTCCGGTTGATTCTTTAGCTTCGGCCACTTTGGATATATAAGTTTTATTTTCATAGTGCCCCGACAACAAAACAGGCTGTTTCTTGATTGGTAGATTTCAAAACTAACATCGTTTTTGCCTGCCCTGCCCTAATCATCTCTTGCGCGTATACCATCAACCTGATATTTTTTGCGCTATCAGGAAAATTCATATAAAGAAGCGGGCCTGTCAAACCAAAATGTATCGCTGCTTCAGCTAAAGGGCTGGAAGGCAGAGTATAGATAAAAAGGTTCCCTCTGCCTAAAGTTCTTCCACTATCTATATAATCCTTGAAATAAGCTAACTGCGCGTCCAAAGAGCCGTTTTTATTTGTAGCCAATATACCTATATCCTGTTTCTTGCCTTGGGCATAAACAAAGTCTGCATCATAAAGAGCCAAGCCTACCGCAATAGTAGCTAGCTTGGACGCTTGATCAAATCTGGCAAAATTTTCCACCGGAAAACTAAATATCCCCTTTTCTTTCAATACTAAATAGAGTGATTTTAAATCGGCGTATTTATAAGTTAAGCCCTTATCTCTTAATCCGCATTTGCCTTTTTTAATCCAGCCTACACCTAAAGTTTTAATCATTTACCCTCAAGACCAACGCTGCGTTTATTCCGCCGAATCCACAATTATTTAAAATAACCGTATTCTTCTTTAGTTTTCGCGGGAATAAAGAAACCCAACCCTTGGCTTCCCGATCAATATTTTCTAAACCCACAGTAGCGGGGATTACTTTTTCTTGCAGAATCATCAAGGCCACGATCGCCTCAACTAATCCGGCAGCGCCTAAAGTATGCCCGATAGCCCCTTTGATAGAATAAGCGGGTAGAGGTCTTTTATAGATCTTCCTGAATGCTTTAATCTCCATAGAATCATTATAAAGAGTCCCTGTCCCATGGGCTGAAATACAGCCTATATCAGAAGAAGAGACTTTCGCCGACTTTAATGCCTTTAAAATCGCCCCGCTTAAACCGCTTCCGTCGGCTGACGGACCGGTTATATGATTTGCGTCGCAATTCAACCCCCAGCCCAAAACTTCACCCTGTATCTTCTTTCTTTCCTTCCTTGCTCGCTCCTCGCTCATCAATAAGATGAAACCTGCTGCTTCCCCTAAAGATAGACCGCTCCTGTCCTTATCAAAGGGCTTGGCCCTCTTCTTGTCCAAAGCCATGAGAGAAGAAAAACCGCTAAAGACAAACTCGCTTACACTGTCTGCTGCTGCAACTAAAACAGAATCTTTTTTACCGTTGCAAATTAAACTCGCGGCTTGAGCGATAGCGGCGCTTGAAGACGCACAAGCGCAAGAAACAACCATCCCGGGAACTTTTATTTTGGCTAACCTACCTGTTTTTCTCAAAAGATTGGTCACGACGCTCCCTCTTGCGCTGCCCCTTCCCCTTAAAACATATTTTTCTAATATATCTATTTCCCCTATGGTGGTAGCTAAAATTAAAAATGAATCTCTAGGAATACCTAAATTATTTCTGGCGAATACTTTTTCGAGCATCTGTAAGGCTAAAGATTTATTTTTCAGATAAGTGAGCCCGTCAACACAAGCAGCGTTAACGCTTTGGAAAGATTTAACGGAAAATCGTCTTAGATTATTAATGCAGGTCTTCTTTTCCAAAAGCCCTCTCCAGAGAGGAGAAACCCCCAAACCATACGCAGTAATTAAATCATAACCGGCAATAACAACCTTTACCTCAGGCACTTGAATTCCCCTTCTAACCAGCGCTTACGTAAACGCTCGATTAATTCCGGGACAATAATGCATGCTTCGCCGGCTGATTGCGCCTCTACTAACACCTGTATGGTATAGCCACGGGTAGCAATACTCCCGTCCTCTTTAATGATTTCATATTCAGTATTAATCTTAGCACCCTCGCTCCATACTAAAGAAGCCTTAATTGTAAATTCTTCATCCAGATAAAGAGGCTGTTGATAATCAATGTGGAACGATACGATAGGAGCCTGCAAACCAGCGGCAAAATAATCCTGATAAGATAATCCACAGCGCCTTCCCAATTCTCTTAACGCCTCTTCAAAATAAATAGCATAGTGGCCATACCAAACAATACCCATAACATCTACTTCGTTAAAGCTCGCCCTTCTTTTTAGGCTGAAAGTTACAGGTTCAGGATAACCGGCGTTTTTCTCAAAGTATTCTTTTCTTCTCACGCTCATAAAAAACCCTTTTTAATCACTTATTGATGATATTAACCCTTAAATGAATCTCCGCAATTCTTTTGTCTTCACTTGCCACCATAGCCTTAACGCTAACTTCTCCGTTAAGCTCCAATTTCTCTTCTAATTTAAAAGCTATCCTTTCATCGCAAGAAACAGGAGAAAAAAACTTAATCTGAACTATCTCCCTTAACAGCACATTCTTCTTCTTAAACTCTTCAAGCATAAGTAATACTGCTTGTATTTCGCATACCCCGGGAAGAATAGGTTTACCCGGAAAATGTCCCTTAAAACCTAAAAAATCAACGGGAAATATAAAATTAGCGCTCAAAGTATTATCCGGAGCAAACTCTAAATCCGACATACAACCCTTGATCGAACGCATAAGCTGGCTCACAGTTAACGTATCTCCTTTAATCTAATAATCAATTTATACCCGTACTTATAATGTTTAAGAAGAATCCCCTCTGGATATATTTTACCATCCTTAGGCGTGTATTCGTAATAAAAAACGCTCCAAACTTTCCTATGTTTCTCATAATAATTCTTCTCTGCCAGAAACCGGCCTTCTCCGGCAAAAACATACTCTGTAAACGTATCTTTTAAAGAATCCCTAAAAACAACCTTGCGTCTCTCCCGCTTTACTACTGCCGACTGAGGAGGAACGCGGTCAAAGTATATCTTTTTTATATCATTTAGGACAAAGGAGGCGAAATCCTTATGCTTGGTGAACTCAGGTAAGGCATATTTACAATCCACTTTGCCTTCACTGTCGAGGCTAAGCTCAAAGAACATCACTCCTAGATGGTTAAAACCGGCGAGATCAAGGCTTTTTTTAAACGTATCCACGCGAACAACCCCTAAAGCTGAGAAGTGAAGATAGGAATACCTAAAGATAGCGCTATTTAATAATTCAAATTCCTGCGGTAACTCTTCTGAGAAATTAAGCCTTAAGGTTTGCGGGTCAATACCGTCAAAAGAAAGATAATCCGAATGCCTGAATGGTATACTGCTACAGCCGCAGACAGATATAGTTAATATAATAATGAGCTTTTTTATCATAGAAACTTATCCCTTTTCCTTTACAAAAATCCGGTAGAGAGCGGGAATTACCGTTTGGGAAGAAATATAACCGCTAAATAACCCCGCAACTAAAGTTAAACCTATGGAAAATAAGATCGGGTGCTTCGCGAATAAAAGCGAAAATGCCCCGATAAGAGTAGTTAAGGCAGAGACCCAGATTGCCTTTACTGTCCCGGTATTTAACTTATGCCTGAAACTGTAAAGCATAAAAACACCATAATCAATACACAGGCCAACCACCATCATTGAAGCGATAACCGCCGCGGCATTTATAGGAATCCTGAAAATAGCAAATGTACCGAGGATAGCAATAATGGCGCTTGCCACTGATAACAGGGAAATAAGCGTTAATTTTATATCTTTTAATAAGGCTACTGTCAAAATAAGCACTAGTATCCCCGCAATAAAAGAAAGAGATAAAATTTCGCGCGTTATAGAATTTGAAACTGCCTTAGAGAACGCTTTACGCGATACGATAAAAACCCCGGGGTTATCTTTGCTCAATTTAATCAGTGGATTAATAAATTCATCTTTATCTGGAAAGAATGAAAACACCTGCCAGGAACCTTCATCCTCCTGAATAAACCTTTCTTTTATATTCTGAAATAGCTCCAAATTATCCGGACCTTCCTCTATTTTCATCCCAGTGTATAAATTAGCGAAAAAAGGCGCGAAGGCTTCGCTGGAGAAATTATATCGCGCAGAATACCGGCTCAACAACAACTCTAGTTTATCTTGCCTTTCCCCGCGCCAAAACTTTTCCCAAAACAAAACGTTGGCTTTTCTTCTCTTAAGCGAAGGCCAGAGAGAGGTAAAAGTACTGTACTCCTTCTCTCCCACCAAAGATACGGCCTTAAGATAGATCTCCTCATTTCTCTCTAAGGCATTCTCCTTACCCTTTACTGAAACAACAAGTATAGCCGGTTGCTCTTGGCGGCCATAAGTCTCTTTAAATTCTTCCTCCACGGAAATAATCTCTTTCTTGCTCCCGTCAAACTGGGATATATCGCTATTAAACTTAGTCTTTAAAGAAAACCCAATAAGAATAACCATGGCTAAAACCCAGAGCCAGATACATGCTTTATCTGAAATCAGCCTCTGCACTTTAATATTAGAATCCAATCTTTTATCCGGCTTCTGATGCTCCTTAAGGAAGTGCGGAAAAATCAATAAGACAAACAAGAGACAAAGAATAATACTGGTGATCGCAAATAGGGCAAGCTGATGATAGCCTTTAACCGAAGAAAAAAAGAAAGTGGCAAATACACTTATCGTAGTAAGCGCGGCAATAACAAGCGGCTTGGCTATCTCGCCAACCGCATCTCTCCTGCCTTTAGTATGCACTGCTACATAAGCATGAATTCCATAATCATCGGCTACGCCGATAATAACCGCGCCTAAACCGACAATAAAATAAGAAAGTTTCCCAAAGACAAACGCAGAAAAATTCATCGCAATTGCCACCGCCCCCAAAGGTATAATTAAAAAAATGAGCGCTCTCAGATCCTTAAAAGTCGCTAAAAATACGATCAAGAACGCGATTATAGCAATAGTAACCGTACGCTGAATATCTTTTTTGATAATATCTTCATTACTTACCGCGTGCATATGCCCAGCAATAATATAGCCGCTTACAAAAACAGGGAGGGACTTTATCTTTTCCTGGAGAAAATTTACCAGTTTGCGCGCACCAAAGCCATCAGTAAGCGGAATATTTGTATTTATAATCAGTAAAGTGTGCCTTTTATCCGGACTTAGAAAATGTCCGTCCTCAACAATAATATTATAGCCTAAAGCATTAGAGATCTTACTCAGGTTGCGCAGGATACCCGTCTTAATTCCTAAAGGGTCAAGGCGGATAAAAGGCATCATAAAAGTGCCTCCCGGAGTAAGCAATTTATGATAGTTGCTCTTTAGAGCCGCATTTACTCCTTGAGCATTAAGCTGATTGTCACTTTTAATCAATTCTACGGGAGTAATAAGTTGCGGAGCGAACTTTAAGAAATCAATTATCTGCTCCTGCGGATTATCCCCTGAAATACCGAGGGTAACTTTTGTAATTAACGGCGACTTTAACTCCGCACAAAATTTATCCGCAGCAAGAATAAGATCGCTAGTAGTATGCGCTTCGGAATTCAAACCCAATGATACGATAGCCTTATCTGAAAAATGTGACTGGCGCAGAAAGCGCATGCTTAAAGCTATATCCTTGTCCCGCGGGAGCATTAACTCAATATTATTATCGTATTTAATAAAGACTACCCCGGAACACGCAAGGATAACTAAAGTGACTATCGCGGTTATGATTGCGCGCTTATGAAGAGAGACAAAACCACTGACTATAGAAAAATACCTATCAAACACGTTATCTTAATTCCCAGGCAGAGTGGTTTATCGAAGAATTTATTTTAGTATTAATAAATACGAGGCTGGTCGAATCTTGATTCTTTTCTTCTATATCTATTCTTGCTATATAGCGTTCATCCTCTTGAAAAGTCATTCTGACTTTATTTATAATATTAAAAGCTTCCGCGCTTACCTTAGGCGTAAATTCCAATATGATCGGTTTAGAGGAGATAGCTTTCGCCTCATAGTCCTTCAAAAGACTGGAATATTTCCCGGAGAACCAAACTTTCATCTGGTTCACCGCGACGAGGAGTGCAGGATTTCTAGAGAGCGACAAAGACTGAACCTGCCTAGTATCCTCATCCCATTGCTTTATAATATCTCCTTTTATGACCATTATGTAATGAACTGGTTTATCAGTATGCCAAGCAAAAAAATCCGGCTCTTGAATAAAAACTTTTCCTTCCAGAACAACTGCACGATTAAAGACAGCTAATTTCTTCTCTTGAATAAACCCTGTCTCTAAAGTCTTTACCCCGGATATCTTTTCTTCTAATCTCTTAAGCAAGGGAGTTACCTCTGTATCAGAACAACCAAGAGAAGGGGAGAAACCCAAACAGAGAATAGAAATAAAGATAAACTTCTTAAACATCTTAGCTATCCCCTTTATTCTGCCAGATCTTAATCTCGCCTTGTGCAATCATATCTTCGCCAAGAGATACCTTGCCTTTGATAATAGCAAAGTCGCCAAAACGCGCATATTTAGAGATCGATATAGTCAACGTATCTCCTATATGCGCTTTACCCAAAAGATCAAATTTCTTAGCACCCAGCAAAAGCCCGTCGACTACCTTATCATTCACTCCTAAATTTTTGAACCCGGTTAATGCGGCGGCGGCCTGCGCGATCATCTCTAAATAAACCGATTCTTCAAGTACGCCATCCTCACGCACAAAAAGCATATCATTAGATATGGTTACATTAAATTCCGCGGCCCGTTCTCCGACCTTAATTAGATTATCAATTACACGCATAGGCGGCTTTTGCGGTATAAGCCTATCTACGGCCATCGGTAAATGCACAATATCATTCTGGTGCTCAACATTCTCCCAACATAAAGGATCGCTGGCTAAATAATCTCCGGTTAACTGATAAGCAGCGCCTCTGCAGCCGTAACAATTATCAGATTTACTACACTCACGACAAGGTCCTTTAATATTAACCCGGTAGTTTCTTAAATCTTCCATTACCTCGCTTTCCGCAAGGATATTTTTTAAACTATTCTGACGAATATTACCTAATGGTATATTTACCCCAACACATGGCAAAACATAACCTTGCGAATTAAGCAGGCAGGAGAATTGATGCCTTAGACATTTAATCCCCATTAAAGGCGGCTGAGGATTCCATTTAAGACCAAACTTCTGCCGGTCTATTTCGGATATTTTAAAGAATAAATCTTTAAGTTCAGGCAGATCAACATAGAGCCATTCATTGCTGCGCGCTTTTCCCTGCGGGGTCATTATTTCAAAATACGGTTCAATATTTTGTTTACGCAGCCATTCCCACATCCCGATTAACTCATCAAAATTCTGCTTGCAAATAATAGTACTAACACCCAAACGTTTATCTTTAGCGGGATAACCTGCCTGTTTTAGATTATAAAAAGCTTCCTGTATAATCTTATGCGCGCCTTTCTTCCCGGCAAGCGCATCTTGAATATTCTCATTCTGGCTATTCATCTTTAAGATTACGTCTACACCTAAAGCAAAAAGCTGGCTTGCTATATCAGCATTAATCTGGAAACCATTGGTAAACATCTCTATGCCTAAGCCTTCACCTCGGATAAACTTAAGCATCTTTAAAATATACGGATATGCCATCGGCTCACCGCCTAAAACAATAATTTTCCTTGCGCCTAAATCGCGAGCTTGCAGTATCGCGCCCTGTATCTCTTCAGGATTAAGTTCATTATCAAAAACGGGCTGCTGTGGCACATAACAATACTGACAGTGAAAATTACAACGCAGAGAAAATTCTATCTCCATAGAAAGAAGACGATTATTTCTCACTGCTTCTTCTATCTCCTGATTACTAAATTCAAAATTAGGCGTTATCGCCTGACAACTAGCCAAAATATTTACCTCCTGTCAAAAAAACGCACGGGTTTACGCGATCTAGGGCTATAAACCCGCTCTCGTACTAATTCTTCATCAGTAATAAATACTTTTGGTTTTACTCTTAAACGCGCATTAAGCTTACTTTCAATTACCCGCGCAGTACACGAGCGGTCAATTACCGCCGCATAAACCTCAATGCTGTCGGAAAGCCTGTCATTACTAGTAGCTACAACATAGTACTCGTTTATTCCCTTTATCTCTTCTAAACAAGAAAAAATTGCCTGCGGATAAAGTGTAGTGCCGCAGACTTTCATCATCTGTTTTTTTCTGCCTAATATTGGACCGAGCCTTAAAGAATTTCTGCCGCAAGCACAGGGTTGATTGATTAAAAAACTTATATCTCCTGTCTTAAAACGCACCAAAGGCATCCCTTCAACCTGCAAAGGTGTAACTACCAGTTCTCCGGATTCACCAGCCCTAAGAGGATTGCCTTTCCCATCAACAATTTCAACTATAGCTAAATCAGGATGCAAGTGTCCGCCTCTTTGCGCAAAGCACTCGCAAAAAGTAGAGATTATCTCAGAGGAAGAATAAGTAGAATGTGCCTTGGCCTCCCAGATTTTCTCCAAATCTTCACCGAGCTTTAAAAACCTTAAATCTTTATCCCGCAGAGGCTCTCCGATGCAAATTAATTTACGTACTCCGGATTTGTTAGCAATAAACTCGTGTCCATTTAAATACAAACCCAACTTTCTTAAAAAGCTTGGCACGCCCACAATTGCGCTGGGACGCATACGTTTGATTATTTCAAAATGGCTCTCCAGGCTATTTACGCCATTCCTAATAGCTGCGGCGCCCAAGGCACGAATACCTAAAAAATAAGCTAATCCCGCGACAAAACAACGATCAAGGGTACAGGTCAATAAAACCGTGTCTTTAGAAGTCAGACCGCAAGAAGAAAAAGATTGTTTCTCATTATATGCCAGCCGTTTTAAATCCGAATCAGTATAAGCAATCTTGGTCGGTTTTCCGGTAGTTCCGGATGATAAAACTATATCCGCGACTTTGTTCTTACTTACTGCCAGAAAATCATTATTATATTCTTCAATATCAGATTTATCGGTAAAAGGTAGTTTTGTTAAATTATCAATACTTATTTTCTTAAGATCTACTCCTTTTAAATGCCTACGGTAATATTTAGAATTGCTTATGCAATAATTAAGATGCTGCTGTAATAGTTTCTCCTGGACGCTTCTTATCTTCTTCGCTGAAGCAAATTCTAAATCTTCGTAAGCATCTAAATTAAACATTTTTCTTGTCCATTAACGCGGCTTCCTTAATAATGATATCCCGCACGTAATTCTTAAGTTTAAACGGACTAAAACCTCGGTACTCTCCCCAAGTTATCGCTTCAAGCCTATGTAGTTTAATTAAGCCCGGCCTTAAATAAGGCGACCCGACTGGAGGAATAAACTCATTTCCTGTAATGCATAAGGGCACAATAGGCATCTTTGTCTCTAAAGCTACGCGAAATATCGCGCTATGGAATTGCCCTACTTGTTTATCACGTGAACGCGTGCCTTCTGGAAATACAGCTATAGAAACTCCATCTTTGAGTAATTTCGATGTTTTAGCCAAGAACGCTTCAAAAGGCAGTTCCCTTACACTTAAATACCCGGCACTTTTAGCGATTACTCCTAAAATCGGAAGTCGAAAAGGCCAAATATTAACTACCTGGATACCTTCATAAGGCAACACGCTCATTAAAAAAGGATCCGAAGCTGAACGATGATTACAAACGAATAAATACGGCCCGCGAGTATCGTTTCCGGAAAAGTCTTTATAACTTAAACGCACCAGCGGCCAAGGGAAAATTCTTATCACCACTGCGCCAAACCAGCTAATTGCCCGGCGCAAACGCCTCATCATCATTCGTTTAGGCAAGATAAGGGCGAAGATGATCATCAAACTACCCAAAGCTGGCAAGCAAGTTAATAAAAATGTTGTGGTAAGAACGTAGAAACTTATATTTAAATATACGATTCTTAAAATCCGCATTATTTCTCGAGCTCTTTTTTTATCACTAAAATAAATTGATAAATATCACCTAAAGTGCGAATGTTGCGTACGCGTTCATCACTTCTGATCATAATCCCGAATTTCTTCTGTAAAGCCACCACTAAATCTACGATATCAAGGCTATCCAGCCCTAAGTCATTAAAAATATTTGCCTGCGGGGCTAACTTATCCTTTGGAATTTCAAAAGAATCAATAAATACTTCATTAGTCATTCTTATAGCATCCTGTTCAGTCATTCATATCCTCCTTGCCCAGAATGGACACACCGGCGCAATTCCTTTAGCGCCGGGTGTTGCACAGTAAGTGCACACCGGCCCATCCTTTAAGGCCGGGTGCTTTTACAAATTAACACCGCGTTAATTCCGCCAAAAGCAAAACAGTTTTTTAAAAGTATATTTATTTTTTTATTTACGGGCTTCATCACGTGCTGTATCCCGGAACACTCTTTATCCGGATCTTCTAAATTCAGAGTCGGGTAAATTTTACCTTTCTGCATCATTATTAAAGAGGCAATCAACTCTATCGCCCCGGATGCACCTAAGGTATGCCCAATATAACCCTTTAGGCTGCTTACCGGAACACTATCGCCAAAAATATGACGAATAGCATTGGCCTCTTCTTTATCCCCTTGAATAGTAGCGGTAGCATGAGCATTTATATAATCTATATCTTTGAATGTAATGCCCGCGCTCTTTAGCGCCTCTTGAATACAGAAAACTATGGCTTCATGATTTGATTCACTTACATGGCTGCCATTACCGCAACTGTTATACCCAATAATTTCAGCGTAAATCTTGGCCCCACGATTACGTGCCATTTCATAATCCTCTAGAACCAATACTCCGCTCCCCTCGCCGCAGACTAATCCATCACGCTTAGAATCAAAAGGCCGTGGCGTCTTTTTAGGCTCTTTATTATAATTTGATGATGTGGCATAAAGTACATCAAAAGAACCTACTACTGTCGGATGCAAACCCTCTGCCCCTCCGCATAGCATTATATCCTGCTTACCCAGACGAATTAAATCAAAACCTGTACCTATTGCCTGTAATGCTGAGGCACAGGCAGCAGATGTCGCTAAAACATACCCGGTTATACCTAGATACTGGGCAACATTCATTGCCGCAGTATGCGATACACACTGAAAAAATTTAGTTGCGGATAACTTACTCAAATCTTTTCCCGTGCCCATGATTTCGAAAGCCTCGGCAATACTCTCAGCGCTTCCCATAGTCGAACCCATAACACAACCTAGCTTCCCACCGGTTAATGATCCACTTTTAATTCCGGCATCCTTGATTGCTTGTTCAGCTGCCTGCACAGCAAAAATACTTAAACGCCCCATAGAACGACGATTTTGACGAGGAATTAATTTTTCATTCTCAATATGGGCTGGTGCTGCTACCGTACAGCGCATCCCAATATAATTCTCCCACTCCGGAATATGCTCAACCGCGCTCTTCCCGGATTCGATCCCAGAAATTAACGTAGCGACATCATTACCCAAGGGAGTAATTGCCCCTAGTCCGGTTATAACAACTCTTCTTAATTGCATAATCTTTGCTCTATAAAACTAGTATATTTTTCTTTTCCAACAAGACTCCTGGCAATAATAAAAGAGGAAAGCATTGCTCCTACCAACCCCGGTAAAATCGCACTCTGGCCGGCAACATAAATATTCGAAAGCGACTGTCTACCAAAAAGATTAAATTGCCCGATTTTTTGTTTTATTCCATAAGCATTCCCCTCGGGAGAAAAAAGATAATCCCGAAAGGTTAATACCGAGGCCGCATCAAGAATTTTTAAATCCTGACGACACTGCGGATATAAATTACAAATTCGCTCCTTGATTTCCTTAACTTTACGCGCCTTATACTCAGAATAAGCAAGAGGCCTATTCCCCACGGAAGAATCTGCCCATTGCTTAACCCGCGCATAAAATTCCGGCTCAAAGGCATTAATCACACAATGCGTTTTATCGCCGTTTCTTTCAACACTACGAATAACGGCTAGGGCACCGGGGCCATCGTAAAGAGGATCTAGAAGAACATTTAAATCGTAAGAAGGAAGAAGTGATGTGATGCTCGGCCCAAAGGTTAAGGGATCGGCATTTTCAACTACGCCAAATACAGAGAAGAACCCGTTAGATGTTTCAAAAGATGAAACCCTCTCCACAAAAGCCTTCTTCAAGTGTTGACGGGGCAGTATTTTTAAAATTTCCTGGGGATGAATGGTAAAGGTACAGTCATTAGCCGAAACTTTATCCCCGTTATCCAGAACAAAGTTACCCACACGATCATCTTTTACATCAGAACATTCGGCAATAGTAGTATTACAGAGGACCTCGATGTTGACTTTTACAAAGCAGTCGCGAAATGCCCGGATAAGCGCTTCGCCTCCGTGCTCAATGCGCGCTACTGAATCATACAACCCGCCGGCTACGCGAGCATGGTTTGCAAACGATACTTCCTTAGGATTAGTCCCATAGCATAAGCAAAAAATAGACAAAAGCCCTTTAAGCTTGTAATTAGTAGTTAAAGAATCAAGAACTTGTTCAAGACTAATGAAGTCTTCCTCAATTGGTTTAGCAGAAAGCGCAATGTTACGCAGTTCAAGCGATACCGTTGCCTGCCATACTTTTTTAACCCGGGTGAAATATTCATCGATCGCAACTGATTCATCCGGGAAATATTTATGCAAAGTGGTGCGGAAGTTTTCCGTTCCAGAGGGCATATCGTAGACTGCTTGGTCCTGATCAAAGACAAAAACACCTGACCCCGGCCCAGAAAGAAAAATAGGTTTGATGCGGTCGGCAACCCCCAAGACATGAAGCATATCTACCAGAATTCCACCAGGAGAGAAACCACCGGTAAAGTGAAAACCCGTATCGAAAGGCACGCCTTCTTTATAAAAACGAGTAAGGCTCCCACCAATATGCCTGCCTTTCTCAAGAAGGAGAATTTTTCGTCCGTTTAACGCAAGGAGTAATGCTAAGGTTAAACCGCTGACTCCACCACCCACAACTATATGATCGTACTCTTTAATCAAGGATTTTGTTATCTAGATATTTAGGCCGCCATTAACTCCGATTACCTGTCCGTGAATATACATATTCTCCTGAGTGCACAAGAAATTTACTACAGAAGCCACATCTTCCGGTTGACCGAACCGATTTAAGGGGATAAGGGGAAGGATTTTTTCTTTTGGTAATTCTGCGGTCATCTCAGTATCAATAACCCCAGGAGCAACTACATTCACTAATATATTTTTCTTACCCACTTCCCGAGCTAGCGCCTTAGCTGCGCCGATAAGCCCGGCCTTTGAAGCAGAATAATTAACCTGTCCTGCTTGTCCGGTCTCTCCTGAAGTAGATGAAATAATCACAATCCTGCCGCGTTTTTCGCGTAGTATCGCAAAAAGCAGAACATGCATTATATTATAAAATCCATTTAAATTAGTATCAATAACCTTATCCCACTCATCTTTAGTCATCCAAACCATCAAATTATCCCTGGCGATACCGGCATTATATACAACTACGTGCGGCGGAGTTGCGTCGCTTATTTTCCCCAAGGCCTCTTCGGTAGCCTTACAGTCGGAGATATCAAAAGCAAATAAACGGCAGGCTGCGCCGTTTTTCTCTATTTCTTTTTTTGTATTCTCAGCGGCTTGATGATTGCTCTGATAAGTTAGCCAGATATCAAAGCCTGAACGAGCAAGGCTTAAAGCTATTGCCCTGCCAATCCCACGGCTCCCTCCTACAACCAAAGCTATTTTCTTATCTTTCGACATAAAAATGGTGGGCGATAGAGGACTTGAACCCCTGACCCTCTGCGTGTAAAGCAGATGCTCTAACCAGCTGAGCTAATCGCCCAAGTTTTTAATTTATCAATCCAACCTTTTATTTTACAGCATAAAAAAACATCGGAAATAACAATTCTAAATGTTCCATATGGCAATGTTTTTCTCTTTTGTTTACTCGCCTTGCTAACGGCTAATAAAGGCTTATGAAATCTACGGATGGATATCTTACTTACTTTTGACCAATACTTTTCGGCTGCCTTAATATCTAAATGGGGGTGAATATTAACTCTTCCTCGGAATTGATCTGGAGGAACTTTACAAACTTGCTCCAAGAATAACTTCATTAAACAAATCATCGCTGGGTCACTGTTAGCAAAAATAAACAGGTTTCTTGAAGCAGTATACCCCTCTGCCCAATAGAGAACTGCACCGATTAATTTAAGATGCAAAAATGATATATGAGAAGGCAATTCTTTTCTCGCTGAAGAAATTGCCTCTTCGCGTATCCTAGCCCACTTCACCCTAGAGCTATTAGGATGATTTGCAGCTTTGGCTCTACCTCTATCCTGAGCCGATTTTAGCTTTGATATTTGTACCGACGTAAGATTAATATCTCTTATCCACTGACTTACAGAGCTCTTAGAACAATTGATCTTTTTTGAAATAGTTCTTAAGGACCAACCGTCTCTTCTTAA
This sequence comes from Candidatus Omnitrophota bacterium, assembly GCA_020058085.1. Classification (GTDB taxonomy): domain Bacteria; phylum Omnitrophota; class Gorgyraeia; order Gygaellales; family Profunditerraquicolaceae; genus Sherwoodlollariibacterium. Next base: position 117,551 of record JAGVER010000014.1, on the reverse strand, counting down.
TCTTCTTGCTTCATCTCTCTCTTTTTCTTTCATTATTAATCACCAATATACACAATAATACGTTGGTTCGATTTTGTCAAAGAACTTTTAAAACATACCTTATTCTCTACCGAAAATGTAAACTAATGCGCCAGAGCGCGGATGTATTACTATGCTGAATTTTAACTATTTTAACCTAAAATATGAGGCTTGGCAAATGGATATTTGAGAGAACGAGCCCACTACTTTCTCGGCTCAAAATCGCTTTTAATCTTCAGAAAAATCGGCAAATTTCTCACAATCCGGTAGATACTATGAGGAGACTTAAAGATCAGCGGCAGGAATTTACTTATCCAGTTCCGACTGGAATAGAACTGTTTAATGAATTTCTTATACAAATTCTCAAGACGCGCCTTTGATTTAATGCCCTTGGGGACAAAAACAAAATTAAGGCAGTTCATCAGCTCCCATTTTTCCTCAAACGACCCCTCTTCCCGGATGTTCTGATAAATAGGTGACCCCGGGAATGGCGTAAACTTAGTCATGTTCATATCATCCAGTTCAAGGCCATTGATAAAATCTGTCGTCATCTTGATAGTCTCCTCGGTCTCTCCGGGCAAGCCCATCATAAAAAGCCCTTTTGCCCGTAAACCTGCCTTCTGAATTCTTTTCACCGTCATCTTCATCTCAAAAAAATCTGCTTTTGTCTTATGTCTAGCAAGAATCTCTGGCGCGCCTGATTCGATTCCAAGACTAACCATCCAACACCCCGAGGCTTTTAGCAATTTGAGCAAATCATCGTCAATATGCCCTACGCGCACAGCGCAGTTAAAGGTCATCTTAAGCGGTTTCTTTTGCAACAGTTCGCATAATTTCTCGATCCGGTTACGATTAAAAGTAAACAGATCATCATAGAAAATAACGTGCCTAATGCCGAAATCAACTTTAAGAGAGATCATATGCTCATAAAGATATTCCGCCGAATTGAAACGAAAGCTTCTGCGATAGACCGAACGGTCGCAATAGGAACACTGATAGGGACAGCCACGGCTAGAGATAATAGTTGCGGTTGGGGCTTTCGGATAATTAAACAGCGCCGCCTTAAAGCTCCTCGGAAAACCATCAAGCGTATAGTAAGCGGGAAACGGAAGCGTGTCGAGTTCGCAGAGGTCAGTGCGCAGATCATTCTCTCGTATATTAGAGCCCTCACGAAACACCAATCCCTGAATCTTCCCGAGCTGAACACCTGCTGCGAGATCAGCCATGGCCTTCTCACCTTCTCCGGTAATAACGAAATCTATGGACGAAAACTTTTCGAGTATCTTCCTACCTAGAGCGGAAACATGTACACCACCGAAGACAATCTTGATATGGGACGCTTCCCGCTTGATCTTCTCCGCCAAAAGATATGCATTCATGAAACTCGAAGTTACAGCAGTAAAACCAACGATATCGGGCCTGAACGAATTGACGCGGGCCATAACCTCTTCGATCCCAAGGCGGTTCACCGGCCCCCCGCAATCATGGACCGCTACTTTATGCTTTTCTCGCAAAAGATACGCGGCAATAGATAGGATTCCAATAGGCGCCATGCGGATCGCTATCTCTGTATAGTCTTCCATACCCTCGACCCAATTCGAACCAAAGGGATTAATCAGCAATATCTTCATTCCCATTCCAATGTCTTTAGTGCCCAGATGATGAAGCGGATGAGCTAATTACTACTTACTTTATTTCTTAGTATTAATTTGGTCGGCTTGTTTCGGTAATACTGGGTCGAGAGTTACTTTAATTTCTCTTTCCTTAAAATAATAAGAATTATGTGTTACCCAATCTATAAAAGCTGGAATTATAAGCACAGGCAAATGAAACAAGCAGCCAACCAGGATGCTTGTATGGCTTAGCCCTATAGGTGATTTCTTCATATCCATCTTTCCTAAAGGTGAGGTTGGCTTCGCGCTTATTATCAAGAGTTATTGTGGTCGGCGTTCTGCCTACTCTAACTTCTTTACCCCTGCCGAACCTCCTTCCAACAGTTTGATAAATCTCTGCACCTTCTGGCTCACTTGTTACTTTCATTTGAGTTTCTTTAGGTTTAAGAATTGTCGCACAGCCAGTCATATTAATAATAAATATGAACAGAACAACGGAGTTAATTATCTTCTTCATTTTCCCTCCTTCAATGTCCCTACTGCACAAATGATAAATATTAGTTATCTTCTAAATTAAATCTTTTTTAAATCCTTGGTTAAAAAATAGCTTAATACCGTTCGGATTACAACAATCGCTCCTAATATTCCTAGGCTCTCCCAGGTAGGAGTGATAATGGTTTTAATGATATCGCCAGCAATAAAAAATTCCAAAGCTAAAACTAAATAACTTCCCAAACGAATACGAATAGCTTCATTTAATTGCATTGCCTTGCTTCTATCCACAATCTCTTTTTTTAAGAATTCAAACAGAGAAATACCTGCCCCCCAAATAATAATTAAAGCACCGATGATATTTAATAAAAGACTGATGTTATTAATAACGCTGTGTAGAGTATCCATTTTATTAATATACCTTCCTTTCTTTTAAAAAAACAACCCCTATTTAGAGAGTTGCCTTATATTTAACTACTTTAACCCCACTACCTCTCCTTTGTGATATTGAGAAGATTATACCGCTAACCCTCAACCCGAGCAACAACCTTCTTTAGATACCTGCACAGGTAGTAGCAACACTGCTTCCTCTTGATATTGTTAATCAGAATTAAAGTATCAATTGTTCGCCTTGTCCGCTCTAATAGCTTCCCATGCCTTATGTTCCATAGCCAAGTAATCGGACTAATCATTTCTACGCCTCCTACACAAAGACGCAGGAAGTGAAAAAATCTAACTATTTTTTCTTGGCATAGGCCTCCTTTAGGAGTATAATTGGGACATAATCTTTTATAAAATGGGGAATAATGTTTAGAAAAATTACATCCTCAATCTTAGTATTAGTGTTTTTAATCTCTCTATCTAGCTGTGCAAGCCGAAATATACGATACAATAGACGATTCCCAGGATGGGAACAGGTTAGAATTGAGAAAGAAGTTCCCAATAAAAATTGTGAGTATAAAATTCAGAAAGCTTGTAGCCAAGCAGGGGGAAAGTGTTACGATTATTTTAAACAAAGAGCAACCCTTTACGGTGCTAACGTAGTCGTTATAACCGACTTGGCAAGAGGTCAGAGAAGTTCCGGTTCGGCTTCAGTATATAATGGTGTAGGTGGTGGAGGTTTCAGCTCAGTTGACTCTATGACTGCTTTGGCTGATTATTATTATTGCCCCGGTTATAAATTTGGAGAACAAAAATCAAAGCCCTAAATCTTCTCTACAACAAACTGAGGAGGATAAAATGAGGAAAATAGCAATCTTAATAGCAATACCTCTAATGCTCGTAACGCTTGCAGGCTGCTCTACAGCTGGTCCTTTTGTATCAAACATCTCCAGCGATGGTCGTGGTGGTTTAAACATAGAAAAACAAAAAGTTCAATACAATGCTTTCTTGGGTGTTATTGGTACTAACGAAACAACCAACTCAAACATCCAGCTCTCTCAACCTACAGGTAAATAATAACTTTTTGTAGCGGACGATAATAGTTAAAAACTAAAGTTGTCCGTTTTCATTTATACCCGATATTCCAAAATTGCAAGCAATTTAGTAAGCGGGTTTATAGACAGATTAAGGCCGGAATTATTTTCTTATGCTACCTTCCCTAAAATAATCAGCGTAAAAACCATAACTAAAAGCGCAACGGTTTCAGTAATACCTAAGACTGCCAGATAATTTCCAAAACCCTTGCCGGTCTCTCCCATTGCGTCGCAGGCACAGGCAGCGCACTTACCTTGCCAATACGCGGATAAACCTATGGCCGCTCCGGAGAGTGCGCCTATTCCCCATAAATAATGCCCTTGGTTCGCCAATTCAATCATCTTGGTCATAACAATATTTCCGTAAATCGTCTGGGTTAAAGGCGCTCCCACTAAAGCTACCAATAAAAATGATGCGCTCTTATTCTGGGAAAAGTTCTTTTTCCATGCGCCAATAGCGGCCATACCCGCTACCCCTGCCCCGGCGCCTGAACCCAGAGCGGAAAGCCCGAGAACTAGACCTAGACCTAAATCCTTAAATTGAACTAAAGCTCCTGTATCCATCAAAACCTCCCTTTTTATTTTCTACTTAAAGGCTTATACTCAAATCCACTCCAAGTAACATTAGCATGACCGGAAAACTCCAAAACATTAAGCCTTACTCCATGTACCAAAACCGACATCGGCCCTAAAATTATATTCAATGCATGCCCGGCAATAAGGATAACCCCACCCATAATAAGCGCAATAGTACCGCTTGAAGCAACGGAAACCGCCATAGCATTAAACGCATCGGCAATAGCCACTCCCGCAAGGCCTACGGCAAAGAGACGAACATAAGATACTATATCGGTAAAATTATTCATCAGGCCTAAGGCGATTGTAGCTGCACCCTCTCCTACAGCTTTCAATATATTTCTCTGCGGGTTAGTAAAGAACAAAACTAAAATAAGGCCGGCGCTAATCAACCACTTGCCAAATCCGGGGAATGGATCTCCAAGAAGCAGGGTTTTAGCTATAAAAAATGCTGCCCATAATACAAATATCCAACCTATATCCGCCAGCGCGGATAATGAGGGGGCTTTTAAAATAGCTCTCCAAGAATGCGCAATAGATAAGTGCACTGCTCCGATAAAGAAACAGAACGCCTGAATAAAAGAAACATTGTTCAGGCTAGGCGCAAAAGGCTTAAATCCCGCCTTTAAAAGCCATTCCTGGCCAAAAAAAGCCCCAATTAACAACCCCCATATAATAGCGCAAGAACTTAAAACGTAAAAGAGAAAAAATACACTTTTATTCTTAACTCTCCCGCCTATTTTCTTATGCATAAAGAGCGTTAAGAATAAATAAACCAGGCCATACCCGGCATCACCGATAAGCATACCGAAGAAGAGGCTGAAGAAAATAAGAAATACAGGGCTTATATCCAATTCGCGGTAACCGGGAACAACTTCAAGAAGCTTAAGTACCGGGCGAATCAAAGAAATCCAGGCAGGATTACGCATTAATGTAGGAACATTATCATTGTCTAAAGGCTCTTTAAGTAAAATGCCCCAACCTTCTTTTTTAGCCGCGGCAATAAGTTTTTTTTCAGCATCAAAAGGTATATATCCCTTTAAATACGTAAGCCCTTCCTCTTGCCCCATACCGTAAAGTGTTTCGTAAAACTCTAAATCCCTATGCAAAGAGTTCTTTAAAGTAAATAAATCATCCAGATAAGACGCATGCTCGGCGATATTATCCTGGATGGATCTTAAGGCAAGGGCATCCTTCTTCAACCTCTCTCTCATCACGCTTAAAGAGGCTTTAGGCGGCTCTATCTCCTTAAAAATAATCTCCGGCTCACCCGTTGAAATAGCCAAACAATTTACTACTGCACCCTGAGTAAAGATCTTTTTTATAATCACATTTTTAGGAAAATTGCTGATCTGATCCTTTAAAACTTCGTAAAATCTTAAATAAATATTATCATTCTTTAGGGCTTGAATATCCTTAGGCTCAAAATCACCCCAACGCTCCCACTGGTTGATGCGGCTCTTAAGAGTAACGGAGTATTCCTTCAAATGTTCATATCGTTTATGCGCATCTACGATATGTTGCATAATCACCTTTAAGTCTCCCTGGTTTTTAAGCTTCCCCTCAACGGTTAAAGATTCTCTAGTAAAATTCCCCAATATCCCGACTACCTGATTAACCAAATTCAGATCATCCTGGATTAAGGTTATCTCCCGGCCTTTAGGATCACGTTCATGTTCAACATGAAGTAATCCTAGTTCGCGCAGATTTCTTATAGAGCTATCCGCATCCTTATTTTGCACCACTAAGAATGCTTTTTTCATGGCTACGATCATACGCTAGCCTCCTCTAAAACAAAATCTTCGATCTTTCTTTTAGCGATTTTACAACGCCCGACAGCATTACTTAATTGATCTCCGATATAAATCTTAATCAGGCGTATATTCTCTTTAGACTCCGGAATTTTAATTTTCTCAAACAAATTTACTCTCTGGGTAGTGATACGTAACTCTTGTTTCAATATTATTATCCCTTTCCCAATTACGGAGATCTCTGTATCTAGAGATATGTAATCGCGCAGGTGATCAATTGCCGCGTCCACCCATAAAGGAGCAAGGAATAAATCATACTCCGCAGGAGCAAATTCGGTTTTTTCATATACAGGAATATCTATTCCTGCGATATTCTTTAAACCGGTTGTTATTTTGTTAATAACCAGATATGGTTTTATAGATATTATCGGGTCCTCAAGCAACCCTATCCAGGAAATTATCGAACTTATGATTTTTTCTTGATTGCACTTCTTTTCTTCAAGGATTACCGACTGACGCAGAATTTCAAGTTGCAATTGCTGTTTTTTAAGTTGTAGTGTGGGGAGGTAACGCTCGTATTGCTTTAAAGCGTCTCTCTGTTTTTTAAGCTCTCCTTTGGTAAGTTTGATTCTCGCCATTTTTACTTCCTGCCCAGAAGGGCGCACCGGCCACTCCTTTAAGGCCGGGTGTTATGATTTGGGCCAGTATTCTTCAATGATTGAACGTTTAATTCCGGTCTCTTCCGGAGAAAAACAATCACTCATAATCTGCCAGCCCAGATCTAATGCCTGTTCAAGAGGAATATTCACTTTAAGCGACATCATCTTCTCTTCGAAAAGCTTGCCATATTTAAGTAGTTTCTTATCCCAAAGACTCATCTGAAAACCCATAGATTGCTTTTCTAATACCGAACGATAATCAGAGAAGAGTTGAATCATTGTATCCATAATCGCACGGTGATCAGACCGGGTCTTGCCATTAACTTGCTGCTTAAGCCGGCTTAACGAACCAAATGGCTCAATAACTCCCCCTTTGAGATAAAATTGCCCTTCAGTAATATACCCTGTATTATCCGGCACAGGGTGGGTAACGTCATCACCGGGCATAGTAGTTGCTGATAGTATTGTAATAGAACCAGCGTTATCGAAATCAACTGCTTTTTCGTATCTTGAAGCAAGTTGGCTATAAAGGTCGCCGGGATATCCACGATTAGAAGGAACCTGCTCCATAGTAATAGAGATCTCTTTAAGAGCATCGCTGAAATTTGTCATATCCGTAAGTAAGACTAGTACACGTTTACCAGCAAGCGCAAAGTTTTCGGCGACTGCCAAAGATATATCCGGGACAAGCAAGCACTCTACAACCGGGTCAGCTGCGGTATGAATGAAGAATACGCAGCGCGATATCGCTCCCTGCTCTTTCAATATATCGCGGAAGAATAAATAGTCGTCATATTTTAATCCCATACCACCTAAAATAATAATATCTACTTCTGCCTGTACGGCAATACGTGCCAAAAGTTCATTATAAGGCTCTCCGGCAATAGAAAATACCGGAAGCTTTTGAGACTCTACCAAAGAGTTAAAAACATCAATCATCGGGATTCCGGTGCGGATCATCTTGTTTGGAATAATCCTCTTTACCGGATTTACCGCAGGACCACCTATATCAATCAGATTATTCGATAAAGCCGGGCCGCGATCTAAGGGTATCCCACTGCCATTAAAGATACGGCCCAAAAGGTCATCTCCGCTTGATACACGCATCGAATGGCCTAAGAAACGTACTCTATCTCCAGTAGATATACCGCGACTCCCGGCAAAGACTTGCAAGGAAACCTTCTTGCCGTCAATACGAATAACCTGCGCCAAAGAAATTCCGCGACGAGCAGTAACTTCGGCAATCTCCATATATCCTATTGCTTCGGCTTCAACTGTAATCACGTCACCGGCAATCTGAATAATATTCGTGTATACCTTATGCATTTTTCTTAGGCTCCTCCCTTTTCTCCTCCAACAAAAGGGAGATCTCTTCCTCTAATCTTTCAAACTCATCCGTCTTCCATTGAGAAGAATTCCACGTGCGCATTAATTGTCTCAATTGTTGGAAAAAATGCAGAGCTTTTTCTTTATCTGCTAGATTGAAATCCGATTCAAGTATCTCGTAAATAAAATTAAAAACATAGACCTGTCGCTCTTGGGAAGTAGCTTCATCAACAGAATCAAATGCATTTTGCTGCAGATAGACATAATCAAAAAATTCTCCCTTAAGATAATCTATATAATCCTTTAAAGATGTCCCTTCTTCACCAATAACCTTCATCATCTGAAAGACTTCATTGCTACGGCGCAATATATAATGCCCTTTTTCTTCCTGTTTTTCATCAATAAAACTCTTATATTTACTCCAGCTAAGCAAAGGATCAATCGCCGGATAACGACGGCTGTCAGAACGCTCGCGGGAAAGGCCATGAAATGCTCCTACAACTTTTAATGTCGCCTGAGTGACCGGCTCCTCGAAATTTCCGCCGGCAGGGCTAACTGCCCCTCCTATAGTTACTGAACCGGTTGTACCGTCACGCAATTTTACTACACCGGCGCGCTCATAAAAAGAAGCGATTCGAGATTCAAGATACGACGGGAATGCCTCTTCTCCCGGAATCTCCTCAAGCCTACCGGACATCTCACGCATAGCCTGCGCCCAACGGGAAGTTGAATCCGCTAACAAAAGAACACTTAAGCCCATCTGCCTGTAATATTCCGCAATTGTTACCGCAGTGTAAACGCTGGATTCTCTGGCAGCAACAGGCATGGAACTTGTATTACAGATGATTACCGTACGATCGATTAAAGGCTTATTGGTTCTAGGGTCGATTATATCCGGAAATGTTTTAAGCGTCTCGACAACTTCTCCGGCGCGTTCTCCGCAGGCGGCAATTATTACTATATCCACTTCGGCATGACGGCTGGTTAACTGCTGCAGGACTGTTTTACCTGCGCCGAATGGCCCAGGTATGCAATATGTTCCTCCGCGGGCAACCGGGAAAAGAGAATCCAGCAGGCGCATTTTTGTAACCAACGGCTCGGTAGGCTTCAATTTTTCGGTATACGCCTGAATAGGGATCTTTACCGGCCAGCGCTGCTTTAAGAAAACTTCATCTATCTTGCCCAAAGAGTCTTTGAGTTGGGCAATCGGCTGCTTAAAATTATACTTGCCTGTGGAAACAACGCTTATAACTTCAAGGCTACCTTTTAAATTAAAAGGAACCATTATATAATGCTTGAAAGCCTTCTCCGGAACAAAACCCAATTTTGCTCCGGCTAAAACGATCTCCCCGGGTTTAGCCAGAGGGCTGAAATCCCATTCATCTTCATTACGCAAAGCATCAATATAGATTCCTCTTTTGAGAAAGAAACCACACTCCTTGGCAAGCAAAGGAAGTGGGTTTTCCAAACCATCAAATATCTGACCTAAGAGCCCCGGACCAAGCTCAACAGAGAGCAATTCGTCGGTAAACTCAACTCCATCTCCGACTTTAAGCCCAGCTGTATTCTCAAATACCTGCATCTCGGCATTATTCATACGCACGCGGATAACCTCTGCCTTAAGCCGCTCTTGCCCATGAATAATATAAGCTACTTCGTTTTGAATAACGAATGAACTGGTCCTAGCAACAACCATATTCCCGTTAATCTTAATTATCTCGCCTTTTCTTTTATCTTGCATTCAACTCCTCTTTAATGCCCTATTGTTTCTTGCATAATCCGCTCTTTATCCGCGATGCCTATTTTCGCCCAGCGCTCTAAGATTAAAAGCTTTAACGCGTAAATTATTAATGTATCAAAATCAAAATAGCGTCCGTAAGAAAGCTCATCGAGCAAACGCCACCTCTCTAAATCAAGCGCTTTCTCAGCATCAAATATTGAAGGATTGCGTAAAGAAAGGGATGCAATATGTACAATCTGCGGCTCAAAATATTCATCGTGGCGCAGATATTTTAAAGGATCGATCTTTTTACGTGCTGCCCTTACTTTAACTAATTCATTCCTTAAAGCAATATCGAAATCTTTCCACTTCTTTAGTACTTCTGAACCTTCATCTTCAAGTGAAAAAGCGCCTTGCGAAGAAATCCTCCTGATTACCTCTGTCTCTTCATCCGGTATTAAAGACCTGCACTTTTGAATAAAGGCCTCAAAACTAAAAGGAAGTTTTGCGCCGAAAGTAAGCATTGGCAAACTAGATATTAAATATGCGTAATATGCGGGCATCTTAATCTTTTAATATCTCATTTAGTTCCGGTTTAAGATAGGCGCTTATATATGCTGCCAAAGCTTCTTCTGAAAAATCAAAGAGTGACTTTCCAGCGTCATAACTTATAGTGAATCCAGAGCTGATCTCATCCGAAGGCTTAAGGATAACACGTTTTTTCATCTCTTCGCTGAGTTCTGATAGTAAACCGCCCTGAATCTTCTTCAAATCTTCTTTTTTTACGGTTACAACTATATCTTCTTTTCGCGCGCTTGCTTTAATCAGTAAATTAATTATTTTCAGCATCTCTTCCGGCGTAAGAAAAGTGCGGATATTTTTCTTAATAATCATACCCAGCATAGCAACAATCTCTTTTTTCAAAGATAAGAGCATATCCCTGCCCGATTGTTTTAACAATGCCTCGGTTGAAGACCTATATTGCTCTGCTTCACGCTGAGCGTCACTAATAATCTTTTCCGCTGCTGCCTTAGAGTCTCTAATAATCTTTTCCGCCAAAGCTTGAGCCTGAAGCTCTATTTGAATTGACTTATCCTGCGCAGCTTTAATTCCTTCATTCTTGATCTTGGTAATTAGGTCTTTAATCTCTTCTGTCATCTATTTCTCCTGACATTTCTCTGGCGGTTGCTTTAGGATCTTTTGATTCTAATATCGGCCGGCCTACAACTAAAAAGTTGCTTCCTGCTTTTACAGCTTCGCTAACCGTAGCAGTCCGTCTCTGGTCGTTTGTTGAACCCCCTTTTGACCTGATCCCCGGGGTAACAATAATAAATTTTTTCTTCATCTCTTCCCTGAGCATCCTGACTTCCTGCGCCGAGCAGACCACACCGTCTAAACCGCACTCTATCCCCATTCTGGCTAAGATTAATACATCGCTGGATTTAGCTTCTTTACTGGTTAAGACCGTAACTCCGATTAAAAGCGGCTTTTTTATCTTCAACTTTCTTGCCTCATCCCGGGCAGAGAAAACTGCAGCTTTTATCATCTCTTCATCGCCTAAAATATGTAGAGTCATCATCTTAACCTTACACCTTGTGGCATTGCGTATGGCATAGGCAACAGTATTAGGAATATCGAAAAACTTTAAATCCAGAAATACGTTTGCCCCTTTTTTATTGATAACTTCAATTACTTTTGGCCCGCAAGCCGTAAAAAGCTGGGAACCAACCTTAAAATTTTTAATAATAGGATAAAGCTTATTTATAAAATACTTAGCTTTTTTTAAGCTGTCTACATCTAAAGCAAGAATAATTTCCGGTCTCATATCTTTAAATTCCCAGTAAGTTTCCCTATCCTGTTAATTTTATTACGCTCTAAATACTCTTTTAATCCAGATATTATCTCAACACCCGCCTTAGGGTTAATGAAATTTACTGTGCCTACACTTACTGCGGTTGCTCCGGCAATAAAGAATTCCAGAGCACTCAAAGTATCTATTATACCACCCATTCCTATAATAGGAATCTTGATTTTATTATATGCCTCCCAGACCATCTTTAAAGCTACTGGCCTGATCGCCGGACCGCTTAAACCACCAGTTATTGCGGCAAGCTTAGGCTTTCTTCTTGCAAGATCTATACTCATTCCTGATAATGTATTGATAAGAGATACTGCATCGCTTCCTGCAGCCTCTGCTGCTTGAGCAATTTCACTAATACAAGTAATATTAGGAGATAATTTGGTAATCAGGGTTTTAGAAGTAATCTTACGTACAGAGCTGACGGTCTGGTAAGTAGCCTTAGGGTCTTGAGATATTAAAGTCTTCTGCCCGGCGACATTAGGGCAGGATATATTCAACTCTAATGCAGATAGCGCATTTATCTTATTGATTCTTTTGGCGAGCTCAACAAATTCTCTAGGATCATCTTCCAAGGCAATACTTATAATTACCGGTATACCTAACTTTTTAAGAAATGGCAGTTTATCTTTTAAAAATAATTCCAACCCAGGATTCTCAAGGCCGATAGAGTTAAGCATCCCTGCGGGAGTTTCACAGGTGCGCGGCGGTAAATTTCCTTGGCGCGGATTTAAGGTTATGGTTTTAGTAACAATTGCCCCGAGTTCTTTTAAGTTAATAAAATCTTTGAACTCTTCAGCATAACCAAATGTTCCGGAAGCGACCATTACCGGATTCTTCAACTTCAGCTTACCTATTTTAACCGAAAGATTAATACTCATTATTTCACCAAATTAAATGTTTTGCATTAAATACTGGGCCTTCTTTACAAACTCTCTCTAAACCATTTTTCGTTTTAACCACACAACCTAAACAAGCGCCAATTCCACAACTCATATGCTCCTCCATGGATACCTGCGCCGGAAGATTATTCTTTTGGGTAATATCAGATAATGCCTTAAGCATTGGGTTCGGGCCGCAGGCGTAGAGAATCGATAGCCTATGATCAAGTGCAGGCAGTATAGACTTTAGCAAATCAGTAACTCTGCCCTTAAAACCAACTGATCCATCATCTGTCGCTATTTTAACATCGCAACCCGAATTCTTAAACTCTTTTTCACAAAGAACCTGTTTTTTAGTCTTCGCGCCGATTAGAACAATTTTATCTTTTGCTTTAATTTTTTCAGATAAAAAAAGTAGCGGCGCAACGCCAATGCCCCCTGCAACTAAAATAGTTTTTTGGCCAGAAGGCTTATCAACTCGCCGATAATCAAACCCATTTCCTAATGGGCCAATAATATCCAAATACTCGCCTTTTTTCCTACCCGCGAGAATTTTTGTCCCCTCTCCTAAAACTTCATATAAAATTTCTAATTTACTCCCGGAAATATTGTGTATGCTAAAGGGCCTTCTTAAAAATGGCTTAAGGCCATCGGATAATTTTATATTTACAAATTGCCCGGGTTTGGCTATTTTAGCAATTAGAGGGGCTTCAAAAATACAGTGCCAATAATTCCCCTTAAACTTCTCATTATAAATTATTTTATTTTTTATTTGAACCATTCTGATTAACCGTACACCAATTTAAATAACCAACCAAGAATACAAATAACAGGATAACCGCTGAGATCCCCGCTAATTCTCTAAAATATTCCTGTATCCCGCCGCGCTTGATATCCTCCCAAGATTCTACCAAAAGGACCAAGAATAAAACCGCGATAATAGAGCCGATCTCTTTCTTTATCCAACTTAATTTCAAAGGAAGATATTCACAGATGTCTTTTTCTAAAAGCGCCTTTATTGAAGGGCGTATACGATGAGGGACATTCCTGCAATAAGCAGGATATTTTTCAGGAAATAGAGACTTTAGTTTTTTCTCCTCTTGGTATATTAATAATATGTAGCGAATGATAAAAAATACTATAAAAATAGCTACTACCCACCATTTAAAAAGCATGAGCACAACTCCCAGCCCGATTAAAAATATACCCAAGTACATAGGATTGCGCACTAAGGAATAGGGGCCACCTTCGATCAAAACATTGCCATTCTGAGAATGTTCGGATTTGAAGCCCCGTGCGGATACCCGCACTAACTGCCCTAAAAGAATCGAAGCAACCCCAAAGATCTCCGCGGCATTATCTGAAGAACCAGTTATATTTTTACGCAAAAATACCGCGGGAAATGCCGCCAATAGAAGAGTAGCTAACAACATAACCAGGCCATTTATTTTAAGTCGTTTTTTCATATCTACTTTTGGCACTTAGGACAGAAATAAGTGCCTCTTCCTCCCAAAACATTCCTTCTTATTAAAGTTTTACAGATAAAACAGGGCTTACCTTCCCGGCCGTAAACTCTGTGATACTTTATATATTTCCCTTTCCCCCCAGATAATCTTACATAATCATCCACGGAAGAACCACCATAGCGTATGGCCTCGGCTAAAATATCCTGTATAGAGCTAAACAAAAGTTCTTTTTCCCTGTTTAAAAGTTCGCTTGCTTTACGTTCAGGATTAATTTTAGCACGAAATAGAATTTCTGCAGCATAAAGATTACCAATACCAGAAATAAATTTCTGATCCATAAGCAATGGTTTAATTTTAGTTTTTTTCATAGCCAGCATCTCTTTAAACCTCTTTGAGGTTAGGTCTTTTGGCTCGGGACCCAAATCCTGGATAAATTTTAGCTTCCTCCAGTCATCTAAAAGCCTAAGCTCACCAAATAACCTCTGATCATTAAAATCCAGCCTCTTGCCGTCAGATAAATAGAAAGTTACTCTCGCGCTCTTGCCATCACCCGGGTAAACAAGTTGGCCAGTCATCCTCAAATGGATAACCAAAGACTTGGCATTTGATAATTCTAATATCAGGACCTTTGCGCAGCGCAAAACCTTGTTAACCCTCACTCCGCTTAATCCTTGTTTAAATTTTTGTAAAGAAGGCTCCCGGATTACTCTAGAGTTGTGCACACAAACTTCGGTAATCTTTTTCCCTATAATAACTTTTTCTAAATCCCGTTTTATAGTCTCAACTTCCGGCAGCTCCGGCATTATCGCTCCTTTACAATTTTTTTATACCTTTATGATAAGACTGCAAAGACTTAATATCCAAACCTTTCTTTAATAATACCTCAATGCCGCTTACTGTAGCCGAAGCCGCAGATATACTTGTAGTATAAGGTATATTATACAATATTACCTGCGAACGGATTCTCACTTCATCCTGCCGCGGGATTCTGCCCGAAGGGGTATTAATCACCAACTGTATCTTCCCGTCCTTCATTAAATCCAGGATATTCGGCCTTCCCTCGGAAATTTTAGGTAATACAGTAACCTTAATATTGTTTTTCTCCAGAGCTTCAGCTGTGCCAATAGTAGCATAGATATTAAATCCTAAATCTTCCAGCTTCTTAGCGATAAAGAGCATCTGCCGCTTATCTCTGTCACGTACTGAAATAAAGACATTGCCCTTCTTAGGCAGTTTCTGCCCGGCTGCGAGCTGGCTCTTAATATAAGCCAAACCAAAATCTTTATCTATGCCCATAACTTCTCCGGTAGACTTCATCTCCGGCCCTAAAATAACATCCACTCCGGGAAAGCGATTAAAAGGAAATACCGATTCTTTAATTGCAAAATACTTAGGTATAATCTCTTTAGTAAAACCTAAATCCTTTAGTTTTTTACCCAACATAACTTTAGTAGCTAACTTGGCTAACGGTACGCCTATCGCTTTTGAGACAAAAGGCACGGTTCTGGACGCCCGCGGATTTACCTCTAGGATATAAACCTTATCGTCTTTGACCGCATACTGCACATTCATTAAACCCACTACGTTTAATTCTTTGGCCATTTCTTGTGTCGCAAGGCGTATCTTATGCAGAATATCCTCTGATAAAGTATATGTAGGAAGAGACATAGCCGCATCCCCTGAATGAACCCCGGCATATTCAATATGCTCTAATATTCCGCCAATAACGAATGTTTCGCCATCGCCGATTAAATCTACATCAACCTCGATAGCATCCTCTAAGAACTTATCAATTAATACCGGATGCTCACCGGAGACTTCGGCTGCCTCTTTAATAAATTGTTCGAGAGTGTTTTCATCATAAGCTATCTCCATGGCCCGCCCGCCTAAAACATACGAAGGCCTGACTAATACAGGATAGCCTATCTTCTTAGCCACTTCTTTTGCTTCTTCAAAATTAAAAACAGTACCATTCTCTGGCTGCAAAAGGTTTAATTTATGAAGCATCTGCTTAAAACGCTTGCGGTCTTCGGCAATATCAATACTATCTGCTGATGTCCCTAAAAGATTCACCCCTGCTTTACGCAATGATACAGCTAAGTTTAATGGTGTTTGCCCTCCAAACTGCACAATTACGCCCATGGGTTTTTCAAGTTCAATGATATTCATGATATCTTCGAAGGTAAGCGGCTCGAAATATAGCCTGTCCGAGGTATCATAATCTGTGGAAACAGTCTCGGGGTTACAATTAACCATAATACTATCAACGCCCTCGTCTTTTAAAGCATAGGCTGCATGACAACAACAATAGTCAAACTCAATGCCTTGTCCAATTCGGTTAGGGCCGCCACCTAAAATCACTACTTTTTTATTCTTGCTTGACCTAGATTCATCGGTTGTCTCATAAGTAGAGTAATAGTAAGGCTGCTTAGCCGCGACCTCCCCGGCACATGTATCAACTAACTTATAGGCTACTTTTATGTTTTGCTTCTTGCGCGATTCCCGCACTTTATCCTCCTTGGAATTTAAGATGAATGCAAGCTGCCGGTCAGAAAAACCATTCTCCTTAGCAGTCTTTAATAATTCAAGGGGCAATCTTATCTCTTCTTCCGGCTTGTTATTTCTGTATTTTATTATTTTCCCCTCGACTTCAACTAGCTCCTTCATGTTATCAATAAACCAACGGTCAATATGCGATAATGCATAAATTTCATCCACGGATAAACCTAGCTTAAGCGCATAACGGATATAGAAAATCCTCTCATCATTAGGTACACGAATCTTATCGCGGATTAACTTAATCAGAGTATTATCGGCTTTCTTTAACTGCTCGTCGGTAATCTTATCTTTACCATCTGCGCCAAAGCCAAAACGCGATATCTCTATAGAACGAATGCCTTTCTGAAAAGCCTCCTTAAAGTTTCTGCCGATAGACATTGCTTCCCCCACTGCTTTCATTGATGTATTAAGGGTGCGTTCTGCGCGAGGGAATTTTTCAAAAGTAAAACGGCAAATTTTAAATACACAATAATCAACTGTAGGTTCAAAAAATGATGCGGTCTTACCCGTAATCTGGTTCATTACCTCGGGTAGGGTAAACCCGACAGCTAATTTTGTGGCTACGCGCGCGATAGGAAAACCGGTTGCCTTTGAAGCTAGGGCAGATGAACGAGAAAGCCTTGGGTTAACTTCAATAATAACAATGCGGCCGTTATCCGGGTTCTGGGCAAACTGGATATTTGCTCCTCCTCCGGTAATGCCGATCCTACGGATAATCTTCTTGGATAAATTTACGAAATCATTATACTCATCTCTGGTTAAAGTCTGCGCAGGCGCAACTACGATACTATCTCCGGTATGCACACCCATTGGGTCTACATTCTCCATAGAAGTAATCATAATTACGTTATCCACGCAATCACGCATAACTTCAAACTCAATCTCCTTCCAACCTAAAACTGATTGTTCAACCAGAATTTGATGCACCGGGCTAACCTCTAAACCCTTAGCCAAGAACTTCTCAAGCTCCTCGCGATTGTAAGCAATTGACCCTCCGCTGCCTCCCAAAGTATAGGCCGGCCTTAAAATTAACGGGAAACCTATTGCCAAACCAATCCTCATCCCTTCTTCCAAAGAAGTGGCTATCCCACTTTTTGGCAGATCAACACCTATCTCCTGCATCGCTTTCTTAAAAAGCTTCCTATCTTCAGCGCAAGATATTGCGCTTACCGAAGCGCCAATAGACTCTACTCCATATTTCTTTAAGATCCCCTCTTTCATTAAAAAGAAAGCGAGATTTAAACCTGTCTGTCCGCCGAGAGTCGGCAGTATCGCATCCGGTCGCTCCTTAGCAATAATTTTGGTTACAATCTCAACGGTAAGGGGCTCAATATAGGTAATATCCGCTAATCCGGGATCGGTCATAATAGTTGCCGGATTAGAGTTAATAAGTATAGTAAAATACCCTTCTTCCTTTAACGCCTTGCAAGCTTGAGAACCGGAATAATCAAATTCACAGGCTTGCCCTATGATGATAGGGCCGGAACCAATCATTAAAACTTTCTTGATATCTTTTCTGCGCGGCATGAATTAACTCCTTTTTGACATATTGATAAATCTTTGAAAGACATTATTAGCCTCTTTGAATCCTGGAGAGACTGGCAGGTACTGTATCCCTAAAATCTTTAATTTCTTGCTCTCAATCTCTTCCACGGTACGGTCATTTAAATTATAACCGGTGATTTTTATCTCTTTAATCTTGAGCAGTGAAGCAGCGTCTATCACATAGGCATGATTCTGTACGGTGATTTCTCCTTTAAAAACGGCGGGATTCTGCACCGGATAGTTTACGCCACGATGTCCTGTTTTTAATTTATTTGTTTTCGCACCCAAAGCGTTAGCTAAGACTAAATTCCCCGTAGCTATGCCAAGAATGGGTATCTTACCGATTAATAGTTTTAAGTTTTTTGCAACCTCTCCTAATTCAGGCGCCTCTTCCGGCCCGTCTGATATAATTAAACCTTCGGGTTTCAACCTTAAAATATCTTCGGCGCTCGTGTTATAAGGAAGAATCGTTAGGGAGAGCCCTAAAGATCCCAACTGGCGGATAATGGTATTAGTTATACCGAGATCTAAAATTGCTACTTTTTTCTTACCCCCTGCCCCTAACTTTTTCTTCTTTTTAGTAGAAATTTTGGTAAGTAATTCTACGGGCCTATCTTTACGGAAGCCCTCGATCTTAGCAAGAAGCTCTTTTACCTCAAAACAATTTGTGGAGATTATCCCCAACATAGAACCTTTTTGCCTTAAATGCACTGCCAGAGTACGTGTATCTACTCCGAACAAAGAAATAAGATTATGCCTTTTAATAAAGTCATCGAAACTCTCTTTAGCCTGCCAATTAGAGAATACACGCGACTTCTCTTTTATAACTAAACCAGCCAGCCAAACATTATCCGATTCATTAAATTTAGAGGCACAACCATAATTACCAATTAAGGGGTAGGTCAAGACTAGAATCTTTCCCGCATTAGCCGGATCAGTGATCATCTCCTGATAACCAACTACCGCTGTATTCATAATCACCTCTCCAACTCTTTCGCCCTTTAAATCCTCTACTTCTCCTAAGAAGCTCTTTCCATCCTCAAGCATAATAATTGCCTTCATGACTGAATCCTCCATCCACTTTAACCAATTTTTTGCCTATAATATGGGTAAATCACTCCACTTCAATACTAAGACCATGCCCCTGACAGGAGTCGAACCTGTACCACTAGCTTCGGAGGCTAGTGCGCTATCCATTGCGCTACAGGGGCTTAAAATAGATTCAGCTGTTCTTCGTTACTCTTCTTGACTTCGTCTTCGCCGAATATAGAAATCGTTCCATATTCACCGTCAAATCCAGGCTTTAGATTGACCTTGCCTTCACGAACCCTTAAAACTGCTTCGGCAACTTTTGACGGCAGGCCTTTTAATAAATCCCCTCTTGGCGCACGCATTAATATATCAAACTCTGTTCCAAATTTAGCTAGATAACTATGATAATCCCTTTCTACCCCAACAGACCCCTTACTTACGCCTTTTACATCGGCAATTATTTCATCTAGAGGAATGAGATTCTTAAAGGGTATGGAATTATCCAATTTAAAACCTTCTGGCCTGTCTGCTAACTTCTCTACACGGTTTACCACGCCTATAGTAACCGGCTTACCACAAACAGTGCATCTGCCGTTATGTTCTTTTGTTTCTTTAGGGGACCATCTTACCCCGCAAAGTCTATGGCCATCATAATGATACTTGCCTTCTTCAGGGAAAAATTCTATCGTATAAAGAAATCTTTTCTTATCCTTTGTTTTTAATACTTCGCGTATAGTTTGATAATCTAATTCGCAATTGAATACATTGGCCTCCCGACCAATTTTCTGTGGCGAATGCGCGTCGCTATTGGAGATAAGCGTAAATTTATCTAGCGCGCTTATGCGCCAGTTCATTGCGGGATCTGAGGAAAGTCCGGTCTCCAAGGCGAAAATATTTGGCGTCTGTTCCTCAAAACAATCCTCAATCCTGTCAAACCCGGACATCGAACCAAAGAGCGAGAACCACGGAGTCCAGCAGTTATGAACCACTGCAAAATCGCAAACATAAGAATTATCACCCGTTACTTCTAAATTATAAACTTTACCTTTATATTTTTCCTTTTCTATATTCCTTACTGGTAAATACACATAATTTTCATCCATCCAACCGTGCTTGCTTATTGATTTCGTTCTAAATTTCTTAAATTCTTCTTCTTTAAGCAGATTAAATTTGTCTTCAAAAAATGAAAGATTATTAAATTGAAAAATATCATGCTTGGCTAAAATTTCTCTTACCCCTATGAAATGTTTGCCGCGAATTTTGTGCTTTTCTATAGAATCAACTCCGATAGACGGAATTGCGCCTAATCTCAAAAATAAAACCTTAATTTGATTCATCAAAGTTTCCGACACGGTATAACCCTTATCTCCACGCCACCATCCTTTTATAATTTCTACCTGTTTTGCGATAGGCAATCCTAGCATCCAATTCGGCAAGGATTTAGAATGCGCCTTCTTAATTATCTTATTAGTATAAAAAAGCTTAGTAAATAGTTTGTATAAAACCTTAGAATAAAATATCAACTCTACTCCATCTACATTTTTCTTGGATTGTATCTTCGATAATTTAATGCCAAATATTTTATTCATTAAACATATTGTATCGTTTATATAGGCAGCTTCATCCTTGAGAAAACAAAAAGCAATACAATCCCTGCTATTGGTGTAACCCTCAGAAATAAAATACCCTGCCAACCTGCAGAACTCCGCTCCTACCTTAATTTTGTCCTTTACAAAACTGACCCTGTTTCCTTTATATGCTATTTTTTCTTTATTGAAAACCAATTTCCCCGGTATTAGTTCGCTAATTTTTATATCGGCTTTATCTCTGATTTTATCATTGAACCTTGGAAAAACCATTACATCACCGACTGCGATATCTTTTGCCCGGACCCACTCTGGATAATATTGATTAAAGTACCTGCGTTTACAGCCTTTATTTTTCAAATGGGAGCAATTTGACATGCAAAAACTGCCTCTAGAAGCACAATTTTTATGGGTCTTGATTATAAAAAATGGGTGTTCGGGAGTTGCCTTAATTCCCATTCTGAAATAATATGGTTTAATATGTAGCATATCTCCCCGATACTCTCTTCGCAATAACTCAGTTACTTTTTTAAAACGCATTTTATGAGTATAAACGTGGTCCTTCTTAGAAATACTCTCTATAGTTTTCATTCCCCTTAACGTATGTACAAATGTCCCCGGCAAAAGACAATGTGCCGGAACAATCATACAGTTTGCGTCAATATCAAAAACAATGCGCGCCAACTCTGCAGCATCCAATCCCAGGATCGGCCTACCGTCCGAAGCTAGATTACCAATACGGCCAAGCTTATCATTAATCTGATCTACAATTTTGAAAGAAGGGGCGAAAATAAGATTATGGATCCTATAGGTCTTGCCTCCTTTGGAGTAAATACTGCTTACCTCCGCAGTCAAAATAAAATTAATGCCGTTGTATTTATATAAACCGTTGGCGCAATCCTCTAAGTTATTTTTCAATTCCTCGAGCCATAAATGATGCGTAAAATCTCCGGTGCCCATCAAAGTGATACCCTTAAGCTTAGCCCACTCGCTTAAGTTTTTTACATCCATATTACGACTGGTGGCTCGGGAGTATTTAGAATGAATATGAAAATCAGCTATGAATTCCATTTATTAACCTTGCCCTGACAAATTGTATATTCAACAAAGCCCCTTAGGGTCTTGTTGATAAAACTTGAGTTCTTGGACTTTGATAAAAAATTCTCCTTCTTGGCTATCCATTCTTTTTCCGGAGAAACTATAGCTATATCCGCGTCTTTACCTATACCCAAGCCACCTTTATCTATGCCTAAGATACGACTGGGGTTAATTGCCATTTTCTCTATAAGCTTACTCCAACTTAAAATACCAGCTCCGATTAACTCTGTGATCGCAACCGCTAACTCTGTTTCTAAACCGGTTACTCCGAATTCCGCTCGCTCAAACTCTATCTCTTTTTCATTCTCCGTATGCGGGGCGTGATCCGAAGCAATAACATCAATTATCCCGTTCGCTAAACCCTCTTTTATTGCTGCAACATCTTCCTTGCTACGCAAAGGAGGATTCATCTTAAAGTTTGTATCAAACCCCAGAACCATCTCTTCATTAAATGTAAAATAGTGCGGCGCAGTTTCACAAGTTACCTTAACTCCTTTTTTCTTGGCGCGGGCGATTATATCTAACGACTCTTTACAGCTTATGTGCGCGATATGTATAGCCGCGCCCGTTTTTTCCGCCAATCCGATATCCCGGGCAACTCTTTTGTATTCCGATTCCTTAGATATCCCTTTTAAGCCCAAGCGGGTAGAGGTGAAACCTAAGTTTACTACCCCTGAATCTGATAATTTCTTATCTTCAGAGTGGCAGATAACCGGAATTTTTGCCTCTTGAGCAGATCGTAAGGCCTCTAACATTAATTCATCTGAATCTACCGATGCTCCGTCGTCAGAGATGGCCACCGCCCCATCCTGCTTAAGCCCAGCGACATCAACCAATTCCTTGCCTTGGCGGAATTTAGTAATAGCTGCGCAAATGAAAACATTTGCCTTGGCGCTTTTAGCTATCGCATCTTTTAAAAGTTTGATATTCTCTAGGGAATCAATTGCCGGGTCAGTATTAGGCATCGCCAAAAGAGTAGTAACTCCGCCATGTAGCGCGGCTTTAGTTGCGCTGCAGATAGTCTCTTTATCTTCTCTACCCGGTTCCCTTAAATGCACATGCATATCAACACAACCGGGCATGACAATTTTCCCCTCTGCCTCAATTATTTTATCTGCATCTACATTAATATTTTTTTCGACCATAGATATCTTAGAACCCTCAACTAAAATATCCCTAACCTCGTCTAAATTATTTATCGGGTCTATAACATGCCCATTTTTAATCAGTATTTTCACCCAGCTCTTCCTTTCATACCCTATACCCACCCTTAGGAAAGGCTGGGTTCATCTTTCGTAATATTGGCTAATTTGTCTTGAGCCTGTGCCACTAAAAATAATACCGCCATGCGCACAGCAATACCATTAGTCACTTGTTCTAAAATCACCGAATTGGCGCCGTCGGCAACCTCACTTGATATCTCAATCCCGCGGTTAACCGGCCCAGGATGCATAACTATAATATTCTTCTTCGCCTTTTTTAGCCTCTCCGCGGTAATGCCAAATTGCTTAAAGTATTCCAACTGTCTAGGAAAGGCCGTTTCTCCGTCTCGCTCGAACTGCATACGCAAAACATTTACTGCGTCTGCCTTCGCTAAGGCTTCTTCTATATCATTAGTTACGGCTACGCCCATATCTTCTATTGCCGCAGGAATGAGTATTTTAGGCGCGCAGAGAGTTACTTTAGCACCTAATTTAAGCAGACCCCAGATATTTGAACGCGCTACCCGTGAATGCGCAATGTCACCGACAATACTTACATTTAAACCTTCAATTCTGCCTAATTTCTCTTTTAAAGTAAATATATCCAAAAGTGCCTGCGTAGGATGCTCATGCCAACCATCTCCAGCATTAACCACACTAATATTTAAGTTACGGGCAAGCATCGCCGCAGCCCCTGAAGCGTTATGACGCATAACAATAATATCTGCTTTTAGGGCTTCGATATTTTTACCGGTATCAATCAGCGTCTCTCCTTTTTTAACACTGGAGGTTTCAGTAGCGATATTAATTACATCAGCAGAAAGCCTTTTAGCGGCCACTTCAAAGGATACACGCGTGCGCGTAGAAGGTTCATAAAATAAATTTACCACGGTCTTACCACGCAACGCAGGAACTTTTTTTATTTCCCGGCTGGATACTTCTTTGAATGATTCAGCAGTAGAGAGAATTAACTCCAATTCTTCCCTATTTAGTTCTTCCAATCCCAGTAAATCTTTTCTTATCCAGGTCATTTTAGTTCTTTACCGATAATTACCACTTCGTCTACGCCCTCTGTCTCCTCCAACCTTACTTCTACGGATTCATCCTTGGAAGTCGGAATATTTTTTCCGGCATAATCTGCACGAATCGGCAATTCCCTATGCCCACGATCCACTAAAACTGCTAATTGGATCGATCTCGGCCTGCCAAAATCAATCAAAGCATCGAGTGCAGCCCTTATCGTTCTCCCCGTATATAAAACATCGTCCACTAAAACAAGATTCTTTCCATTGATATCAAAATCTATTTCGGTTTTACGCACTAAAGGTTGACCTGAAACAAGAGCTAAATCATCACGGTATAAAGTTATATCAAGGGCTCCGGTTAAAACGCCAGAGCCTTCAATATTTTTGATGCGATCTGCGAGACGCTCTGCAAGATATACCCCGCGATTTCTTATACCTATAAGACAGAGGTCTTTTGTGCTCTTATTTTTCTCAAGAATTTCGTGAGCAATACGTGTAATTGCCCGCGCAACCGCCTCTTTATCTAAAATCTTAACTTTTTCTTTCATCTTCTCTCCCAACCAGGCAAAAAAATACCCCTGGCATTTCTTGCCAAGGGTGATATTTTTATCATTCTCTCTTTCATTATACTTACCTTGCCAACTTCACAGAGCTGGGCTTAAAGGTCCTTTATATATTTGAATAAGTATACCATTATTGTCGTAATTGTCAAGACGAAATTTGAGCACAATAAGCCTTTGTCCAGCGAAATCCTTGTTGCCGTAGCAACAAGGGCCTGATCGCTAGTGAGGTCAAGGATGAGAACTCTTTCCTACAAAATTAAATAACCAAAACGAACTCGCCACGCGGGCTTACTTTTTCAAAATACTCTATAAGTCGACTAGCCTTATCCCGTTTTATTTCTTCAAATTTCTTGGTTAGTTCCCTGGTTACCACTATCTCCCTATCGCCAAATACCGTATCGATGTCCTCTAGGGTAGCGAGAATGCGGTGGCAGGATTCATAAAGGATGATCGTGCGCTTTTGTTGAATCAGCTCTTTGAGCTGATTTTTCCGCGCACCGGAACGGTTAGGCAGAAATCCAACAAAAATAAATTCATGCGCAGGTTTTCCTGAAAGCACTAAAGCATTCACAAAAGCAGTAGCTCCCGGAATTACCGTTATTGCGATATTATTTTTTATGGCTAAATTAATTAAATTATAACCCGGATCAAGTATGCCGGGGGTACCGGCATCAGAGACAAGGGCGATATTTTTGCCTTCTTTTAACAATCCCAGGATATACTCGCCTTTGGTAAACCTATTCTGCTGGAAAAAACTTGTCGTTGGTTTATGAATATCATAATGGTTAAGGAGGATCTTGGTGTGGCGCGTATCCTCGCAGGCAATCAAATCTACGGATTTTAAAACTTCTATAGCCCGAAAGGTTATATCCTTAAGATTGCCTATTGGAGTGGCAACTATGTATAGCATTATTCAACCGTAACTGACTTGGCTAAATTACGCGGCTGGTCAACATCACAACCGCGCTTAACCGCAATATGATACGCTAGCAATTGCAAAGGCAGGGCAACTAAAAGAGGAGAAAATGTTTCATCCTGCCTGGGAATATAGATAACCTCCCGGACCAAAGCTTTAATCTCCTTATCCCCTTCGCTGGCTATAACGATAATCTTGCCTTTACGGGAACGGATCTCCTGAATATTAGAAACCATTTTTTCATAAACTTTTGAAGAGACAGCAATACAAACTACCGCGCGGTATTCGTCAATCAGGGCGATCGGGCCGTGTTTCATCTCGCCGGCGGCATAACCTTCAGCAGGAATATAAGATATCTCTTTTAGTTTTAGCGCACCTTCCAAGGCCGAAGCATAATTAATATTCCTGCCTAAGTATAAAAATGAACCGAAATGCGAATACTTGCGGCTGACTTTCGCTATAGAATTCTGCTCTTTTAATATCAACCCCATCTGTTTGGGTATTTTCCGTAATGCGCCGAGATATTTATTAATTTTAAATCCCGAGAGCGCACCGCGTATTTGAGCAAGATAAAAAGCAAATAAATATAACACGGCTAACTGCGCGGTATAAGCCTTAGTAGAGGCGACCCCGATCTCAGGGCCTGCATAGGTATAAATTATCCCGTCAGATTCGCGGGTCAGGGTAGAACCTAAAACATTGCAAATTGAGATTACGGATGCCCCGCGCTTGCGCGCCTCGCGCACGCCAGCTAAGGTATCCGCGGTTTCTCCGGATTGACTTATCGCAACAACTAAGGTTTCCGGGCCGATTAAAAGATCCCGATAGCGAAATTCGCTGGAAACATCTATATGTGTGGGAATGACACAAATTGATTCTAAAGCATACTTACCTACTAATCCTGCGTGATACGCCGTGCCGCAGGCAATAATAAAAATATCTTTAATAGTTTTTAGCTTTTCTTCCGGAACATTCTGCTCCTTAAAAATAACCTGCCCGGATTTTTTATCTATCCTTATATTTAATATATTCTCCAAAATCCTGGGTTGTTCATTGATCTCCTTAAGCATGAAATGCTTAAAGCCGTTTTTTTGCGCCTGCGTTATATCCCAATTGATACGTACCGGTTTCTTAAAAATAGTTTTTCCTTCAAAATCCGATATCTTAAGGCTATCTTTTGATAAAACTACCAGCTCATCCTCATCTAAAAAAATAATGTCCTTGGTTAATTCTAATATCGCCGGGGCATCGGAAGCAAGAAAGTTTTCGTTCTTACCTACCCCGACAATTAACGGGCTCCCGGAACGCGCGCCAACTAATTTATTAGGCTCTTTTACAGAAATGACTCCAATCGCAAAAGAACCTACCAGCAATTTAAGCGCACAGGCAACAGCATCCTCCAACGGGATTTTTTTATAAAACTTTTCAATAAGATGCACGATTACTTCGGTATCTGTTTGGCTGCGGAATTTATGGCCTTCTTTAATTAGCTGTGCTTTTAAAGTCTCGTGATTTTCGATAATACCATTATGAACCACAGCTATCTCTCCTTTGCAATCTTCATGTGGGTGGGCATTAGCTTGGGTGGGAGCTCCATGAGTTGCCCAGCGGCTATGAGCGATACCGGTATTCCCAGAAAGTGGCCTGACTTTTAGTATTTTTTCTAAGTCTCTTATTTTACCGGGAGCCTTCCTTATAGAGATGGTGTTTTTCTTGGGAAAGATTACGGCCATACCGCTTGAATCGTATCCGCGGTACTCAAGACGCTTAAGCCCGTTGAGAAGCACAGGCTGTGCTTCTCTTTCACCAATATATCCGATTATTCCGCACATTTGAGTTCCTTAAATTTTGTTTGCGAAATTTGAGCACCATAAGTTTTTATCTAGTGCGAAATCCTTGTTGCCGCAGGCAACAAGGACCTAGGCGCAAGCAAATCGAAACAACGCCTTCAAATATCAATGACCCCAACGGGATTTGAACCCGTGTCGAGAGCTTGAAAAGCTCTTGTCCTAGACCAGGCTAGACGATGGGGTCAAACCTATTCTTCTTCCTCAGCAATTACCGGAGCAACACAAGAAACATGATCCTTATCTTGCAATTTGATTAAGCGAACACCTTGGGCAGAACGTCCGGTTTCACGGATATCTTTTATAGCGCAGCGTAAGAAAATTCCGTTCTGCGTAATAACCATCAACTCATCATTATCATTTACAGTCTTTAAATTTACTGCCTCACCATTTTTATCTGTAACTTTTATGTTAATTACCCCTTTACCGCCGCGACTAGTCAACCGGTATTCATCAACGGTAGTACGCTTGGCAAAGCCTAAAGAAGTAACTGTCAATATGGTCGCTCCTTTTTGGGGGATAACCATATCAATAACCTCGTCTTTCTTACCTAAAGAGATACCTCTTACCCCGCGCGCGCCTCTGCCCATATCGCGCACTTTTTCCTCTGAAAATCTTATTGCCTTACCCTGACGGGTACCGATTAACAACTCCTGCTTACCATCAGTCATCTCTACCCCGATTAACTCATCATCTTTATCTAAAGTAATCCCGATAATCCCGCCTTTTCTGGGGTTACCATAAGCGTCAAGCCGAGTCTTCTTAATTTGGCCTAATTTAGTAGCCATCACCAAATACTTATCGCCGACAAATTCCTTTACCGGGATAGTTGAACTGATTTTAGAACCTGCTTCCATCTGCACTAGATTAACTATAGCCTTACCCTTGGAGGTTCGGGTTGCCTGTGGTATCTCGTAAACCTTAAGCCAATGTACCTGGCCCTTGCCTGTAAAAATTAAAAGATAGTCTTTGGTGGAAGCGACAAAAAGATGTTCAATAAAATCTTCGTCCTTGAGATCTGCCCCGGTCGCGCCTGTGCCGCCGCGTTTTTGCTTGCGATACGCGCTAACCGGCAGGCGCTTAATATAGCCTCCGTGGCTTATAGTAACAACAACATCTTCTTCGGCAATAAAATCTTCTACTTCCAATTCCTCTACTTCACCGACTATATCCGTCCTGCGCTCATCGCCGTATTTTTTCTTTAAATCTTCTAATTCCATTTTAATAATGCCTTCGATCCTCTTCTCTGAAGCCAAGATCGCCTGGCAAAACTCGATTTTCTTTAAAAGCTCGGCATATTCGGCCTCAAGTTTATCCCGTTCCAGGGCGGTTAAACGCTGCAGCTGCATCTCCAAGATTGCCTGGGATTGAATTTCGGAAAGTTCAAACTCCTTCATTAAGTTTATCTTAGCGACATCAACACTTTTGGATGTTTTAATCACCTTAATAATACGGTCAATAAATTTAAGCGCAATTTTCAAGCCCTCTAAAATATGCGCGCGCCTTAAGGCCTTATCCAATTCAAACTGCGTCCTGCGCCGGACAATAAGCTTACGATGTTCAATATAGCAATCTAAAATTTGTTTTAAATTTAAGACCCGCGGCCGGTTTTCTACTAAGGCCAACATTATAATGCCAAAGGTGGTTTCCAGCTGGGTATGTTTAAAGATCTGGTTTAAGATCAGCTGCGGTTCAATCTCGCGTTTTAATTCCACGACAATGCGCATACCGTCTTTATCTGACTCATCGCGAATATCCGAGATACCTTCAATCTTTTTATCGTCAACTAAATCAGCGATGTTTTCAATAACCGAAGACTTCTGCACCTGATAAGGAATTTCAGTAATAATAATTAGGTCTTTGCCATTCTTCTGATGCTCCACGGTCGCCTTAGCGCGCACAGTGAGCTTACCGCGCCCGGTAGTATAAGCTTCTTTGATCCCGGCCTTGCCACAAATCACTCCTCCCGTCGGAAAATCCGGGCCCTTGATATAGCGCAGCAGGTCTTTAATTTCCGCTGCGGGATTATCTAAAATATGAATAATCGCATCCGCTACTTCATTGAGATTATGCGGCGGAATATTAGTTGCCATGCCCACAGCAATACCGCTGGAGCCATTAACCAAAAGATTAGGGAGTGCCGCAGGTAATAATAAGGGCTCTTTTAAAGAAGCGTCGAAATTCGGGCCAAAATTAACCGTTTCCTTATCAATATCTCCGAGCATCACATCGGAAATCGCGGCAAGACGCGCTTCGGTATAACGCATAGCCGCAGCCGCATCCCCATCGACTGATCCAAAGTTTCCTTGGCCATCGACAAGAGGATAGCGTAGAGAAAAATCCTGCGCCATTCTTACTAAAGTATCATAAATTGCCACATCCCCATGTGGATGGTACTTACCCATAGTTTCGCCGACGATACGGGCGCATTTTTTGTAGGGTTTAGAGTGATCAAGATTCAGATCTTGCATAGCATAGAGAATCCTTCTATGCACCGGCTTAAGCCCGTCTCTGACATCCGGTAGCGCACGGCCAACAATTACACTCATCGCATAATTTAAGTAAGCATTCTTAACCTCTTCTTCAATACAAATCGGGATTATTTTCTCGTTACGAGTATACATATTTTTAGTTAACTGCCTCTTTTAATTTTTTATACAATATAACCGCAACGGATGCCCAGATAGGAACTGCCACCGCGCCTACTAAAACTTGATAAATAACTAATAAAATATTACCTGCGCCATTAGGCCCGATTACTTGAATCAAGAGGTAACCCGGGATAAACAATAACGCGGAAAGCAATAAAATAAAAAAGAATACCCCGACAACCGGCGAAACTTTATTTTTTATCAGGCTATGGCTAGCTTTAAGCGACCTAACTGGCCCTACTTCTTCCATAATACATATGACCCCGAAGAGCGAAAATCTAATTACACAATAGACCATTATCACCACACACGCTATTATAGCGATAGTAGGCATCAGTACAGCAGCAATAGTTATATTCGGCATTTTGATAAAAGCAGCAAACATAAAACTCATAATCATAACTGCCAATAAGATAATACCCATGGCAATAATGCCATACAATAAAGTAGTTAACATATAGCGCCATAAATATTTAGTTGCTGCTTTCATTGTAGCCATCGCCTTACTTGCTATCGCATTTAATTGCTCTTTTACCGACAAAATTAAACTTGCCATCACGAAAGCGTCGAGTGCCCAACGCATAAGGCCACTCGCAAGTTGAGCCAAGATCGGCTGCGCGCCTTTTGAACTCCAAAGCAGATCCCAGAGAGTAAGAGGTATATAAATTAATAAATATATCCCTGCGAGCTTTGGCCAATTGACCCGCCAATTCTTTAAACCTTCAACAAAAATTTCCCAAGGATGCATAATGGCCTCCATTTAATATTTATATATCCAGGTTCTTGACCTGATGTGCATAATTCTCAATAAATTCCCGTCTAGGCTCGACTTGATCGCCCATGAGAACCGTAAACATCTTATCGGTTTCAACCGCATCTTCCAAAACGACTTTTAACATAGTGCGTCTTTCTGGATCCATAGTTGTTTCCCAAAGTTGCGGCGGATTCATTTCTCCTAAACCTTTATACCTCTGGATGTGCATACCTTTACTAGCTACTTCTTTAATATAGGTTAAAATGTCTTTTAGACCGTTTAAGTCTTTCTGGTCTTTTTCATTAGTTATACGATAAAGGGCCTTTACCTTCCTCACCAGATCCTTGCCAGATGAGTTTTTCTCGAGTGGCAACGCTAGGCTATATGTATTAATATCTAAACCTATCTTCTCTATTTTAGCTATAATCTGCTCGATCTCTTGAGATTCAAATAATTCTAATATATCCGGAGCTGTAGCCTTTTCCTCTTTATCAGTAAGAGCAGCTAATTCTTTATCCGAATAGAGAAAACATACTTTACCCTCCACTCTTACCCTATAAATAGGCATTTTTTTGGTCTTACTATGTCTAAAACCGAGGTATTCTGATATTTCTACTCCCTTTTTACCTAAACTCCTGCCTATCTTTTCTAATTCCACCAATAATTCTAATAAGCACTTAAACTGATTGTCAGTAAATTCCTTCTTTTCTTTTAGAGAGACGAGCCTATGTCCTTCCCTGCCTAAATCTAAGAGCATTTCATCCATCTGTTGCTCTGTTTGAATATACTCCTCACGCTGGCCTCTTTTGATTTTATAGAGCGGGGGTTGGGCAATATAGACATACCCACTTTCAATTAATTTAGGCATCTGCCGGTATATAAAAGTCAACAAAAGAGTACGTATATGTGAACCGTCTACGTCAGCATCCGCCATTAAGACTAACTTATGATAGCGCAGTTTACTTATATCAAACTCTTCGCCTATCCCTGTACCGAGCGCCGTGATTATTGTACGTATCTCTTCGTTAGATAAAATTTTATCTAATCGGGATTTCTCTACATTTAATATTTTACCTTTTATGGGAAGTATAGCCTGAAATCTTCTGTCGCGCCCTTGCTTAGCGCTATTGTGGACAAAAACTCCACTAGCTAAGGCGAAATTATGCGTATGCGGAACTTCAATGTCATAAACATCGATATTGTCATTAACTTTTTCAATTCGTTTAATCTTATGATTAAAATTTTGCACAGCCTCTAAAAAAGTATCTTTATTATTATCAAAAAAACGGGCAATTAGCGTATCAAACTTGAGTAAATTATTGTTGCGCTTGGGCAGAGCGATTCTTTCCTGTTCATAAGCATCAATTTCCTTGTGCTGCTGATAAACCTTCTTGGCAAAAGCTAAACTTGAATTTAAATACGTATTGTTATATGCTATTTTTCTTTTGTTTCTAAAATCGTCCGTCCACTGTTCTTTGGTTTTTTGCTTACGCCATTTCAACAGGCCGATATCAGACCATTCTGCTTTTGCTTTTTTAGATAAATACTCCTTTAGCTGCGGGTGCCCTACAAAATATTGTGTAACCCTATTAGCCTGTTTTACTCTGTTCAAATTATCTGCCCAGTATTTTTGCTGGGATAAAAGGAGGGTTCCTGTGCTCTTTTTTTGATAATCAGGATTGCCGCGGTAAAACTGCAGGAATTTTGCCAGCATATATTTTTTATAAGTGGGGTTATTCCATTGCTTTTTAGCCTTAGCACTTAACATCGCTCCGAATCTTTCTTTTATGGTTTTAGAAATTTTTTGGCGGTATTCGACGGTTTTTTTAATCTTATTACATTTTTCTATAGCATCCTTTTTATGCAGCGTGGCTCCGGCATGCTGCCGATGCAATAATAAATGCTCATCCTTGAGCATTCTTACCAAATTATCCGGATTACTATTCAGCTTATTAAAGTCGCGATGATGCCTATGGACCCCGTCTGTGACGTTATAAAATCCGCTTTCCAGATTATATTTATCCGTCAGCATATGGGTGAATACCCATTTATGTGTTGCCGGATTTAATACCATTTCATATCCGTCTATCGTAATCCCATTACCGACTTTAGAGAATTTCCTACGCAAAGGCATTAAGCTCATTTCCGGCTGTAAATCTTTTGCCTTTATGTAAGATCTGTCTCTCAACATAAATTGATGATCGGGAGTACAAATTATTACTTCATTATTATCTAACACCACCTTCACAACTTCTACGCCATGTTTGGTGATGCGCGGAGAAACTATTTTTTCTACGCCAATACTACCGTCTTCTTTAATAGTATAGCCATAATGTATCCTGCCTTCTCGCTGCTCTTTTATTAATTCTTGAAAAGATAATTCTCTTCCGTCAGCTAATGCAATTTTTGTATCACCAGCAAAACATCCTCCGGCGCTGTCGCCTTCCACAATATATAATTCACATAATGCTGCGTCGCGTTCAGAGCAATCCGCTAGTTTCCCAGGTAAACCAGCACCTTCAAGCGCGCCCTTTCTACGGGTTAGTTCCCGCGCTTTACGCGCCGCCTCGCGCGCTCGAGAAGCAACGATAACTTTATCAATAATTTTATTGGCAACTGAAGGATTTTCCTCAAAATAACCATTCAAGGCGCTAAGGCTCTCCGATGCCACTAAGCCTTCAACTTCAGAATTACCTAACTTGGTTTTAGTTTGCCCTTCAAATTGCGGATTAGGAACTTGAACGCTTATAACCGCGGTCAGCCCTTCGCGTACGTCATCCCCGGTAATAGCAATCTCGTCTTTAATTAATTTTTTAGCCTTAGCATATTGGTTGATGGCGCGCGTAAGCGCAGACTTAAAGCCAGAAAGATGTGTGCCTCCCTCTATAGTATTAATATTATTGGCAAAGGAAAACATAGTCTCGGCGTAGCCATCATTATACTGCAGAGCAACCTCAACATTGATATCATCCTGTAGTTTCTGAAAATAAACAACTTTATTATGCAGAGAGCTTTTGTTTTTATTTAGATATTCCACAAAAGAAACAATACCTCCGGAGAATTCAAAGACTGCTTCTTTATCCGTGCGTTCATCCCCCAATTTAATCTTTAAACCTTTGTTTAAAAAAGCCAGCTCTCTTAAACGCTGAGAGAGAGTATCATAAGAATATTCCGTTTTGGAAAATATGGTTTTATCCGGCTTAAAAGTAATCTTGGTCCCGGTATTAGTGCTTTTGCCGATAATGGTTAGTTTTGATACGGTTTTACCCCGTTCGTAGCGTTGATGATATACTTTGTCGTCCCTTTTCACCTCTACTTCAAGCCAATCAGATAAAGCATTTACACAACTAACCCCCACGCCATGTAAGCCTCCGGAAACCTTATAGGAACGATGGTCAAACTTTCCTCCTGCATGTAATGTTGTTAAGGCGACCTCAACCGCGGGTTTTTTTTCGGTTTTATGCATATCTACCGGTATCCCGCGGCCATTATCAACAACCGTCACGCTGTTATCCGCTCGGATTATTACGCTAATAGAATTACAATGGCCGGCCAGGGCCTCATCAACACTATTATCCACTACCTCATAAACCAAATGATGTAAACCGCGGCTTGATGTGTCCCCGATATACATCGCGGGCCTGCGCCTTACTGCTTCTATGCCTTCTAGAACCTGAATACTAGTAGCATCGTACGTCTTGGGCTCTTCTGGTTTTTTTGGTTTTGCCTTACTCATCGTACATCTCCAATGCTAAAATGGATTTCTTTTATCCCCGGATTATATTCCCTAATCTTCCTTAACAGCTTTTCTTTTTTTAAACTCAAACTGTACATCCAAACCGAGGAATCAACACGCACACCTAAAATACCTTTTCTAAAATAATGAAACTTTATATGCCCCAACTCTTTCTTTGTCAAGGTTTTTTTTAACCATTCCTGAGGATTCGCTTCTTTATCGCCCAACTTTTTAGTTGTCAGGTTACGTATCACATCCTCAATTACATCTTTTAACTTCTCCATCTTTTTAACCTATGCGCATAGGTAATACGATATATGTATAACCGTCGATACGGATAACTCCGGGTTTTTCGCTATCGCTTAGTTCTATATCTATAGACTCTTCTCCGAGATTTTTTAAAACATCTATTAAATAGTTTGGGTTAAAACCTATGGCTAATTCTTTACCTTGGTACGCAACCACCAATTCCTCGCGAGACTCTCCTACGTCCGGGGTAGACTTTGAGACCACAAGCTTATTCTTAAATATCTCTAACTTAACTGCCTGATAATCGGGAGTAGACAACAATGCGGCTCTTTTTACAGCCAACAAAAGATCTTCCCTTCTCACGCGCAATTTATTTTCTGTTGTTGGCGGAATAACTTGTTTATAATCCGGAAATTCGCCTTCGATCAGCCGCGATATTATTACAACACCACCCAAATCAAACAACGCTTGATTACTTCCCAAAACAATAGAGAGCTCTCCCTCTTCTTTCAGATTACGATTTAATTCATGGATAGTTTTAATAGGAATAATAATGCTTATCTCTTGGCTTACACTGTAATTCAGCTTTTTCTCCACAACCGCCAACCTTTTACCATCGGTGGCTACTAAAATAAGCCCATTTTTATTAACCTTAAACAGTATCCCATTTAAAATATATCGCGTTTCATCAATAGAAACAGAAAATGATGTAAGGTTGAGCATTTCTTTTAAAACCGACTGCTCTAACTTAAATACCTCTTTATCCTTAAACTCTGGGAGCTTGGGGAACTCTTCACGAGCCAAACCCATAATCTTAAATTGACATAAATCTGTTTCAATGTTCACCTGATTGTTTTTTTTAGTGGTTACACTAATACTACTCCCGGGCAATTCCTTAATAATATCACTAAACCTTTTAGCTGGTACAGTAACCGCTCCCGCCTCTTGGATATTAACAGGTATTAAACAGGTTATACCAATATCTAAATCGGTGGCAGTCAAACGTAATCCATCTTCTTGTGTTTCTATTAAAATGTTCGACAATATGGGTAAACTACTCTTGGTAATAATAACGTTTTGTACGGTTTGAATACCGCTTATCAATATGTTTTTTTCTACCTTAAACTTCATTTTACGCTCCTTACTATTTATTATTTAATATATTAAAACAGTATTAGTAATAATGGTTTGTGTTTCTGTTGAAAACCACACAATATCTTGCCTGAGTTATAGTTAACACAAAAAACAAGCTTGGATAACCCTCTTAATTACTGTTTAATGACTTGCGTGATTTTTTCTATCTTTTCGGTCAACGAAGAGCCTGCCTTGATTGCTTCTTTAATTTTATTATACGAATGTAAAACTGTTGTGTGGTCTTTGCCACCGAAAAACTGCCCTATCTCAGGTAGGGATAAATCAGTTAAGTCTCTACTTAAATACATGGCTACTTGTCTTGGTAGCACTATTGTTTTATTGCGTCGGCGGGCTTTCATATCCCCCAAGGAGATCCCAAATTCTTCTGCTACACATCTTTGAATAAAATCTATAGTAATAAGTTTTTTGGGTTCTTTTAAGAGGTCTCTTAAAACTTCTTTAGCTAAGTCTATAGTAATAGGTTTCTCTTCCATTAATGAGTAAGCCATGGTTCTGACTAATGCGCCTTCTAATTCCCGGATGTTGGTTCTGATGAGTTGGGCGATAAAAAATATTACATCATCCGGGACGGCAACAGGTTCTCTTTCGATCTTCTTTTTTAATATGGCGATGCGTGTTTCAAGATCCGGGGGTTGTATATCAGTAGTTAGGCCCCAACCAAAGCGCGAAATCAATCTCTCTTGAAGGTCTGCTATATCCTTGGGTGGCCTGTCAGAGGATAAGATTATTTGTTTATGCGCGTCATAAAGGGCGTTAAAAGTGTTGAAAAATTCTTCTTGAGTTGAATCTTTGCCGCCGAAGAAATGGACATCATCTATTACCAGAACGTCGGTATTTCTATATTTTTGCCTAAAAGCAGCTGTAGAATGATGCTGGATGGAACTAATTAGTTCGTTAGTAAATTGCTCTGAAGGCAGATAGGTGATTCTTAGGGTTCCGTTAGAATTGGCCTGAACTTTATGGCATATGGCTTGAATTAAGTGGGTTTTTCCTAACCCAACACCTCCGTAAATAAATAAAGGATTATAGGTCTTCGCGGGCGATTCTGCTACAGCAACAGAATAAGCATGGGCATGCCGGTTGGAAGAGCCAATTACAAAATTCTCAAAAGTATAACGACTGTTTAGTTTTAGACTCTGTTGGCCACGACTCTCTATTGTATACGGGCTCTTCGCTTCTTTTTTATCTGCTATGCTTTCGGATTGCGCCCCTACCCCAATTTCTATATTTATTTGGGAGAGGCTCGCGGATTTGACCGCAGCTTCTATAGCTGCGCTGTAATTTTTTTTAATCCAATCCCTGAAAAAAGCATCTGGGGCCTCGAGTATAATACTGTTTTGGTCTTTAGCTTTTATGATTAACGGGGCAATCCAAGTTTCAAATGTCGATACGCCAAGATGTTCTTTTAAGTATCTTCGTGCTTGGTCCCAAATTAAGCTCACGTCGTCCATTTCTCTCTTATCAACAGTTTATCCACAACTTGAATAAATCTGTGGACAATAATTTCTTTCGTTAAAGCAGGATTTGAATATTGTTTAGCACCCAAATAAAAAAGCCATTGGGGAAAATATGATTAAAAATCCAGAAGCGTAGAATAATTATAACAGAAACAAAAACAGTTGCAAGCAAAAAAGTTAAACGTCAGTTATTATACAATAATATTTCCGGGCGTCAATAAAAAATTGAGCTCTAAAGTTTTTATCTAGGGAAATCCTTGGCCGAACGTAAGTGAGGCCAAGGAAACCCATTGAGATTGTATCCGTTTTTCGACGGGACTGTGGATAATTATCGTCTATTTGTGCATAACGCAGGGATGAATAAAAATTAGCCATTGACGAGGCATGCTTTTATGTTATAATTAACCACAATTCTTATTAATACAATACAGTAGGAGTCAAAAGAGATGAAAAAGAATTTGAAAACACCGACAAATATCGTCGGAAAGAGAAAGCTTGGATTCCGCAGCAAAATGGCTACCCGCAATGGCCGCAAACTATTGGCTCGACGCCGGCAAAAGGGCAGAAAAAAACTCTGTAGGTAATGCTTAAGCGTGCAGCCTTATTTTTAATTAAAGTTTATCAGGTCTCTCTTAGAAGGGTATTACCCCAGTCTTGTCGTTTTATTCCTAGTTGTTCCGAATATACGAAACTGGCTATTGTAAAATATGGATTCTTAAAAGGATCAGCAAAAGGAGTCAGGAGAATATCTTCTTGCCAACCATTTTCCGGCAAGTATGGTTATGATCCCCTGGATTAATATGGAAAAACGTATGGTTTTGGCAATAGCATTATCTTTGGCGGTTTTGTTAATTTGGTCCTTTATCATGCCAAAGCAGCAAAATGTTGGCGTGCAAGATGTTACAACTAAAGAGCCATTACTAAATAAGCAAAATACAACGCTTTCAGCTAGCGTAATTCAATCAACTAAACCAGAAACTGAGAGCCTTGTTAAGTTCGAACAGAGCAACTTAATGGTCACTTTTTATGAGAACCTCGCAGCGCTTAAAGAGGTGACTTTTAAGAACTACGGCAACCATTCCCTGCCGTTGAAATATGGACTACTATTAAATGACCCAACATTAGTTTTTAAAAAGAGTCAGATTAGCCAAGATAGTATTAGTTTTATTGCGGTTAATGCTGATAAAAGGGTAACTAAAAGATTTAAGTTTCATAACTCTAATTACACCATGAGCTTAGAGATAAATATACAAAATTTATCATCCTCTCCACTTAAGTTAGAAGTACCCCTATTATTAGGAATTATGGATTTTTCATCCAAGAATTCTCAAGCGCGGTATCAAGATTTAACTTTAGCAATGCAGGATAAGACTACGCACATAGGTATACAGAAGAATACGCAGTTGAGCGGGGTTAAATTTTTAGGAGTAAGAGATCAATATTTCGCTGCTATTATTGAGCCAGATGTAGAAAATGCTAGTGGTTTTGTAAATACATTAAATAAACAGGAATCCGAGATTGGATTAAATGTCCAAACAGAAAATGTTCCAACTGGCGGTCAGATTGGACATTCGTACCGTATTTACATAGGCCCGCAAGATGTGGGTATTCTTAATAGTATCAATCCAGCATGGTCCGCACTAGTTCATTATGGCACATTTGATATTATTTCACAAGTACTTTTGCAAGCCTTAGGTTTTCTCTATAAGATAGTTCATAACTGGGGTTTGGCAATTGTTTTATTAAGTATATTAGTATATTTAATGTTATACCCGCTATCCATAAAGCAGATGCGTTCAATGAAAGAAATGCAGGTTTTGCAACCTAAAGTTGAAGAATTACGCAAGATTTATAAAGATAATCCGCAAAGAATGAACAAAGAGATAATGGGGTTATATAAAGAGCATAAGGTTAATCCTTTAGGTGGCTGTTTGCCGTTGTTGCTACAGATGCCTATATTCTTTGCTCTTTATAATGCACTTATGCGCTCCATTGTTTTAAAAGGAGCGAGATTTCTTTGGATTAAGGATCTCTCTGAGCCAGATCGTCTAATAATACTACCTAAATCATTGCCAATATTGGGGAGCGATTTAAATATATTACCCATTATTATGGCAA
The DNA here is from genome assembly GCA_020058085.1 of Candidatus Omnitrophota bacterium. Taxonomy (GTDB): domain Bacteria; phylum Omnitrophota; class Gorgyraeia; order Gygaellales; family Profunditerraquicolaceae; genus Sherwoodlollariibacterium. Next base: position 78,223 of record JAGVER010000014.1, on the reverse strand, counting down.
TAGGTATGTTTGTGCAGCAGAAGATCTCCTCGGCATCTGCTAGCGGCGCTTCTGCTGAACAGCAAAAGATAATGCTTATTGTTATGCCGGTTATGTTTGGTTTAATATTTTATCGCATGCCATCTGGATTAGTTTTGTATTGGTTTGTAAATAGTATGCTTATGTTAGCATTTCAACTGCGCATGAATAGGGCAAAATGAAGGAAGATAAGGCTATTGAGATAGAAGGGAATACGGTGGAAGAAGCTATTAAAAAAGCCCTGCAACAATTACAGCTTCCACGCAAGAAAGTTAGAGTAGAGATTATCTCTGAAGAAGCAAAGGGCCTTTTTGGTATGCCTGGAACTAAGTTAGCTAAGGTACGCGTTACTATTATAAGGGAGATAAGGTAAAAATGCTCCTAAAAGTTGAGCACCATAAGTTTTGTCTAGCGAAATTCTTGATTGAACGTAAGTGAAATCAAGAAAAAACACTTGACAACCTCTAGAATTTTTAGATAATAGAGGTAGCAAATTAAGGAATGTTCCGCGGGACACAAATTGTAACTATATGAATTGCAATGGGTAAGATAATTACAATCTGTAATCAGAAGGGTGGAGTAGGTAAAACTACATCAGCAATTAATATTGCTGTATTCCTTGCTGTTGCCGGTAAGAAAGTTATGCTTGTAGATTTAGATCCTCAAGCGAACGCAACTAGCGGTATAGGTGCGAATAAGCATGACATCAAAAAAAGCACTTATCATGTACTTTTGGAAGAAATAGATATCCGAGATGTGCTTCAACCTACTGCAATACCAAACCTGGTCCTTGCACCATCTAATTTAGATTTAACTGGAGCAGAAGTAGAATTAGTTGGATCGCTAGGTAGGGAATATAGATTAAAAAGGGCCCTGGAAAAAATAAAAATAGAATTTGATTTTATCATTGTTGATTCCCCTCCGTCATTAGGGCTTTTAACTATCAATGGTTTATGTGCGGCAGATTCAGTTATTGTGCCGGTACAGTGCGAATATTACGCCTTAGAAGGATTAACGCAACTTAATAATACAATTAGACTTGTGAAAGATAATATTAATCAAAACTTAACAATCGAGGGAGTTCTATTGACTATGGCAGATTACAGGACTAATCTTACTAGAGAAGTAATTCAAGAAGCCAGGAATCATTTTAAGGATAAGGTTTATCAGACGGTAATTCCACGTAATATTCGTCTTACCGAAGCTCCGAGCTTTGGTAAGCCGATTTATTTGTATGATAAAGATTCTCTTGGCGCTCAAAAATATGAGGAACTCTGTCGGGAGATTTTAGGTCTGCCGCTAAAAGATGCTATAGTTAAATAACACCCGGACTTAATTGAGAGTCCGGTGTGTGCTACTGCACAAGGAGGAGAAGCTTGATGGAAAGAAAAGCCTTGGGGAAAGGTATTGGCGCCTTAATACCGGAGAGGGAGAATGTTGATAAAAGCGCGATTATTTATGTCCAGACTGGACAAATCAAGCCAAATCCTTTTCAGCCGCGGGAAGATTTTGATTTGAGTACAATTGCAGAACTTGCTCAATCAATAAAAGAAAAAGGGGTGATTCAGCCGCTTCTGGTGAGACGCAAAGGTGATTCTTATGAATTAATAGCCGGAGAAAGAAGGTTGCGTGCATGTAAATCATTGGAGCTCAAGGAGATACCAATAATAGTTAAAGATGTTGATGATCGCGATTCACTAGAATACGCATTGATAGAGAATATACAAAGAGAGAGCTTGAATCCTATTGAAGAGGCACATGCTTACCAGCATCTTATGGATAAGTTTCAGGTAACCCAGGAAAAGATTGGCGAGGGTTTAGGTAAGGCTCGCGCTACTATCGCTAATACCTTAAGATTACTGAAGCTTCCGCATGAGATTCAAGATGAGATGAAAAAAGGCCGTATATCATTCGCGCATGGTCGGGCATTATTGGAGATAGAGGATGAAAACCAGCAGCGCAGGTTGACTCAAGAAGTAATATCCAGGGGTTTGTCGGTAAGAGAGCTGGAGAATTTAATTAAAACACATCGCCCTAAAGGTATAAGGCGTAAAAGTTCGTACGCGGTTCGTGAGCCATATGTGGCAGCAGTTGAAGAAGACCTGCAGCAGTTGCTCTCCACTAAGGTCAGGGTTAGCAAAATGAAAAAACGCGGGCAGATCCTTATTGAATTTTATTCTCAAGAAGATTTAGAGAGGATCATAGGTGTAATTAAGGGAGGTAAATCGTAATGAATCAAGCAGTTTTAATTCTGATTAAGCCTGATGGGCTTAAAAAGTCATTAACCGGAAATATTCTTACGCGCCTATCCGAGACCAAGCTTGAAATTGTCGCGGCCAAGATGGTGCGTGTCTCTAAGGAATTAGCTGTGAATCACTATAGTCACCTGAAAGAAAAACCTTTTTTCGGCGAGATCATTAAATATCTGCAGGGTGAATTGCATGATCGCAAAAAAGTTATGGCCTTGGTTTATTGGGGGGAGGATGCGATTAAGAAGTGCCGTGAATTAGCCGGGGCGACAAATCCGGAAGAGGCAGATCCTACCTCTATTCGTGGGTCTTACGGACGAATAACTACAACCGGAGTTTATGAAAACGTCATTCATGTATCATCTGATGTCCCTGATGCGGAGAGAGAGATTAAGCTCTGGTTTCAGCCCGATGAGATTATTGTAGATTTATACCCTACGCAAGAAATTGTAAAGAAAGAGTTAAGAAGCAATATCTGGGTTTCTTAAAAAGGATAAATCATGATTAAGAGTATGACCGGCTTCGGCAGCTCCGAGATAGAGATTGCAGGGTATGGTAAGATATCTGTAGAGTTGAGAAGTACCAATCATAAGTTTCTGGAGATAGTATTGCATTTACCCGACGGATCGCTTTCTCTCGAAGAGAGGATGAAGAAAATTATTGAGTTGAAGATTAAAAGAGGAAGAGTAACATGCGGAGTAAATTTAAGCGGTAAACAAGCAGGGGATGCCTGTATAAATAAAACGCTCCTTAAAAAATATATAGAGAAAATAAATGGTATCAAAGAGGAATTTAAACTTAAAGATAATTTAGAATTAAGTACTTTGATAAATTTACCCGGGGTATTAACTTTGGGAGAGAAACGAGTCTCTCCCGAGAGCCTCTGGTCGAAATTAAAGACCGCTTTAAATATCGCTGTAAATAATTTAACTCAGGCGCGCATAAAAGAGGGTAGTGCTTTACAGGGGTATTTAAAAAAACAGGCTGAAGAGCTTAAGAAGAGGCTGTCCGGCATAAAAGAAATATTAAAAAAATCACTTAAGGCAAGGCTTAAGGCCTTTGCTACTGATGAAGAGCGTGCAGTATTTTTAAAAGACACGGATACGACAGAAGAGATAGATAGGCTTAGTTTTCATATTAATAATCTTAAGAGTAAAATTATTGCAAGCGGTTCAGTGGGTAAAGAACTCGATTTTATAGCTCAAGAGATGCAGCGCGAGGCCAATACGTTGGCAGCTAAAACATTTGATGTGGCGGTATCTGCCCAGGTCCTTAAGATTAAGAGTTTAATCGAAAAGATCCGAGAGCAGGTGCAGAATGTAGAATGATTTTTGTCCTTTCCGGCCCTTCGGGCTCGGGCAAGACTACCTTGCGCGACCGTCTGCTTAAGGAGAAGGCGCTCAAGAAAATATTTGTTAAGTCTATCTCTTTCACTACTCGTCCTATGCGCTTAGGCGAGAGGGAAGGGAGGGACTATTTTTTTATAAATGAAAACATATTCCATAGCTTAAGAAAAAACAAAAGAATTCTTGAATGGACAAGGTACTTAGGCTATTATTACGGCACCAAAAAAGATTTACTTGAGCTTAGCTTAAAAAAAGGTAAAAACGTATTGCTCTGTCTCGATTTTAAGGGCGCCAGTAGGATAAAAAAACTTTATCCTAAGGATACAATAACCATTTTTATTATGCCCCCTTCTCTTGGGGAGTTGCGTAAAAGAATTGAGGGACGCTCTCTGGGCACCAGAGAGGAGGAGATCTCAAAGCGCATCAGTCGCGCAGAGAGAGAGCTTAAGAATGTATCAGAATATGATTATTCTTTGAAAAATATAAATTTAGTTCAAGCGGCCAAAAGACTAAAAGGTATTATATTAAAAAGGTTATTAAATAAAAGCGAGGAGTAAGCTATGGGTTATGTTGATAGAGAAAGATTATTGGATAAGAGTGAGGGGTCGATTTATAAGTTGGTCAATTTGGCAGCAAAAAGAGCCCTTGAAATTGCCGAAGGCCAGCCTAAACTCGTAGATGTCAATGCTGCCTTGAAGCCTTCTACGATAGCCTTATATGAAATTACTGAAGGCAGGGTACGGGCTAAGAAGCTTAAGGGCAAAGGGTAAAATTGGTTAAAGAGAAGAATATTATTTTGGGGGTTAGCGCGAGTATCGCCATTTATAAATCTTGTGATATCGTGCGCCAGATTAAAGAGAAGATTGGTTCTGTAACTGTAGTGATGACCAAAGAATCGGAAGAATTAATTAGGCCGATAGTTTTCCAGAACCTTTCCGGAAATAAGGTTTATTGCGGGCTTTTTGATTTTGTGGATACTTGGGAGATAGAACACATATCTTTAGCCAAAAAAGCAGATTTAATTTTGCTTGCGCCAGCAACAGCAAATATTATTGCTAAGATAGCCGCCGGAATTTGCGATGATTTATTGACTTGTATTATTCTCGCAACCAGAGCCCCGGTTTTAATCGCTCCGGCTATGAACGAGAATATGTATAAAAATAAAATTACTCAGGATAATATTGCTAAACTTAAAAAGTTAGGCTATGTTTTTATTGGCCCCCAAGAAGGTAAACTCGCCTGTGGAGACGTTGGTATGGGGTGTTTGGCTGATATTGAGGCGATAATCAAGGAGGTTAACAAGGTTCTTTAGATGTTTGGCGACGTAGCCAAGTGGTAAGGCAGCTCTCTGCAAAAGAGCTATTCAGCGGTTCGAATCCGCTCGTCGCCTTAGAATTAAAAATGCCGCAAAAGCGAAAAGAATTAAAAATTGTAGGCGCAAATCTTTGGTATTTAGTGGGGTTGATTACGACAGATGGCTGTTTGTGTACCGATGGTAGGCATATTGATATAACATCTAAAGATCAAAATTTTCTTCAAGAACTAAAGACTGTGATTGGTATTGCTAATCAAATCGGTGTTAAGTATAATGGTAAAAAACAAAAATGTTTTCATATCCAAATTGGAAATAGGAATTTTTACGAATTTCTTTTATCAATAGGATTAACACCGAACAAATCACTTACCTTAGGCAAAATAGATGTGCCAAGTAAATTTTTTGTTGATTTTTTAAGAGGGCTAATTGATAGCGATGGTTGCATTCGCGCATGGATTCATCCCTCGAATAAAAGAGAACAGTGGAGTTTAAGAATTTATTCCGGATCTAGTGAATTTATTAGTTGGTTAAACAATGTGGCTGAGAATTTATTAAAAGTCCGTGGCAAGATACATAAGAATGGGGCTAATTTGTGGGTATTGAAATACGGGAAAATGGCCGCTAAAGAAATTTCTAGAAACTGTTATTATGAGAATTGTTTTGGTTTAGATAGAAAAATAAAATTAGCCCAAGAATGTATGCATTCGTACGCGGGCTGGAGCAAAAGCAAAACAACCATTCCGTTTTGTTCCTAGAAGAATTGGGCAGGTGTTGGAATGGCAGACAATGGAGACTTAAAATCTCCCGTTCGTAAGAGCGTGAGGGTTCGACTCCCTCCCTGCCCATGATAGTTTGGGCGCTTAGCTCAGTTGGTTAGAGCGTTTCCTTGACATGGAAAAGGCCACGGGTTCAAATCCTGTAGCGCCCATTTAAATTTTTTGACAAGAAAATTAAATTGGCATAGAAAGCGAGGTTAGTATGGAGAGTAATAAATTAGATTTAGGTCCACTGCAAAAACTGATAGATGACCCAGCAATTTCTGAAATTATGGTCAATGGTCCTAAAAAAGTTTTTGTAGAGAGAGATGGTAAAAAAGCCCTAAGCGATGTTGTCTTTTCTGGCGAGGAAGATCTGGTCAGGACTATAGGAAATTTTTTCCGCGCTGTGGGCAAGCGCGTAGGTAACGATATTTATTATGGTGATGTTTGTCTTGAAGATGGCACGCGTGTGAATATGATTATGGCTCCGGTATCTCGTTTCGGGACAGCAGTAACCTTCAGGAAATTTTCTAAACAGATAGGTACGCTTCAGGATTTAATTGCTAATGATACCTTGACTCAGAAGGCAGCAGATTTTTTAATTGCTTGTATTAAGGGTAAGATAAATATGATATTTTCCGGAGGAACAAGTACGGGTAAGACTACTCTTTTGCAAATGCTCTCTAATTATTTCGCTCCCCACGAGAGAGTGGTTACTATTGAAGATGCCGCGGAATTAAGGTTCACGCAGGAGAACTACATTTCTATGGAAACAAGAACACCGGACGAAGATGGTAAGGGCGGGGTTAGCTTGAAAGATTTAATTTCTAACTCCTTACGTATGGCTCCTGATCGTATCATTGTCGGAGAGGTCCGGGGAGAAGAAGCAATAAACATGTTTCAGGCTATGGCTACGGGGCATTCCGGGACCATAGGAGTTGTGCACGGGAATTCCCCTAAGGATGTAGTGGCGCGTCTGGAGACTATGGTCTTAATGTCGGGGATGAATATCCCAATCTTAGAATCGAGAAAATTAATTGCCTCGGCTATTAATGTAATCGTGCATTTAGAGAGAGTACGGGATGGCAGCCGCAAGGTTACCTATATTACCGAAGTAAGGGGGCTGGATAATAATGAAATCCTCTTCAATGATTTATTTACTTTCCGTTTTGAGAAAATGGAAAACGATAAAGTAGTGGGTAGCCTTAAGCCGACAATAAGATATTATCCCTTATTCTTTCAGCGTTTTCAGAAATTAGACCTGTTACCTAACAATATATTTGTCAGTGATTAAATGAATCTAGATACCTTAAGGCACTCTTGTTCACATATAATGGCTTACGCAGTAAAAGAGCTTTGGCCGGATGCCAAATTAGCTATAGGCCCTTCTATAGAGGATGGGTTTTATTATGATTTCGATAAGAAAACTCCCTTTACCGACGATGACCTGTTTAAGATCGAGAACAAAATGCGTGAAATTATAGCTTCAGACGAAAAGTTTATTAGGGAAGAAGTTAACCGTGATGCGGCGATAAAATTATTTAGAAAGCTGAAAGAGGATTATAAGGTAGAATTAATTAATGCCTTGGCCGATCCAAAGGTAACTATTTATAAAACCGGAAACAAATTTGTAGATTTATGCCGTGGGCCGCATATTGAATCTGCCTTAGAGATCAAGGCCTTTAAGCTTCTTTCTGTCGCTGGGGCATATTGGCATGGCATAGAGACCAACCCAATGCTCCAGAGAATTTATGGCACAGCTTTTTTAACCCATAAAGAATTGGAGGGGCATTTAAAAAATTTGGAAGAGGCTCGGTTGCGCGACCACCGTAAGATAGGTCCGGCTTTAGGATTGTTTGATATATATCATGAAGAGGCGGGGGCAGGGTTAGTTTTTTATTATCCTAAAGGAGCAATACTGCGTAACCTTATTGAAGAATATGAAAAGAAAGAACATTTAAAACGTGGATATCAGATGGTAACTACCCCGCATATTATGCAGTCTGGGCTTTGGAAGAAAAGCGGGCACTACGATTATTATAAAGATAATATGCATATATTCAAAATAGACGAACAAGAATACGTCTTGAAACCGATGAATTGTCCTGGGCATATTTTGATCTATAAATCACAAACGAGAAGTTATAAAGATTTGCCTATACGCCTATTTGAACTGGGGACGGTTTATCGCCATGAAAAGGCAGGGGTTTTGCATGGGCTATTGCGCGTGCGCGGATTTACTCAGGATGATGCGCATATATTTTGTTTACCTGAACAACTTCGCGAAGAAATTGGAGGAGTTATAGATTTCGTATTTGATACGATGAAGGTTTTCGGGTTTTATGATTGGGCAATAGAATTAAGCACACGGCCTAAAGATTATATCGGTTCCGAAGAAGATTGGCGGAGGGCGACGGAGGCGTTAGAGAGCACCTTAAAAGAAAAAGGATTAAAGTATGATATTAATGAGGGGGACGGAGCATTTTACGGCCCTAAGATAGATATAAAATTAAAGGATGCCCTAAAGAGGTCTTGGCAGTGCGCTACTATTCAATGCGATTTTGCCCTTCCTAAAAGATTTGGCCTTGCTTATGTCGATAATGAAGGCAAGGAGAAGCAACCGATAATGTTACATAGGGTTTTATTAGGAAGCTTAGAGCGTTTTATCGGTGCATTGATAGAGCACTATAATGCGGATTTTCCTCTCTGGCTTGCCCCGGTTCAAACTTTGATTATACCGGTTAGTTCTTCTGTTATCGAATATAGCTTAAAGGTAATGAGCGACTTAATAGATGCGGGTTTGCGTGTAGAGATAGACTCCAGCAATGAAACTTTAAATAAAAGAATACGTAATGCCGAGTTGAACAAGATACCTTATTCACTTGTTATCGGGGAGCGCGAGGCTATGGCCGGCACAGTAGCGATTAGAAAAAAAGGCAAGGGAAATATAGGCACAGTGGCGCTTAGTGATTTTATAAAGCAAGCCACTGAAGAGATAAAAAACAAACAATAAGAAAGGTAGGTGGTTGCGATAAAAAAGTTTATTCGAGTAAATGAAAGGATTCGCGTCCCACATGTAAGGCTTATCGGCCCGGACGCAAATCAGTTGGGGATAGTAGCTATACAAAAAGCCCTGGAATTAGCTAATCAGTATGAACTTGATTTGGTAGAGGTGGCTCCTAGCGCCAATCCTCCGGTTTGTCGTATTATCGATTTCAGCAAGTTCAAATATGACGAGGAGAAAAAAGAGCGCGAGGCAAAAAAACATCAAAAGCAGAGTAAGCTTAAGGAGATTCGCTTAAAACCAAATATTGACGACCATGATTATGAAACTAAGCTAAAACAGGTAATAAGTTTTTTGAAGAAAAAAGATAAAGTTAAGATTAATCTTTTCTTCCGTGGCAGGCAGATGGAACATCTGGATTTAGGAAGAAAGGTTTTAGATAAATTTATTCTTGATTTATCCGGTGATGGCCAGGTAGAAAAATCACCTGCGTTAGAAGGCAGGATTATGTATTTTGTAATTGCACCTAAATCATAAGAGGTAAAAAATGGGAAAGCTAAAGACTAAAAGGGGAGTAGCAAAAAGGTTTAAATTAACCAAGAAGGGTAAAATTAAATATTCGCTTGGCGGGAAAAGCCACCTTGCCTCCAGTAAGAAAGCCAAGAGATTAAGAAGATTAAGAAAACGTGGCGTATTGAATAATAAAAAAGAAACAAAGTATTTAAAAAGGATGTTACCATACGGATAAAAAATACCCGGCCTAATTGGAGCGGCCGCTATGCGCTACTGCGCAACACCCGGACTTAATTGAGAGTCCGGTGTGTGCTACTGCACAAGGAGAGGAATTGTCATGGCTAAGATTAAACATAGTGTCGCAACACGTAGAAGAAAGAAAAGGTTATTAAAAAAGACTAAGGGTTATTTCGGGGACAGGAGTAAGCAATACCAGCAGGCAAGCAGAGCGCTTATGCATGCTTTAAAGTATGCATACCGCGATAGGCATAATAAGAAAAGAGAGTTTCGTGCTTTATGGATTGCGCGCATCAATGCCGCTTGTCGAGCGCAGGGTATTACCTATAGCGTATTTATGAATGGTTTAAAGAAGTCGAAGATTGCTTTAGACCGCAAGATTCTCGCAGATTTAGCAGTAAAGGATAGTACGGCTTTTAAGAAAATAGTGGGGCTAGTTAAGAAATAGCAGGAGAATTAAGATTGGAGGTCGTAACCGAATGTATGTGATAATAGTTGGTTGCGGAAGAGTAGGCGCCGAGCTGGCAAAGCTTTTGTCTAACGAAGGGCATAATGTCGTTGTAATTGACAAATCCCGGGATTCTTTTGACCGTCTAGGTAATACCTTTAATGGTTTAACCATGGCTGGGAATGGATTCGATCTCGATCTGTTAAAACAGGTAGGAATTGAAAAAGCAGACGCCTTTTGCACTGTTACTAATGGAGATAATACTAATTTAATTTCAGCGCAAGTGGCTAAGAAAATATTCAAGGTTCCCAAAGTTATCGCTCGCGTATATGATCCTCAGCGTGCGCATATCTATGCGGCATTAGGCCTGGATATTATAAGCGGGACAACGCTTTTTGCCTCTATGCTAAGAGATAAAATTATTGAAAGCCGCTTCTCTAGCTATTTAATTGAAACTAAGGATCTCGGAGTATTTGAGATTGAAGTTAAGGATGAGCTTGTCGGTAAGACTCCCATGGATATAAATATTCCTCAAGAATTTATGATAGTAGCTATTAGAAGGCTTTCCGGGGTTATTATTCCGGAGAGTGTGACTGTATTTAAACTTAAAGACGTATTAATGGCGGTAATTAAAGTTGCCAGTCTTGATAAGATAAAAGAAAAGTTTAAGTTGCTTTAAGTTGTTAGGTCCCTTTTCGCCTTCAGCGAGAAGGGATTAATTCTCTAAATACAAATATAGGGAGAATTAGATTGGAGGTCTGTAAGAAATGTATATTATAATCATCGGCGCAGGTAAGGTGGGTTATTTCTTGGCCAAGAGGCTTGTAAATAATAAACATACTATCAGTATTATAGATAAGAATAAGCTTATCTGTGAAGATGTGGCGAAGAATATTGAGGCACTAGTAATTAACGGCGATGGTTGTGATCCAAGGATCTTAGAAGAGGCCGGAATACTCCGGGCAGATGTAGTAGCTGCGGTTACAGGTGATGATGAAGATAATTTGATTATCTGTCAGTTAGCTAAAGAGCGGTTTAATATACAGCGCACGGTCGGGAGAGTAAATAATCCGGATAATGAACATACTTTCAGCGAGTTAGGCATTGATATCCCGGTTGATTCTACTAAGATCATCGCTAAGATTATTGAAGAAGAAGTATCTTTTTCAGACTTCGTTAATTTGATGAGTTTTAAACGCGGTAAACTTGCTATTGTGCGCGTGGATCTACCGGAAGATTCTCCGGTAATAAATAAAGAGATTAAGGATATACTCCTTCCTAAAGACTCGGTTTTAGTCTCTATTTTACGGGGTGAAGAGGTTATCGTCCCTAAGGGTGATACTATACTTAAGCCCGGGGATGATGTAGTGGCTTTAACGCTCATAGGAAATGAACCGCAGCTTTTAAATTTACTGGCAGGAAAATTATGATTAAGGTAAAGCTCCCTTTGAATATTATATTAGGCATATTTACGGAGGTATTATATGCTTTATTCATGATGTTTGTAGCATTCCTGATTTGTTTTGTTTTCAGTCTTAAAATATGATTCTAAAGCCAACCATCCAAGATATTAAGGCTATAGGTTATTATTTAGGCAAGATTATTTTAGGCCTTGCCTTAACCATGGCCATACCTATATTAATAGGTTTAGCCGCAGGAGAGATAAATCCTGCTTTAGATTTTTTAATTGGTCTGGAGATAAGTTTAATTTTCGGCCTTGTTTTGGTTAAGGCATGCTATACCGAGCATGAGCTTAATTGGATGCAGGGTATGATTGTAGTCTCTCTTTCATGGATTGCGGCAATGTTTTTAGGCGCTATCCCGATGTATTTAAGTGGGCATTGGATATCTTATCTTGATGCCTGTTTTGATTCTATGTCCGGTTTTGCTACCACTGGTTTAGCCCTAGTGCAGAATTTAGATCATATCTCTTTAGCGCATAATTTCTGGCGCCACCTAATCATGTTTATCGGCGGGCAGGGAATTGTAATTATCGCCCTCTCATTTTTTGTTAAGGGCGCATCCGGTGCGTTTAAGTTGTATGTTGGTGAGGCTCGCGATGAAAAGATTATGCCTAATGTTATGCATACTTCAAGGTTTATATGGTTAGTAAGTCTTGTTTATTTAGTATTAGGGACTCTTGCCTTAGGGATAGTCGGGATTTTAGATGGGATGAAACCGTTTAGCGCTTTTTTTCATGGTGCCTGTATATTTATGGCTGCTTTTGATACCGGGGGTTTTGCTCCGCAGTCGCAGAGTATACTTTATTACCACTCTTTTATCTTTGAAATCGTAACCATTGTGATTATGATCTTGGGTGCAATTAATTTTAAGTTACACTATCACATTTGGATGGGTAATCGTAAGGAGATAGCGAAAAACCTAGAGGCAACCACCCTTTTTATCACGGTTATGACTACATTTATTATTACTGCCATAGGTTTAACCCAGATAGGTACTTATCCTAAGGTAGTTATGCTCTTTCGTAAGGGTTTTTACCAGCTTATTTCCGGGCATACCGGAACAGGATTCCAGACTATTTATGCTCAGCAATTTGTAAATGAATGGAATCATCTGGCGTTGGTAGGAGTAATTTTAGCTATGGGCTTAGGTGGTGCTGTATGTTCCACTACTGGAGCGATTAAGATGTTAAGGATTGGCATAATCTTTAAAGCATTTATAGAAGATATTAAAAGAATAATCCTTCCTGAAAGGGCAATTGTGATCCAGAAATTTCATCATATCAAAGAAGTATTTTTAGAGGATAAACAGGTTAGGAGCGCGCTCTTAATTACTTTAGCATATTTAATCTTGTATGGAATTGGAGCTTGCGTAGGCATGTTCTACGGGCATCCGTTTTTGAATTCTTTGTTTGAGTCTACATCAGCCGCAGCAAATGTAGGATTATCTTGCGGCATAACTTCGCCCTCTATGCCGGCAGTATTGAAAGTTACTTATATCTTGCAAATGTGGGCAGGGCGGTTAGAATTTATGTCTGTTTTTACCTTAATAGGTTTTTTAGTTGCAATAGTTAAAGGAAAGTAATGAAAAAATCAATTTATGTATTTATTATTTTATTGTTGATATTTGATTTTGCATTAGCTCAAGGGATCTCTAGTAGCGAATTAGTTAATAATGCGAAACTCTATGACGGTGAAGCCGTTACCTATAAGGGTGAAGTGATCGGAGATGTAATGACGCGCGGTGATTTCGCTTGGGTAAATCTCCATGATGGAGTAAATGCCATTGGCATATGGGTCCCTTTAACACTTACCAAAGAAATTGTTTATACTGGAAGTTATAAGGCAAAAGGAGACATTATTGAGGTCTCCGGAATTTTTAATCGCGCTTGTTCTAAGCATGGGGGAGATTTAGACTTACATGCGCAAACCTTGCGAAAGACAGACTCCGGAAAGTTTGTACGGGAAAGGCTAAATCCGTCTAAAGTAAGCCAAGTTTTAATCTTATTGGGGGTATTATTTTCGGTATGGATATTAACATTATTCTTGCGGAAATAGATCTAGAAATAAATAATATAAATTCTCCTGAGAACCTAGAACAATTTCGCCTTAAGTACTTGGGAAGAAAAGGAATTGTTGCCCAGCTAACTGCAACTATACCTACCCTATCTCAGGGTGAACGCGCTTCTTTTGGCCAGCAAGTTAATGCCCTTAAAAATAAGCTCTCTTTACTGCTTGAAGAAAAGCAGAGAGGAAATTCTGCTAATAATAGTCCAAGAGAATCTGCTTCTTTTGATATTGGAATGCCGGGGATCGTTCAAGAATTAGGGCATTTACATCCCTTGACTCAAGTCACCGAGGAGATTTGCACTATATTTAACCGTATGGGTTTTTCTATAGTTGAAGGTCCGGAGATTGAAAGCGAATATAATAATTTTACCGGTTTGAATATACCCTTAGAACATCCTTCTCGTGAGGCATTTGATACATTCTATTTAAAAGATTACTCAAAAATGCTTTTGCGTAGTCATACCTCGCCAGTTCAGGTGCGCGCGATGAAGGATCGCAAGGTACCTTTAGCGATAATTGTCCCTGGTCGCGTTTATCGCCCGGATGCCGTAGATGCTTCACATTCTTTTATGTTTCATCAAGTAGAAGGTTTTATGGTAGATAAGGGGATTAGATTTTCGGATTTGAAGGGGGTACTCGAAGAGTTTTCTAAGGCTATCTTTGGTAAAGATATTAAGATGCGTTTCCGGCCGCATTTTTTTCCTTTCACCGAGCCTTCAGCAGAAGTAGATATATCCTGCATTATCTGTAAAGGAATAGGATGTTCTGTTTGCGGTAGAAAAGGCTGGCTTGAGATTTTAGGTTCAGGAATGATTCATCCCAATGTTTTTAATCATGTTGGCATCAATTCTAAGGAATATACTGGTTTTGCCTTTGGCATGGGGGTTGAGAGAATCGCCATGCTTAAATACGGGATAAATGATATAAGGTTATTTTTTGAGAATGATTTAAGATTTTTGAGGCAGTTCTAATATGAAGATAACTTATAATTGGCTAAAGGATTTTGTGGATATTAAGATTTCTCCTCGGGAGTTAGCGGATAAACTTACTATGGCCGGCCTGGAAGTAGTCTCTCTGGAAGAGAAGTCAGGGGATTTCGTCCTAGAGATTGAAATTACTTCTAATCGTCCGGATTGGTTGAGCCTTTCAGGTATAGCTAGAGAAGTTGCGGCGATTACCAATGCTAAACTCAAAGTTGAGAATTATAAGCCAACGAAAAAAATAAAAAACCGCAGCTCCTTAAAGATAGAGATCGAGAATAAAAAAGACTGTTCTTTGTATGCTGCTAGGATTATTAATGGTGTAAAAGTTGGGCCATCTCCAGAATGGTTAAGCAAGAGGTTGGAGTTAGTGGGTTGCCGCAGTGTGAACAATCTCGTAGATATTACTAACTATGTATTATTTGAGTTAGGTGAGCCGTTGCACGCGTTTGATTTGGATAAATTGATCCAAGATAAGATATTTGTACGTCGGGGCAAGCTGGGCGAAAAGATTTTGACTATTGATGGCATTGAAAGAACCTTGAGCCGGAATATATTAGTTATTGCAGATAGGGAGAGGTCAGTGGCTATAGCTGGAGTAATGGGTGGGAGCAATACTGAAGTCGGTTTTACTACTAAGAATATTCTATTAGAAGCAGCGGTATTTAATCCTGTTTTGGTGCGCCGAGGAAGGCAGGAGCTGGGTTTACAGAGTGAAGCCAGCTATAGGTTTGAAAGAGGGGTAGATACAGGGATAGCAGAAAAGGCATCATCAAGAGCCGTAGAGTTAATAAGCGAAATTTGCGGAGGAAGCGAAATTTTATATAAAGTTAACGGGTCCGTTAAGCCTAAGGCGAGAGAGATTATTTTAAACCTTCCTGATCTGACAAGAATATTGGGTGTGAATATAAGCGCAATAAAAGTAAAACAGATTTTATCTAAACTTGGTTTTATAGTGAAAGAGAGATCAAAGAATGTTTTCAGTGTAGGGATACCGTCTTTCAGGCAAGATGTGAATTTGCCAGAGGATTTAATTGAAGAAATTGCTCGTATATTCGGTTATGAGCATATTCCTATAAGTCTACCTAAAGTTTTACCCAAGGTAAACATAAGGGAGAGAAGGGATTTAGTCTCTAATATCAAGAACATCCTAATTGGCTTAGGATTAAACGAGGCAATTACTTATAGCCTAACGGATTCAAAGATATTAAATGATCTTAATCCTGCTTTTGGCGCCATAGAGATTATGAATCCCTTAAGCCAGGAACAGGGATTTTTAAGGACGACTCTTCTCCCAGGTCTAATTCGTGCAATCGCGCACAATTTAAACCAAAAACTAGAATACGCCGCTCTTTTTGAGATAGGCAATGTTTTTCTAAGAATAAATAATACTCCTCATGAAGAGCTCAGATTAGGGATAGCCTTAAGCGGAACCAAGAAAATGCTCTTGAATGAGGCTGCGTTTAAAGATGAGCTAGGGTTGTTAAATTTGAAAGGTATAATAGAAGCACTTTTTACAAGGCTTGGGATAAAAAATTACGAATTTATCAATCAAGCTCATGGATTTAAGGTGGATATTTGTCTGAATAAGGAACCCGTTGGTTTAATATCGACGTTAGATTCAGCATTGCTGGATAAATTTAACATAAAGAATAAAGATGTTTTTACGCTGGAGGTATCTTTAGAAAAAATCCTCACTCTTGCCAATTTGGGCAAAAGATATGTACCCTTACCAAGATACCCGGGGATCACTCGAGATATAAGTTTTATTCTAAAGCAAGAAAATTCCGTTAAGGATCTACTTTCTGTATTACAAGAAAAAGGGCGGCCTTTATTGCGCAGTCTAGAGATAACAGATTATTATAAAGGTAGACAAATACCTGCTGGATACCGGGGGCTGACCCTATCCTGCACTTATGGTTCTAGCGAGCGTACTTTAACCGAAGAAGAGATTATACCGGTACATAAACTCATTTGCTCGATGCTAACAGAGTTATTTAGCGCCAAAATAAGGTAGGGATTGACTTTTCCGGGATATATGCTATACTTTTTCTAGAAATCGCTCTTTTAGATATCCCTGCTGTGCGCGTCGGAAATTTGATAATTTTTGAACCAACAAAAATATCAAGGGAGCCCGTATTCACGTATGCCTTAAGCATCCGAGAGAGGGCACCCACCTTAAAATAAACTGGTTCAAGCTATTCAGTCCGACGGCACGATGCGGGGATTTTTTTTATCGAGCAGGATCAATCTTATGAATATATTATATTTTTTAGTTAAAGACATCTTTCAGAAAAAAATGCGTGTCTTCCTTACTATTTGCGGGGTTAGTATTGGGGTATCTGTATGCATTATTATGCTAGGTATAGGGGAAAGCATAAAAAATTCTTTTAAAGATATTTATGGTAAACGCCAGATAGAGATAATTATTGAAGAGAAAGATCAGTTGAGTATTTTGTTGAGCAGAGTGGATGCACACCTTACGCAAGAAATTCAAGGAATTTCGGCCATAGAGGATGCTTCGGCTACGCTTTTATATCTTCATAAAATCAAAGGAGTTGCGGTTCCTGTCTTTGGATGGGAAGAGAACAGCTTTTTATTTGACGCCGTTGAACTTATCCATGGCAGGAGGCCTGCTCTTGGGAAAAAAGAAGTCATGGTCGGTGATTCCCTGGCGAGGAGTTTAGGGAAAGAAAATGAAAAAGAGATCAAAATCAAAGGGGTCTCATTTATTGTTGTCGGTGTGTTTAAGAGCAGTAGTCCTTTTGAACAATTTGCTGTGCTGATGCCATTAGCAGATCTTCAGAAAACAATCCATGAAGAAGGCAAGGCAACTTTTATTAACGTAAAGTTAAAGCCTCAGTATCGATCGGAAGCTATGATTGAGAGCACGATAAAAGAGATCGAGCGTCTTTTTCCGACCATCGCGGCTATGAGAGCGGACGCATTTGTTTCCGAAAAGACAAAATTCATTGTAATGGGAGAACAATTTTCTTTTCTCGTGAGCTTGATTACTGTTATCGCGGTGGCCTTGGGCTTAGCTAATACTATGGTTACTTCCAGTTTTGAAAAACGCAAGCTTCTCGCTATCTTACTTGCTTTGGGATGGCAGAAGGTTGAAATCGCTTTGCTTTTTATTTGTGAATCTTTAATCGTCGCATTCATCGGGGGCGCTCTTGGAATATTGCTGGGTTTTAAAGGGACAGCATACATCTTTGGTATAACTGGCATCAATGCGCTTGTTCCTACGCTAGGAATTGTTTTTATACTAAAAATTACAGGGATTATTTTAGGGAGTGCGGTTTTTGCTGCGGCAGTCCCTACCTGGATAACACTGAATTCTAATCCTGTGGAGATTATAAGAAGTGAATAAATGTTCTTGCAGAGAAAACATTTTCCGGACTGTTAACTTACGAAAATTCTATCCGCAAACACAATCTTTCGCTCTACGTGATTTAAGTTTTACGGTTACCAAGGGAGAATTTGTGGGGATTAAAGGGCCAAGCGGAAGCGGCAAGAGTACGCTTCTTTATCTCTTGGCAGGCTTGCTTAAACCTACCTCCGGCGAAATATATTTCCAGGAAAAACCCCTTGAGATTGTAAAGAACAAGGCTCTTTACCGTAGGAATAATATTGGTTTTGTCTTCCAGGATTTTTATCTCTATCCGCGTTTTACGGCATTAGAAAATATGTTGTTTCCCTCTCTGTATCAGTTTAGTCTTCCCGCTTCCACAATTAAGAAAGCAGAGATGTATCTTGAATATTTAAATATCCGCGAGAAAATAAATTCGCGGGTAGAAACCCTATCTGCAGGGGAACGTCAGCGGGTATGCATCGCGCGCGCCTTACTCCACGAGCCTCAATGCATTTTAGCAGATGAGCCGACAGGAAATTTAGATAGTGGTAATGCTAAAAACACCCTCGGTTTATTACAAAAAATAAATGAGGAGCATAAGACGACAATTCTTTTAGTTACTCATGATGACATGGTATCTCATTATGCGCGTCGCATCGTTCGCATCATTGATGGGAACCTCTATAATGGATAAAAGGTTAAAGAATGCTGGAGATAAGAATAAAATAATGATAAGCTAAATAATATTCTTTAAGGGAGATAGTGAGCAATGAAGGTTTTACCAGCGATTACTAAGGGACAGGTTAAGATAAAAAGGTTCATTATTCCTTATCGTGTTTACGGGAATGATGGCCTTCATCTTGTCTGTTTAAATGGTGTTCAGCAATCCATGGCGATGTGGCATAGTTTTGTCAGTCGTTTTTCTCAAGACCACAAGATTATCTTATTTGATTTTCCGGGACAAGGTAAATCTTCTGTTGAGAGTGGTTCACTAAGCGCGTCTATTGATGAACAAGTTGAGATTTTAAGCGGAGTAATCAAGGCAACAGGCGCTTCTAATATTGTTTTATGTTCTGCTTCGTGGGGAGGGGTTGTCGCTATGGTTTTTGCTACGAAATATCCCCAACTCGTTAAGCGGTTGATATTAGCGGGGATGGGGACAAGGCCGAATAAGAAAATGGTTGAAACCATTAAAAAAGGCTGCAATATGGATGATCGTGAACGTAAGGCAATGGCGCAAGTCCTTATTAAGAGCTTCGGCGAGAATTTACCGGGGCAGATTAAGGAAAGAATATCCAAACAATTCTCCGCGATGAGTAAGGAGAGTCTGCGCGCCTTCTGCGAGCATGGTTTGTTTATACTCTCGGCGAAAAGTTTAGGTGATATAGTTGATTTTAAAAATATTAAAGTTGAAACTATATTATTGAACGGCGAGAAGGATACAATCATAGACCTTGAGGATGTTAAATTTTTGGCCGCGCAAATCCCGAATTGCAAAATGAAAATTATTAAGAATGTCGGGCATTTTCTTCATCTGGAAGATGACAATGTCCTCGATATCTATAGTGATATTTTATCTACTATTAATAATTAACTGCGATATTCTATTTCACGCACCTTTTTGTTTATATAGCCTGCCTTTTGTGTTAAAATAAGTCATGGATTTCTTCGAAGAAAAGGAGCTTAGTTCTAAAGACCTGCCTTTAGCCGTACGTATGCGTCCGGCATCTCTAGATTCTTATGTTGGACAAACTCATATAATAGGTAAAGGAAAACTTTTACGCCGGGCAATCGAGGCCGATCGTTTAAGTTCTCTTATTCTATTTGGCCCTCCGGGTACAGGAAAGACTTCCCTGGCTTGGTGTATTGCCAATATCAGTAAGGCCAACTATACGGCAATCAATGCCACGACATCTAATGTTGATGAACTGCGCAAGGCAATAGCTGTCGCTAAGCAGAAGCAGATAAATACCAGCAAGAAGACGATTCTTTTTATCGACGAGATCCATCGCTTTAATAAAGCACAGCAGGATGTTTTACTTCCTGATATAGAGAGCGGGAATCCTATACTTATTGGCGCTACTGTTCATAATCCTTTCTTTTCTCTCGTTGCTCCGCTTTTATCGCGTTCCCTGGTTTGCGAGTTAAAGGCCCTAAAAGAAAATGAAATTATCACTATTCTTAATTTAGCCTTAAAGGATAAAAACTTAGGTTTAGGTAATTTAAAAGTTAAAGCTGAAAATAAAGCGCTGGAATTTTTAGCGCATATCTGTGAGGGTGATGCTCGTAGGGCGCTTAATGCCCTTGAGGTAGGAGTACTCACTACCCCCAAATCAAAAGACGGGTTTATTAATCTTAATTTGGAGATTGCCGCGGAATCTATTCAGAAAAAACCGGTTGTTTACGATAAAGATGAAGATGGCCACTATGATACTGCTTCGGCATTTATTAAATCTATGCGCGGAAGCGATCCGGACGCCGCGCTCTATTGGATGGCCAAGATGCTTTATGCCGGAGAAGACCCTCGTTTTATCGCGCGCAGGATCTGCATCTTAGCAGCTGAAGATGTAGGTAATGCCGATCCTCTGGCTTTGGTTTTAGCTAATGCCGCGTTACAAATCTCAGAATTTGTAGGGATGCCTGAAGCGCGTATACCATTGGCTCAAGCGGTAATTTATATATCTTGCGCCCTTAAATCAAATGCCAGCTACTTAGCCATTGACAAAGCCATGCAAGATATAGAGAATAATAAGGTGCAAGAGGTCCCGGATCACTTAAAAGACGCTACTTTAGATGGTGCTACTTTAAATCACGGCAAAGATTACAAATATGCCCATGATTACGAAGGGCATTATGTAAAACAAAAATACACCCGTAAGAAAGTGCGTTACTATGAACCTACGGATATAGGGTATGAAGCTAAGATTAAAGAACGCATGGAGAAGTTGCGTAAAAGCGTGAAATAGAATATGGATAAGCAAATATTAATAGTTTTGATTCCCGCGGCAGGGATGATTATATATGCGTTATTTAGCCTTTTTTCTTCCGGGGATTCTAATGAAAATAAGAAGCGGAAGAAAAAGGATATTTCTGCTTCTTTAAGTTCGCTCCCGGATTTCCGCGACCAGAAGATATCAGGGCTTGGGGAAAAGATTAAATCTTTAGAAGCAGAGCTTGAGAAAACAAAATCCGCTTCTGCCGCGGAAAAAGTTAAATTTCAAGAGGCAACAAATAAGGACGATGAACTAAAACAGGAATTAAACCGTAGGCAAGAATGGGTAGCTAAATCTGAAGAGATGCTTAATAAAGTCAAAGCGGAAAATTTAGATTTAAAAAATAAATTTCTGGGGAAAGAGAAAGAATCGCAGGAAGAGTTCACCAAAAATGTAAACCTACAGAAAGAGATAAGGGAGTTTAATGAAAAGTCAGAGGCATTGGATAAGATAATTAAAGAGCAATCCGAGCAGATTGAAATACAGAAGCACAGGATAGAAAAGAATGGACAGGATATTAAAGACCATCTCAAGACAATCCTTGAATTTAAGAACAAAGAAAAAATCAGCGAGTGGGTCCCCAAGGCGGAGTTTAATAAATTAAACGAAGAATATACGGAATTAGAGAAGGAATTAGAACATAAGGATGAGAAGCTAAAGAGTTTCGCCGAAGAGATTGTCAATTTAAAAAAGCACTCTGAAAAAAGCACTTCCGAAGAAAAATCTCTTGAGGAAAATCCGCCTGAGGAAAAACCTAAAGAAGTTACTCAAGAAGAGCCAGCCATTGAGATTAAAGAAGAATTAAAGCCTCCAGTGCAAGAGGAGCCTAAGCCGCAGGCAGAAGAACCTAAGCCCCCTATACAAGAAGAAGTGGTTGTGCCTACCCCTGAAGCGCCGCCCGTTACTCCTCTTAAAGAGGAGAGCACCATACCAGCTGAAGAAGTGTCTAAGCCTAAAGATCAACCACGGCCCAAACCAAAATATGCATTAGATAAGACGCGCAATATCGGAATTATGGCGCATATTGATGCCGGCAAAACTACTACTACCGAGAGGATCCTTTTTTATACCGGACGTTCGCACAAAATAGGTGAGGTACATGATGGTTCTGCGGTTATGGATTGGATGAAGCAGGAACAGGAACGAGGTATTACTATTACTTCTGCGGCAACTACTTGTTTCTGGAAAGGTTACCGCATAAATATAATCGATACTCCCGGACATGTGGATTTTACGGTTGAGGTAGAGCGTTCTTTACGTGTTTTAGATGGTGCGGTAGCGGTATTTTGCGCCGTAGGAGGGATTGAGCCGCAGTCAGAGACAGTCTGGCATCAATCTAATAAATATAATGTTCCTAAAATAGGATTTGTAAATAAGATGGACCGGACCGGAGCTGATTTTTACGCGGTCTTAAAAGGAATTGAAGCGGACTTAGGAGGGAATCCTATTCCTATAGAAATACCCTTAGGCGCAGAAGATAGTTTTAAGGGTGTAATTGACTTGTTAGAGATGAAAGCCTATTTTTATGAGGAAGAATCCCAAGGCAAGGAATACCGTGTTGAAGAGATCCCGCAGGATTATTTGGAGAAAGCGAAGGAATACCGACATATAATGGTTGAGAAGGCTACGGTTTTTGATGAAGCCCTGATGAAACAATATCTTGAGTCAGGTGAAGGAACGATTACTCCGGAAGATTTAGTTAGCGCCATTCGTAAGGGGACCGTAGCCAATAAAGCTGTGCCGGTTATCTGCGGTTCAGCTTTTAAGAATAAGGGTGTTCAGAAATTACTTGACGCTGTTACTATGTATCTTCCTTCCCCTCTGGATCTGCCGGCGGTAGAAGGCCACGATTTAGATGATAAAGAAAAAATATTATTACGCAATCCGGATATTAATGAACCATTTTCAGGCCTTGCTTTTAAGGTGCAGGCTGATCCGCATATGGGTAAAATTGTCTATGTGCGTGTTTATTCCGGGTGTTTAGAGACCGGAACATATGCTTTAAATTCCACTAAGGACAAGAGAGAGAGAATTGCTCGTATTGTGCAGATGCATGCTAATCAACGCGAAAATATTGAATATGCTTTTACCGGAGATATTGTGGCAGTAGCAGGATTAAATGATACTGTAACCGGAGATACGCTTTGTGATTCGGAGCACCCGATTTTATTAGAAGCGATACAATTTCCTACGCCGGTTGTTTCTTTAAGTATTGAGCCGAAAAGCCGCGGAGACCAGGATAAACTTGGAAAGGGTTTGGCTAAGCTTACTGAAGAAGACCCGACTTTTCTGGTGCATACCGATGAAGAGACTAAAGAAGTTGTGCTTACCGGAATGGGAGAATTACACCTTGAGATTATTGTGGATAGGTTGAAAGAAGAGTTTGGGGTTGAGGCGATTGTGGGTCAACCTAAAGTTGCTTATCGTGAGACGATTACCGAAGAAGCCGAGGGTGAGGGTAAATATATTAAACAATCCGGTGGCCGCGGACAATATGGGCACGCTTTGTTAAGATTAATTCCTGTTTCGTCGGGAGAAGGGTTTGAATTTATTGATTCTATAAAAGGAGGATCGATTCCGCGCTCATTTATTCCTGCGGTAGAGAAAGGCGTGATTGAAGCAATACAGAATGGCGTGTATGTTGGCTATCCTATTGTAGATTTGAAAGTAGAACTTTATGATGGATCATTTCATGATGTAGATTCCTCGGAACTTGCTTTTAAGATGGCCGGGATTTTTGGTTTTAAAGAGGCCTTTATGAAGGCCAAGCCGATTCTGCTTGAGCCATACATGTCTTTAGAAGTAGCTACCCCGGAAGAGTATGTCAATGGCTGCGTAGGTTATATCTGTTCGCATCGCGGTAAGATTTTGAATATGGATGCTAAAGGTAAACAGAAAATTATCTCTGCCGAAGTACCATTATCTGAGATGTTCGGTTATGCAACCGCATTTCGTTCCCTCTCATCAGGCCGCGCAAATGCTACGATGGAGTTCTCCAAATACCTGCAAGTTCCGCAGGAAATCACCCAGAAGCTCATTGAAGAAAAACAGAAACAGAAAGAAAAACGATAATTATTGTTGGCTCGTTATGAAAGAAAAATTAGATTATAAAAAAGAACTTAATCCTGCCCAGCTAGAGGCAGTTGAATCTATTGAGGGCGCTTATTTGGTTATTGCCGGAGCAGGAAGCGGGAAAACTCGTGTTTTAGTACATCGTGTAGCATATTTAGTTGAGAAAGGTGTGCGTCCGGATGAAATATTGCTGCTTACCTTTACCCGTCGGGCAGCCGAAGAGATGCTTAAGCGCGCAACCTTATTACTTGACGAACGTTGCGCTAAAGTATCCGGGGGGACATTTCATTCTTTTGCCAACGCGACTTTAAGAAGATACGCTTCGGTTTTAGGGCTAGCTAATAATTTCACCATTCTTGATTCCCCGGATGCGCAAGATACAATTAATTTGGTGCGTACACAGCTAGGTTTTAATAAAGGCGAAAAGAGGTTTCCTAGAAAAAAGGCAATACTGGAAGTCATATCCAAAAGTATTAATAAATCTCAGAAGTTAGACGATGTCTTATATGATGAATACCCGCAGTTTATGGAATTTAGCGAAGATATTAAGAAGATCCGCGATGGATACCAGAAGTATAAGCGCGCCAAATCTCTCTTGGATTACGATGATCTACTGGTTTATTTAAAAGACCTCCTTACTAACCATCAAGATGTACGCCTTGTTTTAGCTAAAAAATATAAATATATTATGGTTGACGAATATCAGGATACGAATAACCTGCAGGCTTATGTCGCCTGCCTCCTTGCCTCGGAGAATAAGAATATTATGGTTGTGGGTGACGATGCCCAGAGTATTTATTCTTTTCGCGGCGCGAATTTTAAGAATATTATGGGATTCCCGCGTATATTTAAAGGGGCTAAAATTATTACTTTGGAAGAAAATTACCGCTCAACCCAGCCGATATTAGATCTTACCAATAAAGTTATTGGCCGGGCCAAAGAGAGTTTTAAGAAAAATCTCTACACGCGCAAAAAAGGGGATAAGCAACCCATCTTTATTGATGCTACTGATGAAAACGCGCAGTCAAAATATATCGCGGACAAGATACTGCAATTAAGAGAAGAGGGATTAGAGTTAAATGATATGGCAATATTATTTCGTTCAGGCTGGCATTCTAATGATTTAGAGGTAGAGTTGGCCAGCCGCAATATACCTTTTGTAAAGTATGGCGGCCAGAAATTTGTTGAGGCAGCTCATATAAAAGATATCATTTCTTACCTGCGTATTGCTTATAACTGGTCAGATCAGGTTAGTTGGTTGCGCGCCTTGCTTCTGATCCCCGGAATAGGCCCTAAGGGCGCGGAAAAGATAATTAATCTAATCGGCGATAAAGAAAATTTAACTAAAGAGTTATCCTTACGTAAGAATGAAGAAGTGGCTAAACTTTTTAAGCTACTCGGCGAGGTTAACGTTCTTTGTTGCGAGCCGGCTAAGATTATCGAAGCATTTTTAGAATATTACCAGCCGCTGCTTAAAAATAAATACGATGATTTTCATAAGCGCTTTAATGATTTGGATTCATTATTGCGTATTGCCGGACGCTATAAATCCTTAGAGGAGTTTCTTACAGATATTGCCTTAGAGCCTCCGGAGAGGGGTATTATTGAGGCGGGATTAAGAGATAAAGACGATGCCCCGCTTACTCTTTCTACAATACATTCAGCCAAGGGCCTAGAATGGCATACGGTATTTATGATTTATGTAGCTGAAGGGCATCTGCCTTCATATTTATCCTTTGAAGACGAAGATGCCATTGAAGAAGAGCGCCGATTATTTTATGTAGCCTCAACCCGCGCTAAGGAGAATTTATTTTTGCTTAAACCGCATATTGACCGATCTCCCCGGGGTTTTATGGATGGCGGCGGGTCAGTTTTTACTCAAGTCTCCCGCTTTTTAGATGAAGGAAATATATTGAATAATTTAGTTAAGGTAGAGTTAGAAGCGCCAGCAGAAGACGACTTTGAGCATGATCAGCTGGATGAACCGGTTAAAGATAGAAAAAGAGACCAAGAGTTTCTTGAGATGATGAAAGATTATTTCCGCGGCCAGGAGGATTATTTTCCTTGAGAATGGCCGGGATTAGTGCTAAAATTTCTACATGATTATAACAGAGCTTAAACCTATTAAGAGTATTATAGATAGCTTAAAAAGCTACTCTAAAATATTCATTATCGGCTGTGGAGAATGCGCTACTGCCTGTAAGACCGGAGGGGAACCAGAGGTTCTTAAAATCAAGAAGGATCTAGAGGCCGCCGGGAAAGCTGTAACCGGAAGCTGTATCCCTTCTGCGCCATGCGTGGCCGCCAAACTCAAGGCAGAACTAGCGAAAAATATGAAGGCCTTGCGCGAGGCAGATGCGGTTTTAGTTTTAGCCTGTGGTTTAGGAGTTCAGTCATTTAAAGATAACGATAGATTTGGCCTAGTGGTATTTCCTGCTTGCAATACTATCTTTGGCGCAGTAATGGATACTAAAGGTAATTTCTATGAAAAATGTTCTATGTGTGGTGAATGTGTTTTAGATCTAACCGCGGGGATTTGTCCGGTTACTCTTTGCTCCAAAGGGCTTTTAAATGGCCCATGCGGAGGGATGAATAAGGGAAAGTGTGAAGTGGATAACGAACGGGATTGCGCCTGGGTTTTAATTTATAAAGAATTAGAAAAAAATAAAAAACTCGAGTCTCTTAGAGAAATCCGCAATCCCAAAGATTATAAGAAATCCGCTAAACCACATAAGTTATTAATAGCAAAATAAGAAAAGGTAAAAATGAGCGGGCAATTACCCTATAGCGAAAAAGTAATGGATCATTTTACCAATCCCAGAAATGTGGGAGAAATTTCTGATGCCAGTGGTATCGGCACCGTCGGGAATCCTATCTGCGGGGATGTAATGAAGATGTTCTTAAAAATAGAGAACAATATTATTATTGATATTAAGTTTAAGACGTATGGGTGTGGCGCGGCTGTGGCCACGAGTTCCATGGTAACGGAGATGGTCAAAGGTAAGACTATTGAAGAAGCCTTAAAGATTAGTAATAAAGCGGTAGCCGAGGCATTAGGTGGGCTTCCGCCGGTTAAAATGCACTGTTCGGTATTAGCAGAAGAAGCGTTGCGTTCTGCCTTAAAAGATTATTATACTAAACAAGGTAAGCCTATTCCTTTTGAGGATAAAGGCCATACTCATGAAAACGAGAAGTGTTTGTAAGTCGGAAGTTGGGTTGACAAAACAAGAAATACGTAGTAAAATCTTACTCAAGTTATCAAAACAGAAGAAGGAGGACCGTAGTATAAAAAGTTGTTTAATTAAGGAGAAACTTTTTAAACAGTCGGTTTTTAAGAAAGCAAAGAGAGTGATGTTTTACATCGCTTTAAAAGGCGAGGTTGAAACTAAAGAGATGATAGAAGCAGCTAAAAGTTTAGGTAAGATTATTGCCGTGCCAGTTTGTATAAAAAATAGAACATCTTTAAGGCCGGCCCTCTTGGATAGTTTTGCGCATCTAAAGAAGGGCCCTTATGGAGTATCCGAGCCAGTAACAAGCCGATTTATAGCTTTAAAAGACTTGGATTTAGTAATTACCCCGGGTGTTGCCTTTGATAAGAAGGGTAACCGCCTTGGCCGGGGGAAAGGTTATTACGACCGCTTCTTAAGCAAGATCCCTAAAGATACTCCGTCAATTGGTTTGGCATATCGACTGCAAATCTTACCAGTTGTTCCTATTAATTCCTCTGATGTAAGCGTCAAAAAAGTCCTCTTCGCTTAAAGACAACAAAAATCTTTTAAGTTTATTTCCTAACACCCGGCCTTAATGTACCCCGCCATATTGGAATGGCGGGTATGCCGCCTACTGCGGCAGATTTGCCGGTGTGCACTTACTGTTCAAGGAGGAATTCCATGTTGATTAGCGCTATTGTATCTATAGTTGTGGCTTTTATAGCTGCCGCAATCGGCTATGTTTTAAGAAAACATGTGGCTGAAAAGAAAATTCAGGATGCCGAATCTCAAGCAGGACATATATTAGAACAAGCAAGAAAAGAAGCAATTGATAAGCGCAGGGAAGCAGAGCTAGAGGCAAAAGATCTTCTCTACCGAGTGCGTCAGGACTTTGAGCGTGAAACTAAGGATAGGCGTTTAGAGATCTCTAATATGGAGAAGAGGTTTACCCAGAAAGAAGAAAATATTGATAGAAGACTCGACCTCTTAGAGAAAAAGGAAAAAGAGCTTGATTTAAAGCACGAGGGGATTAAAAAGCAGGAAGATGGGATGAAGCTCAAGGATAATCAGTTACATTTATTGATTGCTGAAGAAAAAGAAAGGCTGCAAAAAATATCCTCACTTTCGGCTGAAGAGGCAAAGCAGATTCTTTTAAGCCGCCTTAATGAAGAGTTGAGCAATGAAAAGGCGGCATTAATTAGAAAACAGGAAGAAGAATTGCGCGTTACCTCGGATAAAAAAGCGAGAGAAATTTTGAGCCTGGCAATACAAAAATGCGCGGCTGAACATACGGTTGAATCTACGGTAAGTGTAGTTGCTCTGCCTAACGATGAAATGAAGGGAAGGGTCATTGGCCGCGAAGGTAGAAATATTCGTGCCTTTGAGATGGCCACGGGTGTAGATGTAATTATTGATGATACCCCTGAAGCAGTGACCATATCTGCTTTTGATGCTGTGCGCAGGGAGATTGCCCGTTTAAGTTTAGAGAAACTTCTTGCTGACGGGAGGATTCATCCGGGTAGGATTGAGGAGATAGTTGAGAAGACCAAGAAAGAGATGGATGAAAAAATACGCGAAGAAGGAGAGCGCGTGGCATTTGAGGCAGGGGTAAATGGCCTGCATCCCGAGATAATTAAATTACTTGGTAGGCTTAAGTATCGTACAAGTTTTGGCCAAAACGCTCTTCAGCATTCTAAGGAAGCGTCATTTCTTTTGGGCTCGATGGCTACAGAATTAGGCCTTGATTTTAAATTAGCGCGGAGAGTAGGGCTTTTGCATGATATAGGAAAAGCAGTTGATCATCAGGTTGAAGGGACACATGCTAAGTTAGGAGCAGATTTAGCCAAGAAATATGGAGAGTCTGTTGAAGTAGTAGCAGCAATCGAGTCGCATCATGAGGAAGCGCCGATACAGAGTATTTACGGAGTTTTAGCAATAGCCGCAGATGCCATAAGCGCCTCTCGCCCGGGAGCTCGGCGGGAAACCTTAGAAACATATATCAAGAGGCTTGAAAAATTAGAGGCCATAGCTAATCTTTTTAAAGGGGTAGATAAATCATTTGCTATTCAGGCTGGCCGCGAGATCCGCGTAATTGTTCAGCCGGAGAAGATAACAGACAGCGAAGCTACGGCTATGGCTAGGGATATTCGTAAGAAAATAGAAGAAGGCATGGAATACCCTGGTCAGATTAAGGTGACGGTTATTAGAGAGACTCGCGCGATCGAGTATGCTAAGTAAAGATGAAAATACTATTTATTGGAGACATAGTCGGTAGCCCGGGGAGAGAAGCAGTGGATAAGCTTCTGCCTATATTGAAAACAAGGCATTCTCTCGATTTTGTAATTGCCAATGCCGAAAATTCCTCGGGTGGTTCAGGCATTACTCAAAAGGTAGCGGAAGAGTTATTTAATTCCGGAGTGGATGTATTGACTTCCGGGGATCATATTTGGAAGAAGAAGGAGATATTTGAATTGATTAATCAGGAAGAGAGAATCTTAAGGCCGCTTAATTATCCGGCTGGCGCTCCTGGAAGAGGAAGTAGTATATTTAAAACTAAATCCGGAGAGAAGCTTGGCGTGATTAATGTTAATGGCAGGGTATTTATGGATGCGTTGGAATGCCCCTTTAAGAGTGTATTGGCTGCGCAAGAAGAGCTAGTCAAAGAGACAAAAATAATTATTGTAGATATCCATGCTGAGGCGACTTCAGAGAAAGTGGCTTTAGGTTGGTATCTCGACGGAAAAGTTTCCGCTGTTTTAGGCACGCATACCCATATTCAGACTGCGGATGAAAGGATTCTGCCTCAAGGCACAGCTTACATTACCGACGTAGGGATGGCCGGGCCATATGACTCGGTTATTGGCAGAAAAGTAGATGATGTTTTAACTCGGTTTCTCACTTCTATTCCGGTAAGATTTGAAGTAGCGGAAGAAAATATTCAGTTGCATGGGGTGGTAGTAGACGTAGATGATAAAAGCGGTAAGGCACACTCTATTTTAAGGATTCAGGAAAAGTTAAATGTTTAAGATGCGGCAATTGTTAAGATTGGTCTTAGTAGCTTCATTATTTTATTTTTGTACTCCTCTTTTTGCCCAAGAGGTTAACCTTGAACTCGCCTTAGATATCACTTCGAGTACTACACCTACTCCTACGATTTTTAAGCCCAATATTGATTTGGGAGGGCGAGGTTTTCATCATGATAATTTTTGGCCGCAGGGCTTGGCTGCTAAAGATGTTTTGGACCTATGGCGTAAGGATATAAGTTTTGCCAGCCTTTATCGTATGCAGTACAACCTTTGGGAGATTAATCAACTGGCCAAAGATAAGGTGGCACAAGATAAACTCCTGGCTAATTACGAAGATGCGATAAAAAATATTTCAGACGCCGGCGGGACAGTTATACTTGATATATTTGGCACCCCCGCGGGATTAGGTAAAGCATTGGATAAAAAAAGCGCACCACTTAATCTAGTGGCTTTTAAGACGCTAGTCAAGGATACGATGAGATATTTAAGTTGTGAAAAGAAATATAATATATGGTATGAGGTCTGGGCTGCTCCTGATTTAGATGATTTTTTCATTGGTCGAACACAAGATTATTTCAATATGTATAGAGTCATCTCTGAAAGCGCAAAAGAACTAGGGGCCCAATTTAAGATTAATATACCCGTGGGTGCCCCGAGCCCTAGCGGATGGTTTCATAATCTGGAGAGTAATAATATTCTTACCCCTGAAAAGAGCTTAATTTATGAATTAATTAAATTCTGTTCTTCTGAAAAGCTATCCTTGAATTTTATTACTTGGCACGCCTTTTCATCTGACCCGAAAACAGAAAAAGAGATCACTATATATAATAAAAATGCGGTGGAGCTTATTCGGGATTGGCTTTCGTATTTTAATTTTAAGCGCGATACGTCCTTAATTATAGATGAATGGAATTTTGATCTTGATGTTAATCTGTTACCTGCAAGGAGAAGCGAGTCTTATATTGCGGCAAGTTATATACCGGCACGCATTAATAATATGTTTGAGGCCGGCCTTGATAATCAGGTTTATTTTTCTTTAGAGGATTTTGGAAACAATCCAGAGAATGTTACTAGGAATGTCGGAGTTTTTTATTTTGATTCCGAGCGCGCGCAATATAAGGGAGGGCATAAAGCTGCCTATAATGTATTCAGAATGTTGGGTAAGCTAGGCTCGAATGCGTTCTCGATTAAAATTGATGATGAGTTTGTCGGGGCTATCGCTACAAAGTCATCCGATGAAATTTGTATTCTCATTTATAATTATATTGATCCCGAGATTGCCAAGAATTATCTTGCCCGAAACATCGCAGGGCTTAATGTCCCCGAGAGGCAGTCTTTACTGCAGATTATCAGGACGGGCCAGTTAGGTAAATTTATTGCGCATGAACAAGATATAGCCTTATTGCGCGCTGAACCTAAAGTTAAAGTTTTGCTAAATAAGTCCCAAGAATTAGCAGATAGGGCTAAAGAGTCTCTAGATTCATCCCGTAATCTCAAAATTAGCATTAAAGGTATCAAGGAGGGATATTCTTATAGCCGCTTTATAGTTGATTCTTCCTGTAGTCTAAATTGTGAATTTAAGCCGGTTGAAGAGAAGGAGATATCTATCCAAGATTTGTATCAGGAAGATTTGAAGCTCACTCCTTATTCTGTAAATTTGATTATATTAAAAAAGAAGCCGGCTCCCCCGGCGCCGGACCCAGCCTCGGTCGCGCCTGCGCTTGAGACGGATAAGGAATCGAATAAAGATGCCGCAGGAAAGTAAGTATATTTACACCGTTACTAAAATTACCCAAGAGATCGAGGTTATTTTTGAGAATACTTTTGGATTGGGGGTTTGGGTTGAGGGAGAGATCTCTAATTTTAAGGCAGCTTCTTCCGGGCATTCTTATTTTTCTTTAAAAGATGAGAAGTCTGTTTTAAGCGCGGCAATGTTTTCTCGGATAAACCGAGAAGTAAAATTTAAACTTGAAGACGGAATTAAGGTTATCTGTTTTGGCAAGGTTGATGTTTATGGCCCGCGCGGACAATATCAGCTTATCGTAGAAAGAATAGAGCCTAAAGGGATAGGGGCTCGGCAACTGGCATTTGAGCAGTTAAAAGAGAGGCTCTCCAAAGAAGGCCTATTTGATCCTCTGCGGAAAAAAGAACTCCCACTTATGCCTTTTAGTGTAGGCATAGTTACTTCAGGCGCAGGCGCTGCTATCCGCGATATACTGGGGATACTTAAAAAAGGAGCTAGTGGCGTAGACGTAATAATACGTTCTGTGCGCGTACAGGGTACAGGGGCTGCCCTTGAAATAGCTAAAGGCATAGAAGAACTCAATGAGTTTAATAAAGCCGGCGAAGCCAGCGCAGTCGACATTATTATTGTCAGCCGCGGCGGCGGGAGCAGAGAGGACCTTTGGGCATTTAATGAAGAGGTTTGCGCACGCGCGGTATATAATTCCAAGATACCAATAATTTCGGCTGTGGGACATCAGATAAATACAAGTCTTTGCGATCTAGCGGCGGATCTCTTTGTTGAAACTCCTACGGCTGCTGCTAAGATCATCGTGGACAAGAAGAATCATTTATTAGCCGAATTGGCGGGTTTAAAACACGAATTGGGTTTTTCTGTTTTTAATATAATTAATTCTTTTAAGAATGAAGTTACCCGTCTTAAGCATAGTTTAAAGAGTCCGGCAGATCGCCTTGATGAGAAAGGGCAATTCTTAGATGAGCTAACCGTAGCCCTGAATAATAATGTCCGGCAGAGAATCAATATTACCCGTGAGAGGCTAGGGTCGTCGATTGAGAGGTTGGAAGCGCTTAGCCCTCTGGCAGTTTTGTCGCGCGGGTATAGTTTAAGTATGCGGCAGGTTGATGGGGTTGTTGTTAAAGATACGCTTAAGATTAATCCCGGGGATAGAATAAAGACTATTCTCAGCAGAGGTGGTTTTATCAGTAAGGTTGAGGAGATTATAAAAAATGAAATTAATTAGCACCCGGCCTTAATGTACCCCGCCATATTGGAATGGCGGGTATGCCGCCTACTGCGGCAGATTTGCCGGTGTGCCCTTTCTGCGCAAGGAGAAATAAGATGAAAGAAAAACAATCATTTGAGGATGATTTAAAGCGTCTGCAGAAGATTGTAGAAGAATTATCCAGCGGCAAGCTTACTCTCGGGGAGTCGCTTAAGAAATACGAGGAAGGGGTAAAGCTCTCCCAGAGTTGTTCTTCTCTTCTGGAGGAGGCGCAGCGTAAGGTTGAGTCCTTAATGAAAAATGACGGTAAATATACGCTTGAGAAATTCGAAGAAGAGGAAGAAGAAAAATAATGTTTTTGGAAAAGATCAATTCACCGCAAGATCTAAGGAAGTTTAAAAACGAAGACTTGGTGAAGTTAGCTTCAGAGATACGCCAGAAGATGATAGAGGCCGTTTCTCTTAATGGCGGGCATCTTGCCTCAAGTCTTGGCGCAGTAGAATTGATTATTGCTTTGCATTATTGTTTAAATACTCCAACGGATAAGATAATTTTTGATGTAGGCCATCAGGCCTATGCGCATAAAATAATTACCGGAAGGGCAGAGGTTTTTTCAACTCTTAGGCAATATGAAGGGTTAAGCGGTTTCCCCCTCAAGGATGAGTCGGAGTTCGATGTCTTTACTACCGGACATTCATCAAGCGCAGTTTCCTTGGCTTTGGGTTTGGTTTGCGCAAGAGACCGCATCCCTCCCGCAGGGTCTTTTAAAGTTGTAGCTGTTATAGGAGACGGCTCTTTAAGCGGAGGGTTATGTTTTGAGGGTTTAAATAATGCCGGCCACCTTAAAAAAGATATTTTAGTAATCTTAAATACCAATGAATTAAGCATTGCTCCTAATGTAGGCGCGATAAGTAATTATTTGAATAAGATTATATCTTTGCCAGTATATAATCACTTTAGGGAATCTTTGGTTAATTTTCTTTCCTCCCGTGGGCCGCGTGCGGAGAGGTTGCTTAAATTAGCGAGTAAATTTGAGGAAGGTTTAAAGGGGCTGTTTATACCGGGAGTCCTCTTTGAGGAATTAGGTTTTCGTTATTTTGGGCCATTAGATGGCCATAATTTGGATTTGTTAATACCCGCTTTAAAGAATATATTAAATATCAAAGGCCCGCGTATACTGCATATCGTCACTAAAAAAGGAAAAGGTTATTTTGCAGCAGAACGCGATCCGGTGAGATTCCACGGGACAGGGCCTTTTGATATTCAGACCGGCGCAGCCATAACTAAAACAGGGGGTAAGAAGAGCTATACTGAAGTGTTTGGAGAAAAGTTGTTAGAGTTAGCCAGGC
This sequence comes from Candidatus Omnitrophota bacterium, assembly GCA_020058085.1. Lineage (GTDB taxonomy): Bacteria > Omnitrophota > Gorgyraeia > Gygaellales > Profunditerraquicolaceae > Sherwoodlollariibacterium. Next base: position 43,855 of record JAGVER010000014.1, on the reverse strand, counting down.
TGGATAATAAAATTGTCGCGATTACCGCGGCTATGCCTGAAGGTACAGGTTTGGATAAATTTCGCGATAGTTTTCCTGAGAGATTTTTTGATGTGGGGATTGCCGAGTCACACGCGGTTACTTTCTCCGCCGGTTTAGCTAAAGGTGGCCTTAAGCCAGTGGTAGCTTTATATTCCACATTTCTGCAGAGGGCATATGACCAGATTATTGAGGATGTAGCCTTACAGAATCTACCCGTTGTTTTTTGTATTGACCGCGCAGGGATTGTAGGGGAAGATGGAGTTACGCATCAAGGTATATTCGATATTAGTTTTTTAAATACTGTTCCAGGCTTGGTGAATATGGCGCCTAAGGATGGAGAAGAGCTTAAGGAGATGCTGGAATTTGCTCTTCGTTTAAATAAGCCGGTAGCGATAAGGTATCCCAGAGGGGAGATTGATTCTCTGTCGGATAACAAAACGGTATCCAAGATTGAATTAGGTAAACCGGAGATTTTAAGAGAAGGGGTTGATTTTGCGATTATTGCTTTGGGAAGTATGGTCTCGTCCTCTTTAGAGGCAGCAGAGTTGCTTAAAAAAGAAGGCTATTCAGGTGCAGTAATCAATGCGCGTTTTGCCAAGCCGTTAGATATTGAATCCTTCCGAGCCTTAGGCAATAAATCTAAGTTTATTTTTACTGCGGAAGAGGGGATAATAGATTCAGGATTTGGTGGCGCGCTAGAGGATCTTATATCAAAGTCCGTAATTAAAATAGGACTTCCCTGTAAATTTATCCCTCATGGCCAGAGGGAGTTGTTACTAGAAAAATATGGATTATCCGCTAAAGCTATCGCGGATAAAATAAAATTAGTAATATGCCCAAGATAATTATAGATAGAGATAAGTGCAAGGGGTGCCTTTTATGTGTAAGTTTTTGTCCTAAGAAGTTGATTAGCAAGGATAGGGGTTTAAATAAAAAAGGGTTGAATCCTGTTAAGTTCAGTGATAAATCCGGTTGCTTGGGCTGTGCATTATGCGCGATTATCTGCCCGGATTGCTGTATCGAGGTATATAAATAATGAAAAAAGTTTTAATCAGCGGTAATGAGGCTATAGCCGAAGGAGCAATACAGGCAGGATGTACTTTTTACGCCGGTTATCCGATTACTCCGCAGAATGAGCTTATTGCTTATATGTCTTCGCATCTGCAGGATAAAGGAGGCGTATTTATTCAGGCAGAATCAGAGATTGCCGCGATTAATATGGTTTATGGCGCTTCTGCCGCAGGCGTGCGTGCGATGACTTCATCATCCAGCCCGGGAATCAGCCTTAAGCAGGAGGGGATATCTTATATCGCCGGGGCGGAACTTCCGGCGGTGATTGTAAATATTATGCGTGCGGGCCCGGGTTTGGGAAATATCTGGCCGGCGCAATCAGATTATTTTCAGGCAACCCGAGGAGGAGGCAATGGCGATTATCACTGTATAGTTTTAGCTCCTGCTTCTGTGCAGGAGAGTTTTGATTTTATGCGCGTTGCCTTTGATCTTGCGGATAAATACCGCAATCCGGCGATGATTTTAGGAGATGGCATGTTAGGCCAGATGATGGAGCCGGTTAAGATATCGAATACAAGGAATAAAATATCAAAAATTAAAAAGAGCTGGGCATTAACCGGTTGTAAAGGAAGGAAACCTAATATTATAAAGTCTTTTTATATGCGCGAAGGTGATTTAGAAAGATTCAATCTGACTTTACAGAAGAAATATAATCAGATACAGGAAAAAGAGCAGCGTTTTGAGGGGTTATTTTTAGATGACGCAGAAGTTATTTTAGTCGCTTATGGAAGCATGGCTAGGATTGCTAAGTCCGCGGTAAAATTTTTAAGAAGTAAGGGTAAAAAATCCGGCTTAATCCGTCCAATTACTCTTTGGCCATTCCCCAAAGACATTTTTAAGCGATTAGCCATAAGCCATAAGCCATTAGCATTTTTAGTGATAGAGATGTCTTATGGCCAGATGGTTGAAGATGTAAGGCTCGTCTTGGAAGGAAAGGCCCGAGTTGAATTTCTGGGCCGTTCAGGCGGCGGGATTCCGACGGAAGATGAGATCATAAAAAAGGTTATGAGGTTATAGATATGGAAAAGATATACAGCCATCCTAAATCTCTGCGTAATCTTTCAACTCATTATTGCCCGGGTTGCGGGCATGGCATAGCGCACCGGCTTATCGCGGAGGTTGTGGATGAATTAGGGATCAGGGAAAAAGTGATAGCTATAGCCCCGGTAGGCTGCGCTGTGATTGCTTATGATTACTGGGATTTTGATTGTTCAGAGGCAGCTCATGGCAGGGCATTAGCTGTCGCTACTGCTATAAAAAGAGTAAGGCAAGATAATATAGTTTTTACCTATCAGGGTGATGGCGACCTTGCCGCCATAGGGACTAATGAGACTATACATGCGGCTAACCGGGGAGAGAATGTTTGTGTGTTTTTTATTAATAATGCAGTTTACGGCATGACCGGCGGCCAGATGGCGCCTACTACTTTACTTAACCAGAAAACCTCAACCACTATTAAAGGCAGGGATGCAGGGCTACATGGCTATCCTTTAAAAATATCAGAGATGCTTGCGCTTTTGCCCGGAGTAAAATATATTGAGCGTACATCTTTACATTCGCCCCCGGAGATTATAAAAACCAAAAAAGCCATAAATAAGGCTTTTTTGAATCAGATAGAAGGGGTGGGTTTTTCCCTTGTAGAGATACTCTCACCATGCCCTACTTACTGGGGTATGGCGCCAAAAGCTTCATTAGATTGGATTAGGGATACGATGTCAAAAGAGTTTCCATTAGGAAGGATTAAATGACCGAACGTATAATTATTGCTGGTAGCGGCGGGCAGGGGATAATGCTTTGGGGCAAGATTTTAGCGCAAGCTGCGATGATCGAAGGTAAATTCGTAACCTGGCTTCCTGCTTATGGCGCAGAGGTGCGCGGCGGAACCGCGCATTGTATGATTGTTATTTCAGATGAAGAGATCGGTTCTCCATATATTGATAAAACAGATACCTTAATCATTATGAATCAGCCTTCACTAGCCAGATTCAAAAGCCGCCTTAAGGATAATGGGTTATTAATTATTAACAGCTCTATAGTAGAAGCAGGCGCAAAGGCCAAGGCCAAAAGGTATCCTTTTACAGATATAGCAGTAGAATTAGGTAATGTTAGGGTAGCGAATATGGTTGCCTTAGGATCTTATCTGGCCAAGAGGAAGACGGTTAGTCTAAAAAATATATTAGGAGTTATGAAAATGATGGCGCCTGCTGGGAGAGATGACATTTTGAAGATTAACCAGAAGGCGCTAGATACAGGGGTGAAATTGAGAAATGGTTAGAGTGCGTTTTGCTCCAAGCCCAACGGGTAATTTACATATCGGCGGCGGCCGTACCGCGCTTTTTAATTGGCTTTATGCTCAGGCAAAAGACGGAAAATTTATTTTAAGAATAGAGGATACGGATAAACTGCGTTCTAAGCAGGAGTATGTGGATGAGATATTAAACAGCTTGCAATGGATGGGTTTTAACTGGGATGAGATTTATTACCAGAGCCATCGTTTTAATATCTATGCCGAGTTTGCTCAGAAACTTCTTAAAGAAGGCAAGGCCTATACGGAAAAATCTCCCGAGAGGCAAGGCGAAGCGATAATATTTAAGGTAATGCCGCAGCAGGTTAAAATAAATGATTTAATCCGTGGAGAGATAGAATTTAATGCCGAACTAATTAAGGACCAGGTACTTATTAAGTCCGACGGTACGCCTACTTATAACTTTGCTTGTGTGGTCGATGATGCGACAACAGACATTACTCATGTAATCCGCGGGGATGATCATATCTCCAATACGCCCAAACAAGCGCTTCTCTATGAGGCGCTTGGTTTTAAACTTCCTAAATTTGCGCACTTGCCTTTGATTATGGGAATCGAGGGAGGCAGGCTCTCTAAGAGGACGGGTGCTACTGCCATAAGCGACTATCGCAAGATGGGGTATCTTCCCGGAGCTTTGGTTAATTATCTTTTACTCTTAAGCTGGGCGCCCGGGAACAACTGTGAATTGATAGATATAAATGAAGCCATAAAATTGTTCGATCTTAGCGATGTGAATAAAGCTGCCGCCACCTTTGACTTAAAGAAACTTAATTGGTTAAATAACCAGTATCTTAAAAATGAAGATAGTGATAAATTAACTGATGAAATAATCCCAATGTTAATAGAAAAAAATTATATCCGGAAAGATAATTTTGATAGAAATTATATAGTCTCTCTGGTAAAATTATTCCAGCCGAGGATGTCAGTAGTAAATGATTTCCCAGATTGGGCAGATTTTTTCTTTGTGGATGAGCTTAATATTGATCCGGCAGCAGCAGAGAAGTACTTGAACAAGGATCTCTCACGGGAATTTAAGCTTTTATTGGAGCGCTTAAAGGTTTTGCAGAGTTTTGATATCGTTAGTATTGAAGAGAGCTTCCGGGGTTTGGTAAGCGAGCTAGGCATAGAAGCAAAGGCCTTGATTCATCCTCTTAGAGTTGCGCTTACAGGAAAGACTATCGGCCCGGGATTATTTGAGGCAATGTATTACTTAGGGAGTGAGCGGATCTGTAAAAGGCTGGGAAAGTTTATAAGGTGAGATTTTTCCAACAAGGGAGGAAATATGGCTGCGATTATTTTAACTATGGGGGTTGTGGCAGTTTTTGTTTTAGCTTTCCTTATCGATATTTCAATCAACATGCGTCGTGTTGATGGTAATATCAAAGAGATGATTAAGAAGTATAATAAGGTTCACGATTCAAGTAAGTCTTAGTAGAAGATAATATTTTGCCCTGTCGTCTAACTGGTAGGACTTCAGATTCTGAATCTGACTATCATGGTTCGACTCCATGCGGGGCAACCACTCTGAGACGCGTCCTCGCTTTGTTCGTGCTCACTCACCTTTGATGGGCGAGTAGAATATAAGCAGAGAGCGTTTTTTTGTTTAAGGCGAGGCAATTCACATGGAGCAGTCGCGTAAAAATACGGAAGAGAAGATTACTGAAGGCGAAATAAAACTCTTTGATTCTATTGTGCGGTCATTAAATATTGCCGTCGAGAGCAGCGCTCTATATAACCCTGCCCATCCGGCAGTCGAGCAGGCGGTTAAGAATTTTAAGGGCCATCTCGATAATTGGCTTTCGGTTCATGAATCCCTAGATACTGGTGTTGCATCCGATAATTTGCTTTTACAAAATAATTTTGTGCGAGAGAAGAATGATCTCTATCGGCAGGTAGCTGGTTATTTGCATCAGCGTGGGGTAATCGCTTTACGTATTTCCAGGGGCGTTGAGTTGAAAGAACTCTTGGATTTCTTTTGCCTAATTGTAAAGGATGCGAAACTCATTAAGAGGTCCGGCGGCATTGCTTCCCAAATACCTTCAGCGGGGCATATTTTTATCAAGGAAATCGACTACCGCAAGTTTCTCGCGGGGGATGAGTCAACGAGTACTGGTGTCACCGAAGAAGAGCGTACTCTTTGGCAAGAGTTGACAAGCCTCGATTCATCTGCCGGTACGGATATCTTGCCCGAGTCAAAATTAGATTTTGTTATGCATTTTCTTAAGGATCAGAAAAGATCCTCTTCTTTACTTAACAAAGTTTACAAAGAAGCTCTGGCGAAGCTCGAAGACCGTACCGTTGTCAACAATTTCCGCGCCACCTTTGTGCGCATGTTAAAGTACGCTCAGCAACAGTCCCCGGATAGCTCTAGCGTCATCAAACAAGACCTCACTAAGGTTATTGCCGGGCTCAATCCTGATTTTGTCGCCAATCTGTTTAGCGGTGAGCAGGAGGATGATTCTGCATTTAATCTCGGTCAAGATTTCCTTAAGGATTTACCAGAAGATACAATCGCCGATTTTATGGCTTCTCTTATTGATAGTGAAGGTAAGATGAGTGATAACCTTTTCAAACTATTTGATAAGCTTGTGCCTCAAGAGTCAAGTTCGGGTAGCCTTGTGGCGACGCTTGCCGATAAGTTATTTGAGAAAAAACTGCTTAACAAAAATACGCTCTCGCAGCTGCAGGTTTCCGTCAAAGAGCTCTTTGAGGCTAACTCAAGCAGCCAGTTTATATCGCAGATGTATAAACTTACGGTCGAGACACTTATTGACAAGAGCGTTTCCGGGAAAAATAAGGGCAGTAGCTTATCGGCTCTTGCGCAGGATTGTCTAGAGTCGCTGGAGGAACCTGGTTTGCAGAGACAGAAAATTTGGCTTTTGCTTAATATTCTATGGCAAGAAGATAAGCCGGAAGAGTTTAAGAAATTTTGCGATATCCTAACAGCCGCATGCAAAAAGATCATTCAGCCAGAGTATCTCTCGAGCATTAAAGAGAGTATCGAGTTCTTTAGCGAGAAGCTAAAGCCCCAACAGAGTCAGAATCAAGAAATAGCCGGATATGCTCACTCGGCGCTGGGTGAGCTAACAGAGAAAGCGGTGGCGGAGAAAATAATATCATTTATTCCAAGGCTCGATGAAAGAGGAATGCCGGACGTGCGCTCTATTCTTGCAAAATCGCAATGGGCACCCGATCTTCTCATTGAGGCCTATGTTTTAGAAAAAAATAAGGCAGTAAAGGAAAGGATTTGCTCAGTTATCGCTGGCCTTGGGCCTGCTGCGGCAGCAAGTATATCTCAACGGTTTACTGCGGAGATAGGCAAGGAGGGCTCATCTCTTGGAGAGCTTTTTGATATTCTCAAGAAACTTAATCCTCAAGAAGCCCATAAGGCAGCCCAGACGATGCTGCAAAGTAAAGATCTTGACACGCGTCTCGCAGGATTGGAAAATTTTATGTCGGAAAGCGAAGAAGAGAAGAGTTTGTTGCTTGAAATCTTTCAGAAAGAAGAAAGCACGCAAGTGAAAGAAAAAATAATTGGTGTCTTGGTAAAAACTAATAGCGCCCCTCTTCTAAATCAGTTGTTTATTATTCTCAGCAAAAGATTTTCTCCCCGCAAGTATCTGCTTACGTACATAAGGGCGTGCGGTGATTTTTCGGTAAACCAGGCCATACCCTGTTTGGAGCAGGTAGTGGCGAGGAGGCCGCTTTTGGATAATCAAGCAAAAAGGGAACTCAGGGTCAGCGCGGTGGTAAGTCTAGGGGAGATTGCTTCGCCTGAGGCGATGATTGTTCTCAAGAAGGCGTTGAACGACAGAAGCGAATCCGTGAGAAAAATAGCCCGGCTTGCCGTAGAATCATGCAAGGATAAGGGCATAGCGAATAGTGCGTAATGTACGGTGCAATGGGCGAGAGGATAAATAAAGGCAGAGAGAGATGATGAACGATTCGAGTAGTAGCGAAATCAGGGTCCCTATTGAGGAGTTGGTAAAAGAGTTGTTTGCCGCCCGACAGGTCAGCAAAAACTACGGGCCGAGTCATGAGCTTACCAAAGAAAGCATTAAGAAACTCCTCTTGAAGCTGGAGAGCGTCTCTTCATCCCAGCCGGAGATAACAATAGGTATTATCGGCAACGAGATAGCTTTTGAGAAAGAACCCCTCTATGAATTGAGTAAGTATTTAAGGGATATTATTGTGCATCTTAAAGAACTGAAGATAGAAAGAATCTCCTTTTTGAGGGGGACTAAGGAGAGGGAATTGTTATCGTTCCTTGATATTATCAATATGAGTGCCGAGGCGGTAGAGAAATCCGGGGGCGTTAAGCACCTGGCCGAATCGTTAGGTATGGAGACGATTGTTTTTTCGCGATTGGCAGCTGGCAGCTCAATGTCAGCCGAGGGGGAAACCGATAGTAACTTTTTGGCCCGGCAGAATATCCAAGAGGTTATTCAATTCCTTGAAAAGACCTCCGATGATATCCAGCAAAACCGGCGCATCGATGCGCAACTGGCATATCTCCTAATTAATCGGATCATCAGTAATCTGTTGCAGAACAAAGAACCCTTGCTCATCCTTTCGTCCCTCAAGAGTCATGATGAATATACATTTTTGCATTCCTTAAATGTGGCTATATTAACCTTGGTCCAGGCAGAGTCCCTTGGGATACAGGGTACTCATTTAACAGAGATCGGGGTGGCTGCGCTCCTGCATGATTCAGGAAAGTTGGTGCTTTCCGGAGATATTATAAGAAAAAAAGAGAAACTTCTCCCGGATGAGTTTGGCCGGATTCGCCAGCACCCTCTGGATGGAGCAAAGATACTCTTTGACTCGCCTGAAATTAATCCATTGAGCGCGCTTGTTTCTTTTGAACATCACATCGGCTATAATGCAGAAGGTTATCCTCAGCGTCTCTATTGCGGCAAGCCGAATCTAGTAAGTATGATGGTGAGTATTGCCGATTATTACGATGCTTTGCGCAGTAAGAGGGCATACCACGACGAGATGGCTCCTGAAAAGGTTTATGAAGAGATAACCAAGGTTGCCGGTTCCCAGTTGCACCCAGAGTTGGTAGAGAATTTTTTTGGGGTACTCGGGGTTTATCCTCCGGGAACATTAGTTGAGTTGGATGACAAAAGCGTTGGATTGGTGATAAAAGAGAGTGTGCTCGATATCAGAAGACCGCAGGTTGAGTTGCTCTATGCCGCAGACGGGCAAAAAGTAAAAATTCCCTATGTGGTTAATCTTCTGGAAAAAGAAAAGGATATCGATAGGTATAAATGGACTATAGTCAAGTCGTTGGCTGTTACGGAAAAAATCGATTTACCCGATAAATATCATTCCCCATAAATCACCTATCTCATATCTATATCAAACATCGCAGTAAATTCTTATGCCGGTGCGCGTAATTAAAAGTTGTTTCAATTTTGTCTTGTCCGTATTTTTTATTACGTACGCGTTCCTGCCTTTATCCGAAGCCAGCCTTACTCCAATCGAGATATCCGAGGGGAAGAGAGAAGCTTCTTCCTCCGGGTCTTGGTTTAACAGCCTTACCAAATACAGGGAACATCTTGTTGAGGAATATGGGACAGAATTCGCCTTCCTTGTAAATTATACACAGCAGATAATTATAAAGAGCATCCGCGATCAAGGTAAGATTCGCGGGGTAGGTTATTTAAATCTTGAGATTGAACAGAGGCTTTGGCCGGGGACCGCGACATTTATTGAATTAGAATCGGATAAAGGCCGAGGGGTTGACCAGTTTATCTCAACGTTTTCCGGTTGTAATACTAATTCAGGAGAAGATATTGATTTTTACATTCCCGAGTTTTATATAGAGCAGAATTTATTTACAGAGAGGATATCTCTCTCGGTTGGAAAGCTGGATCTATCTGATTGGTTTGACGGTAATCTCGTGGCAGAATCAGGCGATACGCAGTTTTTGTCCTGCGCCCTTATTAATAGTTTGACTATACCATTTCCCGCAAAAGGATTGGGAGCAAGAATAGAATTTAAACCATATGAATGGATCTATTTTGAGTCAGGCGCATCTACTGCCAGGGCATCTTCTACGAAAACAGGTTTAAGCGATGGGTTTAACAGCGTATTTTTCGTGAATGAAATTGGTTTAAGCCCGAAGATCGGTTCACTTAAAGGAAACTACCGGTTTATCTTCCACATGAATCATGAAAAGCTTGAGCGCATTGGTGGGGAGGGGGAGAGGAGCGAGGATTTTGGTTATGGGATAAGTTTTGATCAGGAAATAGCTAAAGGGATTACTTTATTTTTACGTTATGGTCATGCTGATGAGAGAGTAAGGGATATCAAACATTTCTGGTCTTTTGGCGGACAGATTATTGAACCTATACCCGGGCGTAAGTTTGATTGTTTGGGGGTAGGGGTAGCCCGGTCGATTATGGGCAAAGATTATCGCGAAGCCAGTGAAGAGGAGGCAGCGAGGTCTGAAACTATTTATGAAGTATATTATAGTTATAATTTAAATAGTTTTCTTATCCTTACGCCTAATTTACAGATAGTAACTAATCCTAACGCCGATAAGGCTGCTGAAACAGCTTTAGTCTGCGGCTTAAGGTTTCTGTTGAGTTTTTAATTTTCCCGTTATATAATAACCCTGCTTAAAATTTTGCGCGGGTGGTGGAATGGCAGACACGCTACTTTGAGGGGGTAGTGGGGCAACCTGTGAGGGTTCAACTCCCTCCCCGCGCACCAGTAGTAAATAATAGGGACGGTTCTAATTTTCTTTGGTTTATTTGGACAAAATTAGAACCGTCCCTATTATTTACTATTATTTATCTTATGACTTTGCGGTGGTCTTTTACGTAATTGCTTCTTTCGAGGCTCTTGGCGTAAGATTTTAATTCTGCACCGATTTCGCCAATCTGGGCAACGTGGGTAATCTTACGGTGTTCATTTGTGACGACACCTATAGATATTGAGAGGAGCGGTATCTTTTGTTCCTTACCTTTACGGTCTTTGGCCATTATAAAGCCATTTTTTTTGTCTTTTTCATTGTAAAAAGAAGGGACAAGTTTTTCGAAGTTAAGGATTATTTTCTGGCATAATAAATCTGTTTTATCAAGAGTGGTCAGGATGACAAAGTCATCTCCTCCGATATGCCCTATGAAATCATCCGGATTTCCAAACTCTTTCGTGGAGCTGATTAAGAGGCGGGCAGTTTCGCGGATTACTTCGTCTCCATGCTCGAATCCGTATTTATCATTATAAGATTTAAATTTGTCCAAATCTAAATAACAGACGGCGAAGAAAGATTTGTTTTCTAGCCTGTGGGATAGCTCCTTTAGAATAGAGACATTACCCGGCAGGCGGGTCAGGGGGTTAGCTTCCAGGTCGCGCTCGGTGTGTCTTAAAATCATCCGGATGCGCGCAAGTAATTCTTTAGGTTCAAAAGGCTTAACTACATAGTCATCTGCTCCGGAATCAATGCCGTCAACCTTATCGTTAATGTCGCCTTTGCCGGTTACCATTATTATAGGTAGGTGGCGCAAGAGTAAGTCTTTTTTTATTCTGCGGCAGACCTCGCGGCCGTCAATCTTGGGAATTTTATAATCCAATAATATAAGGTCGGGCTGGTTATTGTGTATGATCTTTAAGGCATCTTCTCCATTGTCGGCTTCAAGTATCTCGTAATTTTCCTCTGATAAGGTAAGCTTTAATACGTCCCGTATATCCGGGTCATCATCAACAATAAGAATTCTTATGGCCATATTTTATCCTTGTTGTATTGTAAAACTGAAGGTTGATCCAGAACCCAGCGTGCTCTTTACCCAAATCTTTCCTTGGTGGGCTTTAATTATGCGCTTAACTAATGCCAACCCTAATCCGGTTCCTTTGACCTCCTGGTTTATTGCGTTTTCTACTCGGAAGAATTCTTCAAATATTGCTTCTTGATCTCCCAATGGTATTCCGCATCCGGTATCAGATATATCTACTTGGACCATTCCGTCGTTTAGCTTTCGTGCGGATATGCTTATCTTCCCGCCAGCTGGAGTAAATTTCATAGCATTTCCAATAAGATTGATAAATACTCGTCCTATTTGCTCGGGATCTACTAATACAGAAGCATCCGGGTCTATATTAATATTGAAATTTATTTTCTTTTCTTTTAATTGACCGGATAATAAATCATCTGCTTTGCTGATTATTTCTTTTAGGTTGTGTTTTCCTAAATTCATTATCATCTTGCCTGATTCTATGCGCGATATATCTAGAAGATCGTTCACAATATGCCCGAGTTCATCGCTATGCCGATTTATTTTTTCCAATCTTTCTTTTGCCTCCGGAGGCAGGGTTCCTAATTTTCCGGTAAGCAGTATTGCCGCGTATCCTTTTATAGATGTAAGCGGGGTTCTCAATTCATGAGATACGTTAGATACAAAATCGCTTTTACGTTTATTTATCGTCTTAACGGCGTTGAGTACATTGGTTAGTTCGCGGGTTCTTTCTTCAACTTTTTGCTCAAGCTGTTGTTGTGTGTGCCAGGTTTTTTCAAAAAGGCGGGCGTTTTCAAGCGCCTGGCCTATTTCATTGGCCAAAATCGTAATTAATTCTTCGTCTCCGTCAGTAATCGGGGTATCGGTATTTTCCGTAGCCACAGCAAAAAAACCCTTTTCGCCTTCTTTTGGCAATATAGGAGTTACCACGAATGCCGGAGAGCGTAGGATGTTTTCAATTTTGGTTTTTAAGGTGGTATCCGTCAATGACATAGATGATGTGGTTTTTTCGTTACGAATTAAATTCAAAAAGAAATTTTTGTCTGTAGTTATTGCAGCTTTAGTAGTTGAAATTTCCTCTTCAGAATAACCGATAGACATCTGAAGGCTGAATTCGTTTTTCTGGTTATCCCAAAGGAATCCGTAGGCTTTTTCAAAACCAAGATTTTCGAGATAGTTTGCCTCAACCATTTTAAAAATCTGGCTTCCTTCAAGAGTTGTGCTGATTGCGCGGGATAGTTTTTGCAGTGTATAAAGCCCGGCTATTTTTTTGTCAAGCTCTTCTTGGGTTTTGCTCAGTTCGATGTCAGTACGTACTATCAGCTTTGCCTGTTCATCCATTTCATCAAGCGATTTACTAAGGGATTCAATTACTGATGAGAGTTGTTTTATTTTTTCCATTTTGGATATAACAAAGGCAATCAGGGATATAATGGTTATAAGAAAGATTACCCCTAATATACTAATTAGATATTCATAAGATAACATTGTTTATCCTCCAATAGCAAGGAGGGTTACCGTTTGGTTGTGTAGGTATGCTTTACCGTGGTAACCTATGGCTGTGAGCGGCGCCAGTTCTCCGTACGTATATAATCCTACCACAGGAATTTCATCTCCAAACTGTTTTTTTATAATTTCTAGTTCCTTTTCTGCATCTCGCCTTAAAAGAATGTGCCTAGATATAGAATTAAAGACAAGAATAAAGTTCGCTGATTTGCCGGCAAGCTCTTTATTAACAGCGTCTATTGCTTGGTCTGTAGCTTGAAGGCAGGATTCTTTAGTTCCGATCATAAGGCGTACTTGGCTATTTTCTGGAATACTGCCTTGCAAGATTAAAGTGCCATCGTTCTCTATTGAATGAATATTCCTTAACAAATATTCTTCTTCCCCGGGGACATAAATGCCGATAGGATATAATACCGAAATAAAACGTAATTCATTCTGTAGCTTTTTAACATCGCATCCAAGATATTCTTCGTATAAATATGTAGCTGGCCGCGAGTCAATTTCGTATATGATATTTCCGCGCGATTTAGTGACTAAATGTTGTTTGCCTAGCGGTTTCCAGCCGTGCTTTATTCCAAGGCCAAAGTTAATCTTACCGCCCCATAACATAGCGCATGCAGAATCGCTCAAGGTTTCGGCGTTATGGAAAATGTTTGTTCTTATATATTTTAGGTTATCGGAGGCGCAGGCGCCAACAAGGGGGAAACTTTTTCCTAGCCTTTCTTGCATGCCGTTTACCAGGTCTTGTGTGTTATCGATAAGCCCATCACAAAAAATGAGGCCCAAATCACGACGGATATCTTTAAATCCATAAAGAAGTTTTTCTCCAAGTTCTTCACCAGCGTGAATCGGCGTTTTATTTTTTATATTACTAACGCATGCGGTATTAAAATAAACTTCTTTCGAGAATCCCAAGAGCATGATTATCAAGCCGTTATTATAAGAGTTTTTATCATGTATTATAGCTGCGCCGCTACAGCCTATAATTGGCACTTCAGGAATAAATGTTTGGATAGTTTCTAGTATTACAAGGGTTGATAAGTTAATCGTGGAAAATACGAAGACGAGATCAATCTTTTCCCGTAAGAATCGTGTTCTAGCCCGTTGCAACGCTTCTTGGGCGGCATGGATAGGGTCTTTGGCTGTACTTAATCCTACACCAACATTTATGGACATTTTGTATAGTTATGGTTATGGATTCATTTACTATAATATACAACAAATGATTAGGAAATCAACAATAAACAAAATTCATTGACCCTTTAATATATTGTGGTATTATTTTAAATAGGTTTGTCCTCATCGTCTGATCAAATGCGCGCCTGCCCGTAGGCAGGCATAACTTAAAGATCTTTTGGCCCCATCGTCTAGCCTGGTCTAGGACGTCAGATTCTCAGTCTGTAAACACGGGTTCAAATCCCGTTGGGGCTATTAAATAATATTTTTCTTGCAATCCATTAGGATTTGTGATAAAAATTAGAATAATACACTCGGCCTAATTTGATGGGCCGGTGTGCACTTGCTGTGCAAGGAGGAGCCAATGCGAGAACATTTAGGATTTTTGAAAGTATCCAGCGTAGTCGTTAAGATTGCTGCCTGGATTTTTTTATTGCTCGGATTATTGGGAGGAGTATCCGTAATCATGGGCAAGGTTCCGGGGAATCCTTCTTGGATGGGTGTATTGATTTTGGTGATATATGTTTTCTTTTTTTTCTTCCTATATCTTATTGCCAAGATCGCCGATCTTTTAATAAAGATTATCAATGAAATTAAGAAGGGATAGCACCCGGCCTTAATTGAGAGGCCGGTGTGCCCTTATGGGCAAGGGGGGGTAAATGAAAAAAAGTTTTAGTCTATTGGTATTTCTAGGATTATTTGCTCTTTTGTCCTCTGGCTGCGATAGGCTAGATTTCTTAAATCCCGGGAAAATACAGGCCGTTAAAAAAGCGGGCACCAGGGGATCCAGAGGCACGCTTATTGGAAAAGTAGGGAATATCCCTCTTACTCTAGAAGATTTAAATCAGGATGTTATCAATTACAACGAAATAATTCCTAATGACCAGCCTGAAAAGAAGATCGTTACTCGTGACCAAAAAATCGATTATGTCAAGAATGAGATGGTTCGTCGGGCCTTGTTGTATCAGGAAGCACTAAATCGCGGGTTGGATAAAGATGAAGAGGTTGCTTCTATTCTTGAGAAGACCAGGATGGAACTTACAGTCCTAAAGTTGATGAGGGATGAGACCGATAAGATAGAGGTAACGCCAAAAGAGATCGAAGAAGTTTACAATACTAATAAGGAGCAGTTTAAAGAGCCGGAAGAAAGGAATATCCGCGAGATAGTCTTAAGTACCGAACAAGACGCCAAAGATATTCTAATCCAGCTTCTTCAGGGCGCAGATTTCGCTACCTTAGCTAAAGAGAGGTCAAAGTCCTCAAGCAGCAAAAACGGGGGAGACTTAGGTTTTATTAGTAAGGGTAAAAAGTTTACCCAATTTGACGCGGTTGCTTTTTCAGATACGCTGGAAGCAGGCAAAACCAGCAATATTTTTAAGGGCCCGGATGGTTATTATATTTTAAAATTAGAAGCAAAAAAAGGCGGTAAACAGAAATCTCTTTCAGAATTATATGAAGATATCAAGAGAAGGCTTCTTTTCTTAGATAAGCAGCAAAAGCTAGAGGATTTAATTAGTCGGCTCTCTAAAACCAATAAGATAGTTATTAACGAAGGGGAGATAAGATAGTGCAAAAACAAAGATTGATTATTGTAATCGTTGGGGTTATCTTGGGTTTGATCGCTGTGGTAATGGTTAATGTTTACGTTAACGATATGTCCGCGGATGCCAAGAGGAGAGCAGAAAAGGAACTAGAGAAAATACGCCGGAACCAGGCTGTGGTTTTAGTGGCTAAGCAGGATATCCCTGTTGATACAGTTATTCAGAGTGGGATGATAGAGACATCCATTGTCCCTAGGGAATATGTACAGCCTCAAGTAGCTGCGTCTTTGGATAATGTTAGCGGAATGATCACTATTGCCCCTATATCTAGAGGGGAACAAATTAGTTTTACGAAGTTATCTACTTCTAATCAAATAGTTAAGCACCGTGATTTAGCATCAGTTACTCCTGTTGGCAAGAGAGCAGTTAGTGTCTCCGCAGAAAATATTAGTGATGTCGTTGGTTTAATCAAGCCCGGAGACAACGTGGATTTAATTGCTGTTTTGTCTCTTACTAGGGAAAATTCGGAAGGCAAGAAGGTTATAGAGCAAACAATTGTTCCTGCTTTTCAAAATGTGCTGATTTTAGCCGTTGGCCAAGAGACCGATTCTAATCTTAAACCGGGAAAGCCCCAAAAGGAAAAAGTTGATCAGATCACTGTTGCCTTAGGCCCTACAGAGGCTAATATCTTAGCTTTTCTGCAAGAGCAAGGAAAGATTCGTATTTCATTACGTTCAACCAATGATTCTCTTATAGAAACAGTTGAAACGACAACTTGGCAGAGCGTTTTAGAACAGATTCCGGCCTTAAAAGAGAAAGAGGCGGAGTCAATAGATATTTACCGTGGGTTAAAGAAAGAAAAAATTAATATATCTAAATAAGAGAGCGAGAATGATAAAAAAAATCCTTGGTGTTATATTTTTGGCCGCAGTGAACGTGCTCTTCCTCCTAAATCAAAGCCGCATTTTAAGCGAGACAGCGAAAGAAGAAATTAAAATATATATGGGCGCGACGCACGTGATCTCTGTAAATAAGCCCACGCGTATTGCTATCGGTAATCCAAGTATCGTTGATGTGGCGCAGGTAAGCAATAAAGAGATGACTATTATGCCTAAAGCCGTAGGAGATACCACGCTAGTATTCTGGGATAATTTCGGTGAGCAAGCTTATACAATTAGGGTTTTCAGTGAGAATACAAAGGAGTTAAAAGTCCGCATCGATAAAGCTATCGCTAAGCTTAATTTATCGGAGATTTCTACTAAAGCAGAAGATGAGGAAGGTAAAGTTTTTCTTTTGGGCCAGTTTAACACATCTGCAGATAGGGATAAGGTATTTTTGGCAATGGGCCCTTTAAAAGAAAAGATAGTAGATTTAACTACTACTAAAGAAGATGAGACCGTGGTTGAAATTGATGTGCAGGTTTTGGAATTAAATAAAGGGTCCAGTGAAAAACTGGGATTTACTTGGCCAGGCTCGATGACCATTACTGAATTAGCCTCTGGCGCTACAACCGGGACGACATGGGGTAAGTTATTTAGCTTAGGTAATGTTAGCCGCGGCGCTTTTAATCTGACATTAGATGCTTTAGTCCAAGAAGGAAAGGCCCGTGTTCTCTCCCGTCCGCGCCTTTCCTGTCTCAGCGGCAAGGGGGCAAAGCTCTTGGTCGGAGGAGAAGTCCCAATTCTTAGCGCTTCGGTAACTGGCGGAGGTACCACAGGGACAACAGCTACGCCGGGCAGTGTCGAATATAAGGAATATGGTATTAAATTAAATATAAAACCCACTGTAAAAGAAGATAATCGTATATACATTGCTTTAGGGGTAGAGGTGAGCGAGGTAGGTACAGCTGTTAGCACGTCTTATGCTTTGGCTTATCCATTTACTAAGCGTACTGCCAATACAGAGCTCTATCTTGATAATGGCCAGACTATGGCTATAGGAGGATTAATAAAGCAGAAGACCGAGGAAGATTTACGTAAATTCCCTTGGCTTGCTGATGTCCCGGTATTAGGTATGTTTTTTAGGATGAGAGAAACCAAATCGGGAAAAGGCGCCTCGACAAGAGATGATTCAGAGCTTTTTATCACGCTTACACCTAGGATAGTCAGTGAGAAAAAAGCTGATAGCAAAAGAGTAACCGACGCTAAGGCTGAAACTAAAAAGCCTATTATAGATGAAGCTTCGCTTGATCCGACTCTTAAGTATTCTCAAGTAGTGCAGATGCGCATTTTAGAGAATATTGCTTATCCTGTTGCCGGGAAAGGCGCAGGTTTCCAGGGAACAGTGAAGTTAGGCCTCAAACTTTCCTATAAAGGAGAGCTTCTGGGGGCTAAGGTGGTAAGTTCTTCAGGTTATAAGACACTAGATGATAATGCGTTAAAAACTGCCAGAGACATACCTTCTTATCCACCATTCCCGCCGGCAATAGATTTAGAGGATCTTTGGATAGAAGTACCAATAGCTTATAAATTGGATTAATATGGCTAAGACAATCGCGGTATTTAGCACAAAAGGCGGTGTAGGTAAGACTTTAATCTCTACAAATTTAGCTGTATCTTTAGTTAAGGATCAGTTTAAGCGCGTCTGCTTAGTTGATTTTGATCTGCAATTGCCCGGAGATATGGCGCGCATGCTTAATATTAATCCAGAAAAATCAGCATTGGATTTGTTCGCATATCTTAAAAGAACAACCTCTGCGCTAACCCCTCCGACGAGCCAGAAAAGATACGATTTTATAACTAAAACATCTTTTGGTCTTGATTTTCTTCCCGGGGTATTAAAACCCCAGCAAGCAAATAATTTTGAAGCAGATAAAATAAAAGAGGCATTTAATTTCTTAGGCAATCACTACGACTATATTATTGTCGATGTTGGTAAGAGTTTTAGCGAATCATTTGTCGCAACTTTAAATCAATGCAATCTCGTGCTTTTAGTAGTTACTCCGGATATCCTTTCAATATATCAGACGCGCTGGGCATTGGATACCTTACAGTATTTACAGATTCCCTTAAGCATGGTCAAAATCGTTTTGAATAGGGCAGAGTCTATCTCGAGCATAAGTTTAGATGAGATTAAGGCGAAATTACCCATAGAGATTATTACCAGTTTATCCTCGGAAGGTAAGGTAATAGGCTTAGCTGTCAACTGCGGAATACCGGTAGTTCTAGATAATCCGCGTATAAAATTTTCTCAAGGAATATCTAAATTAAGCGCCCAGTTGGTCTCCGATCCGAAAATATTTATTGAACATAAAGATGTTGAACAGCTTAAGCTAAAAGAAACAGAAGCAGAAAAGGTAGATGACTTTTGGGTTAAATTTGGATTAGCCGAGCCGCCGGTCTCCGCTCATGTTGAGGAAGAAGAGATACTTATTCTTAAGCGCCGCATACACAGTCGGTTAATCGAGAAATTAAATATAAAAAAGCTGGATATGAAGGTATTTAGTGATCCGGTTAAGAAAAAAGAATTAAAGAATAAAGCAGAGATGTTAATAAGCAATCTTTTGGTGGAAGAATCCGGGGTATTTATTTCGTCTCCGGAAGTGCGCAAGAAGTTGGTCAAAGAGATTACTGATGAGGCCTTGGGATTTGGCCCGCTGGAGGATCTTCTCGCTGACCCCGAAATAACCGATATTATGGTTAATAATAAAGACGAAATATATATTGAACGTAGGGGTAAATTGGAACCCACTAATAAGAAATTTATCTCCAATGACCAGGTAAAAATAGTTATTGAGCGTATTATCGCTCCTATTGGCCGGCGCATTGATGAATCTGTCCCAATGGTAGATGCGCGCCTCCCCGATGGCTCGCGCGTCAATTCGATCATTCCTCCGCTTTCTCTTGGCGGGCCGACCTTAACCATAAGAAAATTCCGTAAAGAAAGATTTAAGGTCGAAGAGCTCATTGGTTTAAAGACTTTTAATGCCAACATACTAGAGTTTATCCAAGCTTGTGTCCTTACGCGTAAGAATATAATTGTATCCGGCGGCACCGGTTCAGGGAAGACTACAATATTAAATGTATTTTCAGGTTTTATCCCTAATGACGAGCGTATTATTACCATTGAAGATGCAGCGGAATTAAAGTTACATCAGGCACATTGGCTTAGGCTCGAATCGCGCTCTGCTAATATTGAGGGTAAAGGGCAAATTACGATAAGAGATTTATTCCGTAATACCTTAAGGATGCGTCCGGACAGAATTATAATCGGCGAGTGCCGCGGCATAGAGACCTTGGATATGTTGCAGGCTATGAATACCGGACATGACGGTTCTATGACTACAATACACGCTAATTCTACCCACGATGTTCTCTCAAGGCTTGATTCTATGATACTTATGTCTGGAATCGAGCTTCCCATAAGAGCGATAAGAGAGATGATTGCTTCAGCCATAGACGTTATTATCCATACCGCCCGTCTTCCCGACGGGACTAGGAAGATAGTTGAAATCGCTGAAGTTGTAGGGATGAGGGATGAGCTTCATGTAGAGCTGCAAAATATTTTTATTTTCAGGCAGTCGGGAATAGACGCCCAACATAATATCATCGGGGATTTTCACGCCACCGGCTATATGCCTTCCTTTATAGACGAGATGAAGAGGAAAGGTGTTCCTCTCTCCGAAGAGATCTTCCGCTCTTCATTATAAAATTCATGATTATTAATAAAACTAAGAATAAAACTATCGCTAATATTGTTTACTTAGCAGATACTCCGCTTAAGAGGATGAGGGGATTGCTTGGCAGAAGAAGCCTCGGGATTCTTGAGGCCATGGTGATTAAACCTTGTAATTCGATTCATACTTTCTTTATGCGTTTTCCTATAGATGTATTATTTGTTGATAAGGAGAGTAAAGTTGTCAAGGGCATAGTTGGTATGCCTTCTTTTCGCTTGAGTCCCATCTATTTTACCAGCCAATTTGTAATTGAATTACCCGCAGGTACAATCCAAGCCACCAATACTACTGAAGGCGATCAAATAGCCATAGAGTAGTATTAATGTCCATTCTATCTCTGAACAGAATATCTTGACACACTTTTAGTTATAAACTATAGTATAATTGTAAATAAATGTCCAAACTGGAGTATTTATGGGGACAATACATAAATTAAAGCCAGAAGTCAGGGATTTTATTATAGAGGAAAAGAAGAATAAGCCTATCCTTAGCTGCCGCAAACTTACCGCTCTAATCCTAGGGCAGTTTAATATCAAGATGTCCAAATCAAGCATTAATATGGTTATAAAAGAAGCAGGGTTAAGTGCGCCTATAGGCAGGACCTCCAAGAAGAAAAAGCGCCATATAGCTATGCCTGTCTTACCTATATTGATAGAGAGTAAGCTTGAGCAGCCCGAAATTAAGATGATAGAAAAGACTGATCTTAAGATGGAGATTGAGGTCGTGGACGAAGAACGATTAAAAATAGAAGCGGAAGAGACCAAGGCAAGGGAAGAAAAAGCTAAGACAGAGGAAGAGGCAGCTAAAAAGGCCGAAGAAGAAAAATGGATAAAATTAGCCGAAGAAGAAAAGAGGCTTAAAGAAGAAGCAGAGATGAGGGCAAGGGAAGAAGCTCTGCGCCGTCAAGAAGAGGAAATGATAAAGTTTGCCGCTGCGCTGCAGATTGAAAGATTTCCCCAGATAGAGGGCACGGGCATTATATTGCTTAAGGCGGCGGATTACGTAATCGGAGCAAGCCAATTAATTACTGAAGCGATAAAGAAGAGGGGCGATAAAGAGAGGCCCGGGCTTAGCGGAATAATCGATAATTTCATCTATCTTTCTTTAGTCCAGGATAAAATTGATAAGCCTATTTTGGATAGGTTGTCCACTTATTTGGATGAATTAGAAAATATTAAAGCACTTAATTTAGATATTGCTCGAGTAATTTCAACGACTCTCCAGGAGGTGCGTTGCGTAAAAGCCATGCTTTCCGACGGAAGCAGTATGTATTTAGATGGCCAGATGTATTCGGTCTGGTCTTCACCGCATATCCCGCATGATTTTTCCTCACCAATACAGAATATACAGAAACGCATAGATAAATATTTTAATCAGGATTCTCCAGTCATTCTTTTTAACGCTCCTGGCTATGATATACCTTCGCAGGATTTTTTTGATTTTCTTTCCGCTCTAGAGACTAATAATAACGGGTTTTCCAGGTTTGTCTTTTATAACAATAAATTAGAGGAGCTAGCAGTTTTGCCCGTGGCTGAATCCAAAAAGCGCTTTATTATTTTTGGAGTCTGGCCTTGGCAATTTGTTACTTCGCGCCGCGTAAAGAGCATAGGTGAATTTAGGAGCTTTAGGATCAATGAACAAAATAGAGATTTATATATTGCTGATATAGAGATGGAGCTAGCTTATCCTAAGGCGGGTAAGCAGGTGGTTCTGGGAGGTTGTGCCTTAAAGGCAAGCCCAAGCGATAAAACGCGGATAGCCATTCTAAGTAATTTCCCTTCTGGCGCTAAGAAAGCGGAAGAATTAGCTGGGATATACCTTAGCCGTTGGCCTAACATAGAAGAGACGTTTCAAGATTATAGCCGTAAAATTGAACTTTTTACTTATACCGCTAATTCTCAGTGTTTTTCCCTTGCGGAAAGCTTAAATATTGAATTTGAGCGTGTTTCGAGCATTAAAGATTTACTTAAGAATTATTTAATGGTTTTAGACGCCTATCTGCGCTGGTATTGCCTGCCAGCTGGTTACGAAAATAAGGAATTTTTAACGGTCCGTGAACGATTTTACAATCTCGGCGTAAAATTAGATAAGGTTAATGAAAAAGGTTATTTAGCTAATTTTTCTTTACCGTCTGATTATTCTTTTGTTCGGGATTTAAGTTATGCCTCTCGCAGGATAAATGAGAAAGAGGTCGTATTATCTGATGGCTTAAGTTTGTATTTAAAACCGGGATAGAAAGCGTTTTCATTGGCAGGTTTAATAGTATTGACTCTATATTGTGGGGGTGTTATATTTTAAGTGTAGAAAATAGAAGCTTAAGATGCAGCAACAAAAAGAATGCCACGGTGCGTTGCTCGTCGTCAATTTTATCTTCGCTTTGGGGTCATAAGGCGAGAACGGACCGGATCGTCGAGAGAGAGGTAGGAATCGGCGGTGCGGTTTTTTTATTGGAGGCACCCAAACCTATCGGATGGTTTGGTGCCCCATTCGTATGGGGATCTTAAATGAAAAGAGGCCAGAGTTTCGTAGAATATACACTTTTAGTAGCAGTAACCTTAGTTGGGTTATTGGTTACCGTTAATTCTTTTTTGCAAGGCTCGGTGAAGGATAGTTTTTCTAACCATTTTGAGACGGTTAAAGTCCGTATTGTGGGGCACTAAAATGCAAAATAGAAAGGCGCAAAATATAATTGAATATGTTTTGCTCTTTGTGATTGTAGCTACGGCAATTACAATTACAAACAGGTATATTTCGCGTTCGATGAGCGCGCGTTTAAAACAAATACAAGAAGAGTTATCCTATAAAAATGACCGTTAGGAAATCAAAGGAGGTAAAGATGAAGATTAGAAATGAGAGTGGCCAGAGCATACTGGAGTATACTTTGGTTTTGGGTGCGGTTATCGCGGTGGTCGTCTTTGTTTTGCTTAGTCCAACCGGAATTAAGCAAAAAGTGCAAGACGCTTATTCTAAATCAGGAGACGCGATTAGTAAGACCGCAGATGATCTTACAGCCGGGGTATTTACTGGTACTGCAGCTACACCGACAGAGTAAATCTGAAAATAAAAGGAGGTGGCTAAGATGTTATTAAAGGTAAAAGGACAATCAACAGCAGAATATGCTATTTTGATTGCATTGGTGGCGGCAGTTGCCGCGGGTTTTTTGTCAGTCTCTCTGAAGGGAGCCATCCGTAATAAAAATCAGCAAGCTAGCGACTATCTTATGAAAGCAGCTGTTGATACGAGGTCGGGTACTGATTTGTTGGCGGGATTTGGAGCGGATAATGTGGTTCCTCTTTATACACAGGAAGTTTCAAAGACTACATTACAGGGCGGTGCCGATGTTTATAAGAATGTGCAGGTTTTAGAGAAGGGTGGTTCAGAGAGGAAATATCAAAAACAGACTACTGCAAGTGAGGCAGTTAGCGTCGAGACATTAGAGGCGAATGTGAATGATTAATTCTTTTAGGAGGTGAGAGGATGTTTACAAGAAAAGGTCAGTCAATTTTGGAATATGCGATCCTGCTGGCTGTAGTTATCGCTGTTTTGCTGATTATGCAGTCGTTTGTGAAAAGAGGTTATCAGGGTTCTTTAAAAAGATCTGCCGATAGCATGGGAGATCAATTCTCCGCTAGTAGCACGACTATAAAGGATGAGCAGAAGATGGCAGGAGATCAAAACATTGTTACTGAAGTAGCTACTACTACTGCGGTGATGAGCCAATTTTCAGGTCAAGTGCCTTCTGGTGTTACTGTCCAAGGAACTTTAGACAAAAGTGCATATTCTTTGAATACTAGGACAGGCGGAGTAGTAACGGCTGAATCGCAGAGCAAGACAGAATCTGCGAGCCTGGAGAAGGCAAGGTTAAGCGATTATGCAACTACTACCGTAACGGATTTTACTGATCCCGATCTTCCATAATAAGGAGAAGTGATCTTATGGGCTTGAGCAAGAGAGGCCAGAGCCTGCTAGAGTATTCTATTCTTTTTGCTGTGATCTTGAGCGCTATTCTGATTATGCAGTTCTATATTAAAAGAGGATATCAAGGCAGGCTTAAGGCAGAGGCGGATACTGTGGGGCAGCAATATGCTCCGGGGCACACTACTTCAGTAATCTCTACTAATAATAGTAGTATTTCTATAACTACTTCAGCAGATGGGATAAAAAGTGAAGTAATTTTTCCGGCTATAGCTTCGTCGCAAAAAACTGAAACCGTCGATTCTTTTAGTAGGGAGTGGTAATATGTTTAACCGGAGAGGATATAGCCTGGTGATGTGGACAGCGGTCTTTGCGGTTGCTACAATTGCAGCTGCAATGTTTATCGGATCTGTCAAAAGGGCGATTACCTCTAAGACTCTGCATACAACTGATTACCTCTTGTGGTCGATGTGGGGCAATGATGTTCAAGATGAAGGCGGTTGGAACCATCAGCAGAAAGGCGCAGCGACAAGCACAACTATTTATAACGTGGATTCTAAGCTTCTTGAGCGCAAAGGTAAGGTGCGGGCAGTTATTGATGCAAGCGCAACTACTACATCAGACTCTACATCTTGGCAATAGAGGGGGCTTAAATGAGGATAGGTTTAGTTAATAATAGAGGACAGGCAGCGGCGGAGCTGGCTATTTTAGGCGTCTTGATCTTAATGTCTTTTTCATTTGTAATGAATTTCGGCCAATCTCTAGGCAGGGCGCAACAGAATAAGATGGTTTCTTTTCGCAAGGCATTGAAAACAGCTTATGACCAGAACGGGACTGCGATTTATACATTTAGGAAGAGCTATAATTCTGCCAGTGCTGATTCTGGTTTTTTTCAGGGAAAAGAGTCTACTGCTGAGAGTTCTTATAATGTAACCTGGTCAAAGGGCGTGGCTGGCCCTCACGGCACATCAGATGAAGGCATGTATGCTTATTGGCAGATAAATAATGCGCCGGCCATAGAACTTCCGACGGTCGATCAATATCACTATAGCCCTACAGGGCAAGAAAGTGACAATAAGATAGCTACCCCTACTTCTGTGTATAAGGTTGATGATAATAGGGTTGGAGTATATAATTATAATTTAAGCAAGCAAGAGAGCAATCAAGATATAGATTATAATAAAAATGCTAGTGTAGTTGATACTTCTTTTGGTTTTCTCCATACGCGCATCAATACAAATATAGATGAAAATCCTGGAGATGATAATACTCCAACACCTCGTTATAGCGTACAAGAGCCTCGTCTTTTCGGTGATGTACAAGTATATAACTATTCGGAAAGTTGGGATGTGCCACATGATTAATAAGAGAGAGAAGTCACAGGCAATTTTGGATTTTGTTCTTCTATTTGGGGTCCTCTTAGTTTTCGTAGTCGGGCTTGTGCGTATATGGATCTGGTTTAATGCTAATTATGCCAGGCGCAATAATAATTACCAGCTGGAAAGAATGATAGCAGGAAAAGCTAATGATACGACTGCTGGGATTTATTTAGAAGTACCGCTTGAATTAACTGATGATTGGGTTTTTGAAGGGAGACCCAGCGGAATAATTTTGCGTTAAGGAGTATGCATGTTTATCTTTTTTGCGGAGAATAGAGCAAATTATAGGAAAGGGCAGATCTTTCCCTTCCTAATCGCTATTCTTGTTATCATTATTATCATGGCTATGATTACTGCTAATTTGGGTAAATTGGCCATATTTAAGACAGATGTCTCTAATGCCGCGGATGCGGGTTCTCTGGGGGCTGCGAGTGTTCTAAGCGGTTTTCTCCTAGGGCTAGGCCTTGAAAGTGACGCTTGGTGCGCGAATGCAATAGTTCTAATAGCGAGGATGTCGGAGATATTTATTTTGGGTAGAGATACTCTTCATATTACACTTCCAGGGATTTCATTAAGCCACCTTTTGGGAACGGGAGGCAGTGATACAGCCTCGGGAAACCTTGGTAGGTATCCAAATGATCTGATTGCGGCGATAAAATTATATGTTCCTTACCTGATAGGTTTTCAGTTTAGCCTGATAAAAGCTAACATGAATGGGGTAATTACTTGGTCTAGCGCTAAACAAAAAGCATTAGCCGATGCTTTTGGTAATGCAGGGGTTGATGAAGGGATAGATCCAGGGAAGAAATATAAGAATTATTACCCTCTTCCATATGATTGGTATACTAATCAATTTATGGCTCACGAGATAAACCAGACTGGTTTTTCTCGTTTTATGAGTCATCCTGTTACCGGATATGGCTGGATGATAGGTCAGATAGTACCCGGGGTGCCGTCGCTGCCAATTGTCACTTCTGGCTATGGCTGGAGCCAGAAAGATGACGAATCTTTTGTGAACAGTTTTGATAAAAGAGTTCCATTTTTGTATCTGTTAGAAGATAACTATGTTGAGGTAGTGGTAACTGGAAGAAGTAGCTACCCGATTAAGAAATTAACTTGGACTGAAAACGGGATGGTTGCCGCTATCGGTGCTGGTCTTGTTTTTTGGGGAGCATATATGAAGTACGTGAGAAATGGCCAATGTCATGGTTGGTGGGGAAAAATTAAATGCCTAGCTTATGCAGCTTCGGTTGCTGGATTTTATGCCGAGGTGATGCTTGATTTGCCTGTTGGCTATACATTTTCCGGGCGCGATATGGAAAAGTATACTACAAATGCTCCTATTACTCTGCGAGTAAAACGGTATAAAAAGGATACTAATATGAGTATCTGGAATTTCCAATACGGCGGGGCGAGAGGCATAGTCGCAAGATCTGCTGGCCATGCTTTTGTGGATAATGGTTCGACCATTGAACCGACATTATACAATCTTATGCAAGGCGCTTGGGGCGATCCGGGCTCATGGTTTGATGCAGATAGGCATCTTTTTGAGACCGAGCTAGTACAGAATCCGCTGCTTATACAATAATGAATAGGAAATATAGTTTCAAAATTAGCCTATTTTTAGGCGTTTTAATATTATCTTCCCTTGCCTTAGTTCATGCTTATGATGAGCTAAGCCTCGAAGTTCCCAACCTGGAGAAGATCATTGATTTAGATAATGATGCAAGAGGTTCTTTCGGCAAAATGGGGGTATACCGTGTAAATAGCGGGCTTGATCAAAGCCGTCTGGAGCATGAATTTAAAGATTCTCTGGGGAAGAATGGTTTTCTCTATCGTCAAGATAAGGAGATTAGACTTGAGGGGTCGAGGCGTTTGCGTTTCGACAGGGATAACTTGGTAATAGATATAAACCTTTTTGATTTAGAGGGCCA
This sequence comes from Candidatus Omnitrophota bacterium, assembly GCA_020058085.1. Classification (GTDB taxonomy): domain Bacteria; phylum Omnitrophota; class Gorgyraeia; order Gygaellales; family Profunditerraquicolaceae; genus Sherwoodlollariibacterium. The sequence goes on along the minus strand of JAGVER010000014.1, from coordinate 16,587 downwards.
TGGGACTGAAGTGGTCATCGATGAATATCTTGCTTCGGAATTACCCCTTGATTTAAAGGATATGCATTCTTTAGTCGAGAAGCAATCTTTAGGAACTAGGGATGTAGAGATTCCAAAATATACTCATTATGCTAAGTCTAAGGTAAGGCCTTCGAAGGCTCTTTCGCCGATTGATATTCCGCCCCCTCCAGACTCTAAACCTATAACTGAAGATATACTTTCATCTTGTGGTTCAGGATGCGCCGGAATTGGCCCGGGGGAGATATATCATAGTAAAAATACTTCTAAGCAGGTGGAGAGTTTTTATGACAAGTTTTTTCAAAGGAATGGATTTGAGCTAAGGGACGATATGAATTTTAGACTATTGGTATATCGGCGCCTAAGGTTCGAGAGAAGTGATATGGCAGTTGAGATATATTTAATTTCCAGAGCGGATAATAGCTGCGAAGTTAAAATAGTTAAATATGCAGATAGGAATGAGACGACCGAAGCGGAAGCTAATCCGTTTGCTCTTGCGATATTGCCTAGAGAGGATAATGTAGATGGGTCTGATTTTAACGATATTCCTCGTCCCCAAGGGAGCGTACGCTGGTCAGGTGCAGCTAAGAACGGGAACCTTTCTTATCTTGTGCCCATGACGGTATCAGAGGCACGTAAATTTTACCTTGAGGAGATGGCTACTTCGGGGTGGAAGTTGATATTCGAGATGGACGCAAAGAAAACTTCTGACGAGTATACTAAGAATTATAGCGGGGATGTTTTGGTGCCTAGCCTATTTGTCGGGAGCAGGATTGATTTAAGTGAGATAGTTAAAAATAGTTACCTGCTTGATTATGACTCGGATTCATCCGGGGCAAAGATTATGATTTATCAAAACTATGTTAGTCCGGGTTCAGGCTCTATCGTGGATATTTTTTACGCGAAAAAAGAGAGGAGAAGGTAATGCGTAAGGGCGTCTTAGGACAGAGCCTTTTGGACTATGTTTTATTATTTACAATAGTTGTTGCGGTTCTCTTAATTATGGGGTATTATGTAAGAAATAGCCTCTCTGGTAAATACAGGGAAGCAGCAGATGTATTTGGCCAAGGCGAAGTATACATTCCCGGGACACGAAGATAAAAAGGCATGTTGCTTAATTTAACAGTTTTTGCTTCGGTAGTATTATTGGTAATTTTTATTTCGGAAGTTATTCTGCCGTATTTTGCCACGAAATACGGTAAGGCTCAAGATAAAAGAGCCACAGAGATCTCTGCGACACTCGAGGAATCATTTATATTCTGGGAAAAGAAGAAAATGCTACTTTTCTATCTTTTCCCTTTTATTCTTTCTGGGCTCGGCCTGATTCTGGCTAGGCATATGATTGGAGCTTTTATAGGCCTTATAATTGGCCTGATTTTGCCTAATCTAGTAATCAGTATAGCAAAGCAGCAACGCCTTAAAAAATTCCGTAGTCAGCTAGTCGACAGTTTGATGATTATATCCTCTTCATTAAAGGCGGGTTTAAGTTTTTTACAATCAATCGAAGTTTTATGTGAAGAGATGCCTGCGCCTACCTCTCAAGAGTTTGGCCTTATCATAAGTGAGAATAAATTGGGTGTGAGCATGGAGCTTGCTTTAAAGAAAATGCGGACGCGTATTCCTATTGAAGAAGTAAACCTTATTGTTACCGCTGTACTTATCGCCCGCGAATCGGGAGGTAATCTTCCGTTGGTTTTAAGTCGCTTAACCGATACTATTCGTGATAATCTAAAGTTAAAAGAGAAAATAGCGACATTGACCCTTCAGGGAAGGTTGCAGGGTATAATCATGATGATCCTGCCTATAGGGTTTGCCTATTTCATATATAAGCAAAACCCAGGCCACTTCGATGTAATGTTACAGACAGATTTGGGGCGTAAACTTTTGGCATTAGCCATAGGGTTGGAGATAGTCGGCATAATTTTTATTAAAAGAATCAGCACAATGAAGTTTTAAAAGGAGATATATTTGTTTGTAGTAATATTTATTTTAGTTGCTTCCTCCGTCTTCTTAATAGGCTCAGGCTTATTTATTCAAATTAAGACTTTTCTGCGCTTAAGAGAAGAAGCTGATCCGGATAAGAAGAAGCCTGCTGGATTTAGTCTTCAAGGGGAAGTGTTAAATAGGGCGCTTAAACCTTTCGCTTTTATTATTAACCCTGTTTATAAAAGGTTAACCTATCTTAATAAGCTTAAGCATCAAGCTGAAATCTTAAGGATAGAGATGAATTTATTTGTTTTGGTTGGCCTAAAGATTTTTTTCTCTATTTTGTTTGGCGCCTTGGCCTATATTTTTTTAAGGCATATTTCGCCTCTCTATGTTATTTTTGCCTTTTTTATAGGGTTTTTTCTGCTGGATTTTTTAATGTGGAAAAAGATCAGGAAGAAAAAAGAAGATATAGTGAGGTGTTTTCCGGAAACCGTAGATCTTCTGCATATGTGTATCAGCGCCGGAGCAGACCTGATTTCGACGATTAGATGGGTTATTGAAAAAAGTATTTATAATCCGTTTATGGAACAGTTAGGCATTGTTTTAAGCGAAGTGCAGGTAGGCAAGCCTCGTTCCGAGGCGCTTAAGGATATGTCTAAGAGGCTTCAACTTTCTGATATCTCTAGTTTTACCCGGATAATTGTTTTGGCTGAGCGAATGGGTACTCCGATAGAAGAAGCTTTTAAGAACCTTTCAGATGATACGCGTAATCAGCGTTTTCAGAATGGAGAGCGTGTAGCGATCAAGGCTTCGCTTAAGATACTCTTTCCGCTTGTTTTCTGCATTCTTCCGGCGATTATGATTATTGTTGCCGGCCCAATCATTATCAAATTCTCCCAAGGCGACATGCTTCCCACTTCCTTCTAACTTCCGAAACGCTCTCCGTAACCAATTATCTACTAATAAGCCTAGACTTCTAGAAATATTATTTACAAAACACTGATTAGGCATTATAATACTCGTATGCGTAAATATGGTGTGATTTTATTTATAATTCTGTTTTCTTTAAGCCTAGCAGGATGCGATATGTTTGCTTGGCGTAATTATCGTAATTCGGAATATAAGTTTTCCCTTCGCATGCCGCGTAGTTGGGATATAGATGCAGATGCTCTTAATGCTGCTCTAGTGGCATATTTACCTCCTAGTTCTCGAGATGATAATTTTGCTAGTAATATGAGAGTTGTTGTGGATGATCTCCCCGCAGAAGTTCCCTTGGGTACTTATTACGATATTAACCGTGCGGAATTTGAGCAAGTCTTCAAAAGACTTCTTGATGTTAAAGAAGGGCAGGGGATGAGTGGATTAATACGCTATCAGTGGTTTGCTTTTAATGCCCAGATAGGTGAAGATATTCTAATAAGAACAATAAGTGCTGTTTGGATTAAAGGCAAGCGTGTGTATGTGTTGACGTGTGTGATGAATCTACGAAGGGCTCAGGAAATAGAACCTGTCATTCTAAAAATTATTTCATCCTTCAGTATCCATTAACCTCCCGAGACGCTTTCGATAACTGCCTGCGAAACAATAGTTTAGGAAACAAGCGGTATTTCTTAACCCAATCCTAAAGGATGAGGTTTGTATGCCGCTGAACGTATCAAAAAAATCTTTAAAATTGTGGGAATAAATTTTTTGATTCTTGCGTCTAATATATGGATTGCCAAACAAAGATGCCAAAATGAACAAAACATTTTCTTTCAACAAGATTTTACTGCTACTTGGCCTTAGCTTAACTCTTGTTATGCAGTCCACAAATGCTTTTGCTTGGGACAAAGGTAGGCCGCCGCGCAGGCCGCGTGAAGTTATTAGAATAGGCCATGAGAGGTATCATTATCATCACGGTAGATTTTATAGACCGACTTGGTTTGGGCTATCTGAGGTTGCTCTTGTCGTCCCTCCGATAGGTGCAATTGTTACTCATCTTCCGATCGGACATAGAATCATTGTATTCGGAGGCGTCAAATACTATTATTATGACAATGCGTACTACACGGACTGTGCTTCCGGATACATCGTTGTTTCACCGCCTATAGTAACTTCGAATGTTGCAACTGTACCTCAAGAAACAGTAACAATAAATGTCCCTAATTCAACCGACAGCTACATACCTGTTACATTAATTAGACAGAAAGACGGCTATATAGGTCCGCAGGGCGAGTATTATATGGAGGGTAAAGAAAGGGGCAGATAAAATGAAGACCTCAAAACGTATTCAATACAAAAAGGAAAGCATGCTTTTGATCTTGTTTGCTAGTCTATTTTTAATCTCAGGGTCCTATGCCAATGAAAATCAAAATAGCACAAAAAATACTGAAGCACATACTCCCCTTTCTCCGAATGCTACGGAGAGTAGAACGAATCGGACACAAAGAAAACCACCGCCTCAATCTGCCATAGACGCTTGTTCAGGCAAGGCAGAAGGTGATGCCTGTCAATTCCAAGGGCCCCGAGGGAATGTGCCCGGTGATTGCGGATATAGTCCGGATAAGAAATATTTTACCTGCAGGCCAAATCGCCCTCCCCCTCAAGACAATAGCGAAGAGTAACGATTGAGAAATCAGCTATAACTATTCTATCTTAGCGCAGATTGCATAGGTTCTTTTGATAGCAGAGTGTGAGGAGGGTGTTTCAATATGAGCTAGAATGGACATTTATTTTGAGCACATTAATGTCCATTCTAACGTCATCTTGGGTAATGCGACAAGTTTACTAATACTTAGTAGGTGCATCCTTAACCTTCCATATCTTTCTTGAAAAGAAAAAGCTTTCCTTGAGTGACTAGTACGCTCTTGATATTACTGATTATTATGTTATATTACTAGTGTAACAATACCCGGCCCAATTGGAAGGGCCGGTACCTTGTTTTATTGGAGAGCAAGTACGCCGCTACTGCGGCGTGTGCGCTTCTGCGCAAGGAGGATATAGCCACGGAGATCAAAATAGCCGAGTTATATTCTCGGTATTTTTTTTGTAGAATTGAGAAAATCTTTAGCAAAGTGTTTATAAATAAGCAAAGATAAAATATAATATTGATATCTATGAAAAAGAATAAAAGAATAACGGCTAAGAGTGTGATAGCTTCGATATTAGTTGTTGCGCTTTTATTTAATCTTGTTTCTCCTGCCTATGCCCGCGAGGGAAATGTTGGTGAGGGCAATGGTTGGACTGCCATGGCGTTGGGAGCCTTTAACGGCGCCACGGCTTCGAGCACCATTGGCTGGACGCAGTGGGCTGTAGGTTTATTTGTACAAGTGGCGGTAGGATACGCGGATCTCTATTATTTTACCAATCATTATAGCGACTACGGCAGGGCATTAATCTCTCTTAATATCGGTGGTACCCATATAAATATAAGCAGGGGCCAGATGGTTAACATGGTTGCTTCAGTAGCCGCGGGTACCGTAGCAGGGGTTGCTACGGGAGGAGGTATAAGTCTTGGTTCTGTGGTGAATGATCTTACTAATAGTTTTACCCGAACAGTTATTGGTAGCGTGGTTACCCAAATATTGGTTAAGAAATTTGGTTTGGATCCAAACTTGGCAAATATAGCTTCACAAATAGTAACTAGTTATGTAAGTGCACATTGGGATCTTATAACTAGGATAGTTCCTCAAGCAGGCACGATGCTTGATGAATTGATTGATCCGAATGATAAGCAGCAAGAATATACCAGAGGATTTCTAAAAAAACTTAGAGAAGGCTCGACTAAAGCAGGTGAAGAGAGTGAAAGTAAGGATAAAGAAAGTGACAAGAGCGGGGATAAATCTACAAAAGAAGGGAGCAATACTTTTACTAGGGAAGAATTGGCTAGTGGTATCGCACTTACAGAAGGTACGATTAATAATCTAAAGAAGCAGCAGGAGCAGTTGAGTAAGGAATGGTGGCATTTATCTTCGGCGCGAAAAGAAGAACGTAAAGAAGAGTTACAGAAGCAGATTGATAATCAAGAAATTTTCTTAGGCGGCCTTTATGCCCTCGCTGCTGACGTAGAGAATAACAAGGAAACTAGGGAGTCGCCTCCCGGGGCACCTATAAAGTCTGTCCAAGATGGGTTAGCAGATGGGGTAGCGGTTGGATTAAGATCAATGATAGATGAAAATTCCGACCCAGTAGCAAAAGTAATTAAGAAGGGAGTAGATGGTTTTGTTACAAAAGCTTTGACTGTTGTAGTTCCTTCTCTTCCAGAACGAATGAAAGGAAAAGAACCTGTTCCTATAGAATTAAAAAGAAGTGTTAATGCTGGCGAAAAAGGTAAAGATACAGGAGGGGTAAGTCTTCGTGTCGGTCAAACTATCAAGCCGATAATTAACGGAGTACCTACTGATTGCGAAATTACAACGCTAAATGATGACGGTAAATATACTATAACTAGATTATCAGATGATCGGCCATATTATTTCGCCAAAACTGCCGAGGGTGGTTATATTGCCCAACCTGTAGATTTACGCATCGGCGACATTATTCCATTAGCCAAAGAAGAAGAGTCAATGCCTACTAATTATAATGTTATAGCAGTAAATGATGGTAAATATACTGCAACTGTAGGAATAGATAATCGGCCGTATTCTCTTGCTAAAACTGCCGAGGGTGGTTATATTGCCCAACCTGTAGACGTACGCATTGGCGACATTATCCCATTGATCAAAGAGGGAGAGACGACTCTTACTAATTATACGGTTACAGCAGTAAATGATAATGGTAAGAACGCTTTAGCCAAAGGACCAGATAATCGGCCGTATTCTCTTACTAAAACTGGAGGGGAGAGTTACACTATTCAAGCTATAGACGTGCGCATAGGCGAGGGTACCCCATTAAATGAAAGTGAAGAGTCAGTATCTTCTAGTAATTATCCAGTTAACGCAGTAAGATATGAAAGCGAGCTAACCGTGAAAGCAAACCCTGATTCTTCATACTTCGATAGGGTTTCCAATGTTAGCGATAGTATCCAATCTTTAAATCATGCTGAAGCGACTCAAAATGTGATCACCGAATCTTTTTATTCCCTCACCCCCACCCACCAAGGTCATTAAAACAGGGATCAATAGATAACTATCTTATTTCAAGCTTAATAAATGTCCATTCTGTATTTAATCAGCTAAATAATGTCCATTCTGAATAAATAAGGAATTATCGGGATTATTTAGATCTAGAAAACTAGTAAATTAGAGCAGTTAATATCTAAATTCCTAGTGTTTTCTGGATGGAGTTAAAGCCCTTTGTTTGCAATAAGTAACACTCTTTTAAGGAAGAAAGCGGTACCGAAAAAAGCCATTTTTTTACTTGACAGCGACGATCTGCATGTTATACTTTGGATGTAATTGAAACAAGTAACGAAATGGCAAACCAAGAGAGATCTTGGGGCGCAAAGCCGCGGGTCCTAAAATTCAGAGTAAATACTTTCAGAGGATAGCCGAGCTGCCGAATTACCGACGAGGTTTTGACAGTTCGGTTTTTTATTTTAGTGGCTTAGTAAAAGGTTTTACAAACACTTTTATAAGACATATGAAAGATACTCACGCACAATATAGGAAAGCGGTGGGGGTAAGGGGGGAGTTATGCTCTCCCTGTTTCGCATATAGTATTATAAAATAAATGATAGAACCCAATAAAGATATTGAAGACAGGATAGCTACCGAAGAAGATGCCAAGTTAGAATTTCGCTCTAGTTTTAAGGCTTGGATCCGCGTGGTAGCTTTTATTGTTATAGCTGTCTTCTTACCTGAGCAGGTAGCCCAGGCCGTAGAGTATGATTGGCGCGTACTCTGGAATAAGCCAGCCATGGGTATGCCTCTAAACTCTGGATTTATCCCGGGTAGCCTTAAAAACCTCGAAACACTAGAGATTCCCCAAGCAGTTAGAAGTATCCTTAAAGATTTAGCTAATAAACCCGTAACTTCCATCAAAATCTCATATAATCTTACCATAGAGTTAGATAAGCCCTTGGAAATGTCCAATCAGAGAGTTGATGAGCTTTATAATTGGCTACAAGGCAAACCTTGTGGTTCCAAAGCGCTTTTTGATTATTTAAGTTATCGTTCATTAAGTGTAGCTGAACAGGATGTAGCGGTTATGGCCCTGACTATTGATATTCTTAATGGGGTGGTTAAGCCTGAAGGAGAGCCTAAGGTTATCAAGAATTCTTTGTATGCCCTTGCGCGCGCAGGAGAATATTTCGGGGCCAAACTTACCCCGGTAAAATTAGAATTAGCTTTGGCTAAGCCTGAAGAGCTTGCGGATTTAGCGCCTTTTATTGTGCATTTTACAGGTGATCATTACGTTTTAGTTACTAAAATCACAGAAGACAAAGTTTATTTTTCTGATGAGCATAAAGAAGAATTTCTGCCTTTAAATGAATTCCAGGATCGCTTTAGCGGATATGCCTTGGTAAGCAAATCGATACCAACGACACAGGTTTTGTCAGATAAAGAAGCTAAGGAAGTAATGGGTGCTGGCGATGATTACAGCGAAGCAAACTGGCGAGCTGGGAATGTTATGGGTCCGCCTAATCCTGCTCCTGCTTCCACTCCACCGCCAACGCCGCCGGCTGCGTCGACCGTTTCAACCGCGCGGCTGCCAGCTTCAGTTCAGTCAGCTATGAATATGAATAACACATATACTGCTCCTACGAGTAGCGCATCCACAAGAACTTATTCACCGACGGTATCAACTGCTAGGTTACCAGCTAGTGTGCAACAGAATTTAGGCTTAAATAATAATGTGCCAACAGCCGCGAAAGCCTATACTTCTCCGATAACTCCGGTTCAGTCATCAGTGCAATCAGTTTTAAATAATAATCGCGCGAATACTAATACTTATACAGCTCCGGCGCAAACTTATACGTCTGCGCCATCAACAAGGTCTATGGGATCAACAAGCCAAGGAGGATCATCGGTTCCTCCTTTAATTGCTCGTGATGATGTTTTTGCCCAAATCGCAGTAAGAATAAGTGATCCTGCTACGCGGAATGCTTATTTTGATCTTTCAAGGGGTAACAATATCCAAGGAAATCTTGTTAAAGTGGAGAATTATGCGGTAGGAGTTTTTAAGAATATCGGATATACCGATGAGAAGGCGCGTACCATGGTTAATGGTTTTACGGCTGACTTACACAGAAACCCCACTCTATCTGAAGTAAATAAATTTAAGGATAATTTTTCCGGCCTTGTAAGTCTTATGTCTTCTAATAGTAACGGAGCACCGCAACTGCAAAACGTAGGTCCGTTCGCTGTTATGCAGAACAGGAACGGTGTTAATATAAGCGGCCCTGGGGTTGGAGCGCTACCTAACACAAACGCAGTCATATCAGGCGGTCCAGATGGATCTCTGCATAGGGATTTAGCAAAAACATTCACACAAGATTTTGGTTTAACCCCAGAACAATATAACGCAACAAGTACAGCTGCCAGCAAAATATTCCGGGATAACAGCTCTCTTGCACAAACTCGGGCCTTGGAACAACAAAAGATTTTAACCGTTGGGCCTAATATAGGCCAGTCTTTTAATATGGGCACCCATTCTCCATATTCAGGAGCGAAAAATAATTTAGGTGCTCAACTTACCGGAAGACCAGGGGTTGTTGATGGATACTCTGTAACCTCCCTTAATGGCTCTGCTACTTATAATATGTCTAACAGTTGGAATATTCAGAAGCAGGGGACTAATGAGGTATTTGATTGGGTGGCTCTTGATGTTGGTAAACTAAAGCAAACAGCTCCTAATACAGGGTTTATTACTGGCTCAAATTGGCAGACTAGATATGCTACAACTCCAAAATCATTTCTGCCTGGCGGCGAGAGAGTGACTTTTGCCGAGACTAAATTTATGCAAGCGGGTGTTTTAGCACCCAACTCGATCGGAATGCCTAGTATTTCTAAAGCAGGAACTATGCCTACAGGAGTCGTTGGATGGGATAATGCTTTAAGGGCAGGTAACGTAAATATGGGGACTTTCAGTCAGAACCACGCAGGAATGATAAGCCCTTATTATGTGGCGGCTACTCCAGGGAAAAGTATATTTGATAACGGAGGTTTTTATGGAGCTGCTACTTTTAATGTTGCCAACACAAATCCTTTTTATCAGAAAGCCGCTGATATTGTACAATCTCCTTTTTCTAACCCCCAATTTTATTCTCAAGGCTATAGCCGTGCAGACGCGGCTTTGTTTGGTTCGCTAAACAGCCTTAGCAAAAATAAAGGTAACGCTGGGGCAGGCGCAGGTGGGCCTTCCTTACAAGGAGGATGGGATACGTGGGGTAAGCTTAATTTCTTCCATACTGGCAGCTACAATAACTCTAATTGGACAAAAAGCAATTGGAATTTAAATGCCACTTCGCTACATTCTAAATGGACACCCGTTGGTAATGGTATCAGCGTAAATACTAAAAATGGGCCGACTTTTATTGCCTCTACTCCTATGGCTCCTACATTAGGTATTCGCTTAGGCGATACTTTAGCGCATTTACCTTTCCAAGATCAGGCAGGGAAATATAATTCCGGATTATTCATGCAAACTCCGAATATAGCGAAAAATGGAGTTTTTGGGAAGAACTTCGCAACAGGCCAAACGTATCAATGGGATCCGGTTAAATTCGCCAATAAAGTTAACAGCAATAATATAGCGGAATTAAGAATTGCAACCCCGAGAAATACGGATTATTTTACTTTCTTTGAGCCAAAGATTGGCAATATAAAGGTTTCCGGAGATTACTTTAACCGAGCAGGCGCAGCTGCCGGATTTGTAGTTGAGGGGCCTTACAAATTTAATGTTTTTGGCAGCGATTTGTCGAGCACCTTTAATGTGGCTAAAGTTGCTTCGGGAGTGAATAAGGATCTTTTCTTAAGTAGCCATAAAATTGGGCCTAATACTGGTTTATGGCAGGTTTCAACACTTAGCCCAGATTTAACTAAAATAACTAATACTATCACTAATGGTTTTGTCTGGACCAAAAAAGTTAACCAGATAAACGGTTTGAGCTTGGCTGGCCAGGTGGGCTTTGTTGATAATAAGGCCTTTGATTTAAAGACCTTTGAAGCTTTTAAAAATAATAAAAACGTTATTCCTTTCCAGACTGGTGCCGGGATTAATCTAAACGGCGCAGCTATTATGAACGGCCAGATTACGGGCCCGGGATTTGGATTTAATTACAAAGACCACTCAGGGAATATTCTGCCACAAAGAGTTATTAACGGAAATCTAATTGGCGATATCCATTTCCAAGAGACAGTATTTGATAACGGCAAAGGTCTTTTAACCACAGATGTTAGAAACGCTGGAGTCTTTGCTGAAAATTATTTTGTAGGTAAAGATGCTTTCTCGGCAAAGAATATCTCCGGAACATTTACGCAGAATATAACTGGTTTGACTTCAACTGAAATGAGCGCCTTCGCTAGTAAGATGCTCGGCGGAAGATCAATTACCGCACCGGAGATGATTAAGATTGATTTGAATCAATGGGATGCAAAGTTATTTTCCAATGGTTCAATAAATTTATTTAGCCCAAAAAATCAGATACTTTATAGTAGTTCACCATTTTTTAAGATGAGTGGTTCCGGTATGTCTGCACCAGCTATATCCGGAGAAGGGGTAGAGTTAAATTGGATTAGTCCAATCGCCTTAAATTCTCGCGTTAATATACATGAAGGCGTTGCGGGTATGTTAGTTACTCCAATAGGCCTTGATAATAAAACAGGTGCCACGAATTATAGCGCAGACTTCGCGCCTACATATTCCCCCGGAGCAAAATGGAATAATGTAGGATTTTTCTCCCAAGAAACAAAGATCGATCCTTATACAAAGCAACCAGTGATTCTTCCTGCTGGTGGTGTAAGAATAACTGATAATTTTAGCCTGGGCACAAAAATTGGCAGTCCAACTCTTGGCTCAATGCAGATTGTGGGTCAGCCTACGGACCCACATGCTTTTGCAGCCGTAACTAGCGGCCAGATGGGTGGATTATTAGCCGGACGCAATCAGTTCACTACTGAAAGTAAATTATTCGATAGCACGCTTCCTAATGAGCAGTATAAATTTGATTATACCTATAATAAAGCATTCAACATGCTTACTGCTTCGGATATTGCTAAGAAGGGTACTGATCAATGGAATAAAATAGTTGGCAATTCTTGGTATAGCGCTCATTTTGAAGGTACGGCGATTACTCCTGGCGGGACGCAATTTAATATATGGGGAGGGAAAATTGATGCTATTGATGGAACTAAAATTCCCAGTATGTGGTTACATAGTAGCCAGGCGTTTAGGGCCAATCAAGAAACTCTTGTTGCGAAAGTTCCTATAGGAGATTCTTCAGTAAAGATTATTTCTAATGGTAGCACTGGCGTAGTAAAAGACTACGAGCGCACTCCAATGAATAATCCAGCTTGGGTTGAGTTTAATTCAGCGCGCTTTAGCTTGCAGGAACCGGTACAACTTGAAAATGGCAAATGGGCTTTAGCCAAACCTTTCTTTAATGATTTAGCAATATCTAATGGTGCTACTTGGACAGGTAATCTTCCGACTGCAACAAGATCTGCTTTTGAGAAGAGTACTGGTATACGTAATGGTTTTGTGATGAATTCGTCAATGCCAGATCTTATAGCTACAAAGTTTGTCAATGATTCAGGGGTAGAACTTTACACCCAGAGAAATTTCTGGGCAGCCACAACTCCTGGCAAGATTGATTATCAGAGTGGTATTCGTATAGAGGATAGAGCGTTCCCGAAGATGCAGGCTATTGATCAGGGCTGGATGACTAAGAATACAGTTAGTGTCCTTCAGGGTGAAAAGTTAGTTAATGCAAGTTTTGCCGGGCCAATGGCTAATTGGTGGAGCATGCAAAAAAGCAATCAAGTTGCTCCTCGCTTAGGCCAGATTTTAGCTACGCAAAAAATACAAGGCAAGGATACTTTACTTCCTGTGGCAGTATTTGGCCAAGCCACTTTGCAGACTCCGCGTCTCTCTAAAAGTGGAGTGAGTTCTTCGCCGCTTAGATTGAATGATCCATTTGAGGCGAGAGTATTAAATGTTAATGGTGGAATTACTCCAAACTTTACCTTAAATAGAATTCTCCTGCAGGAAAATTTTGATCAGAAGACTGGTAAATATAGTGGGTCTTTTGTACTTGAGGCAGGAAAATTAAGTTACAGCAATGTGCGCGCCGGAATCAATGAAAAAGGTATGCTCGAGGCAGGGATTAAATTTCCAGATGGTACATTTGCCCTGCCGCTTAGACAAATAGAGATTAAAGATGCAAATGGTAAGAGCCATCTTGAGACAATCTGGTATGGCGCTGGGACTAATCAGAAGAATAATACTATTACTTTTAATTATAGCGCTGCAATCGATCAGCTAGTCTTAAGTAAAGATACCGGTAGGCTTATCCAGCAGACCGCTTTAGGTAAGGATAATTATTTTACACATACTACAGAGACAGGTCTTGTTAGTCAGGCTAAGAACCTCTGGCGTTATGATGAGATGATGAATCCTGCTTTAGGTGATAAAGGTTGGAAGGCTCCGGACACAAGAGTTAATTTTGGCGACTTAGGGGAGACTGGTAAAGGTTTTACTATACAGCAGTCTGCTCCGGGGATCGCTTCGCAAAATACTACTATCGTAGCTCAGGATACGCGTCTCTTTACTAAAGACGGCCAGGTCGTCAACAAAGACCAACCGATATTCCATTATTTAGCTAGGGATCTGCTTTTTGATGAACCAGGAAGATCAACTAGTGGTGCTGCTGGTGGATATGCGTTGGGTTATGCGCTGGAACACAATAGCGTTTTCCCGAACGTAAACCATTTTGTTATTGGTAAGAACGCCGAGATGCCATTGATTATGGGTTTAGATGAAAAAGGTAGTTTCAATTTTAATCCCGTAACCATGGCAGATAATTTAAGTTATAAATATAATTCTTTTAACGATGTAAAGATGGGGCCTGTTACTCTGCAGATGGGTAATGACAAGATAATTTCTGTGAAGGATAGCAATATATTATTGCCCGACGGATCATTTAAGGGCGATGAATCAAGAGGCAACATGAATATATCTGGTAATTATTTGGTTACTGGTGGGAAGATTACGCAGATAGAAAATGCGGCATACAAAGATAAGGCTACCGGCGAATTATTAACTATTAGTAAATCTCCTTACGGTGATAATTTTGGACTTGATCAGCACGGCAGGACTTGGGATATGGAAACAGGTTTAGTAGATAATACCAAACTTGCAATGACCGAGCCTCCGAAAGCAGATTTAACGTTAGGAAAAATGCAGGAGCCGATGGCGGCTGGGCTTGCAGATGAAAAAGATTTATTAGGTAAGCGTCAGGAACTCGCTAGACAAATCGGCTTTACTGGTGATATTAAAGATGATGTTGTTTTGAAGGCAGCAGTTGATAAGTTTAATGCTGATTTATTGTTAAGGCGTCAAGATCTAGCTAAGCAGATCGGCTTTACCGGTGATGTCAAAAATGACGATGCTTTTAAAGTAGCCATAGATAAATTTAATGCTGACATCGCAACTAAGAATGCAAACCTTATGGCCGAACGCCAGAAAGTCGCACAGGAGATAGGTTTTACTGGTGATGTTAAGGATGACAAAGCTTTTAGAACCGCAATAGATAAATTTAATGCTGATATTGCAACACGTAATGCTGAGATTTTTTCTGAACGTCAAAAAGTCGCCCAGCAGATCGGCTTTACCGGTGATATTAAAGATGATAATGCTTTTAGATCCGCAATAGATAAATTTAATGCTGATGTTGTAGCTAAGAATGCGAACTTTATGGCTGAACGTCAGAAACTTGCACAGCAGATCGGCTTTGCCGGTGATGTTAAAAATGACGATGCTTTTAAAGCAGCTGTAGATAAATTCAATACGGACCGCGTTAAGTCCGAATTTAACAGTCAATTATTAACTGAGTTAAAGAAAGAAAAAGACATAATCGCTCTAGGCGATGGCGCCAAGGGGCTATGGGCTAATAGTAGCTGGAATTATGCTGGTAAGTTGGTTGAATGGGCTACTCGTCCCGAAGGTGTTGATCGTTCAAGAATTGATATAGCTAATGAAAGAAGAGTCCTTCTTGATAAGGCCATAGGCGAAATTGAATCTGGCAAAGGCTTAAGTAGTGAGACAAGGCAGACGTTAGAGCAGACCTATGATCCTGCTAGTAAGACATCTACAAAAGGCCAAATACACGCTTTACTAGTTTCTTCTGGTTTAAAAGGAACAGCAGGTAATATTGAAGCTGGGCAGCGATTAAGAGATGAAGCTATGTTAAAGCAAATCTCAGTTAGCGAAGATGTTTTACAAGGGAGAGTACCGGTTCAGAATCCTGAGAACCGTTCTGTTCTAGCGTATCCTCTTAAGGGTGAGGTAAGTTATGAGAAACCAATTGGTGCATATGCAAGGGGATGGGTTGAAACAAAAGACGCGGATGGTAAATCTTGCTGGGTGAATACAGGAGTTTTGTTCGGAGCAGATTTAAAAACACTTCCTAAAGAACGTACTACTGTGGCCGCAGATGGTACACAAACAAAAAGAGTAGTTATGCCGGCTACTAATGAAGCAGTAGTAACTAAAACAGATGGCGCTGGTAAGGTGGTTGGTAAAACTTCCATTTCTCAATTGAATGGTGCAATAGATTCTCCGATTTTAACAGTTAAGGCTTCGGAACCTAATGCGTCAGGCGGCTTTCAGAAGGTAGAGGTCGAAGTCCCCGGGGTGTATAAGAAAGATGGTGCAGCAGATTTAAGTAGCGTTAACGAAGATATAGGTGTCTTAAGAAGCAGCCAGAATGTAATTTCTTCTCTGCAAGAGAATAAAGCTAATGCTTTATATGAACATACATGGACAGAAAAAGCTGGTTTGTGGTTAGGTGGTTACACTAATATAGGAAATACTAAAGCTACAGCGCAAGATCTTCGAGATACTGAAGCGCGCAGAGTTGATGTTTTACTAGACGGCGCCAATAATGGTAAAGGTGTATTGTGGGCAAGAGGAAATATTTTAAGCAATGATCCCGCGGTGCAGAAGCAGGCTAGAGATATTCTGATGGGTGCAGCGAGTATAGCAGATGGCCAAAAAGAAACATTATATTATGTATCTCAAGCGGAGAAATTACAAAGTGGCGCAGGCCAGTTAGCAGCTGCTGCAGTAACTGCTCCTTTGGCATTGGGTGCTACAGCACTTAAATTGGGCGTTGCTGGGATAACAGAAGTTAATTTAACGAGAGTGGCTGCTTTAGGTGGGACTGTTGCTACGACTACAGGGTTTGATTTAGCCGCAGATGCTATGACGGGTAATATCAAGAGTACTGACGATTTTATTGCTTCAGCAGTAGGCGGTGCTGCCAAAGGTTTAACTATACACAATGCATTTACAGGATTGGGAGTTTTAGCTCGGAGTGGTAAAACAGCAGATAAAGTGGCAGCTGCTACAAAAGTTGAAAGTTTAGCTCCTGGAGCAGCAAGAGTTGAAGGCTTGGGTGCTGGAGCATCTAGGGTTGAAGGAGCAGCTCCAGGCGTAGCAAGAGTTGAAAGTGCACTTCCAAGTGCAGCCGAGAGCTTAGCCCCGGGAGCAGCAAAAGTC
>JAGVER010000008.1 GCA_020058085.1 Candidatus Omnitrophota bacterium | reverse complement strand
TGCCTTTGCGTTCTAAGGCCTCAATCTCTTCTTTTAAGAAATAGACTTTGGTGCCTGCGCTGGTTTCCACTCCAGCAAACATTTCTTTTCCTTTTCCTTTAATAAGAGATGTAAATTCAGTGCTGTCTAAATATACAACCTTGTTTAAATTCTCTGCGTCATAACCAATAGCGATCACCTTAGCTTCGCGACCAGACTCATAGAGCGTGGCTTTAGTCACCCAAGTATTTGGTAAACTATCTTTACTCAAGATATTTGTAGCAACCCAACCTAAAGGACAATACCTTGCAATTACGCCTTTATTTTCTAATTCAGCTAAGTTATTGTCATCTTTTAAAGCAAACTCTGCAGTTTTATCATCTAATTGAAGTGAGGTGTAAATAACCAAAAGTTCGTTTTGTATAATCTCGGCTATTGCTTCTTTAATGTTGTGGTTGTCAGTAGGGCTTAATCTTTTACTTTTTATGTCAATTATTCCACCCTCAATCTTTCTCTCTATAACTCTAGCCGCAATATCATGCCGAAGACTTCCCTTATCAATATTTGCAATATATTGACTATCAAAAAGGCCTTTTTCTCTTAGCCGGTCCCTGACTATAATTTTAATTTCATTTTTAGTTATATAATCCTTACGTCTGTCTCTTCTTAACGGTGAAGACACCTGTTTTAATTGAGGCAATTGCGCATAATGTGTTCCACAACCCCATACCCAGGCATAATAGGCTTTCTTAAAACGATCCTGCCATATACCGGATGCCTTTCTTCTTAAATCGATTATCTCTTCAAAAAGCGCTACTGTATCTTCAGGGCGCTTTGCTTGCATTAAGGATTTAACCTTGGGGCCAACTTCATCATCACGGTTTATGGCATCTCTATCCATACCAAATTGCCTGCCTAAGGAGCCGGCAATATAAACATTAGTTAAGCCAAGCTTATCAATTATATCTTGCTGGCCTCTCAAATAATAAGCTCCGTTTTCATCGGGTTTACGAGTCATGGTATCGCGTCCGTCTAAGATCGGCCAGAGATTAACCCTGACGCTAGTATTAGCCAAGCCCATACGCTCTGTCATCTCAATAAGCGCATCAAAATAACGGTTATCTGCATGAATCCCGCCCGCAGAATCCAAGCCCATAATATGGATGTTGCGGTTCTCTTTTAGTGCTTTGTTAAAGGCAGCTACTAACACAGGATTGGCAAAGAATTCCCCGGATTCAATCTGGTCAATAATGTGCTTATAGAGTGTGGGCATAATTTTGCCAACGCCTATGGTGCGATGACCGTTATCCGAATCTCCCATCTGGTAATCCGGAAGGCCCACGCTATCGCCATGGGCTTTTAAAGCGGTCGTAGGACAGTTATCCATCAACTCTAAATAAACCGGCGGCTTGGCTAATTTAATAGCATCCCATTCTTGGGCCTCAGGATTATTAAATTTATTTATACTCCAACCATCGCGGATAACTAAAACCACTGGCCCAGGAACACCCTCGCTTGAATAATCTTCAAGCAGACCCTCGGCCATCTCATCGGGCTTTTTCACGCCCAGGATCTGTAAGACAGTTGCGGCAATATTAGCCAGGCCTTTGCCCTGTTTCAATTTAACCTCGCCTTTCTTACCCAGCCCATCCGCGATAAAATGCACAGGATTAGTTGTATGTTGGTCAAAAGGAATAACTCCGTATTTATCTTTTATAGGAACACCTTTATCGTCTAGGACTACTAGCTGCTCAAGATTTCCGTGGTCAGCAGTATCTAAATAAACACCACCCAGTTCCAAGACCTTCTGGCGTATTCTGCCTGTAGCCTCATCACCTGCTAAAACAGCATCTATTGCGCGTTGTTTATCCGCCTTGATATTATGCCCCTGGATATCTATAGCCAGATTTAAGACGATAAATTTCTTGCCTGGCTGTGTTTTGATTTCATCTAAATATTGAATCAAGCTATCGGCAATTTCCTTACACTTCATCTGGGCCTTCTTATCTTTGTCGTTCACGCCTTCTGAAGGGATAATCACTACCTTAATGCCCATGGCCTTGTAATCCAATTTTCTCTGGCCGGCAAAGAAATAGGTAATATGTTTTCCTTTGTCACTCTCGCCAAAATAAGCCTGAAGCACGCCTGCCTCTTTTAAAACCTCGATCATACTCTTATAACTCGGCAGAGTCTCTGCTAGGCTGAATGCCGGGATAATTCCCTTGTCTTTAAAATATTTCGAATCATAAGGAGCAAACGGAACGTAGGTTAAATCTAAATCTTCTACAGGGAAACGATGGCCAAACTGATTAAAATCAGAGTCAGTTAAGGCAAACATCGCGCCAAAAGACCGGTCAGCGCGGTGATTTGCCCAAATAACAATATCGCCTTTTTTAACCCTGCCTACGGGTTGACCTTGATTGTCCACTACAACAATAGGCTCAACATAATAATCATCCATTGCCGCGCCTCCTTCGTCATACTCATCATGCAAGATTCCAAAAATATCTTTTTCGGAAACTGGGCTCTCCGGCGGCAGAATTAATTTAGCGGGCTGATATTTATTTAATACCAATGGAGATGAATTCGTAGCATCTTTAAAGGGTTGGCCATCTTTTTTATTGTCAGATATGCCAATTGGCGAAGCAACAGCATCAGTATCCAGAGGAGAAGAACTGCCTTTAACTCCATCTTGCACTTTTACCAACTCA
>JAGVER010000007.1 GCA_020058085.1 Candidatus Omnitrophota bacterium | reverse complement strand
CCTTTCAAGGCGACTTTATTCTTCTTTACAGAATCTAAAACACTCTTGGGAAGCAATTCTCCGGTTGTAGCTAATGCGTCGGATCCGGCAATAACCTCTTCCCAATCTATCTTAACGCCCGTAGCCGCAACGCATCTTTTTGCAGCTGAAGTAATCTCAGGGCCTATACCATCACCGGGGATCAAGGTTATTTTATGCGCCATCGCCATCTATACTTTAAGTTCTCCATATTTCTTGAAATAATTGATAATACCCCCCTCTTTCAATAATTCCTGCATAAATTTAAGGAAAGGTTTAATTTCAAGATTTATATTCTTAGTAATGCTCCTGACCGTGCCTTTATCTAGATCGATATCTAAAAGATCGTTTTCATCAATCTTATCCGTATCTGTTTCAATCAAACATAAACCTATATTAAATGCATTGCGATAAAATATGCGCGCAAAGCTTTTAGCTAAGACTGCAACAATACCTGCTTCTTTAATTACCAGAGGCGCCTGTTCACGCGAAGAACCCATACCGAAATTCCTGCCTGCTACAATTATCGATTTACCAGGATTTATCTTTTCCGGAAACTTAGGGTCAATATCTTCCATGATATGTTTGGCCAGCTCTTTCAAATCGGTAATTGCAAACTTATACCGGCCGGAAATAATAAAATCCGTATTAATATTATCTCCTAATTTAATAGCCTTGCCTTCTAGCTTCATAATTGTTTAAATTCCTCTACGTTCTTAACCTTAGAGAGCGCAACATCAAGGCTGATTGACCCATTCTGTGTCAGCTCTTTAAGAGACTTATCCATTGTATGCATTCCATATTGTGAACCTGTCTGCATAAGCGTAGGTATTTGCTCGATCTCCTGTTCGCGTATTAAATTCCTTATGCCTGAAGTGGCTATCATTACTTCAGTGGCAAGAACCCTACCTTTGCCAGATGCATGAGAAAGTAAAAGTTGGGAAACAACTCCTTGAAGGCAATTCGCTAACTGCAACTTAACCTGCTGCTGTTGAAACGGAGGAAACACATCAATAATCCTCTCTATAGTTTGAGGCGCATCAGGAGTATGCAGTGTAGCCAAAACCAAATGCCCAGTCTCTGCAGCAGTTAAAGCGGTAGATATAGTCTCTAAATCACGCATCTCGCCCACAACAATAACATTAGGGTCTTGCCTTAAGGCATGCCTTAGGGCATCGGCAAAAGAATGCGTATCTGAATAAACCTCTCTCTGCTTAATAATGCTCTTCTTGTTTGTATAGATGAACTCGATCGGATCCTCAATGGAAAGAATCAAACACTCCCTTTCATTATTAATTAAGTTAACCATCGTCGCTAAAGTTGTGGTCTTACCCATTCCCGTCGGCCCGGTTACTAAGACTAGCCCATTGGGCCTGCGCGCAAGTTCAGTTATAATCGGAGGAAGACCCAATCCTTCAATTGTAGGTATCTCCAAAGGGACACGCCTAAAAGCTGCTTCTACCGAACTTTTTTGTATGTGTATATTTACCCGAAACCTATCTAAACCGGGAAGGGCAAAAGAAAAATCTAACTCTAAATCTTTCTCAAACATCTCCTTTTGCTGGCTGGTAAGAATAGCATAAATCATCTTCTTTAAATCTTGTTTATTTAATGCCGAAGCTGTCGTGCGGAACAATTTACCATCAATACGCAATATCGGAGGCTCGTTTTCGGTAAAATGCAAGTCTGAAGCCCCTTTCTCAATACACTCAACAAGCAACTCACGAATCTCCATATAAATCCTCCTTGCCCAGAAAGGGCACACCCGCGCAATTTTCGCCACACAAGGTGAACACTGGCTCAATTCCGATAAGGGCCATGTGCCGATAAGCGCGGGGTGTCATATTACAAGAATTGCCTAGGATCAGTGATATACCCCTTAACCGCTGAAGCAGCCACAGTCGCAGGTGAAGCTAAATAAATAAAAGCATTAGGATTACCCATTCTTCCTTTAAAATTCCTGTTAGCGCTGGATATGACTATCTCTGAATCAGCGGGTATACCGTTATGCGTACCTACACATGGGCCACAACCCGGGGCGACAATAACCGCTCCGGCTTTAATAAATATCTCTACCAAGCCTAATTCTAATGCCTTTAAAAAAACAAGGCGAGAACTAGGGGCTATAATAAACCTTACTCCCGGAGCAACTCTTCTGCTTTTTAATATTTTAGCAGCAATTTTTAAATCTTGCAATCTTCCATTTGTGCACGTTCCTAGAAAAGCTTCATTTATTTTGGTGTTCTCTATTTCAGATACGGACTTAGCGCTATCTACACTATGAGGCAATGATACTTGCGGCTTAAGCTTTGATATATCAAATTCCAAAATACCTTCGTATTTAGCGTCTTTATCCGCAAAAATATCTTTTATCTTTGAGGGACTGACTCCACGAGAAAGAAGCCAATTAATAGTAGTCTTATCCGTAGGCATAAAACCCGCCTTTGCCCCCATCTCTACCACCATATTGGCGATAGTAAAGCGGCCATCCATATCCATACTATCTATAACCGGACCGTAAAATTCCAGGGCTTTATAAGTCGCTCCGTCGGATTTTATCGCAGTTATAATATGAAGGGCTATATCTTTAGGGTATACTCCCTTAAGAACTTTACCCTTAATTATTATTTTTAGAGTCTGCGGGACTTTAAACCAATTCTTACCCGTAGCTAAGGCAATGGCTAGGTCTGTTGAACCAACTCCTGTAGAAAAAGCGCCTAAAGCGCCATAAGTACAAGTATGGGAATCTGCTCCTAAAACTAAATTACCCGGAAGAATTTCGCCGGACTCGGGGATGACTTGGTGGCAAACCCCGCAGCCAATATCAAAAAGGGGAGATTTAAACTCTTGAGAGAAACTACGCATCTTTTTATGTACTCGTGATACGCCTTCACTCGGAGATGGAGCACTATGATCGATAACCATGCAAAATCTGGTCTTAAGTTTCTTTATCCCCAATTCTTTAACCCTATCGATAATGATTGAGCTGGTGCCATCCTGACCAAAGGCAAAATCAATCTTGCATACCGCAAAATCTCCGGCAGAGAGATCAGAACCTGAATGCGCACTCAATATTTTCTCAGCAATCGTCTTGCCCATAGAATATCTTCCAGTACCTTCTTATCCTTGATCTCACTAACGTTCGATCAAGGATCCAGATTTTAGGGCTAAACAAAAATTCAAGGTGCTCAATTTCTTTCTAGAAAATCGGCTAGCCTATCCATACCCTTCTTAAGTTCTTCCATGCATGTGGCGAAACTCATACGCACGTAATTATCCATGCCAAAACCATCACCTGGGATAAGGCTTATATATTTCTCCTCAAGCAAACGGTTGGCAAAATCCGACGATTTTAAACCAGTTTTGCTTATATCAAAGAATATATAGAATGCGCCTTCTGGGAGAATGGGAGAAATCTTCGGCATCTTCTTTAACCTCTCCATACAGTAATCTCTTCTATTTTGGAACTCTCTAACTATCCCGCTAAAAAAATCACCGCTATAACTTAATGCAGCCAGAGCGGCTTTCTGGGCTATAGAATTAGGGTTGGAAGTAGAATGATCTTGTAGCCTTGAAACTGCCTCCGAAATATCAATTGCGGCAGCAAGATATCCAATACGCCAACCAGTCATAGAATAACTCTTAGACATTCCGTTAATGGTAACAGTTAAATCATATATATCTTTATTAAATCCGGCGATAGAAACATGCTTTAACCCGTCGTAGATTAACTTCTCATAAATCTCGTCGCTGATTACAAAAATCTTATTCTCAACGCATATTTCCGCTATCTTCCTCAGCTCCTCTTCTCTGTAAACACACCCCGTAGGATTAGAAGGACTGTTCAAGATAAGCACCTTAGTCTTTGAGCTTATCTGCTCTCTAAGCTGGATGGGAGTAATTTTGAAGTTATTTTCTGGTAAAGTTTTAATAAAACGCGGCAGGCCAAGGCATAAGTGAACCATTTCAGGATAACTTACCCAATATGGAGAAGGTATTAATACTTCGTCATCTGGATCAACTAGGACAGATAAAGCATTAAAAATACTATGCTTCGCACCGCAAGAAACTACGATTTGACTAGGTTCATATCCAAGAGAATTATCACTTTCTAATTTCTCGGATATAAGCTTTTTTAGTTCCGGTATGCCTGTGGTAGGAGTATATTTGGTAAAACCTGATTTTATCGCTTCGATACCAGCTTCTTTTACAAAATCAGGCGTATCAAAATCTGGCTCACCTGCTGCCAAACTAACGATATCAAAACCTTCAGACTTTAGCTTTTTAGCCTTGGAAGTTATGGCTAGGGTCGAGGATGGCTTGACTTTCTTTAAACGCTGGGCTAACCGCGTATCTATGCGCATAGAATATCCTGATTTTCTCCATCCCTATAGCGAATCTCTTTGTTTCTTAAAGATACTTCTTATTCCACCCAAGAACTTCTTAGCGGGTTTCTTGGTTGTTTCTTGCCTATCTTTAACTAAAGTTGTTGGCTCCTTAGCTTTCTTTTCCGTGCTTTTTTCCGCTTGAACATCTAGAGAACTTTCTGCCGCCTTAGGTTTAAGATTTTCTTCTTTAGCCTTTTTTAATTTCTTTATCTCTTTAACCTTTTTATCAGTAAGCTCGAAGATCACTATTTGAGCATTATCACCCCTGCGCTTAACCAAACTTATAATACGGGTATATCCACTATTCCTTTTAGCGAATAATGGCCCAATATCATTAAATAGCAAGGAAACAAGCTTGTGATCGCCTAATACCTTGAAAGCTTGGCGTTTTGCGCTTAGAGTATTCTCTTTAGCTAAAGAAATAAGTTTCTCAACCAAAGGCCTAACTGCTTTAGCCCTTGATATCGAAGTCTTAATACTCTGGTGAATAATTATATTTCTAGCTAAACTTTTTAAAGTAGCTTTGTGCCAGCTGGTAAAACGACTCAACTGTAATCTTTTCTTACCGTGTCTCATATTTTAAGCCTTCTTTATTTTTTTAGGGTCTATTTGCATTCCTAAGGTTAAACCCATGCCCATAAGCAGTTCTTTAATTTCAGTAAGCGATTTCTTACCGAAATTCTTGAAGCTAAGCATCTCATCTTCGTTCTTCTTAACCAGATCAGCGATAATCTTAATCCCCGCATCCCTTAAGCAGTTTGAGCTACGCACCGATAATTCAAGCTCCAAAATAGGAAGCCTTAATTTCTCATAAAGAGCCACTTCTTCTTTGATCATCTCTGGCTCATCTTCTGCTATATCTTCGGGAAGCTGGCCAAAATTGACGAATATATCCAAGTGCCTTTGCAAAATATTAGAAGCATATAAGAGTGCATCCTTTGGGCTAATCGCACCATTAGTAAAAACTTCCAGGATTAGCTTATCATAATCTGTCCTCTGACCAACGCGTGTATTCTCCACAAAGAAATTAATCTTCTTAATAGGAGTAAATACCGCATCAATCGGAATTACACCTATAGCTTTATCTTCTTTTTTATTTAATTCGGCAACCAGATAGCCACGCCCGCGCGAAACCTCCATCTCGATATTCAGCTTAATATCTTTAGTGAGCGTAGCTATATAAAGCTCCGGATTAATTATTTCAATTGTCTCATCGGTCTCAATATCGCCAGCCTTGATCTCACCTTTAGATTTACCCTTGATTGTTATTACCTTAGGTATTTTAGAGTGAGAATTTAAAACAATGTTTTTTATGTTCAAAATTAATTCCGGCACATCCTCCAGAAGCCCTGGGATAGTCGTAAACTCATGAGAAGCCCCAGAGATTTTGACGCTAGTTACGGCGCTTCCTTCTATAGAAGAAAGCAAGACCCTTCTTAATGAGTTTCCTAAGGTAACACCGTAACCTCTTTCAAAAGGCGCGGCGGAGAATTTACCGTAAGTATTTGTATAGGTAGACTCTTCACATTCTAATCTCTTTGGTAATTGAAAATCTCTCCATTTTATACCCATCTATTTCCTCCTCAATGAGCACATAACTTACGAACACGAAGTGAGAGTAAGTTATGTGTGCGAATTGATCCCGTCGAGTGCGGCAAAATTATCGTTGATAATTTTGCCGCGGTTACGAGACGGGAGAACAAAATATTATTTAGAATACAACTCAACTATTAACTGTTCTTGTATTGTCTGCTGAATATCATTCTTATCCGGAAGCCTTAAAACTTTAGCGTTAAAATCAGCACTTTTAAACTCGAGCCAGCTAGGCACGGTCCTATCCTTAGAAAGCTCTAAATTATCCTTTATCTTATTCAGCGCCTTATCTTTAGCTTTAACCTGGATTAAATCATCTTTATCCACTAAATAAGACGGAATGTTCACCCTTACTGAATTGACAAGAATAAAATTATGCCTGACAATCTGGCGGGCTTGAGACCTAGAAATACCTAAGCCCATACGAAAGACTACATTATCCAGCCTTCTTTCCAATAATTGCAAGAGCACCTTACCGGTAACACCCTTAGATTTTGAAGCAGTCTCAAAATATCTACGGAACTGCTTTTCAAGCACTCCATAAATCCTCTTAACCTTCTGTTTTTCCTTTAACTGTAAGCCATAGTTAGAGACTTTCTGTCTTTTACCCTTACCCTCTCCATGCTGGCCTGGAGCATAAGGCCTTTTATTCGCCGGGCATTTCTCTGTGTTGCACTTTGTGCCCTTAAGAAACATTTTTTCACCCTGCCTTCGGCACAACCTGCAGACTGCATCAGTATAACGTGCCATGAATTACACTCTCCTTTTCTTCTTGGGGCGACATCCGTTATGCGGAATAGGAGTCACGTCCTTAATTAAAGTTATAATAAGTCCCCCGGCCTGAAGCGCCCTAATAGCGGATTCCCTTCCGAAACCCGGACCCTTAACCCGCACTTCGACTTCCTTAAGACCTATCTCTTTCGCTTTTCTGGCAGCATCAGACGCAGCTACCTGGGCGGCAAAAGGAGTAGATTTCTTAGAACCACTATAACCGACGATACCGGGAGCAGACCAAACTAAAACACTCCCTTGCTTATCAGTTATAGTAATGATGGTATTATTAAAACTTGCCTGAATATGGGCAATACCAGAAGTTACTCCCTTAGCTATCTTCTTCTTTTTCGTTTTTTCTTTTGTCGCCATTATCTCTCCCTGCACAGTAAGTGCGCACCGGCCTCTCAATTAAGGCCGGGTGTTATATACATTTTATTTAGCCGGTTTTGCAGCTGGCTTTCCCGATTCTATCTTTTTAACTACTGATGAATTGCCTTTACCTCTACTTGGCCCTTTTCTAGTTCTGGCATTTGTCCTTGTGCGCTGGCCTCTTACAGGAAGCCCTTTCTTATGCCTCGATCCCCTATAAGAACCAATATCCATAAGCCTCTTGATATTCTGCGCGATATCCCGGCGTAAATCACCTTCAATCTTTAACCCGCCCTTTTGCAGAGCATTGGTTATACGCGCTACCTCTTCCTCACTTAGATCTTTTGCGCGCTTATTTGGATCAATGTTAATCTCCTTAAGGAGCTTATTAGACGATACCCTACCGATACCATATAAGTAGGTAAGAGATATTTCAATTTTCTTTTCCTTAGGTATATCCACGCCCAAAATTCTTGGCATTAATCCTCCTTGCACAGTAAGTGCACATCCCGCAGAAGCGGGATACTCGGCATTCATTTATGTCGAGGTACCGGCCTCTCAAATAAGTCCGGGTGCCTTACAGTAAATTATCCTTGTCTCTGCTTATGCTTGGCATTAGAACAAATTACCCTAATTACCCCCTGCCTCTTAACAATCTTGCATTTATCACAAATTCTTTTTACCGATGCTTTTACTTTCACTTAACACCTTCCTAGTTTTTTATACTTTCGCGGCCTAGAATATGGCCGCTCAAGTATTTCATTATAGAAGTTCAGGCTCGCTTCATTTTACCCTAAAAGTTATCCTTCCCCTGCTTAAATCATAAGGAGAAAGCTCTAGCTTTACTTTATCTCCGGGTAAAATCCTTATAAAGTTCATACGCATTTTACCCGATACATGCGCAAGTACTATATGCCCGTTTTCAAGTTCTACTTTAAACATAGCATTAGGAAGAGCTTCAAGTATCTTTCCTTCCGTCTCTATGAGTTCTTCTTTAGGCATTAAATGAGCACATAACTTACGAACACAACAGTGTGAGTAAGTTATTGTGCGAATTTATCCCGTCGAATATGCCAAGATTATCGTATAATCTTGGCATGATTATGAGACGGGACAATCAACTTGTCAATATTCTCGGCCCTTCTTCAGTTATCGCAACCGTATGCTCAAAATGCGCTGAAGGAAGCCTATCTTTGGTTACTGCTGTCCAGCCATTAGGTAATATCTCCGATTCCCAACTCCCCATATTTACCATTGGCTCAATAGCTAAAACCATACCGCTTTTCAATATCGGACCTTGATGCGGACTACCGAAATTAGGTATTTCGGGTTCTTCATGCAGGCTTAATCCTATACCATGCCCTACAAATTGCCTAACTACAGAAAAACCCTTACCCTCAACAAAACTTTGGATCCGATGCGATATATCCGATAGGTTATTCCCTACAATCGCTAATTTTATACCTTCAACCAAAGCCTGACGAGTAACTTCAACTAACTTATTAACCTTAGGGCTTATTTCCCCAATGGCCAAAGTTACTGCCGCATCAGAAAAATAACCAAGATAATTCACGCCTAAATCAAGACCTACAATATCACCTTCGCGAAGTACCCTCTTTCCCGGTATACCATGTACAATCTCTTCATTTATAGAAACGCATAAAGCCGCGGGAAATCCTCTATAGCCTTTAAATGCTGGCTTAGCGCCTTCCTTAATTATAAGTTCCTCGGCAATACGATCAATCTCGGCAGTCGAAATCCCGGAGAGAACAAACTTCTTTAAACCTCTCATTGTCCTGCCTAAAATCTCACCTGATACCTGAAGATTCTTAAGGTCTTCTTCAGATTTTAAAGGAATCATCTTATTGCTTAGTAAGAACGACTATCTCTTTAAGTACTTCTTCAGCCTGCCCATCTGCGCTCAAACGGTGTAATTTATTCTCTTCAGAATAATATTTTATTAAATCAGAAACTTCATTTTTATAAACCTCTAAACGCTTTTTTATTGTCTCAACCTTATCATCGGTTCTCTGATAGAGCGAACCACCACACTTATCACAAAAACCTTGCCTTAGAGGAGGCATATTTGTTATATGATAGTTGGCTGAACATTTAGAACAAACCAATCTTCCGGATAATCTTTGAATAATTACGCTGTCGCTTGAATCCAAATAGACCACCAAATCTACATCTAAACCCTTAAGCCTAAATATCTCTTCCAACGTCTTAGCTTGAGCAATGTTCCGGGGATAACCATCAAGAATAAAACCCTGCTTTACATCGCTCTTCGCAAACCGATCTTGAAGCATCTTACTCATTAGCCCATCCGGAACAAGCAGGCCGCGATCCATAAAATCCTTTGCCTCCTTGCCTAATTGAGTAGCCTCTTTAACATTTTGCCTTAATATATCCCCGGTAGATATATGCGCAACGCCTAACTCTTGCGCTAAGACTTTAGCCTGTGTACCTTTTCCTGCACCCGGAGGCCCTAATAAAATAATACGCACTATCTTCTCCCCTTCATGTGGGCGCCTTTAATAAAACCTTCGTAATGATGTGTCAAAAGATGCGATTCAATTTGTTTCAACGTATCCAGCATAACGCCTACAATAATTAATATACCTGTCCCCCCGAAAAAAGAAGCAACCAAGTAAGGGACTTTAAGCCAAGCCATAACGAAATCCGGAAATATGGCAATAACTGCAATAAACATCGCTCCGGCTAAAGTAATCCGCGTCATAACATAATCTAAAAACTCTGCCGTAGGCGCGCCCGGGCGTATTCCCGGTATAAAACCGCCATATTTTTTCATATTCTCGGATAAATCCTGCGGATTAAATACTATGGCTGTATAAAAATAACAAAAGAAAATTATTAAAAGAGCGTAAATTAAAGTATAAAGCACCTGGCCGCGGATTAATCCTTGCGCTAATCTCTGAAATCCCGGATTAGGGATAAATGATGCTAGTGTTGCCGGAAAGAGTATAATTGATTGCGCAAAAATAATAGAGATAACTCCTGCCGTATCAACTTTTAAAGGTATATAAGTAGACTGCCCACCGTAAATCTTTCTGCCTACAATCCTGCGTGCGTATTGCACAGGTATCTTCCTTTGTCCTTGAGTAATCATGATTACGGAAAAAACAACTACTACTAAAAATACGGCCATAATCACCAAGGTAAAAGGCTGGATTTGTCGACGAGCAGCAGCAAAAGGTGAAACTAAAACATATAACTGATGCATAGCTGCGGGAATCCTGGAAATTATGCCTGCGGTAATAATCAGGGATATTCCATTTCCAATACCCCTCTCTTGGATCTGTTCACCTAACCACATGATGAATATCGTGCCAGTAGTAAGAGTCAGTACGGTTATTATCCTAAATCCCAAACCCGGGCTCATTACTATCTTCAAACCTTCAAAACGCGCTGGATTCTCGAGCCA
Organism: Candidatus Omnitrophota bacterium; assembly: GCA_020058085.1. GTDB lineage: Bacteria > Omnitrophota > Gorgyraeia > Gygaellales > Profunditerraquicolaceae > Sherwoodlollariibacterium. Next base: position 132,199 of record JAGVER010000007.1, on the reverse strand, counting down.
CAAAGCTATAAAAAAAGACTGCACTATAGCTAAAGCTACGGTTCCATAACGCGTAAACTGATTTATCTTCTCATGCCCTGCCTTCCCTTCTTTAGCCATCTTCTCTAAGGCCGGGATTACCGCAGTTAGCAATTGCATAATGATCGAAGAAGATATATACGGCATGATTCCCAGTGCAAATATGGTCAGTTTCTCCATAGCGCCACCAGAAAACATATTTATTATGCCAAAGATCGTCCCGCCTTGAGTGCGGGCAACGCGACTAAAAAACTCTGCTAAAGCCGCTCCGTCAATCCCCGGAGTAGGTATATAACAACCTGCTCGGTATATAGCAATCAACGCGCCGGTAATAATCAGGCGCTTCTTTAGATCCGGTATCTTAAAAGAATTAACTAAAGGGCTAAAATCAACTAATGGCATTAATAGTTATTATTTCCGGCCTACCGCCTGCTTTTTTAATCTTATCGGCCGCCTGTTTAGAAAAAGCATGCGCATGTATAGTAGCTGCTACCTTTAGATCTGTATCACCCAAAACCTTAACCGGTTTTTCTTTGTCCTTAATCAAACCTTTAGCCTTGAGTAATTCCGGATTAATCAAGCTCTCTTTTATCTTGGCAATACTAGCTAAAGAGACTATTTGAAATTCTTTTCTAAAAATATTAACGAATCCGCGCTTAGGCATTTTACGAATTAAAGGTGACTGCCCTCCCTCAAAACCCAGATAAAAATGCCTTCCCGCTCTTGAAGTCTGACCCTTACTTCCACGGGTAGAAGTCTTTCCATGCCCGGAGCTAGAACCCCTCCCCAAATACTTCCTGCGCTTATGAGCGCCCTTAGGCCTACCTAGATTAAATAACCCTTTCTCAGGAGTGACTATCTCTTTTTTTAATTTAGCTTCTTTTTTTTTCATATTAACTCTTAAGGTTTTTTAGGCCGTCAACAGTCGCCTTAATAACATTAATCGGATTGTTAGATTTTAAACATTTAGTTAATATATCCTTAATTCCTGCTGCTTCGCATATGGCACGCACAGGACCTGCAGCAATTACACCCGTACCTTCCGAGGCAGGCTTAAGCATAACTTTAGCAGCCCCATAATGGCCTATAATTTCATGAGGTATAGTCGAGCCTTCAAGCGTAACTTTAAAAATACTCTTCTTAGCCTTAGTTAATGATTTACGTATTGCGCTTGCTACTTCATTCGCCTTGTCCAACGCAAAACCAACTCTACCCTTGGTATCCCCTACGACAACAAGTGCGCTGAAATGTAGTTTCTTTCCGCCCTTAGTAACTTTGGTTACACGATTGATAGAAATTACCTTCTCAATTAATTCCGGTTGCTGTTCAATACTTAATTCACGCATAGATTAAAACTCCATTCCGCCTTTTCTTAAAGATTCAGCAAAAGTCTTTACCCTACCATGGTATAAATATCCCGCACGATCAAATATAATCTTAGTTATCCCCTTTTCCTTAGCCTTTGCGGAAAACAACTCTCCAAATATTTCCGCAGCTTTAACATTACCAGAATTCTTGATCTTCTGCTTAAATTCTTTATTAGCCGTAGAAAAAGAAAAAACTACTTTATTCTCTGCATCATCAATTACCACCGCAGAAAAATTATTCAGGCTGCGTTTAATTACCAAGCGCGGCTTTTCATTTGTTCCATGCATCCTCATTTTTATCCGACGATGCCTTTTTAATCTGGAAAGTTCTTTTTTATTCACTCCACTAATCCTTTCACGCCTACCTGCCGGCAGGCAGCCCTACCTATTTGCCGCCACTACCAGTTGCTTGAGCCTTACCTATTTTCTTCTTTACATGCTCACCTAAGAAACGAATACCTTTGCCCTTGTACGGCTCAGGTGGGTATATAGAACGTATCTCGGTTGAAACCTTACCAACCAACGCTTTATCTATTCCGGTTATAACTAACTGGGTCGGCTTAGGTGCCTCTATCTTAATACCTTCGGGTATTGAAAAATTTACCTGATGAGAAAAACCCAAACTCATATTTAAATTAGCCCCTTGAACCGCTGCCTTAAAACCTACGCCGATTATCTCAAGCTCCTTTTTGTAGCCTTCGGTAACACCCTTAATCATATTGACAATAAGCGCGCGAAATAATCCATGCAAAGACTTGTCCGTCTTAATATCGGTTAGTCTTTTAACTAAAATCTGACTATCCTTTATCTCCAAAGTTATACGTGGGGATAATGCCATATTTAACTTCCCCTTAGGCCCTTCAACAAAGATAATGTTATCCTTTACTTCAACCTTTGCTTCTTTTGGAATTACTATAATTTTCTTGCCTATCCTAGACATTGAGCTCCTTATGATTTGATCTAGCGAAATACTTGCCGAGCTGAGCGAGGTCAAGTATTGACCACCTTCAGTTTTTGTTTTATGTTTTACCAAATATACCCGATGACTTCTCCGCCTAGCCCCTCTTGACGAGCGGATTTATCAGTCATAATTCCCTTGGGGGTTGAGATTATCGCAATACCTTTGCCCCTCAAAACTGACGGTACTTTCTTATGTTTCACATAAAGACGTAAACCCGGACGGGATATACGTTTAATATTCCTTATCGCTGACTTTGTGGCAATATATTTCAAATAAACCCGGACTAATCCCTGCTTTTTATCTTCAATGAGCTTAAAATTCTCAATATACCCCTCATCCTTAAGGATACCCAAGATTGCTTTTATTGTGTTTGACGCTGGCACATCCACAATCTCTCTTTTAATCATAATCGCATTGCGTATGATTGTGAAGACATCAGCTATTAAATCAGATCTTGACATTTGTTCTCCTTGTGCAGAAGCACATACTGGCCTATCCAATTAGGCCGGGTGTATCACCAGCTCGCTTTTTTTACGCCCGGTATCATCCCCTGCCAGACTAATTCCCGGAAACATAAACGGCATAGCTGAAACCTACGAAGATACCCGCCTGACCGACCGCATATCGCGCAACGGTTATGTTGGCGTGAGGGAAATTTAGCTTTCCTTTTCCATCGAGCTATCTGTGAATTCTTAGCCATATTTTGAGCACCTTCTGTTTTGGTTTAGCGAAATACTTGGCCGAGCTTTTGCGAGGTCAAGTATAAGAGCACCTTCTGTTTTGGTTTAGCGAAATACTTGGCCGAGCTTTTGCGAGGTCAAGTATAAGAGCACCTTATGTTTTTGTCTAGCGAACTGCCCAGACAACTTAGTCCTTTATAGTTTTAAAAGGCATGCCGAATAATTTTAACAATGCGCGCGCATGATCATTTGTTTTAACATTTTTGATTACAAAAGTAATATCCATCCCCTGTGTTCGAGTAAGCCGGTCATATTCAATCTCAGGGAATATCCCTTGTTCACTTAAACCTAAAGTATAATTTCCCGCTTTATCAAATGCATTTAAAGGAACCCCGCGAAAATCACGGATACGCGGAAGAGCAATATTAATTAACCTATCCATAAATTCATACATCATAGCCCTACGCAACGTAACCTTACAGCCGATAGGAGATCCCTCTCTAATCTTAAAGTTTGCGATAGCTTTCTTAGCCCTACGCATAATAGGTTTCTGCCCTGTTATTATTGCTAGCTCTTCTATGGATTTTTCTAAGATCTTAATATCCTGCGCACCCTCACCAACGCCCATATTTACCACAATCTTATCTACACGGGGGACAGCCATTTTATTTTTGATGCCAAAATCCTGCATCATCTTAGGAACTATTTCTTTTCTGTATTTTTCTAATAATCTTGGGTTCATCTTTATATGGCCTCTTTACAAGACTTGCAAATTCTGGATTTTGTTCCGTCTTTTAAAATTGTGAAACCTACCTTAGTCGCGCGATTACAGCTCTTACAAACCAAAGCAATATTAGAGATACTCATAGGCATCTCAATAGAAATGATGCCGCCCTTCTGATCTTGGCTGCTCTGGCGTTTATGTTTCTTAGCTAAATTTACCCCTTCAACAAGAGCACGGCCGGTTTCTAAAGATACATTTAAAACCTTTCCCTTCTTACCCTTATCCTTACCCTTAACCGCTTGGACTGTATCGCCTTTTCTGATTTTTTGCATTTATATTACCTCAGGCGCTAAAGATATAATTTTAGTAAAATTCTTATCCCTTAGTTCGCGTGCTACCGGTCCAAATACTCGCGTGCCCCTGGGATTAGATTTCTCATCTATAAAAACTATGGCATTACGGTCAAATCTTAAAACAGACCCATCCGAACGCCTTAACGGTTGCCTGGTCCTGACTATTACCGCCCTGCCAACTTCACCCTTTTTTACCGTTGCGCCGGGAGAAGATTCCTTGATATTAACATTAATAATATCTCCCACCACAGCAATTGCGCAGTTTTTCTTGCCTAAGACTCCGATCATAGCCGCACGCTTAGCCCCGGTATTATCAGCTACATCTAATATGCTACGCAACTGAATCATTATTTAATCTCCTTCACTTCGTCAATCGCAATATCTGGGGCTTCCGCCTTCTTAACTACCCCTAATACCCGGAAACGTTTATCTTTAGAGAGAGGCCGGGTCTCTTCGATACGCACAGTATCCCCTAATTTAGCAATACCTTTTTCATCATGAGCTTTAAATTTATTATAGCTTTTCATAATACGCGAATACTTAGGATGCTTACTTATCCTTAAAACCTTCACGACCACAGTCTTTTGCATTTTGTCGCTAACCACTAATCCTATAAATTCTTTTCTCTTACCCATTATATTTTTCTTTCCTTTAGGTGAAGGATAGTCTCGATTCGCGCTATTGTTCTTTTAACCAAAGGGAACATATGCGGCTTCTCAACTCTTCCTGAATAACGCCCGAGGTTTAATTTAAAAAGTTCCACTTTCAAGGCCTTCTCTTTCTCTAAAAGTTCGGCTCTTGATAAATTAAGTAAATCTTTTACTTTCTCTTTTTTCATCATTTTATCTTTGTGTTCGAGTTACAAATCTAGTCCTAAGTGGAAGCTTGTAGGCTACGAGGCGAAAACACTGACGAGCATACTCTTCAGGAACGCCACCTAACTCAAATAATATCTTCCCTCTTTTAATCACTGCTACCCAATGATCAAGATCTCCTTTACCTTTACCCATACGTACTTCTGCCGGTTTTTTAGTTATAGATTTATCCGGAAAAGCCCTAATCCAGAGTTTTCCGCCTTTATGCAACTGACGAGCAATAATTACCCGTACCGCCTCAATCTGGTTATTCTTAAGCCAGCCATTTCCCAAGCTCTTTAATCCAAATTCACCAAAAGCTAAATCCGCTCCGGATGTAGCAACTCCCCTACGTTGGCCTTTTTGTAATTTACGGTATTTAACCCTCTTGGGCATTAAAGGCATATTATTTTATCTCCTTCGCAACATCAACTTTATCTTTTTCAAGAGCATCTCTTCTTGCGCCTATCTTGCCCAATATATCACCTTTATAGATCCAAACTTTAACCCCGATAAGGCCATACATAGTCAGAGCTTCCGCAAAACCATAATCTATGTCCGCGCGTAATGTCTGGAGCGGAACCTTACCCTCTTTGTATAGTTCAGTACGCGACATCTCCGCTCCATTGAGCCGGCCAGAGCATGAAACTCTTATCCCTTTCACTCCCGAGTTCATAGATTGCTCCATCGCGCGCTTGACTGCCCGGCGAAAAGCTACTCTCTTCTCCTGTTGGAAAGCGATATTCTCTGCGACCAGCTGGGCATCCCAAGAGGGATTCTTGATCTCTTCGATATCAATAGCCACTTCTTGCTTAACCATGACATTTAAATCTTCTCTCAAACGCTCAATATCAGAACCATGGCGGCCGATAATAATCCCCGGACGAGCAGAAAATATTCTGATTTTAATTTTAGTTGCTAATCTCTCGATAACAATTTTAGAGACAGCTGCTTGTTTAAACCTCTTTTTTATAAATTTACGAATATTGTAATCCTGATAAATAAATTTAGGATAGTCTACGGGAGAAGCAAACCAACGGCTATTCCAATTACGAATAAAACCTAACCTTAGAACTAAAGGGCTACACTTTTGACCCATTATTTACTCTCCTGATCTTTTAGGTCCAACTCTATTTTGATATGAGCAGTTCTCTTCAATATCGGTTGCGCCCGGCCAAAGGCAGCGGCCTTGAATCTTTTCCAGCTTGGGCCCACATTACAAACAATCTTAGATATATATAATTGCTCAACATTAAAACCTTTTACCTTAGCATTGGCAATCGCTGACTTAAGTATCTTGATCAAATATTCCTTGGGGCGCTTATTAAGATGAAAAAGTATACTTACAGATTCTTTAGCATCTTTATTACGGATTAAATCCATAACCTGTCTAACTTTAGTCGGTGAAATCCTTAGAAATTTTCCTTCTGCTTTAGCAATCATTTTTTAAGTTTTCTCTAATGCCTTCTTTGCTTTTATACCGCCGTGTTTCCTAAATATCCGAGTAGGAGAAAATTCACCTAACTTATGGCCAACCATATTCTCGGTAACAAATACCGGAATATGCCTTTTACCGTCGTAAACGGCAAAAGTAAGCCCTACAAATTCAGGTATGATGGTCGAACTTCTTGACCAAGTCTTAATCGCTTGACGTGTGCCGGATTTACGCTGTTGGTCCACCTTTCTTGTCAGCCTCTCTTCAACATAAGGACCTTTTTTTAATGATCTTGGCATTATGGCTTCCTTCTTTTAAGAATAAACTGATTAGAGTATCTATTCGGTTTTCTAGTTCTGTAACCTTTAGTCGGTTTTCCCCATGGAGTTACCGGATGAGGATTTCCCTGCGGAGATTTACCTTCACCACCACCGTGAGGATGATCAACCGGATTCATTACCACGCCTCTTGACTGTGGCTTTACGCCAAGCCATCTATTCCTGCCTGCCTTACCTAAATAAAGTGCTCCGTGATCTACATTCCCTACCTGCCCAATAGTAGCATGGCATTCAACACTAACTAATCTTACCTCTCCGGAAGGAAGTTTAATATGCGCAAACTCTCCCTCCTTAGCCATAAGCTGAGCACTTGAACCTGCAGAACGCACAATTTGCCCGCCATGCCCCCTGCTCAACTCTATATTATGTATCATAGTTCCTGAAGGAATGTACTTTAGAAGAAGGCAATTACCCGTGGTAATCTCTACATCTCTCTGATTAGAAGAAAGAACCGTCTGTCCAACAGCTAAACCTACAGGTGCTAGTATATATCTTCTTTCTTTATTAGGATACTCAATTAGAGCTATCCTTGAAGAACGATTAGGGTCATATTCAATAGCAATAACCTTACCCAAAGATTCAAAGAGATCGCGCTTAAAATCAATAACCCTTAACATTCTTTTATGCCCACCGCCACGATGCCTAGAAGTAATCCTACCGTAAGAATTTCTGCCTCCGCTCTTCTTTAAAGGCAAGAGAAGGGATCTTTCCGGTGTATGCTTGGTTATTTCCTTGAAATCCGGACCGGTCATATGCCGACGCGATGGTGTTGTAGGTTTAAAATATTTTAAGCCCATAGTATTTAAGCTACCTCAATCTTCTGGCCTTCTTTTAAAGTTACGATTGCCTTTTTGAGTTCCGATGTCCTCCCTAAATGATAACGTACCCTTTTTAATTTTCCTGCTGAAATAAAAGTATTTACATCGTTAACTTTTACCTTATAAACAGCCTCAACCGCACGCTTAATCTGAATTTTATTCGCTTCAGGATTGACCAAGAAAAGATATTTACCTTTTGGTTCGTACTGGGTTGATTTTTCCGTGCGAATAAGAGCCTTAATTATATCTTGCGCGTAGTTCATTTTTTTAATCTATTAGTAAGTTGGGTTAAACCATCTTTAGTAATCACTAACTTCCTATTCGCCATCACTTCATAAACATTGGTGTCTTGGGCAATGTTAAAATCTAGGAAATCAATATTTCTTAAAGCAAGCCTTAAAGAATCGCTTATCTTATCCAATAATAAAAGCACCCTAAGTTTTTTATCAGACTTGTGATTATTTAATTTTAAATTAGAGAAAACCTTAAGCGCATCCTTAACCTTGGGCTTCTCTATTTTTAAAACATCTAAAATAATTAAATTATTATCCTTGATCTTGGCATTGAGGCTTGATTTTAAAGCTAGCGATCTTATCTTAGAAGGAATAACGTAAGAAAAATCCCTTGGATGCGGGCCGAAGACAACACCACCATGCCGCCATAAAGGTGACCGGGTCGAACCAACACGCGCGCGTCCCGTACCCTTTTGCTTCCATGGTTTTTTACCTCCTCCGGAAACCTCTCCCCTAGTCTTAGTCGAAGCTAGACCTTTTCTTTGATTAGCGCGATAGGCATTAACTGCCTGATAGATAGCAGCTTCATTGACTACCCCGTCAAAAACAGAAAGGTTTAACTTAATATTATCTACTTCTTTGCCTTCAGCATTATATACAGGTAAGGTGATCGCTTCCATGGGTTATTTCTTAGCCTTCGCTTTCGCGACTTTAGCTATTTTTTTCTTAGCCTTTTTTATAATAACATATCCGTTTTTACAACCGGGAATTGAACCTTTGATAAGAAGAATGTTATTTTCGAGATCGGTTTTAATAATTTTTAAGTTTTGAGTAGTTACTCTCTCTGCTCCCATATGCCCGGGCATGTGATGCCCTCTAAAAACTCTTCCCGGCGTTGTAGTTGAACCAATCGAACCTACGCGGCGATGAGAAGTCGAACCATGGGTCCGTGGCCCACCTTTCCAATGCCAACGTTTCATACCTCCCTGGAAACCTTTACCTATAGATATTCCGGTTACATCGACAAAATCTCCGGGAGCAAAAATATCCACCTTAAGTTCTTCACCAACCTTATATTCTTTAAGAGGATCCTTGGAGACTTCCCTGATAAACTTACGGCTTGGCACGTTTATCTTCTTAAAATAACCCGCAATCGGCTTCTTAAGCCGTTTCTCATTAATCTGATCAAAACCAAGCTGTATGCTCTTCTCCTTTATTGCTAATACCGGACAAGGGCCTGCCTCAACAGCTGTAACGCTAACCAAAGAGCCGTCTTCAGTGAAAAACTGGGTCATTCCAATTTTTTTGCCTAATATTCCAATCATATTATTTAATTTCCACATCCACACCTGCAGGCAGATTCAGTTTTCTTAACGAATCGATCGTCTTCGCCGTAGGCTCAAATATATCAATAAGCCTTTTATGCGTAGACAACTCAAACTGCTCGCGTGATTTCTTGTCAATAACCGGAGAGCGTAAAACAGTATATATCTCGCGCTTCTTAGGCAGAGGTACCGGACCGGCTATTTTTGCACCAGTCCGTTTAACCGTCTCAACAATCTCTAGCACGGCCTGATCCAGTAAACGATGATCATAGGCCTTTAACTTTATGCGTATCTTCTGCTCGTTTGGCATATTCTTAAGCAATAACCTCGGTAACAACACCAGCGCCTACTGTATGCCCGCCTTCGCGGATAGCAAAGCGCGATTCTTTTTCCATGGCGATAGGTATAATTAACTCAACACTTAAACTCACGTTATCTCCGGGCATAACCATCTCCACGCCCACGGGCATTTCAACGTTTCCGGTAACATCAGTAGTGCGGAAATAAAATTGCGGCCTATAGCCCTTAAAAAACGGAGTATGTCTTCCGCCTTCTTCTTTAGTCAAAATGTAAATTTGAGCTTGAAATTTAGTATGCGGTGTAATTGATTTAGGTGCAGCAATAACCATACCGCGCTCAATATCTTTTCTTTCAACACCTCTTAAGAGAAGCCCGACATTATCTCCGGCATGCCCCTCATCAAGAAGCTTGCGAAACATTTCAATTCCGGTAACTACAGTTTTCTTTACTTCCGGCCTTAAACCCACTAACTCAACTTCTTCATTCACTTTAACTTTACCGCGTTCAATTCTACCAGTTCCAACCGTACCTCTACCTTCAATACTAAACACATCTTCAACTGCCATAAGTAAAGGTTTATCCAAATCTCTTACCGGTAAAGGTATAAATTCATCGCAGGCCTTAATTAAATCAATAATAGGCTTACAATCGGGGCTAGCAGGATCATTGGCAGCAGCCATAGCCTTGGATGCACTACCGCGGATAATCGGGGTCTTGTCTCCCGGGTATCCATATTTGGTAAGCAACTCCCTGACTTCCATCTCAACTAAATCCAAGAGTTCATTATCAGTAACCAAGTCTACTTTGTTTAAGAATACAACTATATGCGGAACATTAACCTGTCTCGCCAAAAGAATATGCTCTCTAGTTTGAGGCATAGGACCGTCAACCGCGGATACTACTAATATCGCGCCATCCATCTGGGCTGCGCCGGTAATCATATTCTTAATATAATCAGCGTGGCCAGGGCAATCAATATGCGCATAATGACGTGAGTCTGACTCATACTCAACATGGGCTACCTGAATTGTAACAACTTTAGTTTCGTCTCTAACTGTACCGCCCTTAGCGATATCAGCATAATCGCGCGCCGTTGCCTTACCTAATTTTGCTGAAACATTAACAATAGCAGCAGTCAATGTAGTCTTGCCGTGATCGATGTGACCGATTGTTCCTATATTTACGTGTGGCTTACTCCTAACAAATTTTTCTTTAGCCATTTCTCTTCCTCCTTGCCCAGAAAGGGCACACCCGCGCAATTCCTTATAAGCGCGGGGTGTTGCACATTAAGTGCCCACCGGCCCTTCCAATGAGGCCGGGTGTTATTTTAAAGGCTCTTTCTAGTAGAACCCGTAGCAGCAAAACCTGAAACAATTTTTTCTGATATATGTGAAGGAACTTCCGTGTAAAAAGAAGGTTCCATTGTATACGATGCACGGCCTTGTGTCAAGGATCTTAATATAGTAGCGTAATTAAAGACTTCTGCTAAGGGAATATTAGCGCGAATAGTCCGAAGATTAAGGCGTTGCGCAAGCGAAACTATCTTTGCCCGACGAGAACTTAGATCTCCGATAACTTGGCCCATAAATTCTTCCGGAACAATTACTTCTATATCCATAATCGGCTCTAATAAAATCGGACCGGCTTTTTTTAACCCATCGCTAAATGCTAATGACCCGGCCATTTGAAATGCTAATTCGGAAGAATCAACTTCATGAAAAGAACCATCGACTAAAACTACTTTTACATCATTAACGGGATAACCGGCCAATACTCCGCTTTTTGCAGAACCCATAACTCCCTGCTTTACTGCCGGTATAAATTCACGAGGAATTGCGCCGCTCTTGATCTTATCTTCAAATGTGATTCCTGCGCCGGGTGTCTCTTGCGGTTCCATCTCCAAAACACAATGGCCATATTGTCCACGGCCGCCGCTTTGGGATATAAACTTCCCCACTGACCTTACCTTCTTAGTCAATGTCTCCCGGTAAGCTACCTGAGGCTGGCCTACCTGTGCTTCAACATTAAACTCACGCAAAATTCTGTCGATAATTATCTCTAAATGTAACTGTCCCATACCAGCGATAAGGGTCTGCCCGGTCTCCTGATTATAACTGACACGAAAAGAAGGATCTTCTTCTTCTAATTTATGTAAGGCCAAACCTAACTTCTCCTGCGCATCCTTAGACTTAGGTTCAATAGCCTGCTGAATAACCGGCTCTGGAAAACGCATTGCTTCAATAACTATTGGATTGCTTTCGGTACAGAGGGTCTCACCAGTCTTAGTATGTTTTAACCCTACAGCAGCAGCAATCTCACCGCAAGAGATACTATCTGTAACTTCCTGATGATTGGCATGCATCTTTACTATCTTAGTAACTCTTTCTCTTTCCCTTTTAGACGCATTATATATATAGGTACCTGCAGTTAATGTTCCGGAATAAACACGAATATAGTTAATCTTCCCTACATAAGGATCCGTAGCCACCTTAAAACATAATGCGCAGAAAGGAGCCTTCTCCGAAACTTTAATCTCCTCAAACTCTCCCGTCTCCGGGTTAGTCCCTTTGATAGAAGGCACATCCAAAGGAGAAGGCAGATAATCCTTTATAGCATCTAAGACTAGTTGCACTCCTTTATTTTTAAATGATGAGCCGCAGAGAACCGGCGTAAACTTATTCGCGATTACGCCCTTTCTAATCGCTGACTTCAAATCCGCGGCAGAGATCACCTTATTATGCAGATAATCTTCCATAATCTTATCGTCAACCTCTGCCAATCGCTCAATCATAATAGTATATTGTTTCTGCACTTCAGAGATCATTTCAGGAGGTATCTCTTTAATCTCCATATCTTTCCCTAGATCATCTTTATAATAAACTAATTTTTTTTCAACTAAATCGATAACGCCTTTAAAATCGGCTTCTTTTCCAAAGGGAACCTGAATCGCCGCTGCATTTGTACCTAATCTTTTATGCATCTGGTCAATTACATCTAAGAAATTAGATCCTACCCTATCCATCTTATTCACAAAAGCAACCCTGGGAACTCCATATCGATCAGCCTGACGCCAGACTGTCTCTGATTGGGGTTCAACTCCGCCAACTCCGCAAAAGACTACCACTGCGCCATCTAGTACCTTCAAAGACCTCTCTACTTCAATGGTAAAATCTACGTGACCGGGAGTATCAATAAGATTGATACGGATATCTTTCCAACTACAGGTAGTCGCAGCCGAGGTAATAGTAATTCCCCTCTCCTGCTCCTGCACCATCCAATCCATAGTAGCAGCGCCATCATGAACTTCTCCCAGCTTATAGTTCTTACCCGTATAAAATAATATACGTTCACTAGTCGTAGTTTTACCGGCGTCAATATGCGCGATAATCCCGATATTTCTTATTTTATCTAATCCTATTTTATGCTCCATATATTCCTTTTATATTTACCACCTAAAATGCGCAAAAGCTTTATTGCTCTCAGCCATCTTATGCGTATCATCTCTCTTCTTTATTGCCACGCCTTCACCTTTGTAAGCTGAAATAATCTCTTCAGCAAGCTTCTGCTCCATTGGTCTGCCTTTCTTGCTCTGCGCAAAATCACGTAGCCAGCGAAGCGCAATGGATGTGCCACGTTCCTGACGAACTTCAATCGGAACCTGATAAGTTGCCCCACCTACGCGGCGAGGTTTAACCTCTAAGCGCGGACGAACATTATCCAATGCCTTATAGAATACTTTTAAGATATCCTGCTCGTTAAGATTCTTCTTAGCGATCTCAAAAGCCTCATAAACTATCCTTTCGGCGACTGATTTCTTGCCTTCAAGCATAACCATGTTCACAAACTTAGCCACGATTTTACTGTTAAACTTCGGGTCTGCTAATATTTCTTTTTCTTGAGCTTTTCTTCTTCTCATTTTTGAGCACCTTATGTTTTTGTTCAGCGAAATCCTGCGTGTGCTAAAAAATTATCTTTGATAATTTTTTAGCGGTTACTAAGCAGGAGAGCACCTTTAGTTTTTGTTCAGGATACCTTGCCATACAAGAATGGCAAGTACGCACTTACTGTGCGAATCCTGCGGGTTACTAAGCAGGAGAGCACCTTTAGTTTTTGTTTAGCGAAATTTGAGCACCATAAGTTTTTGTCTAACGAAATCATTGTTGCCGTAGGCAACAATGACCCGAACATTAGTTTTACTAAACAGGATGAGCGCCTTTATCATTATTTAGCTGGAGCGCCGGGCTTAGGCCTTTTTGCTCCGTATTTTGAACGTCCCCTTCTTCTTGCGTTAACTCCTGAAGCATCCAATGTGCCTCTTATAATATGATACCTTACGCCGGGTAAATCCTTAACACGCCCGCCTCTAACTAAAACTATAGAATGTTCCTGTAAATTATGCCCCTCTCCCGGAATATAAGCAGTAACTTCTATACCGGTCGTAAGCCTTACCCTAGCAATCTTACGCAGAGCTGAATTAGGCTTTTTAGGAGTCATCGTACGCACCTGAAGACAAACCCCGCGTCTTTGTGGACAACCCTTTAAAGCCGGAGACTTAGTCTTCTTATTTTTAGATTTTCTTGCGATCCTAATTAACTGTGAAATTGTAGGCATTTTTATTCCTTCTTATCTTCTTGCATCTTTACCACCTCTATATCGCGATGGTCAGGAAAACCCGTCCCCGCAGGGATCAGATGTCCAACTATAACATTCTCTTTTAAACCAAAAAGCTCATCGCGCTTACCTGAAGTTGCTGCTTCAGTTAATACCTTTGTAGTTTCTTGGAAACTAGCCGCAGAGATAAAACTCTCAGTGGTTAAAGAAGCTTTGGTTATCCCCAACAATAACGGAGTAGCTATGGCAGGCTTACCGCCTTTTTTGATAATCCGGGAGTTCTCTTTCTGGAAAATCCATTTATCTACTTGTTGTGTTGCTAAAAATTCTGTGTCACCGGGATCCTCGACTCTGATCTTTTTGAGCATTTGACGGATAATAACTTCAATGTGCTTATCATTAATACGCACTCCCTGAAGCCGATAAACTTCCTGAACCTCATTGACCAAATACTCCTGTAGGACTTTATCCCCGCAAACACGTAAAATATCCTGCAAAACTACCGGGCCGTCTGTCAACTGCTGGCCTGCATCAACTTTGTCCCCCTTATAAACATTAGGATGCTTACCATGAGGAATCACATATTCTCTCTGCATTCCGGTCGTAGATTTCACAACGATTACCCGCTGCCCCTTTTTAGACTCACCAAACTCTATAAATCCGTCAATTTCGCTAATTACCGCCGGATCTTTAGGCCTTCTAGCCTCAAATAATTCTGCAACGCGCGGAAGCCCTCCGGTAATATCCCTGGTCTTAACTACCATACGCGGTATTTTAGCTAAGAGCTCACCGCCGCCAATATGCTGGCCATCCTTAACCAAAATATGGGCCCCAATTGGAATAGGATAAATTCCCGCGACCTCACCAGCTGCGTCAAGAATAATTATCTGTGGATGAAATTCCTGCTTATGCTCCACAACTACACGCTCTGTTAATTTAGTAACAGTATTAAGCTCTTCTTTAACTGTAACATTCTCTTTTAAATCTTCGAATTTTACGATTCCCGGTACTTCCGTTAATACAGGAATAGTATACGGATCCCAATAAACAAAAGGAACATCCTTAGCTATCTCGCCGCCATCGGCAATATTGATAAAAGCGCCCTGTAGCAGAAGGAAACGCTCTAATTCCCTCCCCTGCTTATCATTAATACTGACAAAACCATTACGGTTCAGAACAACAAATTCTTTATTCTTAGGCGTAACTCTCAAGTTATGATATTTAATAACACCCTTATTTTTTGATTTTATGAAAGATTGTTCTACTTTTCTGGAAGCAGTACCACCGATATGGAATGTTCTCATGGTTAGCTGTGTTCCTGGCTCACCTATACTCTGGGCAGCGATGACACCGACTGCTTCACCTAATTCCACGATCCTACCTGAAGCTAAATTCCTGCCATAACACTTAGTGCAGACTCCCCGGCCATTTTCACAGGTCAAAGCGCTACGGATGCGTATTTTCTCAATACCCAACCTCTCAATCATTTCCGCTTTTTCTTCGGTTATTTCATGGCCTGCCTCAACTATAACTTCATCGGTAATAATATCGACAACATTATCTAGCACAACCCTGCCTACGATACGTTCCTTTAGAGAAACAACCTCTTCGTCTCCTTCGATAATAGCAGCTACGGTAATACCATTTAATGTCCCACAATCAATCTCGGCGATAATAACCTCTTGAGCAACGTCTACAAGTCTGCGAGTTAAATAACCTGCATCTGCGGTTTTTAAAGCAGTATCTGCAAGCCCCTTACGCGCACCGTGAGTTGAAATAAAATACTCCAACACATTCAATCCTTCCCTGAAGTTTGCGGTAATGGGGTTTTCTATAATTTCTCCCGAAGGTTTAGCCATAAGCCCACGCATACCGGCTAGCTGCCTTATCTGAAGACGCGAACCACGCGCCCCGGAATCTGCCATCATAAATATAGGATTGAAACGATCCATACCTTTAAATAGAAGATCCGAGACCTCATCAGTAGCATGAGTCCAGATATCGATTATTTTAGCCTTGCGCTCGCTGTCAGTAATAACTCCCTTACGATATTGATCTTCGACCTTAGCAACCTTCTCTTTTGAATCTTTCAAAACTTCGCTCTTTGCTTCCGGGACACAGAGATCATCTATACCTATAGATATCCCGCCTAATGTACCCATTTCAAAACCCAATCTTTTAATATCATCTAATAACTTAATAGTCGCGCCGTGGCCGAATCTCTTATAACACTCAACCACTATATCTGAAACCTTGCCTTTATTTAATTCTCTATTAACAAAACCGAATTCATCCGGAAGCACTTGGTTAAATAATGCCCTGCCTACGGTTGTAGTAATATTCTGCTTAAGAATAGTGAGTTTCTTGTCATCCATATCAAACAGATTCTGGACCCTCAGGCTTATACTTGCATTCAGCTCCACTGCTCCGTCATTGTAAGCAATGATTACCTCATCACTATTAGAGAATGCCTTGCCTTCTCCTTTAGCGCCTAATCTCTCTTTAGTCAAATAATAGACCCCAAGAATTATATCTTGAGTAGGGGCAACTACTGGCCGGCCGTCAGAAGGAGAAAAGACATTATTTGATGAAAGCATTAATATTTTTGCCTCTAACTGCGACTCCAAAGAAAGTGGGACATGGACAGCCATCTGATCGCCATCAAAATCAGCGTTAAAAGCAGTGCAGACCAGAGGATGTATTTTGATAGATTTACCTTCAACTAAAAGCGGCTGAAAAGCCTGGATACCTAAACGGTGCAAAGTCGGAGCACGGTTTAAAAGCACCGGATGATCTTTTATGACTTCATCTAAAATATCCCAAACTTCGATCTTACCTCGCTCAACCATTCTACGTGCGCCTTTTATTGTATGCACAAAACCCTTTTCTCTTAGTTTCTTGATAATAAAAGGTTCGAATAATTCCAAAGCCATCTGCTTGGGAAGCCCGCATTCATGGAGCTTTAATTCCGGACCTACTACTATAACTGAGCGTCCGGAATAATCCACGCGCTTACCTAAAAGATTCTGTCTAAACCGGCCTTGTTTACCCTTTAACATATCCGAGAGTGACTTTAATGGCCGGTTATTCGCACCCATTACCGCTTTGCCATGCCTGCCGTTATCTAATAAGGCATCCACCGCCTCCTGTAGCATACGTTTTTCATTACGGATAATAATCTCTGGCGCATTTAGATCCATTAATTTTTTTAAACGATTATTACGATTAATTACCCGGCGGTATAAATCATTGAGGTCTGAAGTAGCAAACCTGCCACCATCTAGAGGAACTAACGGCCTTAGATCCGGAGGGATAACCGGCAGTATTTCCATAATCATCCATTCCGGATGATTTCCGGACTTCTTAAAATCTTCCACAACCTTTAAGCTCTTTAATCCTTTACGGTTTCCTAACGCGTCTTTGGATTTCTCAATATCTTTACGTAACTTCCTGCATTGAGCATCCAAATCCAATTCTTTCAAAAGATCGCGGATTGCTTCCGCTCCTATTTTAGCCTTAAAGTTAGAGCCGTATTTATTCACTGCCTCCTGATATTTTTCTTCTGAAAGCAAGTCTTTCTTTTTCAAAGGGCTGGTTCCGGGATCAACGACAACATACTCTTCATAATAAATAATCTTCTCCAGATCACGCAATCCGATATCTAGCAATGCGGACATGCGCGATGGCACTGCCTTAAAGAACCAGATATGCGTAACTGCAGTCGCCAGATCAATATGCCCCATGCGCTCGCGCCGGACACTAGAACGATCAACAGTAACCCCGCAACGATCACAGGTAATACCTTTAAATTTAATTCCTTTATATTTACCGCAGTTACATTCCCAATCGCGAACCGGCCCAAAGATCTTTTCGCAGAAAAGTCCGTCTTTTTCCGGCTTTAACGTCCTATAATTAATCGTCTCAGCCTTTCTAACTTCCCCCTTAGACCATGATTTAATTATCTGAGGAGATGCAATTTTTATGGAAATACTATCAAATGATACTATCTCGTCCATTATTTTGCCTTTTCTGTCCGGATATCTAGACCCAGACCCTGTAATTCTTTAATCAAAACATTAAACGACTCCGGAGTCCCATGGGTCAAGCGTTGCTCGCCTTTTACAATAGCCTCATAGATACGCGTCCTACCGGATACATCGTCACTCTTAACCGTTAACATCTCTTGTAAACTAAATGCTGCGCCATAAGCCTCCAGCGCCCAAACCTCCATCTCTCCTAACCTCTGTCCGCCAAATTGCGCCTTGCCACCTAATGGCTGTTGAGTAACTAATGAATACGGGCCAATGGAGCGAGCGTGTATCTTTTCGTCAACCAAATGAATAAGTTTCATTACATACATATAACCCACAGTAACTTTATGCTCAAAGGCATCACCGCTATAACCATCATAAAGCGTGGTTTTACCATCCGCAGGCAAACCTGCTTTCTTAAACATATCTTTGATCTCTTGCTCACTCGCGCCGTCGAAAACAGGAGTTCCAACATAAATACCGAGCATCTTTGCTGCCCAACCTAAATGGCATTCCAGAATCTGGCCTACATTCATACGCGAAGGAACGCCCAGTGGATTGAGCACAACTCCTACGGGAGTACCATCCGACATGAAAGGCATATCCTCCTCTGGCAAAATCTTTGCGACTACACCCTTATTTCCATGGCGGCCGGCAAGTTTATCGCCTTCAGCAATCCTGCGCTTAGTAGCAATATAAACTACTACTCTCTTTAATACTCCAGCAGGGAGCTCATCTCCACGCCTTACCTTTTCAATCTCCTGCTCCTCTTCAGAAATCAATTCCTGAACCTGTTCATCGAATGAAGCAGATAATATCTTTGCCTCTTCATTATCGCTAAAATCATACTTTTCTAATTTCTTTTTATCGATACCGAGCAGCTGGGATAACCTAAGTGCTTTCTCGGTCTGCACAAATTCTATCTCCTGCTTATAATAAGCCTTTAATTCGCGAATCTTGGCCAATTCTTTTGTCTTCTCTTCTTTTGTTTTCCTGCCGCGATCCTTACGCGCAAAAATATGGACATCTATAATTACACCTTCCACTCCCGGAGGCGCAATTAAAGAAGTGTCCCGGACATCCCCGGCCTTTTCACCAAAAATAGCTCTTAGCAGCCTTTCTTCCGGAGAGGGTTCAGAATCAGTTTTAGGCGTAATCTTACCTACTAATATATCTCCCGAAGCAACCTCTGCGCCGATACGAATAATCCCGTTCTCATCAAGATTACCCAGAGCCTCCTCGCTAATATTTGGAATATCGCGGGTTATCTCTTCATTACCTAAACGTGTCTCTGTAGCTTCTATTTCAAACTCCTCTATATGTATAGAGGTAAATGTATCTTCTTTAACCAGCCTCTCGCTGATAAGAATTGCATCTTCAAAATTATATCCTCTCCAAGGCATAAAAGCTACTAAGACATTCTTTCCTAAAGCCAACTCGCCGTCTTTAGTCCCTATCCCGTCTGCAATTATGCCGCCCTTTTCGATCTTGTCTCCAAGTTTCACAATCGGCCTTTGATTTAAACAAGTATCGTTATTGGTACGCAAAAATTTCTTAAGATGGTAAATCTTCTTGCCGACAGTAATAGAAGAAGCATCGACGCTAGTTACCTTTCCACTATCTTCAGCAACAACTACAGTTCCAGAATCACGTGCTACTTTCTCCTCCATCTGGGTACCTACAATTGGTGCTTCGGTAATCATAAGTGGGACTCCCTGTCGTTGCATATTTGAACCCATGAGTGCACGGTTAGCATCATCATGCTCTAAGAATGGGATCAAAGAAGCAGCCACAGAGACCAACTGCTTAGGAGAAACATCCATATACTCAACCTGCTTAGCGGGTATTTTAGGAAAATCATTCTTGTAACGGCAGGATATCTCTTTTTCTACAAAGTAACCATCTTCATCTAAAGCAGCATTAGCTTGAGCTATAATTTTATCTTCTTCAATATCAGCTGTAAGATATTCAATCTTCTTAGTTGCCCGTCCATCTTCAACTTTACGATAGGGAGTCTCTAAGAGGCCCAAGGTATTAATGCGAGCAAATGTGCTAAGCGAAGCTATTAATCCGATATTTGGGCCTTCAGGAGTTTCAATAGGGCAAACTCGGCCATAATGAGAGGGGTGAATATCTCTTACTTCGAAACCTGCGCGTTCACGGGACAAACCTCCCGGGCCTAAGGCGCTTAACCTTCTCTTGTGAGTCATCTCCGCTAAAGGATTTATCTGATCCATAAACTGGGATAACTGGGAACGGGTGAAAAAGTCACGGATCTGATTAGAGAGCAATTTAGAATTAATCAAATAATGCACATTAAGATTATCAAATTCTCCTAATAAACTTAATCTCTCACGGATAGACCTCTCTACACGGCTTAAGCCAATACGCACCTGATTCTGAACAAGCTCACCTACCGTTTTAATGCGACGGTTTCCTAAATGATCTATATCATCAATTTTTCCAATGCCTGACTGAAGATTTATTAAATACTCTATTACCTTAATTACGGTATCTGAATCAAGAATGCGCTTCTCCAGCGAGACATCCATACCTAATTTCCTATTTAAAATGAACCTACCGGCGCGTTCCAGGTCATAGCGAGCCGGATCAAAGAAAAGCCTATAGAATAAGGCCTCTGCCGCTTCTTTAGTAACCGGTTCCGTAGGCCGCATCTTACGGTAAAAATCCATATACGCTTCTTCTTTATTCTTGGTATAGTCTTTTTTTAGGGTATTAATAATCTCGGGATGTTCTTTCCCAAATGCAGCGATTATATCTTTGTCTTCAGAGAATCCCAGGATCCTTAAGATTTGCGTGGCAGGAAAATTTCTACGACGGTCGACATAAGCCAATATTGTTTCAGTAAGATCATATTTAAATTCGAGCCATGCTCCACGATAAGGTATAATTCTACCGTAAAATATCTTCTTTCCAGTAGGATGATCCTCTTCTTCAAAAGAAACACCGGGTGACCTCTGTAACTGGCTAACTACTACGCGTTCATCGCCATTAATAATAAAAGTCCCGGTATCGGTCATTAAAGGTATTTCGCCAAAGTAGGCATCCTGTTCTTTAGTCTCTTTAGGAGTAGTTAAACGGAATTTTACTTTGAGAGGAAGGGCATAGGTAAGGCTGCGATTCTTGGATTCGGCAATATTATATTTTGGCTTACCTAAAGAGTAGCTTATAAACTCAAGTTTTACCACACGATTAGGGCTCTCAATAGGGAATATCTCAGAGAATACTTCCTGCAAGCCCTGATGTTTTCTTTCGCTCAAAGGAGTATCTAACTGGAGAAATTCACCAAAGGCTTCACGCTGTACATCTAAAAGGTCAGGTATATTATATACTTCTTTTAGCTTGCCAAAACTTTTACGTTTTATCATATATCTTTCTCTCTTATTTTAATTCAACGGTAGCGCCTGCGGCTTCAAGTTTCTTTTTAATCTCTTCAGCTTCTTCTTTAGTCGCGCCTTCTTTTATAGACTTAGGGGCAGCATCAACTAAATCTTTAGCCTCTTTTAAACCAAGGTTAGTTATTGTGCGCACTTCTTTAATAACTGCGATCTTGCTAGCGCCAGCACTGACTAAAACTACTGAAAATACTGACTTCTCCTCTGCTGCAGGAGCAGCACCTGCTTGAGCACCCGCTGCCGGAGCAGCCGCCATCGGCATATTTGCCTTAACCCCGAATTTCTCCTCTAAAGCCTTGACTAAATCCGCTAGCTCTAAAACTGTCATCTCTTCTATGGATTTAATCATATCGTCTAATTTTACGTTTGCCATTTGCATCCTCCTCTTTTTTTAATTACTCTTCTCCATGCTCACACCTGTTCGCAAGGATTTTTCTGAATCACTACTTAATGTTTATTCTGTCTTATCTGATCTATACAATAAACAAATTTCGCCAATATCTGGTTTAACGTGATAACTAAACCTGATATCGGCGAATTTAATGTTACTACTACTTGCGCCCTCAAAACTTCTTTAGAAGGAAGTTTTGACATAGCCTCAATATCTTTTTTCTCTAAAACCTTGTTCTTTAATGAACCACCTTCAAGCTTTAACTGTTCATGTTCCTTTACAAAATTGCACAATACCTGCGATACCCTAACAGGCTCATCTTTAACAAAAACTAACCCGCAGGGCCCTTCAATGTTTTTCACCAAAATCTCAAGCCCTGAATCTACCAGTGCCCGCCGGGCAACGCTATTCTTAACCACGAATAAAGAAGACTTAGAGCCCTTAAGCGTCTGCCTCAAAGAACATAGATCAGGACTAGATACGCCTGAATACCTGACAATAAAAACAGCATCTGATTTCTTTAAAGTATCCTTGATGCGATTTTCCGATACTTCTTTAAAAACTAATCCTAGCTTTTTCATTATTTTATCCCGTACCTCGTCCGCCGTCGGCGGACGGACGGGATTCCGCTACACAAGAAATCCTAATAGTCAAAAACCACGGCTCTTTCTTAAACCGTGGAGCTTCATATTGCTAACCTTAACCCCGGGCTCATCGATGATGTTATAAAAATACTCTCCACGAACTTACCCTTAACTGACGCAGGCTTAGCCTCATTTAATGCCTCTATCACCCTAGACGCATTATCGCAAATCTTATCTTCACTAAAAGATAACTTACCTACTGCAAGATGTACTCCTCCCTGCTTATCCACGCGAAACTCTACCTTACCCTTTTTTACATCTTCAATTGCTTTCAATATATCATTAGTAACTGTCCCTGTTTTAGGGCTTGGCATAAGTCCACGCGGCCCTAAAACCTTACCTAGCTTACTTAAATCCTTCATCATCTCAGGCGTAGCAATAGCACAATCGAAATCTAAAAAACCAGCGGCTACTTTATCAATAAGTTCAGATCCTCCAACAAAATCCGCATTTGCACTACGAGCTATTTTATCATGCTCCCCCTTACAGAAAACAGCCACGCGAACCTTCTTACCTGTACCATGTGGCAAGATTACTGTCCCGCGAACCATCTGATCGGATTTCTTGGTATCAACGCCTAAACTAAAATGTAAATCAACAGAACTATCAAACTTCGTAGGAGACATCTTCTTTAAAACGAGCACAGCATCTTTAAGCTGATAAGCTTTATCTGCCTCTACTTGCTTAATCGACTCCTTATATCTTTTGCTACGTAGCTTCATCTCTTATCTCCGTCTCTAACCCTCTACAACAATACCCATACTACGGGCAGTACCTGTAATGACCTTAACCGCTTGATCCATATCTGAAGTATTTAAATCTGACATTTTTATTTTGGCAATCTCTTCAACCTGTTTTTTGGTAACCTTCCCAATTATCTCTTTACCGCTTATACCGGAAGCCTTAGCCAAATTTGCCGCGCGCTTTAACAATACCGAAGAAGGAGGGCTCTTAATAATAAAGGTAAATGTCCTATCCTCATAAACACTGATAACTACCGGCAGTATTAATCCCTCATTGCCTTTTGTCTGATCATTGAATTGTTTGCAAAACTGCATAATATTTACGCCGTGTTGGCCTAATGCAGGTCCGACTGGAGGTGCAGGATTAGCCTGTGCACCCGGAACATGTAATTTAATTTGCGCTTTAATTGCCTTTTTTACCGCCATTATATCTTCTCCACCTGCCAATACTCTAATTCTACGGGAGTAGCCCGTCCGAATATAGAAACGCTAACCTTAATTTTCCCCTTTTCAGGGTGTATCTCGTCAATCGTACCGTTAAAATTCTGGAATGGCCCGTCTGTAACCCTGACCTGCTCACCTTTCTCAAATACAATCTTAGGGCTAGGCTTAACTTGAGTATCTTTAGTCTTTCTCAAAATATTATCTACTTCTTCCTGCGGGAGAGGCATAGGTTTCTTGCCCAAACCGATGAATCCGGTAACCCCAGGAGCAGTTTTTACAAAAATATAGGTAGATTCATTCAGCTCCATTTCAACTAATAGGTAACCCGGGAAGAATTTTCTCTGAGAGATTTTCTTTTTACCTGAACGAACCTCTGAGACCTGTTCAGTTGGAATAACGACGCTTGAGATAAGCTCTTGCATACCGCTAACAGAGACCTTATTCTCTAAGGCCTTTTTAACTTTATCCTCTAAACCAGTTTGAGTATGAACAACGTACCAATTTTTCATTATTTAAATAATAAGGTTAGTAATTTAGAAAGTATGAGGTCAATTATCCCTATAAAAAATCCCAAGATTACCGTAACAACAATTACGACTATAGTAGAAGCCAATAATTCCTGACGCGTACTCCAGGCAACTTTTCCTAATTCTGCCTTTACTTCCCTTAGAAAGTTTAGAGGCTTGGCAATTATGTTCATTCCGTTAAAAATCCTCTTCTTGCTCCCGCTAACGCTTTCCCAAGACTACAGGAGCGGCAGGACTTGAACCTGCAGTCACGGTTTTGGAGACCGTTGGTTTGCCATTAACCGACGCCCCTAATGATTCTATTTTTTCCCGGCTCATAAACGTGTAAAAATTTTAAAATAAAATTTTTACACATTCGTCGGGATAAGTTCGGGCATATAAGTTATGTCGTCTGCAAGCAGACTCCATAACTTATGCCCTCACTTAATTTCCTTGTGCGGGGTATGCTTATGACAGAACCTGCAAAACTTACTTAACTCAAGCCTATCTTGATGCAATTTTTTATTCTTGCTTGTCGTGTAATTTCTATTTTTGCAAACCGTACATTCTAATGTAATTGTTTCACGCATATATTATTATCTCAAACTTAAGCTGGAGACGAGAATTGAACTCGTGACCCCGTCCTTACCAAGGACGTGCTCTGCCAACTGAGCTACTCCAGCATTTTTACTTAAGCCTCGTCGGCGAACAGTTCCAAAAATAAAAAAATCTCCCCTAAGAATTGCCTAAGAATAATTAAGCAATTTTTAGCAATTATAAATTTTTCTTACGATTAATGTATTGTATTTCCAGAGATTTACGTAAGCAATAGAATATATACTAGTTTGGCTAGCTTGTCAAGTATTTTTTTACTCCTTGACCTCACTAACGTTCGGTCAAGGATCCAGCTTTTAGGGCTAAATCAAAGCTTAAGGGGGCTCATTTTTTAAACCAAGCTATTGTTCTGCTAAGCCCATCCTCTAATTCTATATTCGGGCTCCACTTAAGTAGTTTTTTAGCATGGGAAATATCGGGCCTACGCTGGCGGGGGTCATCTTGCGGTAAAGCCTTGAACACAATCCTGCTCTTTGAATTAGCCAACTTCAATACTAATTTAGCCAATTGCATAACAGTAAATTCTCCCGGGTTACCTAAATTAACCGGATCATTTATTGATGAACGCATCAACCTGTATAAACCTTCTATTAAATCATCGATATAGCAAAAACTTCTCGTCTGATTACCTGATCCATAGACAGTTAACGGCTTATTAGCTATAGCCTGATTTATAAAATTAGAGACTACTCTACCGTCATTCGCCCTCATCATCGGACCATAGGTATTAAAAATACGCACAATCTTTGTATCAATTTTATGCATTCGATGATAAGCCATAGTAATAGCTTCCGCAAAGCGTTTAGACTCATCATAACAACCGCGTACGCCTACCGGATTCACGTTACCCCAATAGCTCTCTTTTTGAGGATGAACCATAGGATCACCATAAACCTCTGATGTGGAAAAAAGCAAAAAGACCGCTTTTTTATCCTTGGCCAGCCCGAGAGCATTATGCGTGCCCAACGAGCCGACTTTAAGTGTTTGAATAGGAAAATTCAGATAATCTGCCGGAGAGGCCAACGATGCGCAATGTAAAACATAATTAACTTCTCCTCGAATGGTAATATGTTCTGAAACATTGTGCTCAATCAGTTTGAATCTTTTATCCTTAATCAGACCCTTTACGTTGTTTAAGCTACTGGTCATAAAATTATCGACACAAATTACATGATAATCTTCATTAACCAATCTTTGGCAAAGATTCGCGCCGATAAACCCTGCTCCTCCGGTTATAACTACTATTTTTTTATTTCTCATAGTCTTATAACTTTTTTGTCAACCTTACCTTTATATATATTGCGCGTATCAAATATGATCTTTGCGTTTTCTAAGATTAATTTATAATCCAGCTTGGAATGATCTGTTGCGATAACTACACAATCAAATTTATTTAGGTTTACTTGAGTAAGGGGCAAAGACTTAAAGTTTAACCCGGCAAACTTAAGATAAGGTATTAATGGATCATGGTAGCATACACGCGCGCGCTCCTTTTTCAAAATCTCAAATATATCTAAGGATGGTGATTTTCTCAAATCTTTTACATCTTTCTTATAAGTAAGCCCTATAAGCAATATATTGGCGCCGCTTAATTCTAACCCTTTGGATCTAAGCGCCTCTTCCAAACGCCTGACAACATATTCAGGCATATATGATATCACTTCCGAAGCAAGCTTAATAAATCGCGATTTGAATCCAAATTTCTTAGCCTTCCAATATAAATATAGCGGGTCTTTCGGTATGCAATTATGAACAACAATACCATAAGAAGTAATAAAAGAGTGCGGTTTTTCTGTTTCAATGGAATAAACCCAGTCCCCTTTTGTTGGTAATACAGATTTCACTTTTACAGTAGCAAATTTTCCAAATCTCTGAAAAGTTTTATTTTTAGACCTATTTTTATTAAGAGCTAAATACTTTTTAATTATCATTCCTTTTTTTCCGCCAAGTAAATCCTTAAAAAACAAAAGCTGGTCGTAACCAAAAATACGAAGCATATATTCGCGTTTATGAAACGTGGGAACAATACTGAAATCGTGCAACATAAGAATTAATTGCTGAAATAATTTTCTGCTTGAGGTAAAATAAGCAATGTTGGCGGTGTTTACATTATGGAAATATTCATCTTCGTTCTTACGATAACGCCATTTACCGAAGAAATGCTCAACGCAAGCGTCTCCGCGGAAAATTCCCGACATAAGAGATTTCTTTTTTTCTTTATCTAAAACGAAAAACTGCTCCGGTATATTCATATCGTAACAGTCAACGCCACAGCATAAAACATCACGGATTAAAAACCCGAAAAGATTGGATGAAACCTTTATACAAGATGAATAACAAATTTTTGATTCATAAATCGAACTTTTTATACCTATTTTTTTCAGTATGTTAATAACATCATTAATATACTCTCTTTCACCGCGGTTAAAAGTAAGCCTAATCCTAGCACTCTTATCTTTTGTAAAGCAGCCTTCGCTTAAATAATAACCAATGAACCGGCAAAAATCATTATTAAGCACAATTTTTGCGGGCATTTCACTGTAGCTTGGCCCCCGTCCGCTTACAAGCTTAATCCTGCCATAGTTGATTTTAACCATTTTCTCTAAATCATAGAAATACTTTAACGGCAGAACATTTTCAGATAAATAGTCCCAACAAGAATCCGGTATCTTGCCTTTATTTACTTTACGTAAAACCGATTTTATTTCTTTAGCATAATCCTTCCAGGAAAAATCTACCGGCTTAACCCGTATTTTATCTACCAAGCCTTTTCCTTTAAGCCTTACCTGTTCAACAATGTTAATTTCAACAAATGAATGTTTCCGATTGCTAAGTTTAGGCAACTCTAAACAAACAGGAAGTGAATCACCCTTTCTTAAATCTCTGGCGTATTTTAAACTCCAGGATTGGCCGTTATATATAAACATTGGATGTAAATCTGTCACCTTAAGATGCCGCCCATCTTCGGTAATAATATCTACCATCTCTCCGTTATAGGGCCTGACTGAAGCCGCGGTAACTTTATTAAAAATACTTCTTTTCCTAAGAGGATCGAATGCCAGCACTTTAACATCGCTATCTTTTTGATTTTGGATATATTCTATAAAATCTGGCATCTCCATTGATTTTAAAACACCCGCGGCTTTTACAAAAACCACTTCTTTTTTATCTAAACAGTGTCCGCCCACACCTGGCCCGGGATAAAAAGGCATAAAACCAAATGGCTTGGTAGCTGCCGCATCAACAACCTCCCAGATATCTATCTTCATCTTATGTGCCATCATTGCCAACTCGTCTATCAGACCAATATTAACAATACGAAATGTATTCTCCAGGAGTTTAGTTATCTCCGCGACCCGGGTAGAAGAAACCATAACCACCTTATTCACAATAATCTCATATACTGCCTTGCCTAGTAAACCAGCCTCCCTATTTACCCCACCGATAATCTTAGGAATCTTAGAGACAGGGTATTTAGCATTCCCCGGGTCGATTCTTTCCGGCGAAAAACAGAGATAAAAATCTCTTCCGTGCTTTAATCCCCCTGATTCCAAAAGAGGCAGGATAACCTCATCAGTAGTCCCCGGATAAGTAGTACTCTCCAAAACAACCAAGCTTCCTATCTTTAAATTCTTCGAAATAGATTTAATTGCTTCTTTGATAAAAGATATATCCGGATGGATTTTTCTTTTTAAAGGCGTGGGAACACAGACTATAACTACATCCGTCTCTCTCAATACTTTAAAATCTCCGCAAGGAATAAACTTTCCGGATTTTAAAGCGCCTTTTAACTCTTGCGAACTGATATCAGTTATATATGTTTCTTTCCTCTTAAGATGGGCCAGCCTATCCTTGTCAATCTCTATACCAAAGACAAGAAAACCTTTCCGCGAGAACTCCAAGGCTAGAGGCAAACCAACATAGCCTAAACCTACCACCGCAATCTTAATTTCCTTTTTTCTTAACCTACTCTCAAATTTATCTAAATAATCAATGATCATTCGCTTCTCCTGCCAACGCTAACATAGTTAAAACCCAACTTGCGCATCTCTTCAGATGTATAAATATTACGGCTGTCAATAATAAGCGGCCTCTTAAGCATCTTTTTTATCTTCAGAAGATCTAATTTCTTAAATTCATCCCATTCTGTAGCGATAAATAAACAATCAGACCCTTTACAAACCGCATAAGGATCGCGGCAATATTCAACTTTACTAAGCACAGCCTTTGCCTTTTTCATTGCCTTAGGATCGTAGGCCTTAATCTTTGCCCCTTCGCCTTGAAGAGCCCTGATTAAATCTATTGCCGGAGCGCTACGTATATCATCAGTATTCGGCTTGAAAGCTAGGCCCAATACGCCTATAGTTTTACCTTTTATAATCCAAAGCGAACTCTTAATCTTATGAATAATATAATTCTTCTGCCCATCATTTATCTTTTTTACTTCTTTAAGCAGCCTAAAATCATAACCTCTTCTATCAGCAATACTAATAAAGGCTTCTAGATCTTTGGGAAAACATGACCCGCCATAGCCTAAACCCGCATCTAGGAAAGCCCTGCCTATTCTCTTGTCCAAACCCATCCCGCGAGCAACCTCACAAACATCCGCACCCACTATATCGCATACACGAGAAACAGCATTAATAAAAGAAATCTTAGTCGCTAAAAACGCGTTGGAAGCATGCTTAATTAATTCAGCGGACCTTATATTGGTTACTACTTTGGGCACATCTAAAGGCTTATACAACTGGAGCAATAACTCTTTGGCTCTTTTAGATTCTACCCCTATTACAATCCTATCCGGATGCATGAAGTCATTGATCGCTGACCCTTCTCTTAAGAATTCCGGATTAGAAGCAACATCAAAAGCAACCTTGTTCTTAATATAGGTAGCTACGGTCCGTTTAACCCATTCTCCGGTTTCAACCGGAACTGTAGATTTCTCAACGATAAGCCGGTATTCCTTCAAATTGACAGCTATGTCAGCCGCTACATGTTCTATGCCCGTAAGATCCGCCTCACCACTCCCTGAATCCGGAGTTCCTACGGCAATAAAAATTATCTCCGATGCCCTAACCGCATCTTTAATACTCGTAGAAAAAGATAGCCTTTTCTCCTTCACATTATCTCTGATCAATTCCTGTAATCCCGGCTCATATATGGGGACTTCCCCTTTTCTTAATTCAGATATTTTCTTAAGGTCATTATCAACGCAAATAACCTTATTACCCAGCTTAGCAAGACAAGCACCGGTAACTAAACCCACATAACCTGAACCTACTATAGCGACTTTCATAATTTTACTGTACCCCGGATTTAGGCTCATTATAAGACTGATTCATACTAAGTTCCAACTCAGGGAAAGCCTTAAGCCTAAAAACAATAAATATTCCTGAACCATTAGTCCTCTTGGTATTTAAAGTTAAGTCCACTTCCCAACAATGCAGATCCCTGGAAATTGTGTATTCCTGCTCTAATGAGCCTTTTTTGATGAATGCCCCGTTTGTGTCTGTATAGGGCTTAATATTATACCTATTATATATTGAGAATCTCCACTTAGGGCTTAACCGCCAATTTAAACTTGCGGTTATCTGGCTATTGCCTTTTCTTTCATAGCGCTGCCCTAATCCAAATGAGAGCGTCGGCGTAAAATCAAAATCTATATCGTAGTTAACTATGGAGAAGCGGTCATAATTCTCATCGGAAGATGTACCTGAAAGCTTATAAGTTGCATCTGCTTCCACCCTCATCCATGAATAAGGTAGTAATTTAAGATTAAACAAGAAATCCGACAAGCTACCACCTCTCTTATTGCCGCTAGTATCAACCTGAGGCTTAAAATTATAGGTATTAGTAACCCTAAAATCCACTAAATCAACGCTTACGCCATTACGCTTAGCCTGAATCTTATTAGATATCGCTAAAGCTGCGGCATTACTGCTTGTGATTGCATCTGTAGTATCAATCTGTCTTAAATGAACACTCTTAATTGTAGGCGCATGATTATAAGAATAACCTATAGTAGGTGTAATTATATGCCTAAAACCATTTAAGCCCAAGCCTAGAAGATTAGTCTTAACATTAAAAACTCTATAGAATTTAGTGCTTAAATCCGCTCCGGCGTAGAAAACAGTATTAACCGGAAACTCTTTATCGTCGGTATCCTTATTGTAAATAATTTCACGATTCTTGACAAATGGAGTAAATTCAAAAAAGGCTATTTTCCTCGGGATAGAAATTTTATTTATAATATCTAGCCTTGTAACCGATACATCAGTCAAGGTAGCCGGAGTAACAGAATTACTTATATTAAAGCTGGTAAAGACAGAATTATTCTCAAAATATAACGGAGACTCGCCTAACCTAGTGCTAGGCAAGGTATATTTTATCTCCGGAAGTTTATCCATCTGGTTATACCAGTTATTAACGCGTTTTTGCATTAATACATCTATGCTGGAATAACCAAAACTATGATGGAATAGAGCATAGGTCAAAGGCTCTAATTCCTTCTCGTATTCACGGAAGAAATAATCTTTCAGTATATTACTGTCAAGATCAAAATACTTTCTTTTCTGGTCACCGATTTTATAGAACTCTGAAATAAAATTTGTCTGATCATCTACGGCCCATTTATGCCGCCAACGCATAAGATATCTTTGAAAATTAGTGCGTGTAGCAGTCTTGGGAAGGTCAGTTGGTTTTTCATCAGTATAATAAAACTTGAGGTCTCCTTTACCTACATAGGTTGTTGAATAATTCAATCCAAATCCTTCAGCCCAACCTAACTTATTACGGTAATCAAGATATGCCCTGCCGTTAACATTATCAGCAAGGCTATACCTCCAAGCGCTTAACATATAAACCCCCCAGTCTTTGCTATTACCGGGCATTAACCTTACATGCATCATCGGATCTTCTAAGGTATGATTAAATCTGGGCAGGTAAAATAATGGAAAACCACCTAAATATAAAGTATCATTTTTCGTCTCTATCTTATCTCCGGGTAAGATACTCATCTGCTTTGAGGCAATACGATAATGCGGTTTATTAAAGTTGCAAGTCGTAAGATAGCCATAGCGAGCAATAAATTCTGATTCGCCTAAACGTTCGACTTTTCTCGCCTTGCCAAAATAAGGGTTGGCCCTAAAGCCCGCATCGATGATAGTCCCGGTTTTAGCCTGAAAATCATAAGTTATCTTCTCACCCTCAATAACCCCATTCTCATCCTCAAGCCGCGCATTGCCTTCAGCAACCCCTTGTTTGGTCTTAGTATTGACAACCAGTTTTTTACAGGTAAGCCTGGAGCCGCCATAGATAATCTCTACATTACCCATAGCAGTTACTTCTTGATTTTCAGTGAAATACTCTACATTATCTCCATTGACAACAATGGACTGCGAACCTATACCTTTGAGACTGCTATCTTCAGCATAAATACAAATGGGAGAGAAAATAAGATAAGAAATACAAAATACAATAAATTTATACTTAAACTGTGTCATTATTTATGAAATCAACCCTTCTTTGACTACGATTGCCGCTCCAATTAGACCCGCATTATTACCAAGCTTGGCCTTAAAAATCTTTACATGAGAACCATGAACGTTCATTGCTTGTTTCTTTAGTGATTCCTTAGTACTATCAAATAATGTTCTCCCGGCATTAGCAACTCCGCCACCCATAACTATAGCATCTAAATTCAAGAGATTCACTACGCCGGCTAAAGCAAAACCTAACCGCCTTCCAACCTTACGCCAGATCTTTATCGCGCGCTTATTACCCCTGGCAGCTAACATACTTAATTCTTCCAAGGAAATATTACGTTTGAATTCTTTCCGCGCATCCTTTATAATTTTATTATTACCTATATATGCCTCCAGGCAACCTGTCCTTCCACAATTACAACTTGACCCGTGTTCATTAATAGGTAAATGCCCAACTTCTCCCGCAGCATTATTAAAACCACGGTAAAGTTTGCCGCCTATTATAATCCCGCCTCCGATTCCCGTTCCTAAGGTCATACATAGAACATTGTTAAGGCCTTTAGCTGAACCTAACCTATGTTCAGCTAAAGCCATAATCTTAGCATCATTATCTAGAAAAACAGGCAGACCAATCCTATTTTTAAGTATATCCCTCAAAGGGACTTCTCTCCACCCGGGTATATTAGGAAAGAAATGCACAATACCGGATTTAGCATCTACCGGCCCGGGAAGGCCTAACCCGATCCCGAGGATATCGGTTTTATCCAAATTGTTATATTTGATCACCCTGTTTATAGCGTGGATAATACCAGATATAAGCTCATCTTTTTCCAAAAAGCTCCGGGTACCCATAATTTCTTTATCTTTTATTTTGTATTGTAAATCCAGAAGAGCTACTTTTAAATTCGTGCCACCTAAATCAATAGCAATAATATATTTCCTGTTCATCCCGTTAGAAATCCTTTCCTTAATCCCATTAACGCTTAATTTCTAACGGGATTATTAAAATTACCTGCTCTCCTCAAAATATTTAATTAGATTACCACAAAATATACACCGGCACAAGAAGATATTATTTACGGCGGTAAGCACAAACCCTGTTTCTACCTTCATTTTTAGCCAAGTAAAGAGCCTTATCCGCTGCTTCAATAAGAAGACTTGAGTCATCGGCATCATCAGGAAAAGTAGATATACCTACGCTCACAGTTACTTTGAGCTCTTCATCATAAACCTTGATCTCCCTTTTTTCAATCGCCTGACGTATACGCTCGGCGGCAAGAAGTGCTTGTTCTTTATCTGTTTCAGGCAGAATTATAGAAAGCTCCTCTCCGCCATACCTGCCCACAAAATCTATCTGCCTTACATTCTCCTTTACTGTCTTAGATGCCTCTCTCAATACAGCATCTCCTACTAAATGCCCATATTTATCGTTAAAATTCTTAAACTTATCTATATCAAGCATCAGGAAGGAGAAATTATGCTTAAACTTCCGGGAGCGCCTAAGCTCTTCCTTAAACCTCTCTAAGAAATGTCTGCGGCTAAAAACTTGAGTCAATCCATCCATAATCGCTAATTCCTGTATATTCTTATAAAGAAAAGCCCTTTTAACCATAATCAGAAATTGCTGGGCTAAAATTTGGAACCGGTACTTATCATTTTCCGCGATATCCCTAGCAATAAGATGCCCTGCTATTTCATTATTTATAACTAGAGGAAAATTAATATAGCCTTCATATCGCTTAAGATCAGCTCCCTTCACCAGAAAATTGCAACATCCTATCTTAACATAATCATTTATGCGCTCCTTAAAAATATGAAAGATTTTATTTTCGTCAAGCTCTTTAGACATATCTTTAGATATATTATAGAGCCCTAATGTTTGAGTAACCTTTCCGTCTAATAGAGAATTTTCTTCTTTTAAGCTCTGGTTCTTAAGATAAAGATTGTCGTATTCGGATTTTAAGTTCCCAAGATCCTCTTCTTTTTTAGGGCCGATCTTAGCCATGGCTACTTTAACCAAGAAATACGAAACTAAGGTCAAGAGGATTAACGTACTCAAAAAGAACATACTTGATTTCTTCCCTTCTGTTTTGCTTCATACATCGCCTTATCTGCTTTACGAATAAGATCCTCATCATCTAAGGCGTCAACAGGCAAGCTAGCTAAACCCACTGAAGTAGTTATATGCGTCTCGCTTCGACGCAAAATTACTTTTTCATTCTCTATCTCTCTACGCAAATAATCCCCGATTTTATATGCCTCTTTTTTATCTTTACCGGTTATAGCAATACAAAATTCCTCTCCGCCAAAACGGCTTATAAGAGGATGCAGGCTCGCCAGCGTTTTAGTTATAATTTGGCTTAATTTTTTTAGTACGATATCGCCGGCAGTATGCCCGAATTGATCATTATAATTCTTAAAGAAATCTATATCCAGCATCAATAAAGAAAGCGGAGTCTTTTGAGAAAGGGCTCTTTTACATTCCTCCTTAAAGCGTTCCATAAAATAAACTTTTGTATAGAGCCCGGTTAAAACATCATGTATCGCTAGATCTTGAGCCCTCTTAAAAAGTTCGCTATTTTCAATAGCTACTGCTCCTAAATCTGAAATAGAAGCTAGAAATCTCAAGTCATCCTGCGAATAAGCTCCAGGTATCTCGCTATCCAGCCTTAAAATACCTAACTGTTTATTTTCGCTTAAGAAAGGCGAACTAATTAATGACGCTACCGGCCTTGCATCTAAAGCCAACAACTTATCTAGGTCAAAACGAAAATCGTTTTTAATATCCTCGACTAAGAGCGGACTTGCATGCCTTAAGACCCAGAAGTCAAGGGTATTGCCTTCTTTAGTTTTGATAACCAAACCTTTGTCCCCTTTTTTTGTTTTAAAAAGAACTAGCTTCTGTGTCTGGTTATCAATCAGATACAAAACGCAGACTCCTTTATTCTTACCTATCAGTGAAAATACCTCTGAAGTCAGAATCTCGGCTACAGAATCTAGTTCAAGACTTGAGTTAATCTCTTTAAGGATATTCCCAAGACTATTATAACGCATACTTTTCTCTAGAAGTGCGATGCTCTTCTTTATCTCTTGCGAATATTCCGCATTAAGAATGTTTATCTTTTCCTGAAACCCTTGTATGCGCAATTGAAGATCATAGCTTCTTAGAAAGCTTTTTCTGGAAAAGTAGAGAAGAATAAAGATATTAATAAGATAAAACAGAAACAGCGGCTTGAATGGCTTAAGACTTAAGATTTTAGCTAAATATACGGGGAGAATAAAGTATACCAGTAGAATAAGAATAAGAGCAAAAATTACCCTCAGGAAGGGTGACTTTCCCAAAAAGGTAGGCATTACTGAGTCATCAGCAAATAATGGGCATATTGGGAGCCCGCATTTAGGCCGTATGCAAGGCGCGACGACGCAGGCGTAGTCTTTAGTACTACGCCAAGGAGGAGCAACGCCGCAGACGGCCGAAAGGCGGGCTCCCCCCTAATTCTATATTATCTATGGGCTGGCTGATTTTGGGCTCTGACTGCGTCACTCGTCCTTGGCGTAATGCAAGATTACGCCTGCGTCTTCGTTCCTTGTCTCGCTCCAAAATCAGCTCAGCCAATGTGACCATTATTTGCTGATGACTCAGTAGGATACTTCTTTTAAAACTATATGATAGTCTCTTCGCTATCCTTATCAAAAAAGTGTACCTTACTCATATCAAAAACCAGGTCCATCTCTTGGTTAACCTTGGGACGATTATGCGCGCCTACACGAGCAATAAAAGTATGCTTACCGGTATTTAAGTAGAGGTAAACTTCTGACCCCATAGGCTCATAGACTTCGCAATTAACCTTTACTACATTCTCAGGAGGAGCTTCAGAAACAAAGAGCTTATCGTAAATATCTTCGGAACGTATACCGAAGATTATCTCTTTGTCTACGTAAGCGGACAATTTCTGGCGCATGTCATCAACTAATTTTACATAGACCTTCCCTTCGTCAAAATAAAGGCGGCTCTCTTTTTTAACAATCTTACCACGCATAAAATTCATAGGAGGAGAACCTATAAAACCAGCAACGAATTTATTCTTAGGATGATCATATACGGTTATAGGATCAGCGACCTGCTGCAGGAGGCCATCTTTCATTACTGCAATCCTATCTCCCATGGTCATAGCTTCTATCTGATCATGAGTTACATAGATTATCGTTGTCTGTAGCTTGATATGCAATTTATGTATTTCAGTGCGCATTTGAACACGCATCTTGGCATCCAAGTTACTTAGTGGTTCGTCAAACAAAAATACCATCGGCTTCCTTACAATAGCCCTGCCTACCGCCACACGCTGCCTCTCTCCTCCGGAAAGCTCACGCGGTTTACGATTCAAAAGACGTTTAATCCCTAATATATCCGCTGCTTCATTTACACGCTGAAGAATCTCTGATTTAGGTATATGCCTTAACCTTAGCCCAAAAGACATATTCTCAAAAACAGTCATGTGGGGATATAAAGCATAATTTTGGAAGACCATAGCGATATCCCGGTCTTTTGCCGGAACATCATTTACTCTTTTGTCGCCTATATAGATGTCCCCTGAACTCGACTCTTCCAAACCTGCAACCATCCTAAGAGTAGTTGACTTTCCGCATCCGGAAGGCCCGACTAAAACCATAAACTCCTTATTTTCTATTCCTAAGTTAATACTATCTACCGCTTTTACATTCCCAGGATAGATCTTGGATATTTTGTTTAAACTTACCTGTGCCATTTTAGTTGACTCCTTAGATAAAATCTTCTTGGGCTCTTATACTTGACCTCACTTTTGTTCGGTCAGTTCCTTGTTGCCTACGGCAACAAGGATTTCACTAGACAAAACTTATGGTGTTCAAATTTCGCACAGAAAGTGCGCACTTGCCAATCCTATTTGGCAAGGTGCCCTAGACCAAAACTTAAGGTGCTTAATTATACCAACTCAACCTAAATAATCAAGCAATTTACTTATTTCTTCTTTCATATTCTTGCGCACTACAATCATATCTATAAGGCCATGCTCAAGCAAAAATTCAGAACGTTGAAAACCCGAAGGAAGTTTTTGCCTTATAGTCTGTTCAATCACCCTAGGGCCAGCAAAACCAATCAAGGCCTTAGGTTCAGCCATAATGATATCCCCAACACCCGCAAAGGAAGCCATAACCCCTCCCATAGTAGGATTAGTAAGAACTGAAATATACGGCAATTTCGCTTTACGATGGTAGCTTAACGCGGCGCAAGTCTTAGACATCTGCATCAGGCTAAGCATGCCTTCATACATTCTCGCCCCACCTCCTGACCCCGATACAATAACTACAGGAATCTTTTTTTCTGTTGCAGACTCAATAGCATGGGTTATCTTCTCCCCAACCACCGAACCCATAGAGCCCATGATAAAACGTGAATCTGTAACCGCTATAATAATTTTTTTATTATCTAAAAACCCTTCTCCTGAAATAACCGCATCTTTTAAACCAGTGCTCGCTTGATCCGCGGCTAATTTATCTTTATAAGTCTTTGGCCCTTTAAAATCCAACGGGTCAGCCGAAAGCATATCTTTATCGTATTCCTGAAACATATCCTTATCTATAAGCATATTAATTCTTTCATAAGCTCCTAGCGAAAAATGATAGCCGCACTTAGGACAAACCTTAAGATTCTCCTCAATAGTCTTATTATATAAAGTCTCAGAGCATGCCTCACATTTCGTCCATAGGCCGTTAGGCATCTCTTTCTTCTTTAAC
Source organism: Candidatus Omnitrophota bacterium (assembly GCA_020058085.1). Lineage (GTDB taxonomy): Bacteria > Omnitrophota > Gorgyraeia > Gygaellales > Profunditerraquicolaceae > Sherwoodlollariibacterium. The sequence goes on along the minus strand of JAGVER010000007.1, from coordinate 94,136 downwards.
CTTACAATAGTATATTTTGGCCTTCCAAAAAGTGCCATAGTTTATATATCCTCGTGTTTATTAATCACCATCCCCGAAAGTACCTTAGGATAAAAATAAGTGGATTTAGGCGGCATTTTATTCCCACCCAAAGCGACAGCTACAATCTGTGACATCTTGACTGGATTTAAGAAAAAAGCTATGGTAAAAGAATCATTATCCACCGCTTCGATAAACTCAGCCGGATGTGGGCTATACCTAAGATTATCCTTATCTTCTAAATTATACTTTAATATACCTTTAAAAATCAACTGGTTTAGGATAGAAACATCCAAAGACCTATACTCTTTAGGTTTATCATTCATCATCTTATCCAAGATCTTTACATTCTTTAAGCGCAAGAGCCAGTATCTTTTATTTTTGTACATACCCAATACGTGCTCACTGCACCCGCTTTTCTCCATCAAAAAGAAAAAACGATCCTTTCCCTTAACTTCTTCAACATCAAAATATTCTTTTAGGCTCTTTAAAAAAATGCTTAGGTCTATTTCTTTATCTAATCTTAACAACCGATGTATGGGTAATATCGAGAGACCACGCTGATCAGCGCTGGTAAAATAACTTAAAGTGTAATTAAAACTTGCGTCTTCGGGCAACTTACCCCCGAGCTTCTGACGAATCTCATCCCTATAAGCGCAAGAGACCTCATAACGATGATGGCCGTCAGCAATAAACGCGTCTTCCTTCTTCATCCCGGATTGAATAAGCCCTAAGACCTCTTTATCCTCTACACTCCAAAGTTTATGAACAGTTTTCTCTTTATCTGTAACCTCGATAAAAGGAGGCCTGCCAAAGATATGTTGGTCAAAAACTCTTTGAATAACCCGTTTCTCGTCTTTTAAGACAACGAATATCGGGCTTAGATTAGCATTGGTTTTCTTTAAAATCTTCAGCCGGTCTTCTTTTGCCTTTAAACGCGTATTTTCATGTCCGAATACCGATGAACTCTTATCGCCTAATCTTAAAAGAGCAATAAATCCCAAGCGGGTCTTTCTCTCTCCCCTGATAATATATTGCTGGCTATAAAAATAAACCGCAGGATTATTGTTTTGAATAAGTATCTCTTCTTTAAGCCATTCTTTAAAAATAGCTCCGGAACGCTGATATTTGTTTTCTCCAGGAATATCTTTTCTCAAAAGTATATTCAAGAAATTATATGGGCTTAGATTATAGTAATAATCCTGCTCTTCAGAAGATACTACATCATAAGGAGGGCAAGTAAGAACTGCATAATCCTTGAATTTTTCCTGATTATAGAAAATTGCTTTAAAAGGTTTTATTTCCGCCATCTATAGAATAAACCTCCGGATAATCCCCCAAACCCATCAACAAAAAGATCGAGAACCGATGCATTACGATAAGGAACAAAGTATTGATGGAATTCATCACTTATACCATAAAAAAACGTAAAAATAAATGTAAAAATTACAATCTTTATCCCAGAAATACCAAAAAAGGTATTTTTTAATGCGCGGCTGAAAAATAAACCTAGAATGAGAAATATAAAAAAGTGAAACAAAATGTCCTGAAATGAGAATAATCTAGGAATGCTGGTTCCGGGTAATGATGAAGAATAAAATATGCAACCTGCACAAATAATGACCGGCGGCCAGTACTTAAAGATCCCGAGCCCTTCTTTATTTAGCATGGGGACAGCTAGAACAACCTTTCTTATCCGAAGAGCAGGAGCCGGCGGCGCCGGCCTTGCGGTAATCTGTAGCGTAGAAACCCGATCCCTTAAATATTACTCCCGAGCCACCACCGATCAGCCTATTTATCTTTTTGCTGCACTTAGGACACTTCTTAAGCGGTTCATCGGTTATCTTCTGAAAGACTTCAAAAATTTTATTACAATTAACACACTCATATTCATATGTAGGCATTTACTTAATTCTCCTTATTTACCTGAAAGACTTTTTTATTTTATCAGTAAAACTTACCTTTATCTCCTCACCTGAAAGGCGCGCGAATTCCTCAATTGTGCTGCGTTGCTGTGGATTAAGTTTTTGCGGTATTTCTATATTAACCTTGACCAACTGATCACCAAAATTCTTAGAATGCAGATCTATTATACCTTTACCCTTCAACCTAAAGATACTTCCGCATTGAGTACCTGCTGGTATCTTCATATCCACCTTACCGCTTAAAGTTGAAACAATTATCTCCCCTCCTAGTATCGCCTTAGTTAAGCTAACATTAGCTTCGATCACTATATCGTTGCCGTGCCTTTGAAAGAGAGAATGTGGCATTACCTCTATAATAACATATAGATCACCATGTGATGTTTGGCCTGCCTCTCCCTCACCCCTGACCCTAAGATTAGAACCATTATCTACTCCTGCGGGTATTTTTACCTTAATCTTACGGGTAACCTTTACCCTGCCTTCACCATTACAATGTGCACAAGGCGATTGCATAATTGAACCTTCACCGCCGCAACGCGGGCAAGTTTGTTGTATGTAAAAACCACGCTGTCCAACTACCGAGCGCCCTGAACCTTTACATTGAGAACATGTAGCCCTCTTTGTTCCCGGCCTTGCACCCGTACCTGAACAAGTAGTGCAAGTTTCATAACGCGGTACGGTTATAGTCTTTTCTGTGCCCTGCGCAGCCTCTTCCAAGGTTATATCTACAGAAATCTGCAGATCCCTGCCCCTGCGTCTTGAGCCTTGTGTACGTCTGGAGCCTGAACCAAAGAAATCATATCCTAAATCACTGAATATCTCCTCAAACAACCCGCCGCCAAAACCAAAATTACCTAAATCCTGAAATACGCTGCTAAAATCAGCTCCTTTAAATATATCTTCTTGAGCGTATCTCTGGTCAATTCCAGCATGGCCGTGCTGATCATACAAAGCACGCTTATTAGCATCAGAAAGAATAGCATAAGCTTCAGAGATATCCTTAAACTTTTCTTCAGCCTCTTTTTTTTGCTCATGAGGAACACGGTCAGGATGAAATTTAAGCGCAAGCTCTCGGTAAGCTTTTTTTACCATATCAAGGCTCGCGCTTTTCTGGACTCCTAATATTTCGTAGTAATCTCGTTTAGTACCGGGCATTACTTCTTATCTCCATCCTCTTCTTTGTATTCCGCATCTATGATATCTTCTTCTTTACCCTTATTTTCTTTTGGGCCTTCAGATTGAGGACCAGCCTCCTGGTTTGGCTCTGCTCCTGCACCAGGCCCTGCCTGCTGCGTCTGCTGTTTACTAGAAGCCTGCTTATAGATCTCTTCTGCCAATTTGTGTGCTGCGCGAGTGAGTTCATCCATACCTTTTTTAATCCTATCTACATTCTTGTCCTTAATCGCAACCTTTAAATCATTGGCCTTTGCCTCTATATCAGCGCGTTCAGCAGAACTAACCTTTTCGCCGTAATCTTTTAAGGATTTCTCGGTAGCATAGACCAAATTATCAGCCTGATTGATAGTCTCTATCTCTTCTTTTTTCTTAGCATCATCCGCGGCAAATTGCTCCGCGTCTTTAACCATCTTATCAATCTCTTCCTTAGAGAGCTTCTTGGGCGCGGATATACGCACGGATTGTTCTTTACCCGTACCTAGGTCTTTTGCCGAAACATGCACAATACCATTAGCGTCAATGTCAAAAGCAACCTCTATTTGAGGCACGCCACGTGGAGCAGAGGGGATTCCCACTAAATCAAATCTCCCTAATTCCACATTATCATTAGCTAATGGCCGTTCACCCTGCAAGACGCATATAGTGACCGCGGTTTGATTATCTGCCGCAGTTGAGAAAATCTGGCTCTTCCTAGTCGGAACAGTAGTATTTCTTTCAATCAACTTAGTGCTTACTCCGCCCAATGTTTCAATACCCAATGATAGAGGAGTAACATCAAGCAGAAGCACGTCCTTCATATCGCCTGTGATAATTGCCGCCTGCACTGCAGCTCCTAAAGCAACACATTCCATAGGATCTACCCCGCGCTCAATCTTCTTACCCACATAATCCTCAACAAATTTCTGGACTATAGGCATACGTGTAGGGCCACCAACCATGATAACACGATCAACATCCTTGGCAGTAAATTTAGCGTCATTAATAGCTTGCTCAATAGGATGCTTACATCTTTCAATAATCGTAGAAACCAAATCTTCAAGCTTGGCGCGAGAAATCGTCATAGTTAAATGCTTTGGGCCCGTGGAATCAGCAGTAATAAAGGGAAGGTTAATATCTGTGCTTACTGTTGAAGATAATTCAATTTTAGCCTTCTCCGCTGCCTCGCGCACCCTCTGCACCGCCATCTTGTCATTCATGATCTCAATTCCGGTTTCACGCTTAAACTGTCCAACAATGTGCTCGAGCAAAACACGGTCCATATCCGTACCACCCAATTGCGTATCGCCAGAAGTAGACTTTACTTCAAATACGCCCTGTGCCATCTCCATAATCGTAACATCGAGAGTTCCACCACCTAAATCAAAAACCATTATTTTTTGCTCTTTACCTGCTTTCTCTAAACCATAAGCAAGACAAGCTGCGGTTGGCTCGTTAACTATACGCAAGACCTTTAAACCGGCAATCTCACCGGCATCTTTGGTCGCCTGGCGCTGATTATCGTTAAAATAAGCAGGGCAGGTAATCACCACTTCCTCAACTTTATCACCGAGATACGCTTCGGCGTCCTGCTTAATCTTCTGCAAAATAAAAGCAGAGATCTGCTGCGGGGTATATTCCTTACCTAAGACCTTAAATTTAAAATCTGTCCCCATTTTTCGTTTAGCTGCCTGAATTGTGCCTTCGGCGTTTATTGCTGCCTGTCGCCTTGCAGGCTCACCTACCAAACGCTGCCCGTCTTTAGTGAAGGCAACGTAGGAAGGAAAAGCTTTACCCGAAGCAATACCTGCGCCTTCCGCAGACGGAATAATTACTGGCCTTCCGCCTTCCATAACTGCTGCTGCTGAATTCGATGTCCCCAAATCAATACCGATAACTTTAGCCATTTTTCTCCTCCACTTTTTTAGAAACTTTTACTTTCGCGGTACGAATAACGCGATCATTCAATTTATATCCTTTTTGTAATTCCTCCACTATCGTGTGTTCCGGCAGATCTTTATTTGCTATCTGCATTAACGCCTCATGACAATGCGGGTCAAATATCTTTCCCGTTGCCTCAATAGGCTTTACACCATATTCTTTAAGCATCTCGTAAAGATGCGCTAAGATCATCTCGACGCCTTTTAAGAAAACTTCCGGGTTCTCTTTGTGCGTTTCGGCTAAATTTACCGTGCGTTCTAAATCATCTAAAATATTTAATAATTCTAAAATTATTCCCTCATTAGCAAACTTTACAAAATCCTGCTTTTCCCGCTCTATGCGTTTACGTGTATTCTCAAAATCCGCCTGAAGCCGCAATATCTTATCCGCAAACTCGGCTGCTTTATCAGCATCTTCCTTAAGTTTTAAATATTCGGATTCTTTCAGAACCACTTCCTTTTCTTCATTTTTACCGTTTTCTTTATCCTGGCTCATTCTTCGATACTCTCCATAAAATCACTTAAAACATCTGATATATATGCCAGCGCTGGAATGATATGCTCGTATTCCATGCGTACCGGCCCTAAAACCGCGAGTTTTCCTTGGGGCTTATTTTTCCTGCGATAGCTGGAAACAACCAGAGAACAATTCTCCATCTCCGGATGCCCTAATTCATGGCCTATGTAAACTTTAACCTTATCATTAAAATCGCGGTTAATAACTTCCAGAAGATGCCCTTTCTCTTCGAGGGCGTGTACCAGAATCCTTATCTTTTGGGAATCCTTAAATTCCGGATGCTCCAATATCCGGCCTAAACCCTTATAGAATAACTTGTCCTGCCACTCCAGAAAAGAAACTATCCCTGCATAATGCGTAGTCTGAGATATTAATTCGGAAGTCTCCTCAAGCGCATCCTCAAGCTTACGTATACCTTTTTTATATTCTCGAAGGATCTTTTTCTTCTCTCCATCTAATAGTTCTATCTGGGCATTAAGAAAATCTACATAGTAACGATAGCCCTTATCTGTAGGAATCCTGCCGCCAGAAGTATAAGGATGGGTTAAATACCCTGAATCTTCCAATTCAGAAAAAATATTACGGATAGTAGCCGGGCTTAAATCAAAATTATTCGCGATGTCTTCTGAAGCAACAGGGCCTGCCTTACTTATATGTTTATTAATAGTAGCGCTTAAAACTGCCCTTCTCCTAGATTCATAATCAACATTCTTTACCATGACTTAACCTTCCTAGTACCTACCATCTTAAATTCTAAAGTCTAATTTTAACATATTTTATTTTCTTGTAAAGATTTATTTTAGCACTTTAGCCTTAAGAGTGCTAACAGCTTTCCGGCAGGTCTTTATCGTGTAATAATTTCTGATACAATATCTTATCTATACTAACTTTGACCTTTATTCCCTTCTGGAGATATTTTATTTTCGCTACCTTACCATTCTTATAGAACAAATCTACTAAATCCATACGCTTATGCGGAATAAGCGTATCTAAATCTACCATCCTATCAGGAAAATTTGCCTGTATTTCGTTCAGTAAAATATCTAAATTACTACTTAACTTAGCAGAAATTTTGACAGGATTGACAAAATCCTTAGATATTGCTTCTAGCCAGACTCCGTCATGTAAAAGATCAATTTTATTTAACGCGGTAATCATCGGCTTATTATCCGCATCCAATTCCTTAAGCACATCCATTACAGCCTTATGCCGGTCATATACCTTAGCAGAAGCAGCATCTAATACATGAATCAACAAATCCGCATTTGTTACTTCTTCCAATGTAGCTTTAAATGCTTCTATCAGATTATGCGGCAGATTACGCAGAAAACCTACAGTATCAGAAAGAACGATCTCTTCTCCGTTTGGAAGCTTAAAATTTCTAACTAAAGGATCTAATGTAGTAAAAAGATTCTCGGAAACTACCTGCCCGGCTTGAGTAAGCGCGTTTAAAAGAGTAGATTTACCGGCACTAGTATACCCCACAAGAGCAATCAATGGAATAGCCCTATCTTTTCTCTTCTTGCGCATTAAAGAACGGTGAGCAACTACGCCCTTTAAATCATTCTTAAGCTTTCCTATTCTCTCCTTAATTCTTCTGCGGTCAATCTCAAGTTTCTTTTCACCCGGGCCGCTTGTGCCAACCCCTCCACCTTGGCGTGAAAGAATTATCCCCTTGCCGACTAATCGAGGCATAAGATATTCGAGCTGCGCTAACTCTACCTGCATTTTCCCCTCTGGGCTTTTGGCGCGGCGGGCAAATATATCAAGTATAAGCTGGGTGCGGTCAACAGTTTTTTTGCCCCACTCTTCTTCAAGGTTTCTCTGTTGCGTCCCGGATAAATTTTGGCTAAAGATTATTGTATCAACTCCCAATTCTTGCGCCAACGCTCCTAATTCCTCAACCTTGCCTTTACCAATCAGGAAATTAGGAGTTGGCTTATCGCAAAAACAATTGACATTATCCACTGCCTCTACTCCGCAGGCAAGGACTAACTCTCTTAATTCAGACTCGTTATCTTCAATATTTAATTCTTCCTTATCCTGTTTTAATTCTATAGTAACTAAGAGAGCTCTTTCCATTAAATGAGCGCTTAACTTACGAACAGATAGTGTGAGTAAGTTGATGCGCGAATTTATCCCGCCGAATATGCCAAAATTATCGTAGAGAATTTTGGCATAGCATTTGAAGCGGGAAATGTTTTATTTTTTAACTAAAGATTTATAGATACGTTTCGCAACTTCCCTTGACGCTTCATTATCTTCAAGATTAACCCATTTTATCTTCTTGTCTTTTCTAAACCAAGTCAACTGCCTCTTAGCGTAACGACGGGTATTTAACTTAATCATATTCTTTGCTTCTTCTAATCCATAATCGCCCCCTAAATAACCCCTAGCCTCTCTTATCCCGATAGCAAAAGACGCTGTCCTGCTCAACTCTTTCTTAAGAAGCCCTTTCACTTCTTTTATTAATCCCTCTTTAAACATCATCTCAACACGCTGATCTATTTTTTTATAAAGCTTATCCCTAGCCAGATTTAGGCAAAAAATTTTAACATCATATTCATCTCTTAAGCCGCGCCTCTTTTTCTGCAGGATTGAGATTGGTTTCCCTGTAACTCTAAAAACTTCCAAGGCACGAATGATTCTCTTAGTATCATTAGGATGGATCTTAACCGCTGCTTCAGGATCAACCCTCTTTAACTGATTATGTAAATAAAGATTACCTCTATTCTTAGCTAACTCATAAAGCTTATTTCGTATAAGTTTATCCTTAACATCTTCATCGAATATCCCATCAACTAAAATAGTGATATATAACCCGGTCCCTCCCACGAAAATAGGGATTTTACCCCGCGAGATAATTTCTTTTACCTTCTTAAGCGCGTTTTTACGATAAGTGGAAACGTCATAATCTTTGCTTAAAGGGACTGTGCTGATTAAATAATGCTTTATCTTTTTTCTCAAAGCAGGCTTAGGCTTAGAGGTGATTATATCCATGCCCCTATAGACTTGCATAGAATCAGAAGAGATAATCTCGGCGCCAATTCTTTTGGCGAGATAAACAGCTGTTTCAGATTTGCCTATTGCAGTAGGCCCAACTATAAATATTATTTTTTCTAACATTAGGGACAGATCTTAGTGGGATAACCTTGGCTAGAGAGCTTTTTACTTAATTCCTCTGCTTGACTACGCGTCTTTAATTTACCCACTTTCACCCGGTAGGCCGACTGATCCCCATCCATATAAGCGGGATAACCATTATTTATAAGTTTTCGGGTAAAATTCTTGGCATTATTGACACTGGAAAAAGAACCTACCTGGACAGAATAATAAGAAACTGCCAGATCACATTGCAGGTCATTGTCTTTTTTGGACCCTATCTCTGCCAAACGAGAATTAATTTGCTCTTTAAATTTTGTCTTAGGATTTTCTTCAATTATCTCTATATAAAGCCTCTGAGCGTTACTAAAATCTTCCCTTAATAAATAAGTATCTGCTAAGCCAATCCTAGCTCCTTCTTTAAATTTGCCATCTTTAAAATTATTAACAACAATCTTAAAGTGATCCGCGGATCTCTGATAATCCTTTTCTTTTAAATAACTTAACCCTAAAAAATAGTGAAGTTCTGACGAATATTCATCTTTAGCAATAAGTCTTTCGCCTTCGCTTATAGCTGCCCTATAATCTCCGCTTAGAAAATAAACTTTAACTTTTTCAATATTTAGCGCATAAAGACCGTTAAAAACTCCAAAGACTAGAGATAAAGTAATGACCAATAAACAATAACCAAACACCTTAGGCTTGGGGATTAGCATCTTTTCCTTTCTGATATACTCCTCTGCAATTCAAGTATTAATGCGTGCCTTCCCTCTTTTTCTTTCTTCGTAACATCATCCGGCATCTTAACAGCTTCAGTATGCGGCCTTAAGGAATACTTAAATATGTAGGCGGAATTAAAACCAACGTCTTTCACTAAATTGTAAGTCTCCTTAAAATCAGCTTCACTTTCACTGGGGAAACCTATAATTATATCAGTAGTAAGAGTACCGCCCCCTACAATCTTACGATAATTATCGACTAAATCCAAATAGAATCTTTTGGAATAGCCGCGGTTCATTAGCTTAAGTATCCTATCCGAACCTGATTGGATAGGAAGATGCAGCGATTTCTTAAGTTTATCGAGGCCGGAGATCGCTTTAAATAAATCAGAAGATGCATCTTTAGGATGCGAGGTCATGAAACCAAACTCCTTTAACCCCTTAACAGAATTAACGAGCTCAACAAGCCCGACAAAATTAACGCCTTCATATTGATATGCATTCACATTCTGGCCTAAAAGCGTAATTTCGCTTACGCCTTTATCAATAGCCTCTTCTATCTCTGCTAAAATATCCTTATAATGACGATGGCGTAAGGGACCACGCACATAGGGAACGACGCAATAAGAACAAAAATTAGAACAACCTTCAGATATAACCAGATATGCATGTTTTTTATCTTCATAAAAACCAGTATGATAAATTTCTTCCGGCCGCGCCTCACCGTCCGTCTCCCAAATTTTTAATTGAAAAAGAGAGGGCTCCTTTTTCTTAGAAGCTAATAATCTTTCGATAATCTCCGGAATTTTGGCAATATCACTTGGGCCAACTACAAAATCAACATCAGGCGCCTTATTAAATATCTTATCCTGATAATTCTTAGCCATACAGCCAATCAGACCGATAATAGGAACCGTCCCCGGCATCTTCTTTTTTTGCCTTTTTTTATATTCACCTATCAACGAAAAAACCCTATCCTCGGCATGCTGCCGCACAGAACAAGTATTAAAAATAATAATATCCGCTTTTTCCGGTTTGTTGGTTAAAGTAAAGCCTGCTCGATTCAAAAGCCCAGAGAGCACCTCCGAATCCCGCATATTCATCTGGCAACCGAAGGTGGCGATATAGAAGCATGGTTGCAATTCTTTACCAACATTTAGCCTTCTTCTATCTAACATCTTTATATCGATAATAGCTTACTCCTCACTAAAAAAATTATATGATTCTTCACCGGTTCTTCTATGAGTTATTTCATTAGGATGATAATCCATAGGATTTGCCGATGAGTTTTCGGCTTTTTATCTTACTAACCAACAATCACAATTAATATAAAAGATATTTTAATTATTTCATAAAAACAGTTTCTTGATCATTCTCTATAAGCTGGAAGAATGCATTAGCGACGACTTCGTGCCCTTTTTTACTAAAGTGGCATAAGTCATGATCAATAAAAAGAGACTTCTTTTCCTCATCTCGAACTGCAATATATTTATTAAGGTCAACGTAAGTAATATTATTTTTTATAAACAACTTCTCGAATTTTAGTAAATCATTATCTTGGTCACTTATATTTACAGGGAGCAAAACAAACAAGAATTTTAATTTCTGCTTATTTGCAATCTCCGGAAGTTGTTTTAAGATACGCTCCGCCTCATCAATATTCAAATAGTGAACAAAAGGATCTTCAAACTTCACATTACTTTTATTAGAGACCAGATACATAGTGAACAGTTTTATATATCGATACAATTGAGACTTATATAAAAAACCTTCGGTGGCATCTTTATATTTATAGTATTCCTTATAAAAAGAATTTCTATCAATTCTATCCAACATTTTTTTGACTTCCCTCATTTCTGATGATGGCTCTTGTAAATCATTGTAGGTTAAACACCAGATGACATAATCTGGAGAGAAACCGAGTGCCTTTTCTTTTAAATATTCGAATTCCTGTATAAATGAATAACCCTCGACAGCGAGATTGATAATTTCAAAGTTCTTATTCGATAATCTTTCACCCAGTAATTCGGTAAAGCGTTCATTGGGCTCAAAGAATAATCCTTCCACCACCGAATCGCCTAAAAAAAACCACTCGCTTTTTAGTCCCTTTTTTGAGTTCATGCGCTTCTCCCCTATATCCATATTTATTGAACTTGCCTGCGTTTGGCTTGGGCTCATAAACTAACCGTCTATTTGGGGACAACATATACGTGTAATCGGAATCTACAAAACTTATTTTACGAAATATGGGCGCAGGTTTAAAAACAGAGATAACTGCTTCCGCTAAGAAAAGCAATAAAACAATAAGAATACCGATAAACAATAGTCTACTTTTAGATTCTCTTATCGCCAAATTATCCTCTCTTCTTTATATGCTTAACCCAACGAAGTCTAATAATACCTAAAATTCCTCGTTTTGCCCGACAAAAACTTTAGGGAATTCATTATCATTAAGCAGTAAATTTTTAAAACTATCTATGATTATTGTCTCTGGGTGTTTAAGATAATATATGATTTCTGCCTTAGAGAGCGAAGAAAGCCGATGTGAAACAATAATTATGGTTATATCCTTGTAAACATCTTTGATCGTTGCCAATATTTTATTTTCGCTGGCTGAATCAAGTGAAGAAAACGCCTCATCAAAGATTAGAATCCGCGGACTCTTAATAAGAGCCCGGGCGATAGCAATACGCTGTTTCTGGCCTTCGGAAATCTTACAGGCATTTTCGCCGATAACCGTATCATACCCTAAAGGCAGGTTACGCACAAGTTCATCAACGCCTGTAATGCGCGCGGCCTCATCTACTTGCGCTCCCGAAACACTTTCTATACCATAACAGATATTATTTTTTATAGAATCATTCCACAAAAATGGTTCCTGCAGCACAACCCCGATCCGTTGCTTTAATGAGTTAATCTCTAACCCCTTTAGATCAACACCATCTATAGATATTTGCCCATGCCAGGGATCGTAAAGCCGTAATATTAAGTTCAACAATGTCGTCTTACCACATCCGGAAGGACCTACCAATGCAATATGTTTTCCGCTTTCAATTTGGAAGCTTAAATCTTTTATAATATATTTATCCTTACGGTAGCCGAAGCTAACCTGGTCAAAAGATATACTATAGCTTTTGAAATCCGCTTTCCTAGCTCCGGGTAACTCTCTTATCCTATCCTCCTCATTCAATATCTTGGCTATTCTTTCACAGGAAACAAACCCGGAAACACTATCCTGGAAAAACATAGCTATCTGGCCTTGTAAGGATATTAACTGGCTCAGGTAAACCATTATCGCCGTAAGAGTACCTAGAGTCATCTGCCCTTTTATCACTTGATAACCGCCGTAAAAAACTATCAAACCGGTAACTAGCTTACTAGATAAAGAAGCAGCGAAACCTCCGACGATCTCTAATCTCTGGTTTTTTGTGCTTATTTTTATATTGACAATTAATTTCTTTAAGTAGACATGTATAGCGTGGGCCTCCCTGCCAAAAGACTTGATTAGCTGAATATGAGAAAACACTTCGTTTAGATTCTTAAATATTTCTTGCGAATTTTCGGCTAGGGCGTGCCAGACCAAACGCATCTTACGGCTAAAATAATACGGCGGGAGATAAAGAATTGGCGCCAGAGATAGCGATAAAACAGAGATCTTCCAGTTGAAATAAAAGATAATTACAAGGGTAACCAGTAATTTCGGAAAGATGGCTACGGCCCGTGTGGGGATAAACGTGATGAATTCGGTTACGCGGTCCACATCGTAACTTATCTTATACATATGCTCTCCGGTAGATTTGTCCTGGAACCAGTTTAAGGAGAAACTCTGGATGCGCCGAAAAATATCCCGATTAAGATCAAAATTAACTTTTAGTTTGATGTAGCGCTCTAGGAAACTCGACCAAGAGCTAAGCAATCCGCTTAAGATAAAAATACTGCCACCAATCAAAGCGAGAATGATAAAAACCTTCAGATTCTTGTTACCTATCGCATTATCAACTACCAATTTAGTCAAATAGGGATTAATCAATCCTAGCAATGAAATCAAAGCCTCAAGCATAATTACCGTTAACCAGCTCTTACGATAGGTAAGGGCGTACTTAATAAACCTCACAAATAATGCGCGCTCTTTTTCTAAAATCTTAACCACTTAACCTCCTAATTAAATCTTTCTTCAATAACCACATTATATGGTATCTAACAAGTGACACTTGCACGTTAAAATTACTCTTTAGATATTTTTCGATCTTTCCTATGGAAACGGCGTTTTCCCTTGAAAGTAAAGAGAGTATTATAAAAATTACCCTAAACGAAAGAATATCGAGCAATTCTTTCTCGATTTTAAAAGATAGTTTTCTAAATTTCAAAAATAAAGTACCATTCTCGCTAATACTTACCCTAGTTTTCTTATTTAGAATACGGGTGGGGTAATGACTGAAAGAATCGAAATATTTTAGTGAAAAATATTGGCTTATCTTTCTGTTTATTTTGGCGTTGTCGGATAAACGAGATAATCTTTCCCATAGCTTTTCATATTCAGGTATCAGGACTCTCCAATCGTATTTCTGCAAAACATTATTTCTGGCGTTATGACCAAAGGTTAAACGCAATGTTTTATCTTTCACTAGAATTGATAAATATTCAACAAACCTTTTAACATCAACGCAAACTGACTGCGCAAAATAAAGATGTTCCAGCTGCCAAGATTTAAAAGCTGAATACCCGGGATAGACAGCTTCGATATTATAATCGGAGCAGTAAGTAGGAATTCGGAAACCAGTTTTATTATGAATTACCGTATCCTTATAACCATCCCAGTCCGAAACAACTACCGGCAAACTTGTGGCCATAGCTTCAAGAACTGTTAAACCAAATGTTTCCTGAATGTTATCACTGGGAGAAACAAATATATCAGCCGCAGTGAACAATAGATTTTTCTTATCTAAAAAATTGTGAAGTATAAATTTTGTATGGGGCAATATCCCCATTTCTTTGGCTACGCGTTTAAGCTTTTCGCCATATTCATGCTGGAGATCAATTCCAGCCAATAATAACATAGCATTTCTTTTTTCTTTCAAAACCTCCTTGAAAGCAAGCAAAAGAGGGTATAGATCTGCTTTATCGTAAAGAGAAAAACGACCAAAATAAAGAACTATAACCTTATCCTTATCTAAGCCGAGTTCTCTTCTAGCCTTTAATTTGTTTAATGCGCCGTAATCGTTAATATCTATACCGAATGGCAAAACGTCTAGTCTCCCGTTATAACGGTTACCTGAAAGTAAATTTTCTTTAAAAGATAAACTTAATAATTTATTATGTTTCCTGATAACTTTTAGAACTGCGCGGCTAGGACAAATAATTGAATCAAAAGGTCGTACGTCAGCTATGATATTGTTTAAAAAGGTTTGCCTAAATGCTTCAGGATAACTTATGGCATCAAGAACCAAACCACATACAGGAAAACATTTTCTCGCATACTTAGCGCGAAGATAAACCAAATTTGAGATATCAGCTCTATGCGTAAAGAAAATCGTATATTCTATCTTTTTTAGATATACGGCTAATTCTTTAATATCAATTATCCTTACTTTATCCGTATTAATATTTAAAAGCAATAGTTTCTTTTTAAAAATATTCCCTGCTTTTGTTGAATTAACAAAAAAGTGGTACTCGTCAAAACTACCCCAAGTAAGCAACCCGTTGTAAAAACTTTCTTCCCCTACCCAAGCACCATATATCATTCTTTTACCCGGAGTAATATATGAAGCAACATGAAATATGTCTTGGTCAAGCGTACCAAATATCTTCATTTTATATTCCCACCTAGGCATTTAAAACATTCCGTAGTATACTCCCCTGACGTTTTGACTTCCTAGAGCCCTATAATTCTCTCTGATCTAATGTTACTGCTAAAATGGCAACCTTGGTTGATAAATAACCCTATCGATACCTAAATCTTTTAAATAACCTACCGAGGGTTCAGCATTTTTATAAAATACTGTGTTACCGATGGCGTAAACGTTAGATAACAACGATTCGCTTCCTAGCCGAATAAAATAATCTTTACACTCTTTTTGACACGGTTTATATGTCAAGGTTAGTTTACCACAGGACCTTGTTGTAGAAACATAGCCAAAGGGAACGTAAATAGAGACCTTTAATCTTTTATTTAATTTTAATCGCATTTTCCAGACTAAATTATCGATTTCAACTCTGTTTATCCCGCAAGATAATATAAACTGCTGGAATGCCGAAACACCTAGGACACAAGTTCTATAATAGTTTGCTAAGCTACTAGGTATTTTCTTAGGTAAAATCACGAACTTTTCTTGTTCTTTAGGAGAATAAACTTCTCTTATCTTCTGTCTTCCATTAATTATATCTATTAAACGGGGATCTCGCCGTTGTCTAGATAGAAGCCTACCCAAAACTGGAGTTATATTTATAAAGTTATCTCTTATCAACTTAAATACTCCCCAATCGTTAAAGACGACTTCACAGCTTTTTTGTTTATTTAGAAACGCTAATAGATATTTAAGCTTTTCAATACCCAGATTAGTTACAAACGGAGTAACAAACGTTAGCTCCTTGTTTTTTAACTTTGCAAAGCTAACCCATGATTTCATCAGCCCTAACGTAGGAATCAAATTTTCACAAAATTCATTGCCAAAATATATTCTCTGGTAAATATCGCCAACGTCTTTAAAGTGATTTGTAAAGATTGCCTTCTCTATGCTATTTTTCATTTTTTACGAGGGAGTTGGAAAAATAACAATCAAAGTTAGAACACATTTTTTTTCCATTAAAAGCTACCTTTGAGAATAAAGCTTTACATTTAGACTGAAATTCTGATTTCGAAATATCAGCCTGTTTTAAATTGTTTAAAACCCGTAATAAAAGTTTAACAAATTTAGAAATCTCCTGGGAACTTTTCCCTCTTCCTACTATCTTTAGGCTCTTTATCGGATATTCTTTTAGATCATATAAATCACATATCCTACAACCAAACCCATGATGTTTGTCCCGATCATACTTAAGATTCATCGGCTTGCTTAACTCGGTTAGAGAATCAAATGTCTCAAAATTACCATTTGCTAATTTTTTGAAATAAAATTCGCATCCCAAATCACAGATCTCGGTATCGTAAGCCTTTATTAAAGAAACGTTCTTTTTTATTGTTTCGGTATTTAATTCAAGTTGTTCTGAACAATGCAAGAAAGTACATAAGCTATCTATAAAACCTCCACAATTTTCTCTTATAATGAGGATCTCAATATCAATGTCAGATTTAATTCTTGAGATTATATCTTTTATCTCTTCAACTGTTAGCTGCCTATCTAAAATTACTCTATTAGCGCCTAGTTCTTTATAAAAATCAGCCGTTAGTGAATTAAAACAACCCGCTATAGTGCTGATATGAATTTCTTTCTTGAATTTACTTTTCTTCAAGTATAACAACAGCCCAATATCTGCAACGATAATCCCTTTTATCCCAGGTAATGATTGTATATTATTTACTAGACTTAGCAATAAGGGATACTGCTGAGAAGTATACAATCCATTTAGAGTCAGATAGACAGGGAGATTATATTTATACGCTTGCGATATCGCTTCTTTGAATACAGCATAATTATCAAAACTACTCCCTTCCCCGCGTCTATTTAGAATATTAAATGCTAAGGGCCATTTGTTTTTCAGATCTTCCGTAATATAGCCGCAATAAAGTTCATCTACCCCAGCGTCCTTTAATACTTGTACATCATGAATTGCTGAAAATGGCGCTAAAATGTTAAAGCAACCTTTTTTCATATTAAGAACGTTTTTGCATAAAACAAGAGTACAAATTATCACCTGTTTTTTCCTGAAAACTATCCATCTTTATTATCTTAAATTTATCTCGGAAAGTTAACTTAATGTCATTCTTGGTAAAATATATCTCGAACTGATTTTTTAAAAGATAATTCAATAACCACGTCAATCTACCTAAAAACGGGTAAAGACCATTCTCATATAAGTTTTGCTGCCTATGGCATAAGAGATAAAAACGCCCCTTTGAGCTTAGAAACCTATTGACTAATTTAATATATTCATCGTGCAAAAAGAATGGTATGTGATGAAAACACCCTCGATCAAAAATAAGATCGAAATACCCACTCTTGAAATTCAATTTAAATATATCTCTATTAAAAAATTTACATTTGACTTTGGCTTTCTTAGCCGAATCTATTGCAATCTTAGTAGCAATGTAAGAAATATCCACAGCATAAACCTCGCTACCTTTCTTAGCCATAAAGATGGCGTCTCTTCCGATTCCACTACCTAATTCCAACACACGGCGAGGAACAAAATCCTTATTTTCAAATAACTCTGCTAAAAAATAAGTAGGCTTACTGATCTCCCATGGTAGACGAATAGGCCTTTGCTCAATATAACGGTTATGATAAGCTCTTTCCCAGTGATATCTCTTTTCTTTAGCTAGTATTTTATGTATATAACTATCCCCCAATCCTAGCTCTTTACTTACAAAATGAGCGATTCTTGACATAGATACTTCTTCCACATTTTGATCGCCAAAGTTATTTATTATTTTTAACAAGATAGACTTGCAGAGCAGGACATCGGCTGATGTGTTATCCTCAGTTACTTCAAGGATTTTTTTTATCGCGGTTCTGATTTTCATCTAAACTAGTATTGCTTGCATAAATCTTCTCCCTTTTCACAATAAACGTCCTTAGCCCCAGCGCGTTGAATAGTTTTCACAAAACAACTACAATCAATAACTGAATAAGAGTATTTCCTTTTTACTATTTCTTCTATAAGATCATAGACGAGCCCGCCATCGTATAGATGCAAACCGAAACACTGGTGCACTTTGGCATCAGGCATTACTTTTAAAATCCTCTTAATATTAAAACGGTTTATTTCTATTTCTCCTATATTAAGATGTTTGATACCAATTGAATCAATAACTGGCAACATCTCGAAAAGCTTTCCTCTATGCAAAGGCCAAGCAGGAGTCTCTATTGATACCGCTTTAAAATAAGCTGCGGCCTTCTCTACATTCTTATAAACTGCACTAGAAAAATTGGATGCGCCTAAATGGACCCTAATTTCATCAAAACCTAAATCCTTTAATCTCGCTAACAAAACATCATTTATAAGTAATCCATTTGTATAGAGATAATACCATGGTTTTTTCTTCATCCATTGCTCTAATGAATGAAAAAACTTCATGTTTTTAACTATAGTTTTCAGATATAACAACGGCTCTCCTCCACCGGTGAAAGAAACTGCACTAATTAGGGATTTTCCTGACAAAACTTTTAATGTTATATTAGCCCTCATAGCCTTATCTAGAGGATTCTTAAAATCACAGATATTATCATCGGAAGTACAATAGTCACACTTTAAATTGCATTTGATTCCGACAGTTAGATTAATATGCTTAGTAGACGTAAAACAAGGTTTACACCCCGGAGATATCTTTCCTACATGCACACAGTTCCCGCCAGCATGATATTGCAATTCTTTTATCCTTTGTTGCCTTTTGAATCTATTAGAGTAAATCTCTTGGATTCTTAATATTTGCATAGGTTTCGTTAAAAAATATTTTAAACAACCAATTCCGGAAAATAAACAATCCTGTTAACCGGAGATTTCGCTAAACTGCTAATGGACAATTTTTTATTAATATAAAACTGTGTGTTTCCTTTTAAGTATATGGTTTTAGGCATACTTTTATGTGTTAATTTAAAAACGTACCTTTGGCACTCTCGCCCGCACTTCTTTATTTTTAACGGATTATTTTTGTTTGCGGCACAGCCGGCTGTGGGGCAAAAAAAAGTTGTAGTAATATATACATACGGTAGGTAGAGAGAAACTGATATTTTATTTTGCGGTAATCCTAAATACAAACCCTGCGCGACGTTATCCATCTCGATTCTTTTTACCCCATGGCTAATTAAGAAATCATGAATAATAGTACTGCTTGATATATTTGCGCCTTTATAATAATCATCCAAAGATAGCGGAAGTTTTTTTTGAATAAGAATTTGTTTAACTTTGCCGCCATTTTTATCCTTGATAAAGCGGGCTTTGATCTTTCGTTTTAATAACTCTATCAACCTGGGCCCTCTTTTCTGTTTAACCAGCAACCTGCCCAAAGCTAAAGTAAAAGCTGGATATTCACTCCTAGCTAGATCAAATACCCCCCAATCATTAAAAACAACTTCACAACTATTTTGAAACCGGTATAATAATTCAAATAGTGAATTTATTTTTTTTAAACCAAGATCAGTGACATAGGGAGTGACGAAGGTAAAGTTCAAATTATTTTTTTGCGCGTAAAACAAAACCTCTTTTAAGAGGCTCGGAGAAGATATTAACCTTTCACAAAATTCGTTTCCATAATAAATTCTGGCATAGTCTGGTTTAATAAATTTCAGTTGCTTAATTCTTGAAATAAAAATCGCCTTTTCCATATATTAATATTATTCCTTATAATATCACTCCAGGATGATAACAGTTATTTCCTCTACATTTATCTTTATATCCACAATAATCCTTGTAATTATCTTGCGCCAGTTGGATAAATTTATCCTTTTTAATCTTTTTGTTATCTTTTAAAATATCAAGACAGGCGCGTATAAAACGCGTATCAGACAACCTTAACTCAGGAGCCAACTGTCTTCCTACAATTTTAAGGGATTTTACCCCAGTAAGCGCAATATCGTATATCGCGCAGGCACCGCATTCTCGGCCATCGGTTAATTGTTTAAAAAAAACAGGTTTTATCTTTTTGTCCACTATTATATCTGATTTATCTAAATCTATAGTCTTAACATCATATTTAAGGCAGCAGGCATCCGCACGGCTATCAATATCATAACTGGAAGCGATGGAAAGTAACATCTTTTTCTCTTTAGTATCCTTAGGAATACGTTTCTGCTTTTCATCAGTATATAAATTATACATATGAGTAAACGTACAAAAACCATCTATGTACACACATAGCGTATTAATTATAAATGCTTCAAACTCTATCTCGGGATGCGCGCTAGTAATATTCTTCATTGAATCAATACTAACTTGACGATCCAAAACTATCCTAGAGGCTCCCAATCCTTTGTAGAAATCTACAGACCTCGAGTTAAAAACCGTTCCACCGGTAGAAATATGTATTTTACTTTTTAATCTTCTTTTTCTTAAAAGCAGTAATAAGCCTAGGTCGGCGACAATAAAAGAATCAAAAGCAATTCCTTCAAGCTGATCAATTATTTTATTAAGAAGCGGGTATTGAGAATTAACATAAAGACCATTTAAGGTGAGATAAACAGGAACATTCCGATTATGCGCCGTATGGACTGCCTTTTTTAAGACTCCTAATTCAGTAAAGTTACTTTTTCTTCCGCCTTTACGCTCAAATTCCAGATCTGTGTATATCCTTTCCCAACTAGGGGGTAAATAACCACAATACAGCTCATCAGCTCCGGCATCAATTAATGCATTAACTTCTTCTTCTTCTCTGAATGGAACGCTAATCTTCAGCATAATAAAAATCTACGGTTTAAGGCTTTGGGGTAAAAAGATTTGTTAGCTATTATGGACCTTGAGCAGGCGTTTAAGAAGTCTACTGCCAAACTAAGAAAATGATTTAATGAGGATTTTAAATTATAAGCCAGAATAACAAAACTATTCCCGGAAGTAGTGATTAAAATAAGTAGTCGATTCCTAACAAACCCGAACTAAACGTAAATAGAGAAAATTTATACCATATATTCACAATATTTAGCCCGATTGCAGTTAGACCGAAGTTTACATCTAACTAGAGGATGCGTTAGAAGCATAATTGTATATAGTTGTTACAATGGTTTTTGTATTTCTATAGCAACCCTGCATCGCACCAAAAGGCGTACTTCCAGGTGTGAAACCCGTATCATAGCAAGTACAAGCTAAAACTGCTTGTTCCGGCTGAAGTTTCACTTTTGAAATTCTTGGTTTAAACTTTTGCTTTTTTGCCATATTTTATCCTCCCTTTATTTAATGCCTTAATTCTATCACATAATTATCTATTGAACAAATGATTTATACGCTTCTTGTAAACTTAATTAAATTTTTATCATCTACAAAACCCATCTTGTAACAGGGTATATTTTTGACTATATCATGCGCAAAAGAACAAATATTCGTCAACAATTTCTTATCCCAAAAGGCTGGAAAAAGCGTTGGGTACAACAAACTAAATGCTTCAAGCCCGGATACTCTCTCTACCCTATTCCTTAATGAGTGCTGGATAAAAAATAATCTCTTGAGTCGGGCTGGCTCTATACGTGAAACAAGATAATCACTAAAATCACCGTGCCACGGAGATCCATGTATGATAAATTTTTCTTTATTTTTGCGTATAATCATGCGATCATCGTTTAAAACCGTAGCTCTGGAATGACTATGCCAGATCCTAGCAGTAGTGCTTTTACCCGCACCTGACTTACCACAAAAAATAAGACCACTGCCATCAATATCTTTGATGCCTACAGAATGTGTAAAAATACCCTCGTTCCTTTGGGCAAAATAATTTATAAGAAGTACCTGCAAGAAATCATAAATTATATCATTAATACACCAACAAAATCCATTATTACTACGGACAAAAATACTCCTCTCGACAGAGATACCCGTGCTGCCCTGAGGCAAAAGGTGCGCCTTCGCACGGCTAAAACTACTATTTATAAAGACTTTCTGACCCTTAGTATCCTTTGGACTAGAATAGAGATAGGAATTTTTCTTTCTAAGTAACTGCCAATTCTCAAGCCCCGTTAGGAAATGATGCGTGATAAATAACAATTTGTAACCCTTGGGCCGTGGCAATCTAGCACTAATATCTAGATCAATATGTATGTCAGGCTTGCTTTTCCCATTATAAAAAAAGTTATTAAACCGCTCCGCAGCAATTTTATCTGTTTTTTCTTGACTCAAGTCAAATAATGGCCACCTGCTTTTAATTTCAATAATTGTATCGGCTATACATAGCTTCTTGGTATACTTCAACATAGATCTCCTACATTAATTCTATTTCTAGCAAAATTCTTTAATTCAGGATCACAACTAACGAAATCTCTAACAGCAAGCCAAGAGCGCCCAGGACACCATTTACAATAAGCCGCGACTTTACAGCTGGCACAGCTACGGCGTTTAGACGAACTTACGGTTCTAACTAAATGATATAATTTTCGCCACGCACTCGCAAAAGATTCATTAATAATTTTGAATTTTGGATAATTTATCAGTAAACATATTTTTAATTCACCACTAGGAGTAATTGCCGCTTGCCTTGTTCCTGAACCACAGAAAAAAAGATTGTTAGAAATATTAGCTCTTGGATATTTTGTTTTTAAAAACCTTGTATTGTCTTTTAGGCTACCACGATATTTGAATGGATCACTCGATCCGTCTAGCCGATAAGAAAGTAAATTGTCGACACGATAAAATGCTCCTAAGGAACGGGCAAAACGCCCGATTTTGTTTATTTCGCTTTCATTTTCTCGCAATAGGCATGTCTTAAATCCTAAGGGCACATTTTCCTTATGCAGATAATCAACTGCAGCAAATACTTTTTTATACGAGCCCTTAACCCCGGTAATTCTATCGAAAGAGTTAGCATCCATAGAATGTAAGGTAATATCTACTTTATTTGGAGCTAACTGAGCTATTGTAGAAGCAAGACTTTTGGTTATTAACGAAGCATTGGTGTTTATTATAGTTTGGAGACCGCGCTTTTTCGCATAATTGAAGATCTTAAGCGCATCCTTTCTTATAAGCGGCTCTCCTCCAGTAAAACCCAGATAAAAACATCCGCTATCACTAAGCTGGTCTAATATAGAAAACACCTCTTCGGTTTTGAGCTCTTTCTTATTTCTATAGGAGAATGGTATATAACAATGCTTGCATCTTAAATTACAACGATAAGTAAGTTCAAACATCACTCGTAAAGGGATGTTTTTATCCTGAGTAATCTTACATAACCGATGCCAGAAGTAATTGGCCTTCTTCGCGATCATTAATTCTTTCCCCTACTAATCCTGTTAGCTCTTTTGTCAATTCACAATAGTATTCTATTGGCACTCCCATTTGCCCCTTCTCAAGATAGGCTTTACCCGGGCACCAATAACAGCTTTGCTTATCTTTACATATTTTGCATTTGGAGTTATCCTTAAATAAACTATTTCTTAAAAAAAATGCCGTCTTACCCATGGCTGAGGCAATGCTGTATTTGAATAAACTAAACTTTGGCTCCCTAATAGCTAGACAGGGAAAAATATTTCCGTAGGGATCGACATTAAAACCGTCTCCGCTGTCAACGGCGCAGCGAAAAAGATGGTTGTTTTTTTTACGAAATCTAGTTAAACAATCTAAAGGTAATTTAACACCGAGCTTTATTATTTCTTTTGGGGTAATTCGCAGAGCACAGGGTGCGGAATCGCCATCTAACCTTGGATATAAATAATAATCCGGAACAAAATTTATTTTCTTGTCTTTAGCAAAGCTTTTTATTGCGTTAAGCTCCTTTAAATTATCATTAGTTACTTGTGTCTTAATCTTTAAAGGAATCTTTGCGTCGACAATCATCTCTATCGCTTGCATCGCCTTTCTGAAAGAACCACGAACCTGTGAAATCCTCTCATAGAGATCTTTAGTTACCGAATTTAAAGTTAATTCAATTACAAAAGGCGGTGATTTTTTAAGGTCTCGTATAATTTCTTCCGTAATAGAATAACCGCTAGTAAATATAGAGACCAGAAAGCCTTTTTTCT
Source organism: Candidatus Omnitrophota bacterium (assembly GCA_020058085.1). Taxonomy (GTDB): domain Bacteria; phylum Omnitrophota; class Gorgyraeia; order Gygaellales; family Profunditerraquicolaceae; genus Sherwoodlollariibacterium. The sequence continues at coordinate 69,953 of JAGVER010000007.1, read as the reverse complement.
TGGCGTATTTGTAAATCTTCAGAAAATCTTTACGTATAAACGGATCACCTCCGGTAAAACATATCCAAATAACACCAGAGTCGTAAATCTTATCCAAAATTAATTTTATTTGTTTGGTGGTTAATTCTTTGGCAAAATACGCTGGCCTGTTATAACAATCAGTATAGCAATGCTTGCAATGTAAACCACAACGGAAAGTTAATTCAAATTGACAAGTATTCGGCCTTTTCAAAGACCATCCTTTTTTATGCGTCTGCAAACTAAATTTCCTATATCGGATTTCTCGCATGCTTTTTACGTGCCCTCTGCATCTCCTTGTGCAATTCTCCGGCCAATTTACAATAATACTGGACCGGTGCTTCCTCTTTACCTGTCTCCAAATACGCTTTAGCCGGACAATAAGGACAAAATGGACGCAAGCGGCAATCTCTACACTTAGAGTTAGTTTTGAACTTTTCCTGCGTAACAGCAGAATATGTCCGGTAAAAAATATCTTTAAAAGACTCCTTCTTCAAATTTCCACTGAATTTATTGGAAAATTCACAAAATTTCAATTCGCCATAAGGATTAATAAAAAATTGTTTTATCCAGCTACTACATTGATAGAGAAAGATATTATCCCTGCTACTAACAGTGATAATATCTTGTAAGCCCTTTTGATATTCCTGCCACATATCAGCATCTTCTTTCATTAATTGCTTTATTTCTTTAAAAGAAAGTCGATAATTACAAGGGGTTCTATCTCCGTTTAAACGCGGATAAACCATCTTATCATATTTAAAATAATGTCTACCGTCCTTACGCTTGCCAAGTAAATCTTCGGTAAACTTCTTTATTTTGACGATTTCATCTTTATTTTGCTTAAGGCAGTTTGATTTTATGATTAAGGGAGCCTTAGCTCTGGCTAAAGCCTTAATATTGAACATTGCCTTACTATATGATCCTCTTACTTGGCTAATCGCTTCATATGTATTTTTAGTTATACTATTAAGAGTGATTTCAATTGCTTTAGGAGGAAATTTCTCAAGAAAATCAATGACTTTTTTGGTGAGTAAGCTTCCATTAGTAAACAGAGTGATAATAAATCCACTCTCTTTGGCATAAGAATATAGTTCTAGAAAGTCTTCGCGTAACAACGGTTCACCACCGGTAAAGGTCAAATTCAGACACCCCGCACCGCGAATTATAGCGAATATCTGTTTCCACTCTTTAGTGGTTAATTCACCTTTTTTTGACTGGCAGTTTCCCGCATTTTTGGCATAACAGTGAACACAATTAAGATTACAACGATAAGTGAGCTCTATCTGACCAAACCAGGGATGATGCCCTATTCTTGTAAGCAACCCTTGATAAAAACTACCTTCATTCCTAGTACTTACAATCATACCGATTCTTATACAATCGCCTTAATTTTCTTTAATTCATTAAGGAATGCTTTCATTTCCTTGTCAGCTTCCTTAGGTGTAGTATCAAATTTTTTAAGCACTTCCACCTTAATCTCTGAAAGTTTTCTTTTACCATTAATCAAATTCCATACCTCCGAGGCGACAGAATTTAAGGTGTAAATACAGTTTAGATCGTCAGAACTCTTACAAATAGGCAGAAGTATAGTTTCACCGCCAATAGTCCTTGTCACTATATTTTTGTCCTTACGTAATGCTATGTCTTTCATCTCCTATCCTCCTTTAATATTTTTTGCAATAGATTTGATTATCCTCATTCCGTAACTTACACAAGGAGCAAAAAAAACAATTATTCTCCCTATCATGTGACTCCCAGGCCCTGACAAGCTAATCATCCTATTTTTTCTTAATACACCAATGACTTTTCCACAATAATCTTTTTGAGGTATTCTCTCGATCGAACAGGAATTGTCTCCGCGCACATACAAAGAATACTTATCGTCAATCTTAGTTTTCTTTATCAAGCGGTGACAAATTACTTGCCCTTCTTCATTATGGAGTATTATATCACCGGATTTTAGATTATCAATGGCGATTATTTTAGCGATTATTTTATCTCCGGGCACGAGAAATGGCCACATGCTATATCCAGTAGCCTCAAAAAGATATGTATCACTTCCTAAATTACTCTGCTCTCTTTGGCCTATTTTAAAGCTATCTCTGCGGAATAGGTTTGATACTAACCTAAGAGGAATGTAGAGAAATCTAAAGTGGTAAAAGAAATCCGCCTTCTTAGTATAAGACGATAAGCAATAGTATTTGGCAAACTGCTCCTTAGGGATATTAAGGATATAATTGATCGGCTCCCAGATGCTATCATATAATAAAAAGTGAGACTCTAAATATAGCTTCTTGCCGCTAGAAACATCTGTGGTAAAACTATTATTGTGGATAAAATCCTGAATCTTTTTCTTCTTAGTACGCGAGAGCTTAAATTCCCCCAATACCTTCTCTAGGGTATCAATCCCTGATAAAAATTCCATCTGACAGAGCATGAAATATAGCGTAGCATAAAGCTGGTATTTCCGGCAAATCTCAAAACAATAATCCCAGTCAAAGCTATCGCCGTATTTCTTTAACAGTAATACGGCGTCATAGACACTTTTAAACCCTAGCGCCTTGCCAAACCTACGACTATGCAAGGTAAGGCTTAAAAAGTTATCCTCCGGTGAAAGCAATTTTATTTTATGCCCACCGCGCTCAACCTCTCTTATCCTTGCCCACAGCTCAGGATAAATAATGCGTCTTTGTCTAGGATAATCAAGCCCCCAGTGTAATTCCACCAAAGGAAGATCTTTTATCTCCTTGCCATGAAAACTAATATGGTATTGGTTATTCAACCAGTACTGCTCCTTCAAGCCAAGAAGTTCCTTTTGATAACCTAAACCAACGAAAATATTCTCCGCCTTTTTAAGATCATTGCGGCGCACCAAGAGGTCTATATCTACCATCGGCCTTATCGGCAGATCCTCATAAAGCTCTTCAAGTAGTGCCGTTCCTTTTATCGGTACTAAATCTACGCCCTTATCAGTGAAGACACCTAAGATGCGTAAGAATTCCGACCAGAACCTCTGATTGTGCATCAGGGAAAAATAATAGGTACTCTTAAGTAGTTCGTGGAGATCCTGCGGAATCTTTATATCAGTATTCTTTAAGAAGAGATATGCAAAAGGCGCTAAATCATGGTAACTAAGAATTTCCTTGAAATTTTGCCAATTTATAGCTGTATTATTTATGCCCTGCGATGCTTCTCCCTTGACGCTGTTAGTAATGCTACGGACGATTTCTAAAGCAAGTATTTCTTCGGGTAATAGATTTCTCATTAGTAATTACCTAACCTTTTTTCGTAGACTCCCTCATACAGAATATCTTAGCGTAGGATTACAAAATTTAAAAAAGTCCCGGCAATGATACTCACTAAAATCATAACCAAAGTTGCTTTTATCAAGTATTTAACACCCAGCTCTTTCCATAAAACTACAAATGTGGCAACACAAGGAAAAGAAGCAGCTAATAGAGTCGCGGCAATAAATAATTGCTTGGCAGTAAGATTTAAAGGCATGAGCATTCCTACCGCCACATCTTTTCTAAAGAAACCGATTGCTAAAGAGACTACAGCCTCTTTAGGTAACCCAAATAACCCTGTAACCACCGGGGCAAAGATGCCGGTTACAAAATCAAAAAGCTTAAAATATAAAAAGATATTTATAAAGAGGACCCCGATCAAAACAATCGGCACAGCTTCAATGATAAAACCCTTAATTCGGAAATAGAGTTTCTTGAATAATACCGTTAACGGAGGAAATCTATAAGGCGGAATCTCCAGTATGAATTCTGGACTATAGCCTTTTAATAAGCGGTTTAAGATTACCCCTAATATTATAACCAAAGAAAATAAAACTGCATATACACCGCTTACATAAAATCCCCCAAACTTGCCTAACAAACCAAAGATCATCGCCTGCAGAGGCACACAAGGTATACCGATGGAGATTAGGGTTGAAGCGATAAACCTCTCCCGCTTTGACTCCAAGACTCGAGTAGATAAAATCCCCGGGACATTGCATCCAAAACCTAACATTAACGGTATAACCGCAAAACCATGAAGGCCCAAACGATGCAAGAGATTATCCAACAAAATCGCAAGCCGCGGCAGATAACCTATATCCTCCAAAAGGCTTAGAATAAAATAAAATGAGACTATATAGGGCAAAACCATGCCAAACTCAATATAAGGAGCTGTAGTTAAAATACCTAGAGATTGTTTAAAGTCAATCTTTCCATTGATTAGATCTCCGATTAAAAGATGGAACCAGAAACCATCCTCCTGCCAACCCAAAACCATCTTCTCAAGAATAGGCTGATAGAAATTGAAGAATAGCGGATCAGTTATCCTGCTTATTATTGATTCCCCTATAAAACGCACGACCTTAAATGAAGCATAAATAACTCCTGCTGCCATCAATAGGCCAGTTAAAGGACGCACAGATGCGTCTTCTAATATCTCTCTTAGACTGTGATGCCGATGTTCTAAGTGCTGAACCTCCTCAATAATACGGCCTATCTCTTTCCAGCGCTCTTCATGATTAAGCTTAACCCGCGACTTAACTCCTACCTCCTGCATCCGTTCAATCAAGAGTTTGATGCCCACGCCGGTTACAGCACAGGTTGGAATTATCGGAATATTAAGTAACTCTTCTAATCTCTGGTAATGAATATTAACACCTCTATGCCCGGCATCGTCGCACATATTCAAACTGGCGATAACCGGAAAACCTTCTTCGATTAACTGTAGTGTTAAAAGTAAATTTCTCTCTAAATTAGTTGAATCAATTATATTTATAACTATGATCTCATCTTTAGGGTGTTCTTTTAGCAAAGAGAGAGTTACCTCTTCAGCACTGGAAGTAGATTCCAAAGAATAGACCCCGGGTAAATCTAAGACCTCTACCCTACTATCGCCTAATTGCAAGAATCCTTTGGTAAAACCTACTGTTGTCCCAGGATAATTAGAAGAGACAACATGCACTCCGGTAAGACGCGAAAAAACTACACTCTTACCTACATTTGGGTTCCCTACTAAGTATATTTTTTTTATCATTTAGGCCTCTACAATAATCTTTTCCGCTATACCATGGCCCAAAGCCAGGATTGTCCTGCCCACTCTAATTACAACCGGCCCCCTAAGCCCAATATGGCTTAACTTAGAGACTTCTTTACCCTTATATATCCCCATATTCATTAATTTACTCTCTAGGTTGCCACCTCCCAGAATATCAGAAACCTTAGCTTTATTCCCTGCTTTTAATTGTACCAAAGAAACAACTTTTTTCATCTTTTAACTCCTATAGTTATAGGCACCAAACCCCATACGGATAGGGCACCAATTCATTCCCGCAGAAGGCGGGACACTTGCCCATCCTTTAGGGCAAGGTGCCATTAAAATTGGGTGCCACTACAATATATTTTGGTGCCTTTTAATAAATACGCCCAAGAGTAATCTTGGGCGTATTTTACTTCCTAATATAAATATAAAAAGAATTTAGGCAGCCTTAGTCCCGCATTTTGAACAAAATGCCATATCTTTTTCTAGTGACTTACCGCAAGATTTACACTTGAGACCCTCTTTCACTAAGTCTTCATCAACCCCAGGCTCTTTTAGATCAACCTTGATCTTACCGGTAAATAAGTCTGTTATCTTTTCCATATTAGAAAATACTAAAACCCCGAGCCTTACCAGAATAAGCAAAGTTACACAAAGAAATACAACATTATAAGCATCAATATCATGCCGACGTAAAAGACTACGAGCTATACGGTAATAAGTCTGATAAGCAACAATGGCAGCAATAAGAATAACTAACCATTTAGAGATAATCATAGCCTTGGGAAAATTGACTACTTCATAATGCTTACTTAAATAAAACCCGAATTTAATTAAAAAGACGAGGATTATCGCGTTAACTACCGCAATAGCAATATCTAAAACAGTTAAACGGGTATCAAAGAACCTCATCTCGTCAAAAACCTTAATATAGGAAACCAGGTATCTAAAAAGAAACAGGACCCCAACAATTATGCATAATTTTACTACTCGCATACCTAGATCCTGTTTCAAAGCTTCACCTTTGTTCATGAATAAATCTCCCATACTTATGGGCACCAAATACTCAAATATATTTGGGTGCCTTTTTAAAAACCCCGCACCCTCTATTTTTTTGTTTAGAAAGTGCGGGGCATCTTAAAACCTACAAAAACTCCAATTTTATTTCTTTTTCAACTTTTCAATAAATTCACCCATAAACTTTCCCGCAAGGTCCTTGCAACCTAAACCAAAAGCAAGAGCCAAACCAAATCCCATACTACCTAAGACTATACTTATAGTAAGTTGGGTTATTTGAATACCGATCCTTAACTGCTCTAAACCTACGAATATCGCAAAGGCAATTACAATGGATTCGGCAACTTTTCCAAGAAGTTTACCCTGATTAAGGCCGGCATTATTAGCCGCGGTCACAACCATATTTTTTAAAATAGTAGCTGCGAACATACCTAAGATCAAAATAAATACTGCGGCAACAACGTTAGGTATATAAAGGACTACCTTATTCAAGAGATCTGCGGCAATAGTTAATCCTACAGCATTTATAGCAACCATGAAAGTAACTAAGATTGCCAGCCAATAACAGATTAACCCTATTAATTCCGATAGAGAATAACTTATGCCACCTTTTTCAAGTAAAGCCTCTAACTCAATACGATCAGAGAGCTCATCGAGCTTTATAGCTCTCAAGCTCTTGGTAACTATAGATTTGATCACCTTAGAGATAATCCAACCGATGATGAGAATAACAATCACTAACAAAATATTCACTAAAAACTGGCCGATCTGGGCAAGAACAATTCTAGCTGGTTCCAACAAGACTACTTGCCAACTACTCATCCTCCACCTCCTTTGGTTTATGACGCCTTATTTTCATAACTTTATCATAAATATAGGCTTAAGTCAAGAACTTTATAGATCCAAAGTCATCCCATCAAAGGCCGCCACTACCTCAATGCCGGTTCTTTTAGATAAAAGCCTTGCCTGAAGATGCGGCTTAGCCTTAAGCATAGAGATACCAAAATGCGTGAGTATAACTTTTTTAGGCCTAGCTACCTTTATAATTTCTTCCGCGTCAGCTAAGCACAAGTGATCTATCCCCGGCCTAGGCTTAAGAAATACCACAGCGATAACTAATAGGCCAACCTTATAAAAGCTTGCTAACTCTTTAAAATACCTTGTATCTGTAAGAATAGCGAAAGTAGCCCTGCCAAACTTAAACTTTACCCCATAAGTCTCCGCAGTATGAAGATGCCGCATAGAAGTCGCGAATGACAAGCTTCCCACCCTATAATTATGCCTTTCTTTTAATATCTCAATTCTCGCGGGAAAATTCCGCAGGTATTTTAAAATTATAGAATCTTCATTTAGGGCATCATTCGGGCAGAAAACTACTCCTCTTTTCTTAAAACCGCCTTCAGTCATCGCTTCAATCATAACATTAATATCATTGGCGTGGTCTAGATGTTTATGAGTTAAAATTATACCATCTAATTTAGCGGGATTTAACTTTGGCTTGGATGCCGAACAACGCACGATACTTCCCGGCCCGGGATCAACTAATACATTAGTACCTTTATACGATATCCAGATACCTCCTGAAGCGCGTAATTGCTCAATCATCACAAAGCGAGCGCCTGCCGTGCCTAAAAACTTGATGAAATTCTCTTTGGGGTTAATTATTTTAGCCACAGTTTTCTCAACTCCTGATTAATCTTATGCATTGCGCTGAACCCAATCTTACTCTCCCCTGGATCATGATTAACTCCCCGATGCCTGACTTTATCCCCGATAAACTCCTCAACACTAATTGCGCGGGCCCTGTACGCCTTGGCAAAAAAAATTATCTCTTTATCATCGGAGACTACGACAATATTCTTGGCATTATCAGACAATTCCAAGAATTTCTTTATCTTCTCATCCGCACTCTGATTACGAGAAAATATAATATTTAAATTACTACTGCTTAAGTTATCCAGGGAAGGATCGGAATATCCATCGAAAACAATCCAAACCCTGTTATTTTCGCTCCCGCATAACCTTTTTATCCTGATAAGTTCAATAAGATCAGCTCTGGAATCAGAGGATTTTTTAGGCGTGTTTTCTATGAACTTGGGGTGATGCGTTATGTTGCACCCATCGATGACGTACTGTAAGGACATAAATAAGGCCCCCCAATGCCCCGTAGATTATGATAAAGGCGAAAGAGAGAAGAGACATCGCTATAGCTAACTGCTTTACGACGCCTGCCTTGGCAAAATAAACCACAAAAAGACTCTCCCGCAACCCAAGCCCGCCTATAGCGACAGGAAGCAGCGTAATCGCTCCGATTATCGGCAGAAAGATAAAATAATAGATAAGATCAATCTGTATCCCTAGTGATAGCGCGATAAAATAAACACTTACCGGCGCAATAACCTGAATCATAAAAGATATAAATAGATTACCCAAAATCATCTTCCTGTGATTTCGAAAGATATGTATTTCGTGATGCAGCCCCTTAATCATCTCCTTTATCCTACCTGCTCCGGGGGTACTAAGAAACTTGGTGATCCTTGAATAAATAAAGCTATTAAAAAGAACCAAGATGACCAAAGCCAATACCGCGATAATTACAATTACCGATGATAAAACAACCTTATCCTCTACCATTCCCTTAGCGAATAAAAGTGCCAAGATAACCACAATAACCAGACCGATATATCCGCTTAATCTATCAAGGAAGACAGTAGCAATCACCTCTTTAGTCTTTTGGGTATGCCCTGCGAGGTCAGCAGCTCTTACAAGATCGCCGCCTATAGTTGAAGGGAGAAAAATACTGAAGAAAACTCCTCCGGAGAATGAGATAGCCAGCCTCTTTAAAGGAATATTTATACCTGCGGACTTAAGCAACATCTGCCAGCGCAGAAAACCAAGGAGATAAACAATAAAAAAAATCAGAAATCCTACAGCCAAAAGCACCTTATCCGCTCCTTTTATATCAATTAAGAGCTTATGAAGATCTATTTTGTTGAATTTAAAAAGCAGGACTAAAAGAATAGCACTTATACCAACTCTTAAAAATACCGCTAGTATCTTTTTGAAAATATTCACTTACTTAAGTCCCTTTCCTGTCAGCTTGTTATACGCCTCGAGGTATTTCTGGGTAGTTTTGGCAATAATATCAGCGGGGAGTGTTGGCGCAGGCGGAATCTTATCCCAATTTAGGGTCTCTAGATAGTCCCGGACAAACTGTTTGTCAAAACTAGCTTGAGCCCTTCCGGGAGCATATTCATCCGCCGGCCAAAAACGCGAAGAATCCGGAGTAAGCACCTCATCAATTAATATAATTTTATTATTATACATCCCAAACTCAAACTTAGTATCAGCAATTATTATCCCCTTACTTAATGCATAATCGCTTGCCTTATTATAAATAGCGATACTTGCCCGGGCGATATCTTTAGCAGTTTCTTCTCCGATTAAATCTTCTACATATTTCTGATTAACGTTCTGATCATGGCCAAGATCTGCCTTAGTTGAAGGCGTAAATATAACTTCTGGTAATTTATCAGACTCTTCTAGACCTGCAGGTAATTTTATCCCGCAAACAGACTGGCTTTTCTGATATTCCTTCCACCCTGATCCGGATAAATACCCCCTAACAATACATTCCACAGGCAAAGGCTTACTTTTTATTACCAACATTGAGCGGCCGTCTAAATCATCTCTATATTTCTCCAAATCTCTAGGGTATTTACTTAGATCGGAAGTAAGAAAATGGTTAGGTATCAGATCTTTTGTGAAATCAAACCAGAAATTTGAAATAGCGGTTAGGACCTCTCCTTTATAAGGTATGCCGCAAGGCAATACCAGATCAAAACAAGAGATCCTATCGCAAGAAACAATCAAGAGCTTATCCCCTAAATCATAGACATCCCTTACCTTTCCTCTACGGAAAAGTTTCTGATCCTTAAAATCTGTATTCAATAAAACTCTCTTAGGCATTTGACTTAAGCCTCTTCTGTAAATTTTCGTATTCATCCCATAATTGGGGAGGCATATCTTTCTTAAACTGATTAAAAAATTTCTTAATGCCTCTTAATTCCTCAAGCCAATCCTTGTTCTCTACTTGAAGAAGTTTCTCCAACACCCCTTCAGATAAATTAAGCCCAGTCATATCAATATCCGCTGGATAAGGCACATAGCCTATAGGAGTCTCTAGCGCCCCCACTCTATTATTGAAACGGTCAAGTACCCATTCTAAAACCCTTAGGTTCTCTTTAAATCCCGGCCATAAGAATTTACCTCTTTCATCGGTCCTGAACCAATTTACATGAAATATTCTTGGTGCTTTAGGCATACGCTTACCCATATCCAGCCAATGCTTGAAATAATACGCCATATTATAACCGCAAAAAGGAAGCATAGCCATAGGGTCACGCCTTACTTCGCCTAATTCACCGACTTGAGCAGCAGTTCGTTCAGAAGCCATAGCCGCTCCGGTAAAAACTCCATGCTGCCAATTAAACGTTTCATAGACTAAAGGCGCAAGATGTTGCCTGCGTCCGCCAAAGATAATCGCTGATATAGGAACACCGTGATGCTGCTCCAGCCTAAAAGATGCTGAAGGACAATTAACAATGGGAGAAGTAAAGCGGCTATTAGGCTGGGCGCCTAGAATAGGTTTGCCATTTTGATCTTTCATACCCGGCTTCCAAGGACGGCCTTGCCAATCAATACCGCTAGCAGGAAGATCGCCATCTGCACCTTCCCACCAGACTGTCTTATCAGCTTTTAAGAGAACATTGGTATAAATCGTATTCTTCTTTATTGTCTCGACCATACTGAAATTGGTATGAGAGTTTGTCCCGGGAGCAACGCCAAAAAAACCTGATTCAGGATTAATCGCCCAAAGTGCGCCATCAGAGTCAACGCGCATCCAAGCGATATCATCGCCTACCGTCCAAATACGATAACCTTTTACCCTTAGTCCTTCCGGAGGAACAAGCATTGCTAAATTTGTTTTACCGCAGGCGCTTGGAAAAGCAGCAGCGATATATTCGATATGGCCGTTGGGCTCTTCAATACCCATAATTAACATATGCTCTGCAAACCAGTGTTCACGCCGGGCAATAAAACTAGCAATGCGCAACGACAGGCATTTCTTCCCTAAAAGCACATTACCACCATATCCTGAACCGACGCTCCAAATGGTATTATCTTCCGGAAAATGCAATATCATCCTTTTATTTATATCGAGATCAGCCTTAGAATGCAAACACTTGGTAAAATGGTCTTTTTCTTCAAGATGCCGCAGAACCGAATTGCCAACGCGAGTCATAATCTGCATATTTAAAACTACATACCGCGAATCAGTTAGCTCTACTCCAATCTTACTAAATTCAGAACCAACAGGCCCCATGGAAAAAGGAATCACATACATTGTCCTATTAGCCATTGCGCCCTTAAATATAACCTTGGCTTTTCTATAAGCAACCCCGGGAGACATCCAATTATTTGTCGGGCCGGCATCTCTTTTGCTCTTCGTGCAGATAAAAGTAAGGTGTTCGGTACGGGCAACATCATCAATAGCCGTACGATGCAAGAAACAACCCGGAAGCTTCTCTTGATTTAACTGAATCAATTCACCAGACTCTAATGCTTCTTTCTCTAAAGCAACCCTCTGCGCATCTGTGCCGTCTATCCAGACAATCTCATCCGGACTGCAGAGTTTAGCCATTTTACTTACCCAGTCTTTTAACTTCTTATTATGCGTAGGAAATCTATTCATGATTTTAAAAGATATTTATGCGCGGAATCAGCTGCAGTCGCCCCATCTCCACATGCGCTTACTACCTGATAAAGGCCTTTTTCTGCGCAATCTCCGCAAGCAAATATCCCCTCCCGAGAAGTATGCATCTTTTGATCAATAGTTATAAACCCGGATTCGTTAGTCTTGATTAAATTCTTTATAAATCCTGTATTCGGGACTATGCCTACAAAAATAAAAACACCTTGGCAAAGGATATCCAGGTCCTTGCCGGTTTTTACATTTTTTACCCTAGCCCTTTCTACCTTCTCTTCTCCCGCTATCTCTTCAACTACACTATCCAAGACAAATTTTATCTTAGGATTTGCTTTAACTTTATCAACTAGGATTCCAGAAGCACGAAACTCACTGCGCCGGTGAACAAGATGCACAATATTTGCGTAATTAGCCAAAAACATAGCATCCTCTAAAGCCCTATCTCCTCCGCCCACTACAAGAATATCCTTATCTTTAAAAAGAGGGCCATCACAAGTTCCACAATAAGAGACTCCTTTACCGATAAATTTATCTTCCCCTTTTATACCGAGCCTCTTGGAAAAAGCACCGCTAGCAATAATAATCGTCTTAGTCTTAAAGATACCTGATTCAGTCTTAACATTATATATCCGTCCATCAGGAATTACCTCTAAGACATTCTCGTCTTCTACCTTGAGACCTAAATCCTCAACCTGTTTCTTAAATTTATCTATCAAATCAAAGGTAGAGACCCCTTCAGGAAATCCAGGATAATTCTCAATCGAAGGCGATAAGAGGATCTGGCCACCGCAAGAGAGTTTCTCAAATATCCGAGTATAAATTTTAAACCTGCCGGCATAAAGCGCTGCTGTCAGTCCCGCCGGACCAGCTCCAATAATAATTAGATCATGCATAAAAGATCTCCGCTAAATAAGCTTACAAGATTGAACACCGATCTCCTTTAGAGCCTTATTTATTTTAATCCTCTCAAGGACAGAAGCATAATCCACGATGAGCTTGCCTTTTAAATGGTCTATCTCATGCTGAAAAACACAGGCCAATAATCCTTGAGCTTCAATATTTAAAGGCTTGCCATATTCATCTTGGGCTTTGACTCTAACTTTCTCTGCACGTTTAACTTTAATACATACACCGGGAAGGCTAAGGCAACCCTCTTGATTGATCTGGGATCCGGAAGAACTTGTAATTTTAGGGTTAATTAATCTGTAGAGCCCGCTGCCTATATCAACTACGATCATCGCCTCATTAACTCCTGCTTGAGGAGCAGCTAAGCCTACCCCATTCCCTTCATACATAAGCCTCGCCATCTGGCTTAAAATATTCCGGTGTCGTGGCATTATCTCTTTCACCAAAAGAGATCTTTTTCTTAATCCCGGATCTCCGTATGTTTTAATCTGTAATACAGTTCTTTCCATCTACCTTGACTATTTTAGGAGCTAAACCTTTAGCTTCTTTATCTTTAATAGTAATATAAGATACAATAATCACCTGATCTCCCACGCATGCGCCTCTTGCTGCCGGGCCGTTAAGACAGACTATTCCGCTTCCTGCCTTCCCGGGAATAGCGTAAGTCTCCAGACGCTGGCCATTGTTAAGATTGAACACTTCTACTTTCTCGTTCTCCAGTATATCTGCCTTCTTCATTAAGCTAACGTCAATAGTGATACTACCCTCATAATAAAGATTTGCTTCGGTAACAGAAGCGCGATGAATCTTAGATTTTAACATTGTTCTTAACATTTAGAACTCTCCTTATTATTTAGCGCCTTTATAATCTCTTCTCCGAAAGCTTTTGCCGCTTGCGGGCCTACGGCAGTAATAATATTGCCGTCTTTCTCAATAGGCGCAGCAGTATAATTTACCCCATTATCAATAAGCTCTCGAGAATCACCCGGAAATACTGTAGCCCTCTTACCCCTTAATATCCCCGACTTGGCTAAAGTTACAACCGCACTACATATGCCGGCAACTATCTTACCGGATGAAATCGCATCTTTTAATAATTTATGTGCTATGGGGTCATCCCAATACTTGAGACTCCCCGGGCCGCCTATAAAAACTAAAGCATCAAAATCAACTAAATTTATATTCTTAAATAAAATATCCGGGTTAATTAATGCTCCTAACTTTCCTTGAGCTTGGCTTAATGCAGTTGAAGCAATCTTGACTTTTATATTATTCTTCTCTAAAACTCCCTTAGGCTCTAACAACTCCTCATCGCGAAAGCCTTCGTGCGAGATAACCATAACTACATTTTTCATATCTTTTGCCCTTAGTCTTTAATTAATTGATACGTTTGCTTGGCAATCATTAGCTCTTCATTTGTAGGAATAACCAGAACTTTGGGCGCTTTTTTTAAATGCTTAAAAATATTCTTTGTAATCTTGGAACGTACACTCTTTTGATTTTCTCCTATGCCGGCGGTAAAGACTAAACAATCGCAACCCGACATAATCGCAATGTATGCGCCGATATATTTACGAATCCTGTAGACAAAGATATCCATTGCTAATTGCGCACGCTTATTGCCTTTGCTAGCTTTTTCTTCTAAAATACGCATATCATTACTAATACCGGATATACCTTTTAAGCCGCTAGCCTTATTAAGAAGAGTATCTATTTCATCTAGATCTAACTTTCTTTTCCTCATAATATGCGGGATAAGCGCAGGATCAAGATCTCCAGAGCGAGTCCCCATAACAAGACCCTCTAAAGGAGTAAAACCCATACTTGTGTCTATGGATTTTCCTTTATCCACCGCGGTAATACTACAACCGTTTCCAAGATGGCAAGTAATAATCTTTAAGCGTTGCAATTTTTTGTTCAATATGCGCGCTGCCTCATGCGCCACATATTCATGGCTTGTGCCATGGAACCCGTATTTACGTATGCCAAGCTTAGTGTAAAGTTCATAAGGAAGGCCGTAAATATAGGCATAATCAGGAATACTCTGGTGGAAAGCAGTATCAAATACAGCAACTTGCCTTACCCCCGGAATAAGTTTTTTACAAGCCAGAATACCGGCTAAATTCGCAGGATTATGTAATGGTGCAATCGCAGAGCACTGCTTGATCTTACGAATTACTGCTTCATCTACCAGAAGAGGCTTCTTAAATTTTTCTGCGCCATGGACCACCCGATGCCCCACAGCATCAACAGAGTTAATCTTGCTTAAGATTAACTTTAAACCGCTGTAATGATCCTTTATCTCTGAACCTTTTTCCGCAATATGCTCTATCGAACCCTTACTTAATAGTTTCCTACCGGGCATCTGAAACAATTTATATTTTATAGATGAGCTTCCGCTATTTATAACAAGGATCTTCATTTTATTGCGCCCTTATCGCAGTTACCGCCACACAATCTACTACATCTTCAATTAAACAACCGCGCGACAAATCGCTTGCCGGCTTGTTTACTCCTAAAAGTAAAGGCCCAATTGCGCGTGCGCCAGACATACGTTGAGTTAATTTATAACCGATATTCCCTGCTTCAAGATTAGGAAATATCAAGACGTTAGCCTTACCGCCTAATGGGCTATTAGGATATTTAATTTGAGCTACTTCCGGGACAATCGCTGAATCCAACTGCAATTCTCCGTCAGCCAAAAGATTTGGCGCTAATGCCTTAAGCATACTTAAGGCATTAGCAATCTTATCTCCGGACTTTACTTTAGCAGAGCCTTTTGTAGAATAACTCAAAAAAGCTATCCGCGGCGTTAAGTTTAAAACCTTCTCAGTCAATTCTGCCGCAGAAAAAGCGATTCGCGATAATTGACGGGCATTAGGTTCAGGAATAACCCCGCAATCAGCAAAAACAAAAGTCCCATCATCGCCATAAGGACAATTCGGCACTTCCATTATAAAACAACTAGAAATAATCGTGATGCGCTCGTCTATCCCCATACAACGCATACAGGCCCTGATTATATCAGAAGAAGTATGTGACGCACCGGCAACCAATCCATCAAACTTACCCTCGTTAGTCATCATAGAAGTATAATAAAGCGGGTCTTGAAACAACTTCCTCGTTACCTCAATATCAACATCTTTATTCTTGTATGTATTATAATATTCATTTATATAACGCTCTTTCTCATTATTTTCCATCATTTCCGGAGTAAATAAAGTTGCTCGGGCGATCCCTTCCTGATTAATAATGCGCGCTGCCTCTATTACCCGCTTATCATCATATTCAGGAAGGACTATGGATTTTAAACTCTTCTTTGCCATGCTGCGAATTTTATCAACCGTATTCATATTAAATCCCTTTCAGTATTTTATTTAAATCCACATTATCCCTAACCAATTTTACAACCGCATCAATCTTATCTTTATCGCATGGCCTGATTTTTACCGTAAGATCATGTACGGATGTAGCGACATCATAAGTATCTGTCTTAGCCAATAGAACCGGTATGCCGGATTTCTGCAAAAGATTCATTACCGGCTGATCCGGAATGATGCCCCCGGATAAAACCATTCCAGAAACCTTCAGTCTCTTATCATCCTTGTCGCAAAAACAGTTTAAGGCAGTCATGATCATATCCTGCCTATCTCCGGGGGTAATCATTAAACTATCTTCTCTGATATATTTAACTGCGTCACGCGGCTCCATCGCCCCAACTATAACCCGAGAGACCGGACGTTCAAGATAATCCTTACCGCAAATAACCTCAAAACCCGTCTCCTCAATAATCTGCTCAAATGTCGGCTGAGAGAGCATAGGATTAAAAGGCAAAACTCCTAAAACATTGATTCCTTTTCTTTCCAAGCCACTTCTTACTAACCGATTAATCTTGTCGAATTTATCCGGAAGGACCTTATTAACAATCACCCCTAAGAGCTTGACTCCTTCCCGTTCAAATAACGCTTTGTTAAGGATAATCTCGTCTATAGGCCGGCCTACCCCGCCGGAAGAAATTAGTATCACTTTTGAACCAAGCAACCTTGCTACCGTAGCATTGGAATGATCAAAGACCGAACCGACACCGGCATGACCCGTACCCTCAACAATTACCAGGTCTTTTCTTTTTGATACCCTATTAAATGATTCCTTGATCTTTCTGCTAATCGCCCTTTTATCTGGACGAGCAATGTATCTCTCGGTAAAACCTTTTTCTACGGCAATCGGGCTCATATCTTTAAGCCCGCATTTTATGCCGCAGACTTCTTCAATCAGAATCGAATCCTCGTCAATCTTTAAGCCCTCTTCTTCAAGATAACGCTGGCCTATGGGCTTTATAAAACCGACTTTCTTAAAAATCTCCTGGAAATTACGGATTAAACCTAACGATACCGTAGTCTTACCATCATTCTGTTTGGTGGCGGCAATGAAAACTTTCTTCATTTAAAGATTTTCTTCTATCTTCTGCTTTAACGTAGATTTATTTAAAGCCCCACTTACCTGATCCATAACTTTTCCTTCTTTGAAAAATATCAGGGTAGGAATAGACATCACTCCGTATTTAGAGGCAACCGAAGAATTACCATCTACATCTACCTTGCCAATCTTCATTTTACCGGAGTACTCCTTAGCTAACTCATCGACAATCGGAGCAATCATCTTACAGGGCCCACACCAATTAGCCCAAAAATCAACTAAAACCGGCATTTTGGATTCCAAAACTTCTTTTTTAAAATTACTATCGGTAAAATGCTGGATACTCATAGTTTTTTCCTTTTCTATCAAGGGTTAATATATGGCGAGGTTTTTATAAATTATCACAATCAGGGAAAAATTGCAAGAGGTTTTAGGTTTTCTTCTTGGCAAGTTGTTGCGAAAAATACCCTCCCGTAAGGGCGTCAATTGAAGCAGTTAACTCTCTTAGGCGCAATTCTTTTTCAAAACGCTTCTTTCTATCTTCAATAGATAAATTATCCAGCTCCATCTTAACGCGGATACGCTCAAAGTATATCTTGTTTACCTCATCCAAGAGATCATTACGCAGTTCTACCATAAGCTTTGAACGCACGTCTATTGAAGTCTGATCAGTACTCCAAATAAGCTCACTTAAATCCCAACTTAAACCCAGATCCCAATCCAAGCTATCCCTCCCACGCCTTAATTCATCATCACTTACTTTAATAGTAGACCCTCCCTCCCAATGCCAAAGATCAGTAGTATTTCTGCCGAGGTTAGCGCTTAACTGCGGCAACCATGCTTTTTTAGCTGCTTGTTTTCTCCAGCGCATTATCTTCTCCGGATCAACTTCAGCGTATTTAATAGCAGCCTTCTGGACCTCTCCGATATTGGGTTCATCTTTAAAATATCCTGTGAGAGTATCAGCTCTCGCAAAATTATAGCTATGGCCTAATCCTAACTTAAATAATCCTTTCTCCGCACAAGCGTATAGATAAGCATCCTTATCTAAAGTTATAAAATTAATCTGGCTTGAGCTAAGGGTAAAGGATAATTCTTGCCAAGCAGAATCCTGATAGGTAAAAATTCCGGATTTACCTATACAATAAAACTCTGATTGTCTTGAAAACAACAAAAAATACAAATCTCGGCTAAGTAATCCAAATGTAGGAAAAATCTCCCAACTTATACCACCATCCTTACTTTCATAAATCCCGCGGCTGGTAGCTAGATATAAATACTTTGGATTATTCGGGTCAACTGCCAGGTATCTAATCTCAGAAACTTTTACTTCTTTGTCCTGATCATTATCCTCAAACCCGTTATCAACTTCTTTACTCTTCTCCGTAAGATGAGCCACAAAAATTCTTTCCCAGACTTTACCAGAATTAATACTTTTAAATACCCCATCTGCAGAAGCAATATAGAGAGAGGCTTGATCTTGAGAAGAGTATACAATGTTAAATATTTTAGAATTGCCTAATTTGCCTGATTCTTTATGCCAAGAACGCCCTTTATCCTGGCTCGTAAATAACCCCTGCCTCGTTCCTAAATACATACCACTGGGCAGAATAGCCAGAGCCAAACAATCGGCTTCAAGATCATTCTTTCCTCTAAATACCCTCTTCCACTTCGAGCCATTATTGGAGCTATAAAATAACCCTGAACCTGTAGCAGCATATATACTATTGCTACCCTTAAGATCAAAGATCAACAGGTTTACCGTCTTCTTGTCACCTTTAGTTAAGAATATATTTCTCCAGTTATTTCCCGCATCTTCAGACTTAAATATACCCCTATCTGTACCTACATAGATAATTTTAGGGTTAATCGGATTGATAAGGAGGGCTTTTGCATTTAACAACTCTTTTCCTATATCCTGCCAACTATCACCAGCCCAGCA
The DNA here is from genome assembly GCA_020058085.1 of Candidatus Omnitrophota bacterium. Taxonomy (GTDB): domain Bacteria; phylum Omnitrophota; class Gorgyraeia; order Gygaellales; family Profunditerraquicolaceae; genus Sherwoodlollariibacterium. Next base: position 50,835 of record JAGVER010000007.1, on the reverse strand, counting down.
CAAAGACCCGGCCATAAACAAAAAACAGAAGATACTACCACTCCAAAAATACATTCCTTTCTTCATCTTTACCACCTCCTACAATAATAGACGTAAGAGGCAGGTAAATCTAACGCAAAAAAAATAGGGCACTCTTAACTTTAACGCTAAGAGTGCCCCCAGATTACTTAATCAGATACTACCAGAAAAGCTCTTTTATCTCCCTATCAGCACGATTAAGAGCGTATTCAGGTTTAACTACCGGTTTATCGTAAGGCGGAGCAAAGAAAGTAACTGTGTCGAAAACCGCTGAACCGGCGCGAAAAACACTAGCAACTAAACCATGAACAACCCCAACTGAAACGCCCATAAGTGGATCCTGTTCATTAGATACCTTGGCAACTTCAGCAGGGACCTCCAGCCAGAATGTCGCGGCATTAATTACTCCCCTATCAAGCTTGTTAATTGCTTTTTGCCCATAAGGAACCTTATCTAGATTCACAACCGGTAACCTCTTAATTTCGCCAAAATCAATATACTCATCCCCTTCATAATCTGCCTTAACATTAGTATTAAAGAGCAGCGAGATAATGGAGACTAAAATCAAAATAAATATGGTGTTTTTCTTCATTTTTACCCTCCTTCATTAATTGTGACCCTCAATTCGGCTCGCCTGCTCCTTCAATTTAAGCTTCAAAGTCCTAGGCGAATCTATATTATCACCTGAAATACCCGCCTCCATGGCAAAATCAATTAAACCGCGGAGTATTTCATTATAAGAAAGCTTGTGCCCGGTTGAAAAAAGAGCATCTTTCCCTAACTTATCTAAAAAATCTATCTCCTCACGGCCTAACATAGTTATAACCCTGTGTGCCATAATCTGCCGCTCGACTTTTGCCATATTTTACCCCCCTTCCCTAAGAAAGTCAAGGTCTTTCTTGATCCTTATGCCGGCATCTCTAAGTATAACCTTATGGCCTGCAAGAAATTAGGATGCCTTTTATGGATTCTTTTGGTCTTCCTGCTTATCCTCCGGTTCATTCTTCTCATCTTCTCCTCCTTTTCTACCCTACAAAGCAAAACCCCAGTTACTAGTAGTTCAGCCGGGGCCAAGAGACAAAAAAACCCTAAAAGGAAATCTTAGGGTTTCATCCTTTTGGCAACTCCGCTGCCCTGCGCTAATCTCAAAAATTAGTGCAGGGCCGGAAGTTTTGCGCCCCAGCATTACTGCTAGTTTGCCTTTTCAGTAGGTCAGTTGACCATGGTTTGGCTCCAAAAGCCAAAGCCATAGGTCAAAATACCAAATTGTCAAAATGTCAATTTACACTTAAGTATAACATATTTTTTAAGCTTTTGTCAAGTTGAGCACCTTAAGTCTTGATCTAGCGAAATACTTGACCGAACGCAAGTGAGGTCAAGTAGATAAATTAATCTAAGCTTAATATCTCTTTTTTTGTCTCTTCATAAGCTGAGGGATCAATAACCCCGTAAATCTCCTGCGCCTTACGTAGATTTTCCTTAGACCTATTCTTTCTCCCTAGTTTTTTATACAAAATGCCTAGATTATAATAAGTCCCGGCTATACCTGGGCGAGATCCGATCTCCTCAGAGATAGTTAACGCCTGGTTAAAATTGGATTCAGCCTCAATAAATCTATCCATCTCCAGGTAGAGCTCTCCGATCATATTATAATCTGAAGCTAGGCTCCTTTTATTTCCCTGATCCCGGTCTATTTTTAGGCCAGTAAGATAAGAAACCAGCGCTTTTTCATATTGCTTCTCAAAAGAGTAAAGTTCACCTAAATTGAAATAATAATCACTTAGCTCGTTTTTAAGGTTAACCTTCTCAAAAAGCTTACGGCTTTTACGATAAAACTCTTCAGCAGCAGCAAAATCGTTCTTATTGCTAAAAACCAAACCTATATCAAAATAATCACAAGCAAGATTATAACGATACGCGTTAAGATGCTGCCTCTGGCGATTGATCTCGGAACTCTTAATAAGCAACTCCAATGCTAAATCATTATTGTTATTATCGATATTCCAGACTGCCAGTTTCCTAAGTGCCACTGCCTCATTTAACTTATCTTTGAGCTTTCTGCTCAAATTAAGCGCTTTATCATAAAATTCCTTGGCTTTTCTATATTCCCCGTCCAAATGATAAAACCAACCAATAGATATATAGGCAGCTGCGAGATGCTTGCTATCGTTCATCTTCTGGGCAACAAGCACATAATCAAAATAATATTTGATTGCATTATCCCTATCCCCTAGCTTATGATAAGTATCTGCAAGTATAGGATAAATATCCAAGAAATTCTTATCCTTGGCAATAATGTTTTTACCTATAGTTATAACCTCTTGGTTAGCCCCTTTAGCAAAAAGCGCCTTTGACTTTAAAAATAGAATATAGGCACTTGGATTGATAGTCGGGAGCAAAAAATACAGAGATATTAATGCAATCGTCAATAGCGATATTAAGAGTGATCGAATGAGCCATTTTTTAGGTAAAACTATTTTTTTCTTAGACTTAGTATTCGGCTTTGGTTTAAAAAGAATAAAACCGGGATCGCCATAAAGCAGATAATTTGCCCAATGCATCGAAGAAATGCCATAATCCTTAACTAATCTAAGCCTAGCTAAACGCAGACTAGCGCCCAAAGATTTACCTAGCGTTAAATTATGGTAAAATTCTTTTGCAAAAGCCAAGCTCGCTGTATCCTCGATCTTCCTTATCGACCCGATATAATGGCGCACTCCGGAGAATAAGAACGCGCCGGCAAGAGAATAATTTTTCCTCTGGTAATCCCTATCGATTAAACCCTCTTTTGATAAAGGTGCGGAATGACAGGCATTGCTAAATATTAATGTTGGAAGTGATGACCCTGATCCGAGCCTGAGAATATCCTGAACACTAAAATTTCCATCACTTAATACCCATCCGCTCTCCTTAGTATTATGATAGCCATACTCGCAGTGTCCGGCAAAATGCACAATATCATAGTCACAGATATTTTTCTTTACATATAGCTTATCAATATTGGTAGATTTAAAATCAATGCGGATATTGCGATGTTTGCGGTCGAACTGATTTCTGATATTTAATCCTTCAAAATACGAAGCCTTTAAGTCATTGGTAGGATTAGCCAAGACGAGCATCTTAAATACGTGGCTTAAACTGCGGTAATCGAGAGACGGAGCTTTAGATTGGGTCCTCACTAACCGCCCGAGGTTAAAACTAAGAGATAAGAAATTATCACCATCGTAGAGAAGCTCCCAAGGGATAAAAATCAACTCTTCATCAATCTCAAGAAGTAAGTTATAATTTAAACTCTGGCGAAGCTTTTCTTTGACCGAACGCGTAAGTAAATGATCCCAGAGTGCATGGGCTGTTTTTTCTAGGCTTTTCGAAAGCGATGGGTCGCTAAGGTCAGGCTTATTCAAAAGCAAGGTAACTTCGTGGCAGAGCTTATCGACTTCCGAGAAATCGACCTTATGCTGGCTGTAATGCCTCAATGTAGCGGAAAGCTCTCTATGTTCAGAGACACTCATCTTAAGAATATCGCCTTCGCGAATTATCTCTAAAGTTATTGCGCTCTCTTGCGGCATTTTGCTTTCTAAACCCTCACATCTAAAAGCACTGAAGCGAGATTTCTTTCTAAATCCGCCAGCTCAACCTTATACTTGCCTAAAAGCACATGCTCAAAGATAACTACCCCTGAATCATTCAAATAAGACTCCAGCTCTATATCTTCTTTAAATAAAGTAACCCTTAAATCTTTGATCACCTCTTTACCCTGTTTACTCTTCGCCTGTATATTAAGATTAAAATATTTACCGGATTTATTCTCTATTTTTATCTGGACTCTAATATCCTTAAAATCCTTTAATATGACAACCTCGTCTTTGAATTCATTGATATTCCTACTGCGCAATACTGCAGCAGGAAGCATCTCCTGGCCTAAGAGTATTTCACCGCTGGCGCTTAAAACCTCGAGCATCTTCTCCTTAAGCTTTAAAATAATCTCTAACGCCGGAGCATCCTTTACCCCGAACTTTTCCCTAGCGAGATTAACCAGCCTAACGGGAAGTTCGTTATCCGGAGTATTAGAGGAGGTCAGACTTAAACCTACAACTTCAGCGCAGTCTTCACAACGGGTCAAATGCACCTTAAACGCCTCAGCTTCTTCCAAAGGCAATTTACCTTCCAGAAAAGAAATGAGAGCTTCTTCATCTGGATGATCTTCCTCCATTTTTAAATGACGCTCCTTCCATCTTCTATAGACCAGCAGAATTAACCCCTCTAGATCTTTAGGCATCTTATACTACTCCTAATATAATAGACGTAACCGAATCAAAAATCTAACTCAAAACCTTTACTTTTAAAACAGTCTTTCAACCTCTTCATAAGGCGTGCTTTTTGCATATCTATAGCTCCGCGAGTAAGTTTGAGGAAATCCCTCATAATTTCAAGACTGACCTTTTGATTAAAATTTAACTCTAAAAAATATTTATCTTCACTATTCAGCAAATCAACGCAATCATCCAACGCCTTAGACTCCTCCTCTTTTGAGAGTTCCTCAATGACAGAGAAAGAATCATCTACAAGCATATCTTTAAGGCTTATGCCTCCCTCCGTTTCAGTATCAAGAGAAAAAACAGGTTTAACCTTACGCAGGTAATCCCGAGTAAAGTTTATAGCCAAATACCTGATCCAAGTAGCAAGGGTCGCTCCGTTCTTAGCTTTAAAAGCCCTTAGCCTCTTACAATCTTCGTCTATAAGAAAAGCGATGAAACCTTGGAATATATCGTCGGCATAACTAGAGGGATCTTTAAAACCCTTCACTCCCAGAACATGTTGGATATAGTTGTAGATAAGGCGGGAATAACGTTTTATGAACTGATCTCTGGCTTGGCTCTCCCCTTCAATAAACTGGCGGACAAACTCCAGATCATCCATGGTTCAAATTATACCACGGAAACAAAAAAAGGGACACCATTTTTACGCAGAAGCGTACACCGACCCTTCAGATAGGGTCGGGTGTTGCACAGTAAAATTACTTGATTAACGTATTTTTAATAATGAACGAAGCAAATACAATAGAAACCATGGACATAAGCTTAATCAAAATATTTAAGCTCGGCCCGGAAGTATCCTTAAACGGATCACCTACAGTATCACCAACTACCGTAGCTTTATGTGCAGCTGACCCTTTACCTCCATGATGCCCCTCTTCAACAAATTTCTTGGCATTATCCCAAGCACCGCCGGAATTAGCCATCATAACCGCCAAAACAAACCCAGTAACGGTTGCGCCCATGAGAAGACCGGCAACTGCATCAATACCTATTAACAACCCTACGCCTATAGGAGCAACGATAGCCAAAAGTGACGGGGCAATCATCTCTTTCTGCGCTGCCGCGGTTGCAATAGTTACACAACGCGCATAATCCGGTTTGGCTTTCCCTTCCATAATACCGACTATTTCCTTAAACTGCCTGCGCACTTCAACAACAATTTTACCTGCTGCCCTACCCACTGCACGCATAGTCATGGAACAGAATAAGAATGGCAACATCCCACCTAGAAATAAACCTACTAATACCGTGGGGTTCATCATGCTCGCATTAATATCTTTCCCAAAGAGCATAACTTGATCTTTATAAGCAGCGATCAAGGCTAATGCTGTTAATGCTGCTGAACCAATAGCAAAACCTTTACCGGTTGCCGCGGTAGTATTACCCAAAGAATCCAATGCGTCAGTTCTCTTCCTTACTTCTGGAGGTAGTTTAGCCATCTCCGCATTTCCTCCGGCATTATCCGCAACCGGGCCATAGGCATCAGTAGCTAAAGTTATACCTAAAGTGGAAAGCATACCTACCGCAGAAATTGCAATACCATAAAGTCCGGCATTAAAGTTTGCTCCCCCACCAGATAAGTAGAAACTTACCAAAATAGCAACACATACAATAATTACCGGTATTGCAGTAGACATCATACCTACCGCGATACCTCCGATGATTACAGTTGCTGGGCCGGTTAAAGAAGCATCAGCAATGGAACGAGTCGGTTTAAATCCACTGGAAGTATAATACTCTGTACATAAACCAATCAATACACCAGCGATTAAACCTGCTAGAACTGACCAGTAAACCCCTAGATGTTCAACTCCTAAAGTTACTTTAACTAGAAAATATGAAATTACCGCAACTAGTAACGAACTGGTAAATACACCTTTTCTTAAAGCTGCAAGCAATATTTTTTGGCTGGCCTGCTCGCCACTTTTTACAAAAAAAGTTCCAATGATTGAGGCGACAACACCCACAGCTGCCATAACCATTGGCACAGTTACACCGGCTACACCTAATCCAGCAGCAACACCCAAAGCAGAAGTAGCTACAATTGAACCAACATATGATTCATATAGATCGGCACCCATACCCGCAACATCGCCGACATTATCACCCACATTATCAGCGATGACTGCCGGATTACGTGGATCATCTTCAGGAATACCTGCTTCTACTTTTCCGACTAAATCCGCTCCCACATCCGCAGCCTTAGTAAAGATGCCACCACCTACCCTGGCAAACAACGCCATTGAGCTAGCGCCCATACCAAAACAAAGCATAGTAGAGGTAATCGCAGCAATCTTATCCGTTCCAAGAGGAATCGGATGGCAAGAATAATACCAGTTTAGAAAATAGTACCAGACACTTAAATCTAAGAGGCCTAACCCTACGACTGTTAAGCCCATTACTGCACCGCTCGAAAAGGCAACACGTAAACCTAAATTCAAACTCTTAGAAGCAGCCTGAGCAGTACGGTTAGAAGATTGGGTGGCAATATTCATTCCAATAAAACCGGACAAACCTGAGAAGAGACCTCCGGTTAAAAAAGCAAATGGAACAAAAATTACTAAGTAATTCTTCAAGGCCATAGCCAGAAGAATAAGAAATACAACCACGAAAAATATGGAAACACCTAAGTATTGCCTTTTTAAATATGCCTGAGCGCCTACACGAACTGCCTGAGCAATTTCCTTCATCTTATCTGTGCCTTCGTCCATCCTAAGTATGCTTAGGGCCAGATAAAAAGCAAAACCTAAAGCTAAAATTGAACCTACCGGTGCTAATAATAACAAATCAAAACCACCCATTTTTAAAACCCTTCCTTTCTTAAATCTTGAGAATCTTGGGGACGGTTCTGTTTTTCTTGCTATTCTTAGAGAATTAAAAAATAGAACCGTCCCCTTGTTTTCTAAATTGGAGGTATACTAACACTAAGCTTTATTTTGTCAATCTATTTTATCTTCTCTCTATCTTTGACAACTTCTCCTTCTACATCAATAACATTATCTTTTCTTCTCACACTTTTTATTATACGCCTACTAAATATATAGGAATTAACCAAAAAAAGGATAATTAATACTCCCCCTACGACTAACCAAGTGCGAAAATTAAAAAACAGTCTGCCAAAAAAAAGATTAAATATTATTAAGAAAGGCAACAGACATCCGCTATTATAAAATATGGCCATCTAGAAAATCTCCCAATGTATCAACTCTCCAAGCGGCCTTTTCTCGACGAGCTTGAAACTATTTTTATCCTGCGGATAGCCTAAAGCAATTAAACTTACAAGCTTATGATCCAGAGGAGCGCCTAATAACCGCGCTACTTCATGACAATAATCCTTCTTATCCCCGGCCACCCAACATGAACCTATACTTAGCGCAGCTGCGGCATTTAAAATATTCACCGTAGCAGCACATCCATCTTCAAGATAATATTTTGTATCAGCACAAAAAACAGCAATACAAGCCTTAGATCCGGAGATAAACCTACCATTCTCCGCCAGTTTAGAGATTTCAGTTAAAACCTTGCTATTGGTAATAACCACAAATTCCCACGGCTGCACATTTCTCGCTGTAGGCGCAAACCTCGCCACATCCACTATAGCCTCTAAATCTGCCTTCGCAACCGGCTTATCTTGAAATATCCGCACGCTTCTTCTCTTTCTTAAAACATCTATGGCGTCCATAATTATTTACCTCCTTAAAATCTTGGGGACGGTTCTATTTTTCTGCTTGATCTACTATGCCAGTAGGTGGGGTTTAAACCCCACCTACAATATGGAAACAAAAAATAGAACCGTCCCCTTGTTTTTTATTGGGAAAACTTGCTGCGGATTTCACTGGGGATAGCCTTAGGCTTTAAATTTTTATCCACGCAGACTAGGATAGTTTTTGCCTTAGTAGTTACCTGCCCTTTTTGATTGCGGATTTCATTCTCAAAAACTATTTTTACCGCAGAGATTTCTCCAACAGTTGTAATAATCTCAAGTTCATCACCGTAAAAAACAGGCACCTTATAGTCAACCTCCTGACGACTTACCACAAACATTGTCCCGTTATCAGCAAGCTCTTTTATCGAGAAACCGCGCTGCACAAAAAATTCGGTGCGCGCTTCTTCCAAGAAATTAAGGTAATTAGCGTAATAAACCACTCCCCCGCAATCAGTATGATGATAATAAATCTTCAGCTTCATTCAATTTTCCCTTTTATATTTAATTTATATTTTGGGATTTAGGAAAAGTAGTGACTAAGAATGCGCTTACCGGCCTATTCTGATTTCAAAATCATTAACACCGTCGTTTAAAATAACCCGGTCATTTTTTATGCTGACAACGATATTCCCACTCACGTAATCTCCTACGCCAGCCACTTTATTGTTGATTAAAACCAATGGCTTTTCTTTATCCCAGATTATCCCTGCTAAACTTAAAGAATGGGGATCTTCGGGATTTTTACGCGTACTCCCATAAAGCTTACCGGAAAAGGGATCCCGAACCCAACTAACATCCTTATTATTAACTATACCAGGCAAAGGAATAGTAGGCGAAGGCTTCGCCTCACTAGCTGCATTAAGAATAGACTTATTAAGAGACAACTTTTTCTTCACAGTTTTTATACTATTTACCCAAGTAATAATAAGCAACAAGACTAAAACAGAAGTTATGATTATCTCTAAGCGTTTCTTATCCATCTTTATCTTTTCTTTATTAAATATGCTGATAACTGGATATCGCAATCTAACTGGCTCTTGCCTTCTCCCTTTCCGGAGATACTAAGCTCTTTTATTCTCAGGAAAACAGGAAAATCTCCCAGAAGCATCCTTAAAAACTCAACAATACCTTTATATTCACCTGTAATACTCATATTAAGCAAAAGCTCATCCAGCTCAAATCCCGGAATCTTACCTAGCAAAGACTGCCTTGTTGCAGGAGTGATATCATTAACCATCAATTTAGCGGTGTTTTCCGCAGCGTCAGTTAATTTAGCTACAACGATATCTTCTCCAACGGGGAATTTACTAATAATCTTATCGCTGCTAATCTTAAGCTCTTTTGCTACGTTAGCCAAATCCCTACCCCTGGCAACACTCATAATCTGCTCAATCTGTCTCTCCGTATCAGCTATATTTGCCTTAATAATTACTAGTTTCTCACTCTGTGGTACGTAAATAGTAACCCACAATAGGAAAAAGAAAGCGAAGACAATCAGCGCGATATAAATAATCTTACGCTGTTCTTTAGTTAAATTACGCACTAAACCAGGAATATCTTTAAGCTTCAATTTCATTCTAGTTTTAAAGTTATGTTAAAATTAGTAGCAAGATTATCCTGCCCCTTAGTCATTGAAACTACAGTCGCATCAGCAATATAACCAGTAGCTTCTAAGGCTTGCACAAATTTTGATAAGATATCCTGCGAGTCCTTAGCCATAGAGCTTATTGAACCATCGATTAACCCTGTTTTTGCATCGAGCTGCAGAGATAAATTATTAAGGATTACCTCCGGCATAACTATAGCGCTTAATTTCCTTAAGAAAAGCGGCAGAGCTAAATCGCTCTTTCTGGTCTGGATGATAAAATCGCTTAAAGTATCCCGCTGCGTTTTTATCTGCCTGACCTCTGAAAGGATATTTAGCTGCACAGAGCCATTACTCAAACGCTTCTGATACAACCCTATTCTTATACTAGTAAAAATATAGAAAACTACCAATAATAAAAAGGCAATAAAACCAAACCAGCGCAAAGATAGCTTCTGCAGTTTTTCGAACTTCTCTGTGCGGAATTCATGGGGCAAAAGATTAATATTATGCTCATAGCCTAAACTCAAACCAATATTGCCGATACATTCTTCGGGATAATCAACAGGGATCTTTTGAATATTCAGACCGGATTCTTTAGTCAGGAATTTATCGACATTGGGTATTTTTGCACCCAACCCGGATATATATATACTGCTAATCTCCTCCCCCTGAAGCTGCGAAGTATAATAAATCAGCGAGCGCTTTGTCTCCTGGACAAGCTTTTCAGAAGAAGAACGCAACATTCCCAAAACTTCGCTTACAGCAATCTTATCTTTATAAAATGGGCTATCAGAAAATGATATCCCATATTCAAACAATATACTATCTATATCTTCTTTTGTAAGATTGATCATGCCCCGGTTAGTCGCCAGCGTTCCGCTTAGTGCTTCCCTGAACTTATTAATTGCTACCGGCAATTCCCTGAAGAATTCCAGCTTGCTATCTTTGAATACGCCAATAAAAGACTCTGCTTCCCCCAAATGAATAACCGCCACAGGCTTAGCTTTGTATTCTTGGAGATATTTTGTGATTATTTTCCCATAGCCGAATATAGTGGGAATTGCCGCTAGGCAATTAAGCCCGGCCTGCTTCAAACATAATACCCGTTCTTTAATTTCATTATATTTAGCGGCAACACAGGCAATATCTAAGGCCTTAGCCCCGTCAGGCTTAGTGAATTCCTTAATTATCGAGAAATCTAATGTTGCGCTGGCATAATCCGCGCCTAAATCATCCTTAAGCTGCCATTTTATTGCATCGGCTAGCTCAATATAGGGCATTGCCGGAAGTTGCAAGCGTTTCATAATCAAAGAGTCAAGGGGAGGATTTAAAATTGCGTTTTTAGACTGGATATTTTGTTCTTGGATAAAGAATTTAATAGCATTAACAACTTCTTCGCCCTTGTTCTTACCTTGGAGGGTAAAAGACTTAAAAAAAGTGATCTTTGCTTCTGGCTTAATATCGATATTAAGCAATTTTAACCCTGAGCTAAGATCAACAATCAAAATTGAGTTTTCTTGCCTAGCGAAATAACTTATAATTTTGCTTAAATTTAACATTGTCAATATTATACCACAAAAATTAATTTATTGGAATTTAGAAGTTCTTATTGACGAACTTATTTCGGCCTTACCCTGCCAATCCGAAAAATTACCCGTTCCAGTACGGGCTATAAAATTAACCCCCACTCTTCTTACATTTGCCGCAATTGCTGTTACACTGCCTGCTGAATCGTAATAAAGAAAAACTGCGGCATTTCTACCCACGAAAAAACCAATATCAGCCGGAGCAGAATAATAAAGAAATGTATTGTCTGCTACGGCGTTTATTGTCCGCGTAAGTTTATTCGTGCCGGTATTTAGTGTTACCACGACAGTTTTTCCATCTTGATCAATAAATGTAATTGAATTTGCGGCGATGGCGGTAATCTGCTTACTAAAACGTAACCCATGGGCCAGATTACTATCTCCGCCAATAATCTTCTCCATTGCATCTTGCGCAAGCATATCCATATTCAAATTCTTAGGCGCATACATTAAGTCTTGGACTACGGAGACTATAATTGAAGATCCCACTCCCGCCAGAATCCCGATTATAAGCATAGTAATAACCAATTCAATAAGAGTAAAACTCCTATTCTTTTTCATAGGCCAATACTCATACCTCTAGCAATATAAGTCTTTATAGTTACCAGGCTTGTGGCGCTACCGCTTAAGCGCACCTCCACAATCACTTGCTTTAAGCCCTGGGCAGTTAAATCCGTACCGAAAATGTAAGAAACGGTTCTTACAAGATCAAACCCGTATAAGTCGTAATTATTAGTAGTCAAACTAGTAATATTATTATAAACAGGAATATTGTAAACTCTCTCCATTTCAAGCCTGGCTAAATTAAGCGCAGTGGCATATTGCTTAGACCAGACAACTGCTTGCATCTGTTGGGTTATAAAGACGCCGATGGTTACTGCAATAATACCTAAGAGTACAATCGCCATAATTGTTTCAATTAACGTAAATGCCCTACTCTTTTTATCCATAGTTTAAGGAACTGAAGCCGGAATATCGCTATATGTTGAAATATTTCCGGTTGTAGTATTATAAGTTGCCCGAACTGTATCATATAGAGAGGAACCGGTAGTTGTGCCCATGGAGGTAATTGTTAGAGTACTGCTACCGGCAGTGGTACAAGTAGAAGCTGGCCTCGGAAATACCGTGCAGAGAGAAGTAGTTGAACCGTCGAGCATCACAAATCGCAAAGTAATCGTCCTACCAGCCATACTGCTATTCCAGCGCACTCTTGTCAGAGGCAAAGTAGAACTTGCAGAAATAGCTGTATTTGTAATATCGACATTGGCAGGGGTAGTTGATGTACCTACGTTCCAGACAGTTACACCATTAATTATTATATCCTGCATAGTCCTTGTAGAACCGGACCAGGTTACAATCATGCAGTCAATAGTAATAGATGAGCCTGAAGTATTTTGAAGAGTAATACCTGTCAAGTTCCTACTACTTGAGGTAAGAGCTGAAGCTGTGGCATTTACAACCAGCGCAGATGCCTGCGTCCCGCTGCTTGAGCTGGTGATCCTAAAAGCATTATTAGCGTCAATTGCTACTGTTGTCCCGGATGCATAGAGCGTGCCGCTCTGCCTGTATTGGTATATTGCATACTGAATGCCTGCCTGGGCATTATAAATACAACGCATAAGCCTCTGCTGCACGTCAAAGCCTAGAAAACGGTTAGCAATAAAACCCGTAACGCCTAATACCGCAAGCGAGACAAAAAGTACAATAATGATTACGGCAATAAGTGCCAAACCTTTTTTATTCATTTTTGTATTTTATCACAAATAAAGTAATAAGTAAAACGACCAGAGTAGCCAGACTAATACTTAAACCTATTTTAAAGGAAAGAGGATTATATGAAAATCTTACCCTGTGCTTACCAGGAGCCAGATAGACTGCGCGCAAACAAAAATTCGCTTTATAAATAGTTGTCTTCTTCCCATTAACATGAGCCTCCCATCCGGGATAGTAAATGTCCGCCAGAACCAAAACCTTAGGTTTATTTAAAATTACCGCCTCAATAATTACCTCGCTTGGCTTGTAAGTTACAATTTGAATAGATTCTTTACCCGCAACCTCTTTATCCTGACTCAAAACAGCCTTGGGCTCCTCCTCAAGGATAACTTGTTTCTGAGGCAGGAAATTTTTATCTTTTAACTTATTAGCAATTTCCAATTCATCTTTAATAATCAAAACTTCCGGCACGATATACGCCCGCGAAAGACAATTTAAATTCTCATAAAGATAGCTGCTTGAACCCTTAACCTTAAGCTTACAGGTAGAATCCCTTATCTCTTCAGGTGTTAAGATGTATTTCACATTAAGCATATTTAAGATATTAGTGCTTGAGGGAAACGGTGCGGTATCCGGAAGCGCACTTAGCTTAGAAAAATTTTCATTGTGCACTGACTCATAACCCCTGGCATCATAAATTTTAAATTCCATAAGCCGGTTTGGACAAAGATGGTCTATGGAATTCTCAAAAGCCTGCTCATAAACATCACCTCTTAAAACTTCATTTTCCTTATTCATTTTCTTGGAAGTATAGACCCTAAAAAGAGTTTTATCCTCTTTTAGAAAAACTATGTTTTTGGTCTGCTTACGTAAGACTTCTCTACCCACAGTTGGATTAAGCTCAAGATTCCTACCGCCGCTTAAATCAATAATTATTAACATTAAAGTCAAAAAACCAGCCAAGCCTAACTTTATTTTCTCCCTTGCCCCCAAAAAGAGAAAAAGTACCCCAAGAATAAAAAATACTAACAACCTTCTAAAATTAAATAAATTAACAAAGAAAATTATAGAATATTTACCTCTATGAGTTTCGTCCACACTTTTAAGGTAGTCATTAATTAAAACGAAGATCTTATCTTTAAATTGATAAATCAGCAGAAAAATAAAGGCGGCAATAAAAGCCAAAACAAATAACCCCTTGATAAAACCAATAAATCTCTTATCCTGCGCCTTAATTCTATCGGCATATTCCTGCCAACCGCAGCCGACAAGAAACGAAAATGCTACCGAGTTTATAAAGAAAAACTTGATTGGGTATCTTATAAAATTAAAACCCGGAATGATTTTGTAAATCAGATGGTAGATAGGAGTAAATCTTCCATATATAAAAATAAGGCCTATGATGAAAACAAACCGGAAAAATAGCGAATATTTATCTTTCCTAAAAATAAAAGCAAATAAAAACAAGATTAACGAAACAATCCCAAGGTAGGAAAAAAGCAGCCAATCCTGACGAAGGGGAGTTTGCTCCTGGAATTGAAGCGTTCCATAAAAAAACGGCATAATAAAATTTATAATATCTTGCGGCGGGAAAGACCAGTGTGAGGCCATCTCAAAATCTGTCTGAGTACGGCTGGATAATCTGATAAACTCAATAAAAGGAAAAATCTGAAAACTAAATAATAGAATAAAAATGGTTACTAAAGCAATAAATATGCCGGCGGTCTTTAGAATCTGGCCGCGCTTTACAAATACATGCATCATCGAATATAAACCTAAAATCATCAAAGTTGCAAACATTGGTGTTGGCTCGCCGCCTAAAAACATAAACCCTAAGAAAATACCGGCCAAAATAAGATTGCCTGAGTATCTTCTTTGATTAAGTGCGCGGTTAAAGAAAAGAAAAACTAACGGAAACCAGATTGCTGCAGCAAGAGTTGTGGTAAGATTTATCACAGCAATCAAGTAGCCTGAAAACATAAATACAATACCCGAGATAAGTGCGGATATATGCCTGAATGCTAAATCGCGCATTAGGAGGTAGAAAAATACTCCCCCGAGAAAAATATGCAAGACAATAAATAGATTAAAAGCAAAATCAAAATTAAATAATAGATAGATAGCGCTAAAAGGATACAAAACTACTGACTGAAGCGCTGCAAAAAGCGGGTGGCCGCAATTTATATAGGGATTCCAGAATGGAAAACGACCCTCTTTTATTTCATTAAAAGCGAAGAGTCTTAGTGGATAATAATAGCGGGAAAGGTCGCGAAAGGAAAAAACTTGGTTCGAGAAAAGAATATTAGAGAAATAAAAGACGTTTAGAGCTGCAAGTGAAACTATAGATAATATAACTCTAACTAATTTCATAAGGCTTAATTAATAAAAAACCCTGACTTTTAGCCAGGGCTTTTTATTTTAAAGTATGATTTCGAATTAATAGGTGCTTGAATCTGTTGTCGCTCCCCAAATAGCACCACTAGCAGCATGATAAACCCATCCTGCTGCAGCTGCAATAGCCCTGGTTGATGTAGCTGTTATTACAATAACTGTAGCATCGGTTGAAGCTGCAACATAAGGGTTAGGAGGAACACTACCATTTGTCATAACGCCATTTGTTGCTGCGGTAAAATCAGTGGCTGCGGGAAAGCTTGCCGTGCCACTAGTTGCGCTCTTGGCATACCAAATAGCCACACCGCTTCTTAATCCACCTAATGCTCCTTGAACAGCTGACTGTTTGGCATTTGCCTGCAAATTAAAGAATGTAGGCAATGCAACAGCTGACAGGATGCCTAGAATAACTATAACCATTACCAGCTCAATAAGCGTAAAACCTTTTCTATTCACCCTCTCCTCCTTTTTTACCACAACAAGAATCCTTGTGTATTAGAATGCACTCGATTATCTTGCGCATTATAATCGTATCTATTCATAAAAGGGTCTATTAAATAACCTTCGGCATCTAAGCGAAATGATTCAATGAACCGATTGCGAGTAATTATAAGATTATTTTCTTTTTTTGTCAACTTTTTATTTACTAGTTCTCTTAAGTCAAACGGATATCTACCGTTAACAATCTTAAAATACTCTACAGCCATGCGAATGCTGACAAGCTCATTACGTAAAGCAGTCTCCCGGCCGATCTTTAGAACTAAACCTGCGTATCCGGCAAATATCCCGATAAAAACAAAAATCAGGCAAGAGACAACCAATAACTCCATAACCGTAAAAGAACGGTTTCTACTCATATCCACTAAGACGGCTTAAATACCTTAATCAAATTCCACATTGGCAAAAATATTGCCAGAGCCATAATCAAAACCATAAGCGCAAGAACAAAAATTAATATAGGTTCGATATAGGTAGTTAAATTTCTAATCATATAACCGGATTCGCTGTCATAATAATCTGCCACGCTAACTAAAAGCTCATCCACTCTACCAGACTGCTCTCCGACATAAACCATCTGCACTACTATGGCAGGAAAGAGTCCGCTTAACTTCATTGGTTCAGAGAGACCCTTACCTTGCCTAACGCTTTCCTTAATATTGCTGATTGACCTGGCAATAACCGCATTTCCGCTAGATGTAGCCACCAAATCCAAAACCTCTAAAATTGGAACTCCGCTTTTCATAAGTATTGCTGTAATCCGTGCAAAACGCGATAAGGTAAGCATAGTTACTAACGGGCCGAAGATCGGAGCTCTTAGCTTGAGATTATCCCAAATAAACCTACCCCCTGTAGAGTCTATGAAACGGCGGAAACCAAAACCTATTGCCATTATCAGAATAATAATCAAAAACCAGAATTTGCGCATAATCAGACTAGTTGCAATTAAAATCTGGGTAGCTAATGGCAAGGCTGCGTTAAATTGACTGTAGATACCGGCAAAACGCGGGATAACAAAAGTAACTACTATCAGAAACCCCAAACACAAAACAAAAAACGCAAGCATAGGATAACGCGTAGCTGCCTTTATGCGTGCACGGGTATCGATATCCTTCTCAAGCAAATCATTTAATCGACTTAAGATTTCAACCATTCCTCCGCTTGTCTCTGCCGCCTTAATTAGGCTTACATAAACATCATCAAAAATACGAGGGAATTTTGTTAAAGCTGCGGACAGACTCGAACCAGCTTTGATATCTCCTGCTAACGCCTCAATTACTTTTCTAAAGTATGGATTAGAAATCTGGGAAGCAATAGATTCAAGGCTCGCTAGCAATGGCAGGGCTGCTTTTTGTACCACATAAAGCTGGCGCGTAAAAGCGTTTATCTCCTGGGGGCTGACTCGGTGCATACTAAAGATCATAAAAGCAGAGACTCCATGAACTTCTTTAATACTTAAAGGAAAATGCCCCAACTCCTGGAGTTTCTTAGCTACAGCCTCCTGGCTTTCAGCAGCCATAACCCCAGAAACAAGTTTGGCAAAGTTATCCCGTGCAGAATATTTAAAATTTGGCATTTATTTTTTTATAGAGCTTGCAAACTTTTTATATCTCTTCCGTTACTCTTAGTACTTCTTCTATCGTAGTGATCCCTTTTCTCACTTTCTCCAGCCCATCATCAAAGAGTGTAGTCATCCCGTTGCTCAAGGCTTTTTTCTTGATTTCGCCCGAAGAACTCTTAGCCACGACCATATTTTTGATTTCATCGCTCATCAAAAGTAGTTCAAAAACCCCCTTGCGGCCGACAAAACCTCTCTGCTTGCATTTTGCGCAACCCTTGCCACGATAAAAATCAATCTTTTCCTTTAAATTAAGATCTTTCAGCACTTCCGATGAAGGTGTATATTTCTCTTTGCAATCCGGGCAGATTATACGTACCAGCCTCTGGGCTAAAATTGCAATAACCGAAGTTGAAGTTAAAAACGACTCCACCCCCATATCAAAAAGCCGGGTTAATGAACTTGCTGCATCATTAGTGTGTAGGGTTGAAAAAACCAAGTGCCCGGTTAAAGAAGCTTGTATTGCTATCTCCGCGGTCTCTTTATCGCGGATTTCGCCGACCATAATTATATCCGGATCCTGCCTTAAAATACTACGCAGGCCTACAGCAAAAGTCAACCCAGCCTTTGTATTAACCTGCGTCTGGCGAATTAAAGGAAGCTCGTATTCCACTGGGTCTTCTATGGTAATAATATTCTTTTCCATTGAATTAACTGTTGAGAGAGCAGAATAAAGCGTGGTAGTCTTTCCGCTTCCCGTAGGCCCGGTAACCAATATTATCCCGTTTGGCCTCTGGATTATCTTATTAAAATCTTTTAATTCTTTTTCAGATAAACCTAAATCAGAGAGCCCCAAGATTACGCTAGTTTTATCAAGTATCCTTAAAACAAGATTCTCTCCATAAACTGTAGGAAACGATGAAACTCTTAAATCCAGGCTTTTACTCTCTATCTTAAGCTGAATTCTACCATCCTGTGGATTGCGCGTTTCGGCAATATCCATCTTGGCCATTATTTTAATACGCGAAGCTAAAACACTCTGTAAATGCTTAGGGACCTCATGCGTCTCATGCAGAATCCCATCGATACGATAGCGTACGCGCACCATATCTTCTTCCGGCTCGATATGAATATCACTAGCTTTATCTTTAACCGCCTCCATAATAATCATATTAACCAATTTTATAACCGGGGCCTCTTCGCTTATTTCTCCAAGCCCCTTTGCGCCTTTTAGTTTTTGGCCCAATTTTTCCTGCGTAAGCTCGTTCGTTAAATCTTTAATACTTCCTAAAGTGCCGTAACTCTGGTCAAGCACATTCTGGATCATCTCCTGGGTTGATAGAACCGGATCTATAGAGCCCATTTTAGTTTTAGACCTTAGCTCATCTATTGCTGCCACATCCAAAGGATCCTGCATAGCTACAGTAAGACTGTCTCCGATTTTAAAGAGCGGAACCGCGCGCCACTTCTTGGCCAGCGCTTCCGGAACCAGCTTTATTACTTCCGCATCAATTAAATAATCATTTAGATTCATAAAAGGCACGCCAATAGAATCAGCAATAGTTTGAGCGATATCAATCTCCGAAATAAAACCTAGCTTTTCAAGCGCCTTCTCAATAGGCAATCCGGTTTTATTTACTTCCTCTTTAGCCTTATCCAACTGATCCTTAGTAATTATCCTTTTCTCCACCAAAAGCTCAACATTGCTTTTATGAACCATTCTTCCCCCCGTTAATCTTTAATAAGTTCTTTAGTTTTATCTAATAATATCTGCGGCTCAAAAGGCTTAGTGACATTCTTAGCCCTAGTATTTAATTAATACATCACAATCCCTTGAGAATTCATCTCTTTCATTTCTTCATTAGTAGGATATTTCCCTAAACGAGTAACACCGGCAGTCTCTTCAGCATCTTGGCTATTAGCTTCTCCTTTTGCTACAGAAGTACTCTCTGAAGAAAGACCCAAATCTTGCTGATCCTTAATATCTTCTGTTTTGTCTAATTCCGAGATAATTGCCTGCTTCCCCTGTGCTGGCTTAATAATAGTAATCGCCTCTTTATGGAAGAAAACTGGTTCTACGGATTGAGTTATTACTTCTGACTGTCCCACCTCTGCCTGCGGCAGGTTAAGCTCTAAAACTTTGCTTCTAGTATATATCAAAGTAAGTATAATAGTTATGGCAAGAACAAAAACAATTACATATAATGCCTTGGTTTTCATTCTCTAATTCTCCTCCCATGATAATGTAAGATAATCTCCTGTTGTAGGCATAAAAGGCGGTGGGGAAGTAACTAATCGGGGATCATACGAATAGTTTTTGGAATATCCAGAAAGTTTCTGTCCGGTTGAGGCGTTAAAAGTCCCCACCGGGCCTCTATCCTTCTGGATGATCCCGCCATAAATATCCAAGGTGCCTTTTGCTGGACCACTACTCCAATTTTGAAGATAAAATGAAGTATTTAAAGCCATAATGACAGCGTTTATCTCTAAATTTGTAGGCCCAGCGCCCGGTATGACTATATCTCTTTCAGATATGATCCCTAAAGTATCATCGGAATTAGGATCAGCTGCCGGGTCAGAGGCATAAACTATGTTATTAGGAATATTAACGTTATACTTCGCGCCTACGGTAAGCCTGCCGTTTAGGGTGCCGGATATAGTAAGATTACCGTTATTGACAAAAAGAGCCCCATTCGCAGGCAAAGCCATATTTTGGTTATTCCATGGCGGATTCTTGTTGGGGTTAGTTACATTCATAGTCCCGTTACTATTTAATACAACCGTGCTATTTCCAGTGAGATAAATTCCTGAACTAGAAGCAGCAGCCCTCAATGACAACGCGGTTGAAGGCATGGTAGACTGATCCGCCCCGAAAATAAATCCACTATTGAAAACAGGAAGGTCATAAGGAGAATTACTAATCTCGCTTAAATTGACATTATTACCGTTATTATAATATCTAATGTAGTCATCAACCGAACGCGCTTCTCCATCAAATATAGGATTTCCGTAAATATTATAGTGGCCATTGGTATGCGTTGGTCCATTCAAATGGTCTTGGCTCCAGAACCATACATTTGTCCCATTAAATGTCTCACGGTCAGTATACCAGATATAACGCGCATAATTATCCACCTGCACATAATTTCTTAAAACCCGGCTCATATTGCCAGAGGTACCAGCTGAGATTACCTCATATCTGCGAATAGTCGCTGAACCGCCTACAAAACCAAGATCAGTAATAACTACATTATAACTTCCGTTTAAATTTTGCGTTGATCCCCATGGATTAGTAAAATTACCAATAGGAGGAGCGCCTTGAGCCCTTAGCCAGACAATCGCATGATCAAGCCCAGCATCAGCGGCATTTAATGCTGCAACTTGCCGCTTAAAGATATTAGCAGTATTATTCTGGCTTACACTTTGATTGACAAACACTGCGGCAAAAATAAGCAAGACCGATATTACAAGGTAAACAGCAACAAATGCAAAACCCTTATTACTCTTTAACCTTGTTGGCGCTTTATTCATCTGTTAATTCCTCATTTTTATTATAAGCTGCCCTGTCTCTGAAGCTACCTTGCCTATAGCGGATGCCTTCTGCGCCGTAATATTAATTATTAAGAGATCCTGCGGCAATACCGGATTTCTGTTTCTTGAAAACTGTAAACTGGTAATACCGCGCACAAGCACGCGAGTTGCCCCGGAAGGATCAGTCCTTATTATTTCATTACTACCGTTTAGCCAATAACGAATATTGCCTGACCACTCTACATATCCAAACGGATCCAATATAGTTGTATCCGCATCATTACTATCTTGAGGAATCTTAAAAGTAACTTCTGTGCTAGATGTACCGTACGGAAAACTCTGTAACTGCGAAGGCCGGGTCTCCCTTAACTCTCTCTCCATAGCCATGAACGCCCTGATCATCTCTTTACGCAGTTCCGACCGGATATCTCCGGCAAACCATGAACTACGGCCCAGATCCAAAACAGCGAATGCTGCCATTATTAATACACTGATAATTACTGCGGAAACAAGGACTTCAATAATCGTAAAACCTTTATTATCTCTCATTTGTTCGCCACCTGAGTCTTTAATTGCACCGTTGAATCGATTATCCCATTTGCAATTATCATATCCTCACCGGCATCAAGCGCGCCATTTAAGTTAGTATCTTCACCTATAATCCTATTGCCCTGGCGCCAGCATACACTAACGGTAATATCTAGAAATTCGGCGTTTGTGGTATCATCGACATAAACTACCCCCATACTAGAGGGTATATCATTAACCGTAAAAGTAATTCCGTTATAATCCGCTACTAATTGAGGAAAAGGCGCACTGCGGATCTCTTCAATTATTCCCTGCGCAGCATTTGTAGCGGCGTTTACATTTTGGGATGTAGTAATTAAAACAAGGCAAGTAACATAAGTGCCTAAAATACCGACAATGGCAAACGCCAGTATAGCAGTTGCCATAAGTACTTCCACCAGGCTAAAACCCGCCTTAGTTGCCAGTTTCATTTATTAAATCCCCCCTATCCTTCTCGCCAAGAAACTATTGATTTAGCAATCACGTTAAGTAGGGCGTTAGCTATATTAGCAGAGTTATAACTTATTAAAGAACTTCCCGTGAGATCCGCACCTATTGCCGCGCTACTCTCGACAAAAACAGTACCATAAACAGCACTATTACCCAACGTCTCTAACTGTCCGATAATATAAAGTATACCGTTAAAACCATCGCTCGGCACTCCATCAACCTTAAAGTCACCGTTTATTATAACAATGCCGCTACCTTGTAAATGTTGTATATTAAGTAAGGCACCCGGAGGATCTACATCCACCCAAGTTACACTGTTTGCATTTATTGTATTACCAAAATCTCCACTAAGGTAAGTTCCTAACTCCTGGGATATTGCTTTCATTTCGGCTTTACTAATACCAAAAAGATTATCGAATGTCTGAGTCGAACCTGTTTTAGCAATATTAGCAGGATTCTCCGTATTCTCGATACACTTAACTTTATAATCCAAATCATTACTTGTCGTCTCAACGCCATATAGAAAATTAGCGGCAGAAGGAGCGATTAACTTCATAGTGACGTTCACCTCGCGGCTAACGGTTTTACCGCTTGGCGAAGTTACAGTGCCAGTAGAAACTACATTATAATAAACTGTTGCTCCTATTTGAGTCGGAACAACATTATAAGCATAGCGGGGATCGTCGATAAAACCGCTAACGGGAGCTATACCTATGCTGCTCTTTAGCTTAGCAACACCTGCCTCTGCCAACCAAAGAGCCCGAGTAGAATCCGCATATCTAGTAGCAAGTTGATTTTCGCTTATACTCTGAAAATAAAAAGCTACTAATAAGATAGATAAGATCAAGGCTACAAAAAGAGAGAAAATCAACATTACTCCCCGATTATTCATAGCTATCTCCTAATTCCTTATTTTTACTTCTTCGCTTAAAGTATAACTTATATTTGACGCGCCATTAACCTGCTTCTGGCCTACTATAACAACAACTAAATTCCCGGTTGTAAAAACCGGACTGTCATTCCCCGGGCTTACAGGATCTATAGCTACAATACTTCCATCTAATAGTCTAGTATAAAATGGCGCTTGAACAATATTACGAAAAGCCCAGCTCTGATTAGTGCCTAAATCAGTACGAGTAATCGTATTTGTGTTAGAATCATAGGTATATTCTATAAAATCACCGAATAGCGCCGAACCGCTCCCGGCAGTGGAATAACCGATGACTTTCTTAAATTTAATATGCGTATTCGATGGATCATTAGCGTTAGACCCGATACTCCAGTTAATCGTCTGACGCACATCGTTAACAATCCAATCCATAGCCCGCCTCACCTCAGACTGTACTTCTGTTTTAGCCGAACTAAAAAACCTTGAAGATTGCGCTGCGCTTAAGAGATAAAAAATACTCCCCATTAGCAACCCGATAATCGCGGTCACCAATAATGCTTCAGCAATATTAAAACCTCTTTTATTTAGCAATGTAAGTCGCAAGCGAAAAACTCCTTGTCTTTTGTTTATCCAGCCAACTAATTGTTACGGTTATCTTACTAATACTAGGCCCGATCGTAGGCGCGGGACTCAAAGCTACAGCTTCACCCGGCAAATTAGTAAATACCGGCAAGGTATAACATCCCGCGGCAAAATTATTCTGAATACAAGTAGTATAATTCAAACCCTTAATTTGCTCTAATACATACTGAGCGTCATTTACTGCGCTAGTAAGGTTACTGCTTGAATTATTCAAAAATAAAGAACCGATAAGACCAGATAGCGAAGCCAGAATGCTTACCAATAGGATAAACACGGCAAACATTAACTCGACTAAAGTAAACCCGGACTTTTTCTGCTTAATAATCTTACTTCTCATTTTTATCGAGCTCTATATTAAGAACTTCCCCTAATTAAAGTTTAACACAGCGAGAGCAAACAATCAATCAGCATAGCTCTCTTTCTAGTAATTCTCTGCCAAGACCTCAAAAAAAGCCTGAGGATGCTTACAGACAGGACACTCATGCGGAGCCTCTTCGCCTTCAACCACATAACCGCAATTAAGGCAGTGCCACTTTACTGCCGATTTCTTCTTAAATACCTCACTATTACCTATATTATTAATAAGCTTCCTGTATCTCGCTTCGTGGAACCTCTCAACCTTGGCAACCTGCTCAAAGGAACGCGCAACCTCAAGGAAACCTTCGTCGCGGGCAACCTTAGAGAAATCCTGATAGATTGCCGTCCACTCCATCTTCTCACCAGCTGCTGCAGCTTCAAGATTAGACTTGGTATCCTTAATCATACCGGCGGGAAAAGTGGCAGTTAACTCAACATCTCCACCCTCTAAATGTTTAAAAAATACCTTAGCGTGTTCTTTTTCATTTTCAGCTGTCTCGGCAAAAATGTTTGCTATCTGTTCAAAACCTTCTTTCTTGGCTGCGCTAGCAAAATAAGTATAGCGGTTCCTTGCCTGCGATTCTCCTGCGAAAGCCGCCAATAAATTCTTCTCTGTTTTACTTCCCTTAATTGATTTGCCCATCCTTACCCTCCCTACATTATTTGTGATAGTAATATCTATATAATTATATATCACTATACCATACTGACAAGGGTTATATTACAATCTATCAACTTCCCGCTCATCCATTCAGCTTTTACGTTTTCGCTTCCGGCGCTGAAAACTTTCGCCGTGCACTTCGGTTTACGTCTCGCTTACGCTCGGAACTTCCGCATTACGACAGGGCTACTCGCTTCAGCTCGACGTAAACCCTCGTGCACTATAAAATTAGGTAAGGTGCCGAAAGTTTTCTAATGCGCCTGCAGCAAAAACGTAAAAGCTTATGCTATGCTAAGAATCTCCCGGTAGTGATTTCGAGCGAATGTTGTGCTTTTCGTTTCTGCGAAAAGTACGACCTGAGCGAGAAACACGACCGGGAGATTCAAACTATTGTTAATACTCTGAAGCCATATAAGAACTGCGGACATAAGGAGCGCTTTTAACGGAGAGAAAACCTGCGGCTAGGGCCTTTTCTTTGTAGCGATCGAAGATTTCCGGCTTGATATATTCTTTTACCGGAAAATGAGCATTGCTTGGCGCAAGATACTGGCCGATGCTCATATAAGAGCATCCGGCGTTAACTAAATCATCGAAAACCGCATAGACCTCATCTTTCTTCTCACCAAGCCCTAACATTAAACCAGACTTCAAGGGAATATTAGGTGCGATATTTTTAAGAATCTTAAAAACCTCTAATGATCTTTTATAGGAAGCGCCTTTACGGATATCTTCATAAAGTCGCGGGACCGTCTCCATATTATGGGCAATAATATCCGGCATTCCTTTAACTAACACTTCCAGAGAATTTATCTCTGTTTTGAAATCGGGGATTAATACTTCCAGCTTAACATTTTTATTTAGCTTTCTTATAGCATTAATAGTTGCAGCAAAAACTCCTGCTCCACCATCTAAAAGATCATCACGCGTAACACTAGTGATTACAACATGTTTTAAACCAAGTTTAAGAATTATATCAGCAATACGAGAGGGTTCTTTAAGATCAACTGAGCTTGGCACGCCCTTTCGTATCCCACAGAATAAACAACCACGCGTGCATACTGAACCTAAAATTATAAATGTAGCCTGCCGCTTGGCAAAACATTCACCGATGTTAGGGCACTTGGCCTCTTCGCAAACAGTATTAATTCTTCTTTCTTTTAGTATCGCCTTTAATTCCGCGCAATCCCTAAGGGATATTTTTTTATTGAGCCATTCTGGTTTCATAAGAATAACGGTTCTTTTTCTTCCGTAAAACTGGCATTAAATGTATGCCTAACGGCATCTATAAGTTTTTGCTCCAAAATTTCCTTACTCGGCAGATCCTTAAGCTCTTGAGCAAGCGCGGTAACGCTTGAAGAAACTCCCTCCGGCAAGTAACGCACATAGCGACGCATCAATTCCCAATCAAGGCTTATAGGAATCGAGCCATGCTGAAATACCGCTTGCCGATTACGCTTCTGGGCATTACCGCCGATCTTTTTGCCGTTAATAACAATATCATATTTTTCATGCGAGGCGCTGCATAATGGATGCGCCGCGGAATTATCAATAAAATTATCTACTTCACAAGCAAAAGATGGTTTTAAACCGAGCGACTGATAAAAGAATATCAGAAAAGCGCAGATCTTACGATAAGAAACAAAAACATCTTTCCCTTCACCGATATCATCCTTACTACAGACAAGGCTATAGGTTATTTCGTTATAATGGAATAACATCCCACCTCCGGTCATTCTCTTGGCAATATTAATACCATCTTTAGCGCATTGAGGCATATTTATCTCCCGCTCAGGTTTCTGGGAAACGCCGTAGGTAAAAGAAGGTACTTGCCAGCTATAAATACGAAAAACCGGAATACCGTCTTTCAGATAACGAAAAAATATCTTCTCGTCCACCGCCATATTATAGGAAGCACTCGCTGGTCCTGAACGTATTAGCCTAAATTTTTTCATGATAACCTTACTTTGATTTCCAACGCAGATTTGGTTCTCGGGCAGCTCTTGTTTCATCAAGCCGTTTTATCGGCATAGTAATTGGGGCTAAACGAAGAACTTCAGGATTGGTTTTAGAGAGCTTTGCCGCTTCAATCATAACTTCAATAAAGGCATCAAGCGTCTCCTTGCTTTCGGTCTCGGTCGGCTCAATCATCATTGCCTCTTTAACAATCAGCGGGAAATATATCGTCGGCGGATGAAAGCCTTTATCGATAAGATATTTAGCGATATCTAAAGCGTGTACACCTTGTTCCAACTGAAGAGATGCGGATAAAACACATTCATGCATACAAATTCTATCATAAGCCACTTTAAAATAATTTTTTAAGCGTGCAAGGCAGTAATTAGCACTAAGCACAGCATTTTCGCTTGCTTCAATAAGCCCGGACTTTCCAAGCGCTAATATATACGCGTAGGCCTTTAAAATAACCGCAAAATTTCCATAAAATGGCGCTATATACCCGATAGTTTTATGCTTCTGATAATCTAGAGCAAAAGTCCCGTCATTCCGACGCACTACGCGTGATATCGGGAGAAAATCCACCAGCTTCTCGCAAACGCCAACCGGACCTGCCCCAGGCCCACCTCCACCATGAGGCGTAGCAAATGTTTTATGTAAATTAAGATGGATTACATCAAAACCAATATCTCCCGGACGGCATTTACCCAATATCGCATTAAGGTTCGCTCCGTCGTAATACATAAGCGCGCCGACACTATGCGCCAAATCTGCAATCTCTTTTATTCTTGGATTAAAGAGGCCAAGAGTATCCGGACAAGTAAGCATTACTGCGGCAGTTTCATTATTTAAAGCCTTCTTATATGCCTGCATATCCAGCGATCCATCTTTATCTGTTGGGATAACCACCACATCATACCCTGCGATTGCCGCACTTGCTGGATTAGTCCCATGCGAAGAATCCGGCACGATAACGTGTTTTCTAGATTTTCCTTGAGATTTATGATACGCGGCAATAAGCATAACTCCGGTTAATTCTCCATGAGCTCCGGCAAGGGGCTGGGTTGTAAACTCAGCCATTCCTGTAATCTCACTAAGCAATCTTTCCGTATTATACAAAACTTCCAGCGATCCCTGCGCGAGCATGCCACCGCCTGAAAGCTGCGGTAGGAGCGGATGTAGGTCCGCAAAACCATCCATAGCAGCAATTTTTTCTGTAAATTTAGGATTATATTTCATGGTGCAAGAACCAAGAGGATAGAAATTTGTATCCACAGAAAAATTAAGACGGGATAAATTTGAGAAATGACGGACAAGATCCAATTCTGAGACTTCAGGTAGTTCTGCCTCTAGCTTACGACAGTATTTTTCAGGTAAAGCTTTAGCTAGCGGCAGATCAGCTTCAGGTAACCGAAAGCCCCGTCGGCCAGCGCGGCTCTTCTCAAAAATTAACTGCATAACACAGCCTCCAAATCTTTAGCAAAATTGAGAATCTCTTCTTTAGTACGCTTCTCTGTAACCGCGACCAAAAGATAATTATCCAGGCCCTTATAAAATCTACCCAAGGGAAAACCAGAAGCGAATCCCCTATTAATCATCTGGCTAACTACTTCATCGGCGTTTTTAGGTAGCTCCAAAGTAAACTCATTAAATGTAGGAGAGCTTCGCTTAACTTTTACTCCTGGGACTTTATCTAAAACCGACTTAGCAAATTCTGCCTTTTGATAGTTAAGTCTGGCTAATTCCTGTAAACCAATCTTGCCCAAAAGCGAAGTATAAATTAAAGCCCTTAATGCGCAGAGTGCCTCATTGGAACAAATATTAGAAGTCGCTTTCTCTCTTCGAATATGCTGCTCACGCGCCTGCAAAGTTAGAACAAACCCGCGCTTGCCGTCTTTATCCACGGTCTCACCAACGATTCTTCCCGGCATCTGGCGCATATGTTCTTTTTTAACAGCGATAAAACCTAAATACGGACCGCCAAATGACAGGGGAATACCTAGGCTCTGGCCTTCTCCAGTTGTGATATCAAAACCCATCTCCCCCGGGCTCTTAAGTATACCTAAAGAGACCGGATAAACTGAAGCTATCGCCAATGCGCCCTTGCTATGCACGCGTTCAACAATATCTGAAAAATCATCCACCGCACCAAAGAAATTCGGGTTTTGCACAATCACTGCGGCAGTCTTATCATCAAGATTCTTATATATATCTTCGCGGCAGCTCTGCCCGTGAACTACAGGTGTCTCCACAAATTCAATAGAAAGATTGGAAGTATAAGTATATAACATAGTACGGTAGATTAAACTAACCCCGCTATCAACAATAATCTTCTTTCTTCCGGTAAGCCGGACTGCCATCATCGCTGCCTCATAAAGCGCAGTACCGCCGTCATAAAGAGAAGCGTTAGAAACATCCAATCCGGTTAATTCGCAGATTATCGTCTGATATTCATAAATCGCCTGTAGCCAACCCTGCGAGCATTCAGGTTGATACGGAGTATAAGCTGTATAAAATTCAGGTTTAGAAGCTAAGGCATCAACTGCCGCCGGAATATAATGGTCATAGAAACCGCCTCCTACAAAATTTGTAAGATGCGTTGCGTTCTTGGCTGCAAGAAGCTTGAAATACTCAACTACTTCGAGCTCAGACTTTCCCTGCGGGATATTGAATGACTTGGGCCGCAGGCTTAAGGGAATATCCTTAAATAGCTGATCAATGCTTTTTAAGCCGATGGCTTTGAGCATCTCCTTTTTTTCTAATTCTGTATGCGGAATATAACTCATTTAGATAATCCTTCTACATATCCTTTGTATTGCGCAGGAGTCATAAGCTTGTTCTTTTCTGTAGCGTCGGAGATCTTAATTATTGAAAACCATCCTGATTCATATGGTGATTTATTCACTAGCTCCGGATGGTTGACTAATTCATCATTAACTTTTAATACCTCGCCTGAAAGCGGAGCATAAACATCCGACGCAGCCTTGACTGACTCAACTGTAGCGTATAAATCAGACTGTTTTACGTTTGCGCCTATCTTCGGTAAATCAATAAAAGTGATATCCCCGAGAGAAGACTGAGCAAAATCAGTAATCCCTAATCTTGCGTTATCCCCCTCAATCTTTGCCCATTCATGATCTTTAGTATACAAAAGATTATCCGGTATAAGCATTTTTTGCCCTTTCACATTTTACGCTACCATTTTTATAAAACGGTTTATTTACGACTTTCGCGTTTATAGAGACTAAACCCTCAACAAGATCAACCAATTCTCCAACTTTAACTTCACGGCTAACATATCCCATGCCAATACCAACTCCTAAGCTAGGTGAGAATGAACCGCTGGTTACACTTCCAACATCTTCGCCCTGATGCACTATATGATAATTATGCCTCGGTGAACGCCTAGAACCAGAGACAAAACAAATCATTCTCCTAGGCAATCCTTCCTGCTTCTCTTTCTTAAGCGCAGCTTTACCAATAAACTCTTTATCCCAGTCAATAAAATACTCGAGCCCTGCTTCTAAAGGTGATGTATTTTGATCTATATCCTGTCCGTAAAGGCTATAGCCAATTTCAAGGCGTAAGGTATCTCGAGCGCCAAGGCCTACTGGTTTAACCAACTTATCAGCCAACACCCTATCCCATAACTGAAGAATATTTTTGTTAGGCATATACAATTCATAACCTAACTCTCCAGTATAACCGGTACGACTAATAATAATCTTTTCACCAAGGAGAGTAAAATAACCAAAAGTATAATATTTCAATTGTATATCTTCATTAACCAGCCTTCTTAAAACATTTCCTGATTCTGGCCCTTGCAAATCAAGCTTACCCAAAAATGTTGAGATATTTTCAAGGCGCGTCGCGCCATTTAAGTATTTACGCATGTGTTCCTCATCACTATTGGTAGTAGCGGCATTAACTACAACCATCCATTGAAACTGTGAGATCCTATAGACAATAAGATCATCAATGATGCCACCCTGCTCATTAAGCATAAATCCGTAACGACAAGTGCCTTCCGGTAACGACTTAAGGTTAACCGTTACTAAATCATCTAGGTTGCTTTTTGATAAATCAGCCTCGATGGTAAATTCGCCCATATGGCAGATATCGAAGAGCCCGGCATTAGTACGAGTCCAGTTATGCTCTTCAATAATACCACTATACTGAATAGGCATTAACCAGCCGCCAAAAGGCGCTAGTTTTGCCCCTAAATTTTTATGCTTATCTATAAGAGGCGTAGCAGCGAGCGCTGTATTATCTTCCATTATCTTTTAAGCTTTCTTACTATAAATACGAACCTGTTTTTAAGTATCCAGCGTAATCCTTGATTGAATCTTCAAGCGGCATAAATTCACATCTGCACCCGCAAGCCCTAAGCTTATCCATCTTAGCTTGAGTATAATATTGATACTGCCCTTTTATCTCATCAGGCATCTCAATATATTCAATTACAGGCTTAATCCCTAAAGCAGAAAACATAGCCTTAGCTAAATCATTCCAGCTGCGCGCCTTTCCTGTGCCTAAATTATAGATTCCGCTTTTTTGAGAATTCTCATAGAAATAATAGATTACTTCAACTGCATCCTTAACATAAATAAAATCTCTTTTCTGCTCACCGTCTTTATAGTCGCTATGGTAAGACTTAAAAAGGCGCATTGGCTTGCCTTCTTTAATTTCCTTGAAACGCTTACAGATAACACTCATCATCTCTTCTTTGTGGTATTCATTAGGGCCAAAAACATTAAAGAATTTAAGGCCAACTGCTTTATTAATCAAACCATTTTGCAGAAGCCATAAATCAAAAAGATGTTTTGTGTATCCATAAATATTGAGCGGCCGCAAGCCAGAAGCAACCTCATCGGCATCATCATAGCCCTCTGCGCCATTTCCGTAAGTAGCTGCCGATGAAGCATAGATAAACTTTGCCTTATGATCAAAAGCCCATAAAGCAAGCCGTTTGGAATATTCATAATTATTCTTTAAAAAATATGCAGAATCATCCAGAATAGTTGAACTACAGGCGCCTAAATGAATAATTTTCTTTATACCAGCAAGTTTTCCGGACTCAAGAATGTTTAAAAAATCATCCTTCTGGATATAATCGATAAATTTCTTGCCAACAAGATTCTTCCACTTGGCGGAAGAATCAAAATCATCGACAACAATAATATCATTGATTCCATGCTGGTTGAGTTTCCACAGAAAACAACTACCGATAAAACCCGCACCACCGGTTAGGATAATCATCTCTCCTCCACTATTCATATCTCAAAAATACTATCGATAATTATACCGCAGACAATGAGTCAGGTATTTCTTGGTATTTCCCTGGTTTTATTTTTCTATTAGCAAATGGCTATTTAATTCCGGAGTTTTTTTGACTAGAAATAAAACTACTCTCCAAGCCAAAATTATGGCCACGGTAATCACCACTCCTAAGCCTAAATCTTTCGCCCAGTTCTCTGAAATTAAAAACAGTTCTCCATTCCAAAGGTGATCAATTATTCCAAATAAAGCTCCTCCATAAAACATAAGCATCAACCAAAAAAGTGGCACTCTCTTATTGCTACTCCGCATAAAAGTTGTCAAAATAGCTGCTAAAGCTGGTACTGTATAACACATCTTCCACCTCCATTTTGTCTAATAATCTCTTTGAAAAGTTGTTCCCGCCATACTAAACTATGAAATTGTTAACATAATAATTATATACTATTTTTTAATTTACTCAATTCTATTTTCTTCTTACTCGTCTAATTTCATAACGCCATTTTTAAGGGGAGGTTTAGATCTCCTCTGCTTGTAGCGTTTCTCTGCGCATTGCAAAAAAAGCCAAAATACCTACAAATTGGATCAATATACTAAAAATAATAATCGCTGATATTGATTTTTCATAAAGTAAACCGAAGAACGCACTACCAATAAAAATCGCCAAACCGTAAGCGGTATTAAAAATTCCGTAACCAGTGCCTCTTTTCTTTAAGGTCGTAAGATCGGCGATTGCAGATTTCATTACTGTCTCATGTGCGCCCATAACTATTCCCCAGATAATCGCGCTAACCAAGGCCAGAATGTAACTCTGGGTAAATGCGAAAAGCGGTATAAAGATTGAAAAGAGAGGAATAATAATCAACGTGGATAGACCAGCCTTATCATTCCGTCTTCTATTCTTAAAGAGATCATAAGTCTTACCGATAATCAAAGCGGCTATCGCATCAACTCCCATGGCAATAGCGTAAAATAATGGTATTTGCGCGTCTGTAAGAACATGCTTAGCCTTAAAATGATAGCCGATAAGAACAAAATTAGTAAAACCTAGGGTAGTAACAAAGCTAAATATAGTATAGAGCCAAAAGACTTTACTTAATTTATCCGGCTCGGATTTTCTAACTACAGAGCTCTCTAAAATTTCCGAATTAGGAGCTTTTTTATAGGCGAATAAAACACAGAGCATGACTAAAACAAAAGGAATCCAGAGCAAACTATAACCTTTTTGATAGTCAATTAAATTCTTATCTCCCTTCCCCAATATAACAAAAAGCACGGTAAAAATAAGCGGCCCAATAACTGCTCCGATTTGATCAAGCGCTTCAGCAATGGCAAAACCAAAACCCGTGCCCACCTGCTTAGTCGCTTGCGAAAGTATAGTATCCCTAGCTGGGCTGCGCAGAGCCTTACCTAATCTCTCTAAAATAATAAATATCAACGCTACCTGCCAAATCCCTGCTAAAGAAAGTAGCGGGACTACAATTAATAAACCATATCCTAAGAAAGTAAATAACCAATAAGCTTTGGTTTTATCGGCAAAATAACCAGAGGCCAAACGCACAATATAACCCATGAATTCAGCAACGCCTGCGATAAAACCTACCATCGCGGCATTTGCCCCAAGCGTCTTTAGGTAAGGCCCATTTACACTGCGCGCCCCTTCGTAGACCATATCGCCAAAAAGGCTGACTAAACCAAAAAGCATAATAATCTGAAAAGCAGTTTTCTTATTTCCCGATTGCATTTAGAGACTCCTCAACTATCCTTTAATCTTTACCATAGGCTGCTGGCAGCAGACTAATTCTCCTCCGCCAACTTTCTGGACCTCTACAACATTCCCGCAAACATCACACTTATATACCTCTCCAACTTTCTGGACTTTTGCCATAACCTTACCTCCTCTTTTAATCTTTATACTTATCTAACTACTGAGCCATCATAATGTAAATCCTTGGAGTTTGGTAAACTAGCCGTATAAATTTTATCTAAAAGGCCCTTAAGATTAAACATATTCATCCCTTACCCCGGAGTCAACATGTGCAAAAAGAACCTTTAACTTTTCCTGTTCAAGATGATCCAACTGCTTAAAATAACGCTCAATCATCTTATAACCGGATTTCCTAACCGGTTCAGATGCAAAATCATCCAGATACTCTTTGAACGTTACCAGCGCATTAATGCTACACTTACCTTTAATCGTCCCGGGTTTAGCCATATCCATAAAAACTTCTCCGGTTCTTTCCATACGGTAGCAGGCAGCGCAAAAACTAGGGATATAGTCATGCTTAACCAAAGTTGCAATTACCTCATCTAGGCTACGATAATCGTTCAGAGAGAATTGCCCTCCGGTATCTTCTTTATCAAAATCAGAATATCCTCCGGGTGAGGTTCGTGATGCCGCGCTAACCTGCGAAACGCCAAGGCTTAAAAGTGAATCGCGCATCTCCGGATTCTCACGCGTAGAGATAATTATCCCGGTATAAGGTACAGAGAGCCTTAATACCGCGACCACTTTTTTAAACTCTTCATCCGTAATCTTATACGGCGGATTAAAAGACAGTTCTGCACCATCAGCCGGCTCAATGCGCGGCACAGAAATAGTATGCGGCCCAACCTTAAATTTCTTCTCCATATGCTCAACATGAGAAAGTAAGCCCAGAGTTTCAAACCTGTAATCATATAAACCGTAAAGCGCTCCGATTCCTATATCATCTATTCCCGCGGTAAATGCGCGGTCAATCGCATCAATTCTATTATCAGGATCACTCTTAGGGCCTTTTGGATGCATACGCAGATAAGTCTCATGATTATATGTTTCCTGAAAAAGCTGATAGGTCCCTATACCAGATGCCTTCAGCTTCTTAAATTCATCAATGTTTAACGGCGCGCAATTAACATTAACTCTTTTTATCTTATTCTTGCCAACCTCTGCAGCATAGATAGCCCGAACTGCTTCAACATAGTAATCTACATTAGCCTTTCCGCCCGGAGCATCTTCTCCACAAACCATGAGTATTCTCTTATGGCCATGCCCCAACAACCATTCTGTCTGGTCAATAATTTCAAGAGGGTTTAAGGCTCTACGCTTAATTAATGAGTTATCCGCCTTAAACGCACAATAAAGACAGTTATTTGCACAAAGATTACTTATATAGAGCGGAGCAAAAAGCACTACTCTCCTTCCGTAAATCTTATCTTTAACAAAACTTGCCGCGGAAAATATCTTCTGCATATATACCAAATCATCTACAGCAAGCAAACTGGCAGACTCTTCTAAGGTAAGCCGTTTAAGCAATTTAGCCTTATTAAGAATAGCATCTATCTTGCGGCTATCAAATTTAGTCGCATCAACCAACAAATTATTGATTCTTTCTTCATTAATATACTTCATTAAACTCCTTAATTTTCTAACTTTTGGTTATTTTTGCCCCTTATTTCACAAAATTAGATTAATTCCAGGTCAGTTGGGGCGCGACCTAAAGACCGTAACAAGGATACTGTAGATTCAATCTGAAAAACAATATCTTCAGATTGATGTGCACGATTAGGATAGATAGAATATAGTGGCCGATAGGCTATAGGAGTAGCATTAAGCATCAACGAATTTGCTCCGGCAAGCATACCGCTCTTTGCCGCTTCCCTACTTAGAGTCTCTAGGGCCGTAGTAACTAAAATCTTAGCGTGGGCATTATCAATGATTCTAGCTAAAGCAAGAACTTTAATCACTTCTCTCTGATCAGCCGGATTTAATCCTGAGAGAGGCGTATAGGGGTGCGGGATGAATGGACCAAAACTAAACATCTCCGCATGCAATTCTTGAGCTAGGAGTATATCATTCAAAATATCTTCTTTGCTTTGCCCGGGTAGACCGATTAAACCCCCGGTTATAATCATATACCCCATTTCATAAGCTTTCTTTATATGCTTTAACCTGCTCTCTAAGGTCTGGCCGGGATGGATACCCTCGTAGAGCTTAGGATTTGAGGTCTCAAAACGCATAAGCAAACCTCGCGCACCAGCAGAATAAAGTTTTTCCAGACCGTCTATACCGATCTCTCCGAAGCTGATAAAGATTAATGTAGGAAATTTATCCTTTATCTCTTTAATTATATCCGCTAACTCATCAATACTATATCCCGGATCTTCACCGCTTTGCAGAACCAAGGATTTAAAACCATATTCCTGGACAGCTACCTGTGCACTTTCTAGAATTTCATTCTTTGTCATACGATAACGTTGTAACTCTTTATTATAATGAGATATCCCGCAATACTGACATCCCCGAATACAGTAGTTAGATATCTCAATTATTCCATGCACACAGCAGGAATTCTTGTGATATTTTTGACGTAAGAAATTCGCAGTTTTAAAAAGCAAATCGAGCTGTCTCTTATCTTCTAACCTTAGCAAATATAAGAGCTCTTGACGCGTAAGCTCATTCGACTGGCTAGCCTTATCTAATATCTCAAGTAAAACTTTGTTTACGTCTTTATCTTTCAATTGCAAATGCGAAAGCTTTAAGTCTACCTCCTGTAGCCGAAAAAATGTTTCTTTCCATAGAGAAAGAATGCTTTCTGCTTCAGAGCTAGAGATTTTGTTTACTACAAATCCTCCCTGCGCATAGATATAATCGCCGACATTAACCTGCGTCAACTCATTAAGCGCCCTACGCTTCTCACCAAAATAGTCAACGATTACCGTGTTCCCTACTATACCTTCTACTTTCCCCGGAATGGCATAACACATTTTATCTAAAGTAACCTTTCCTGTATAAACTTATCAATCTGCCTTATGATCCCAGCCAGCTTTTCTTTAAGCAAATCGCTTAAGGATTCGCCAAAGCCAATGTCCTCTATTTGTATTCCTGCCACATAAATCTTAGTCTTTATCCCCAGGTTACGCGTCAATCTGAAAATATCTTTGAGATTTAACTCATGGGATGAAACCATCACCTCCTGGCCATCTCTTTCGATAAAAAAAGCTTCTTCTAAACCGAATATCCTTAATTCCCCTGCAGGCAGGCCTGCTGCTATACCATCAATAAGCAAAGCTACATTATAATTCTGCAAGCGATGTATAAGATCAAAACTAGCTATGCCGAAGTTAAGATAATCTATAGCTTCATGCTTATAATGATTAAGGAGGGATTCCAGAATAATTATGCCGATTCCGTCATCTCTCCTTAAAGTATTACCCAGGCCTATTACAGCAATTTTATTGGATAACAAAGTCTGCTATAACCTTAAGATTCCACAGCAATGTGCTGCGGAATCGAATAAAGTTTTCATTAATGAAAACTTTATTCGAACTTTACATCCAGAAGATGGGTAGCACAGGATATGCATGGATCATATGCGCGGGCTAACATCTCAAGGTCAAGAGTAATCTCCTCCTGGCTCTTTTTGCCTAATAGCTCCGGCACAATCTTACGCATATCATCCTCTAAGTTGCCCATATTTTGGTTAGTGGGAATCACGCAGTTAGCAGCAGTAATGTGGGCAGCCTCATCTATAGTATACTCATGGAACAAAGAACCCCGGGGAACCTCAACGCAACCCACACCGGTGTTTGATTTATACTTAATCTTACCCATCTCACTTCTCTTCGGCCAAGAGGATACAACTACCTTCTCTTCGCTTAAGCCGTCTTTTAAAATCTTCTCAAGTATAGTAATTGAATCTTCCAAGCAATGCACCCATTCTACCAGCTGTGCTGCTGTATTAAGGTAAGGATTATGGCATGGCGCCTTTAAGCCTAATTCTTTTGCCACTGCTTTTGCCTTTTTGTGTAACTTGTCAAAATTATTATTAAAACGCGCCAGCGCACCTACAGCGTAAGATTTTCCATTAATCTTGGATATCTTAGCCCGGGAATAATCCACTACTGATTCCATAAAAAGTTTACGGTAATCGCGCACCTTGCTCTTTATTCCGTTGACCACTAAATCTCCATCATAGATAGCATATTCATCGTCAGAAGTAAGCGACATATATTGTGTCGGCCTCTCAAACTCCGGAAACTTCAATGTCTTAATTATTTTTACTGTTTCCTCGCCATCTTTACGCGATTCTAACATTAAATTGTATAACTTCTCTAGGCCTTCACGCGAAGGAAGTTGAGTAAGCCCGCCGATGACATAACTTATAGGATGAATATGCCTGCCCGCAAGCACTTCTCCGCCATAGTCACTCATCCGCTTCATACGCAAAGCCATCTCAATTACCGGCCGATGCGTCTTAATCAAAGGCACAATACTCTTTACCCCCAATAAATCCGGGGCAACCAGAATATAAATGTGCAGGATATGACTATCTAACATTTCAGTGTTAAGTAAAAGTTTTCTAAGCATAACCACTTCATCTGATGGTTTTACACCTAAAGCATCCTCGGCTGCCCTGATACTCGCCAGCGTATGCCCACAGGCGCAGATACCGCAAATACGGCTAGTTAAATGCTGCGCTTCCCAGATAGACCTACCTACCAGCATTGACTCAAAGAAACGCGGAGACTCAATTACCTGAAACTCGCATTTAGTTAACTTGCCCTCTTTTACGTCAACCACAATATTGCCATGACCCTCTACCCTAGTCAGATAATGCACATCTACTTTTACGTTTTGAGAATCTATCTTATTTAAACTCTTGGTCATATTTCTCCCCCATAGAATCATTATATAAGGTAAAATGCTTTAGAACATCCTCAAGCTTTAATCCATATTTACTCAATATATCTTTTTGCGCATCTGCTGCCGGATTATCCACTAGCCCACGGCAACCGTAACAACGATTACCATTATTAATACACCAAGAGTTACATCCTGCCCTAGTTACTGTACCCATGCACTCCTGATCTTTCTCATAACGGCAAACATTCTCATTCATTTTACACTCGCTACAAACCGGATAATTAGGAACAACATAAGGTTTACCCATAAGCAGACATTTTACTACGCTGA
The DNA here is from genome assembly GCA_020058085.1 of Candidatus Omnitrophota bacterium. Taxonomy (GTDB): domain Bacteria; phylum Omnitrophota; class Gorgyraeia; order Gygaellales; family Profunditerraquicolaceae; genus Sherwoodlollariibacterium. Next base: position 12,176 of record JAGVER010000007.1, on the reverse strand, counting down.
CAACTTCAGGTAGATAAACCGGACAGCCATTAATCGTATAATCTACAGAAACAACTTCATGCACCGGCATGGTTTTGATAGTATTGATTGTGCTTGCTTTATCACCATAGACTATTTTCTTGGCCAATTCCAGAGAAGAACGATTTTTAATTCCGTTTACTCCTCCGATAGTTGCGCACGAACCTAATGCCACCAATACCTTAGCCTTATCCCTTATTTTCTTAATGCGTAAGACATCATTATCCGTAGTGATACTACCTTCAATAAAAGCAATATCATAATCCTCTGCAGCCTCAGAGATAATTTCACGGAAATTAACGATATCCACTAACTCCAAAAGCTCTAATAAGGTGCCACCCAAATTAGCAAACTGCAACTGGCAGCCTTCACAATCAGTAAAATCAAAAAAAGCCAGCCTTGGCTTAGATTGCTTTTTCATGACACTCTCCTTTAAAATTCTTTAACTGCGCGTAATTAAAAACCGGACCAGATTGACAAACATACATGCCTTCGATCTGGCAATGGCCACACTTACCCAAACCGCATTTCATCCTACGCTCCAAAGAAACAATGATCTGATGATCAGGTATCTTTTTCTCCAAAAGCTTTACAATGACAAATTTATACATAATCGGAGGCCCAACTACCACTACGTAAGTACGCATGGGGTTAATATCAACATTAGGAATTAAAGTGGTGATTAAGCCAACGTTTCCTTTCCAGTCCGGCGCTCCCGTGTCTACGGTACAGTTAAACTTTATCTCTGCCCTACGCATCCAATCTTTTGTCTCAACTTCAAATAAAAGTTCTCTCGGAGTTTTACAACCTAAAAGCATCTGCACATTTCCAAAGTCATTACGGTGAAACATAATATAGCGGATTAAAGAACGCAAAGGCACAATTCCTAATCCACCGGCGACAATCATAATGTCATATCCGAACATATTATCAACAGGAAAACCCTTGCCAAATGGTCCACGGATTCCCACTATATCTCCCTTATCCAATTTATGCAGTTTATCGGTAAGCACGCCGACATTTCTCACGGTAATCTCAAAATAACCTTTATCGCTCGGCGAAGAACATACAGAGATGGGCGCCTCTCCAAAACCAAAGATAGAAACCATCACAAATTGCCCCGGTTCATGAGCGAGATTTATTTTATCTTCGAGTTCAATACGAAAAATCTTCTCCTTGTCCGTAAGCATCTCGGAGCCGATTATCTTACCTTGCATCGGCTTATAAGGAGAAGTCTTCATTTTCTCCAAAAGAATCTCTCGGTCAATCATCGGTCTCTCCCATAGTTATGGGCACCAATTCATCCCTTTAGAATTGGGTGCCTTTTAAATACCAAATAAACTAATCAATAGAAACGGGCGTAAGCGCATTCACCGTGTCAATCAAACTAATTCCTGCCATACAGGTGCGCGTGCAACGGCCGCAACCGGTACAAAAATATCTGTTAAATTTATCAACCGGATATTTAAATTTTCTATAATAACGGTGCCTTTGCCGACTTTCTCTTCCCTTACGAAAATCTTCACCACCGGCTACTTTAGCAAAATCATCCATCTGGCAAGAGTTCCAAATCCGATACCGCAATCCGTCATTCAGATTAAGTTCCATTTCATCGCTCACATCAAAACAATAGCAGGTCGGGCAAACTGCTGTGCAATTTCCGCAGCCTACGCATTTTTTACCCAGATCCTTCCAGACTTCGGAAACAAAAGATTTATCAAAGGACTCGTAGACTTTTGGAAGCGACGCGTAGAATTCCTCTTTAAATATCTCATTTTTTTCTTCCCTGATACGCCCAAGGGTAACCATCTCGCTTTCTGTGGCCTCTTTAATAAAATCGACTTCCTTGACCAACTTCTCACCCTTTTCCGAATTAATATGTATAATAAATTCATCTCCAATATCTACCATCATTAAATCGTATCCGCCACGGGGAATATGATTACCCATAGAAGCGCAATTAGCGTATTTATCGCAATATTTTAAACACTCTATGCCGATAATAGTCATCATATCTTTTCTATTTAGATAATTTGGATCTTCCGGACCATCCCTAAAGACCACATCCATACACTGGATTCCTGCGATGTCGCAGGTGTGCACCCCGAAAAGAATGAACTCTTCAAATTTATCAATGGCCTTTGCGGTCTTAAATGGCTGCGCTCTGAATCTAAGTAATCTCTCTTTTTGCGGGAAATAATATTTCTTTGGAGGAAGAATAGTGGGGATATACTCAAGACAGATATCTGCTACGTCTTTTACCGGACGGAAGACAAAAAGGTTTTCCTTTTTGCGCGGGGCATAAAACTTTGCTTTCTTCTTTAGATATTCAAGCCAATTATTAAGATTTGTTTTCTTTAAGCTCGCATATTTCACTTTTATCAGCCTCCATTTTTACTTCAAACTCTAATCCGGTAATCTCTAATTCCGGGCCAAAAGGTATACTATCAACTGCTATTTCTATGTCTTGCCATTTACTACCGCTAGTTGCCTGCTTGTAATGCTCAAGAAAATGCTCCTTATTTAAGCTCCCAAATTCAGATATAGAAAAATGAACCCTCTTTATTTTACGCGAAGATAATTTCTCCTGACTCTCGAAATATTTGAAAATGTTTCTTAATAGATGGGTGTCGTGCATAAATAAGGAGAAAATAATTATTTAATTCTAGCAAAAAAAATAAATAAAACAAGGAAAATCTTGTTTTCTAGGGGAGTTATTACTTTAAGCTTAGAAAGTATTGTAACTTAGTGGAATGGTTTTGTCAACTATTCGTATTTGAGCTCCTTAAGGTTTGATTTAGCGAAATCCTTGTTGCCGCAGGCAACAAGGAACTGACCGAACAATAGTGAGATCAAGTATGGCGGGATTAACGTGGACGAAATTTATAACGATTTTGAGGATGGCGTCCTCTGGGATTTATATGCTTACGTGGCGCTTCGCGGCTAGATTCGATGAACCTTTCCGGAGGGATTTCGGGGTGTCTCGATATAGGAAGCGTCGAGCGAATAAGTTTCTCAATATCCCTGACATCGCTGCTCTGATCAGGCGTAGCAAAAGAAATTGCGTGCCCCTTATGCCCTGCACGGGCAGTTCGGCCGATACGATGCACATAATTCTCCGCATCTTCAGGAAGATCATAATTGACAACCAGCTCTATGCCGGTTACATCAATACCCCTAGAAGCGATATCTGTAGCAACCAAGACCTTGTACCTGCCGGATTTAAATCCATCGAGAGCTTCCCTACGTTGGCCAAGCGAACGATTAGAATGAATTTCCGCTGCGCTATATCTCATCTCCCGAATTGACGTAGTAATTTTACGCGCATTATGTTTGGTGCGGGAAAACAAAAGCACCGGGCCCTTATATTGCGCAAGTAATTTACTTAATAAACGCAATTTAGCCTCTTTTTTAACAATAAATAATTCCTGAGTTACATCTTTTACCGTAGTTCCAGATGGAGCAATTTCAACTGAAACCGGCAGTTTCATATAGGTTGCAACGATATCCATGATTTCCTTAGGAATAGTTGCTGAAAAAAGCATAGTTTGCCTCTCCTTAGGGAGAAATTTCAGAATTTTGTTTATCTGCGGAGCAAATCCCATATCCAACATCCGGTCTGCTTCATCAAGCACAAGTATCCCTACCTCGTTAGGCATAAAATTCCACTGGCCCATATGATCAATCAGCCTGCCGGGAGTCGCAATTACAATACGGGGATTCCTGCGTAATGCCTGAACTTGAGGCGGCATAGGCGCTCCGCCGATTAAACAAGCGGTCTTCATCCCGAATGAACGTGCAATCTCCTGGAAAACCTCATCAATCTGAATAGCTAACTCACGCGTGGGAGCAAGCACTAAACCAATTCCACTCTTCTGCGCAAGGCGTTGTACCATAGGAATAGCGAAAGAGTGAGTTTTACCTGTACCGGTTTGCGCAATACCGATAAGATCCTTACCTTCAATAGCAAGTGGAATTGCCTTCAATTGAATAGGTGTCGGCACCTTAAACTTTATGCGCTCTAAGATATCAAGAATCTTTGGCGCAATACCTAAGCCATAGAACGTAGGGCTGCCTTCAGCAATATTTTTCATCATTTCTTTATTTTTTTGTGGTTTAAAGATTTAGTGGTACCGCTTTGAAGCGCTAGCAGCTGGTGCACATGGCAATATAGCTCATGATTATAGATACTCAAGATATGCTTACAATTGCGGTATTTGCAGACCCTGCCCTTACCAGAAGTCTTTACCTTCTTCATAATTTTATTTATGATTCCTTATTAGGCGACAATACGCACATTAATAGCGCGAGGACCCTTAGGAGAATCTTCAACCTCAAATTCAACTTTCTGTGTTTCCTTTAATGTATCAAATTGAGCATCAATTATACCGCTCTGGTGAAAAAATAACTCTCTGCCATCAGTATCACTAATAAAACCAAAACCTCTTTCACGCACTACTTTTTTAATTGTACCTGTATGCATCTAATCCTCCATGTTTTATTTAAAAACTGAGCTCCCCGAACAAAAGTCCAAGATTCCTTAAAGCGAAATACTTTTGCGACCATTACTCATCTTTACTTTAAAGCAAGGATTTTGACGCAAAAGTATAAATGGGCCCGGTTATTAAACCGAGCCCATTTATTCTTACCTATACCTTTGTAACGTTTACAGCTTGATCTCCCTTAGGGCCTTTTTCAATCTCAAACTCAACTTCTTGGCCTTCAGCTAAGGACTTAAAGCCTTCACCCTGTATAGATTTATGATGCACAAAGACATCATTACCTGATTCAGGAGTAATAAACCCATATCCTTTTTGATCGCTAAACCACTTTACTTTTCCTCTTGCCATTATTCACTACCTCCTCTCTTAAAAGAATTATAGTAAATAATGGACCACAAAACAAAAAAAGCCGCAAAGGTTAGTTAACTCCCTCCCACGGCTTTTAAGTTTTTCTAATCTTTAATTTACTACGATGTTGATTGTACCATTTTATTGCCTTTTGTCAACTATTATCTTTGCTGATGCTGATTTTGGCCCCCGAGCCTTAAGCCTAGGTTTTTGCGGACGCTCGCTCTTTTTTATCCAGGGCTTAGAACTACCTACGGGTTTCTTCCAAGGTCTAGCTTCTGTGCTGCTTCTCTGCCACGGCTTAGAGCTACTCCCAGGCTTCTTCCATGGCTTATCTTCTATACTGGCCCTCTTCCAAGGCTTTACTCCTTGAGAAACACCTTCAGGTTTCTCCCAAGGCTTACGGCCCCTACTGCTTCTCTGCCAAGGCTTAGCGCCACCAGCAGACTTCTGCCAAGGTCTTACTTCTTGTGAAATACCCTCGGTTTTTTCCCATGGCCTTACTTGACCAGGCTTTCGCCAACGCATAGGATTCTCTAAAGATTTCAACCAAGGCTTAGTCCCCTTGCGCATATCAACTGGGGCTCCAGTACGTATTGCATAACTACGCGTACGCCTGCCACCTTTATAAGTTCCCGGCCTAGGAATAAACGGCCTAGCTGGAATTTGCTTATCTTCCCTGCCTTCATTTTGATACCGGCTATCCTGCTCTCTCATCCTAGCTTTAGCCTTAAGAAAGGTTCTTTTCTCTAACTCGCTCTGGCGCTGAGTCTCTGTCTTAGGCCGCGTTAGATTAACATTTAAGAGCCTACCCATAAAATCATTGCCGTTTAAAGCTGATATCGCGGCCAGCGCTTGCGCTTCAACAGGCATCTCCACAAAACCAAAACCTCTAGATTTAGGAGCCTTTTTCTCTTTCTCCATGACAATCACCACTGAAGTAACCTCCCCCTTGGTTTCAAATAGTTGCTTTAGGTCCGCTTCAGTCGTCTCAAATGATAAATTACCTACAAAAATATTCATGATAATCTCCTCTAAAATATCAATTATATAGTTTATTTATGCCTGTATTTTATTACCCTAACCTTCTCAAGAGTTATAAGACCTTCAGTTACTACCTCATCGAGAAAAGGCAAAAGCTTATTAAGATTTTCCTCTGTATCAACCAGTTCGACAACAACCGGTAAATCTTCTGACAAACGTAACAATTTCGCCGTATGCATACGGCTGTCTGCGCCAAAACCCATAATACCACGCAACACTGTGGCTCCAGCTAAATTAAGCTCCCGCGCTTTTAAAACAATCTGTTCATAAAGAGCCTTACCGCTATAATTATCGGATTCTCCGATAAAAATCCTTAACAACATTCCTTCTTCAGGTAATTTCATATCTAATACCTCCTTGCACAATAAGTGCACACCGGCCTCTCAATTAAGGCCGGGTGTTGCGCAGAAGCGCATACTGGCCCTTCATTTAGGGCCAGGTATCAAGTCACGCAGGCCAATTAAATATTTTGAGATAAAAAATCCTGCAAAAACAAGTACTACGCCCAGAATATTGCTAAACAATACATTTAGAAAGGCTATCCTGTATTCATTATCTCTAAGCAAATTAAATGTTTCCAGACTTAAAGTAGAAAACGTAGTATACCCTCCGAGTATTCCGATAAAAAGAAACATACGTAAATTAGGAGATACAGAAAAACGTTCGGAGAAACCCCAGAGTAAACCAATGATAAAAGATCCGGAAAGGTTAACAATAAGGGTGCTAACGGGAAAAACGCCGGAAGAATACTTATAATCTAATCCAGATACGATATAACGAGCCAATGTACCTATTCCCCCGCCAATTGCTATAATCAACAATTTAAACATAAGCTGCTACTCCCTTTATTGTTTTATCAGGAGTCATCAGCCTCTTTCAGGCGGTTACAGGCGAACTCCATCGCCTTACTAACTTATATAGTATAACAGGAAATTAGCCAAGGGTCAAGGGAGCTCTCTAAGCCAATCCTCAATCTTATTCCTTATCTTATCTCTGACTATGCGTGTTTTTATGAGTTTTTCGTTCCAATCTCCCACAAAACCAGAGGGATCATCAAACCCCCAATGCATTCTCACTCCTCCTCCGGGAAAAACCGGACACTTGCCAGATTGCGATTCATCACAAACCGTTATAATATAATCATACTTTCTGCCTGCTTTATAGAAATCAAAGACGCTTTTGGTTTTATTCTCTGAAATATCGATACCTATCTCTTTCATTACTTCCACGACAATAGGATTAAGCTTCCCCGGATCAAGACCCGCGCTCTCAACCTCAAATTTGTCGCTTGCCAAATTCTTTAGAAACGCCTCGGCCATCTGGGATCTGGCGGAATTATGCACACAAATAAATAAAACCTTCTTCTCCATGCCCCCTAACTGAACCAACTCTTTGTTTTTAAACAAACTTTTACTAACATCAGCATAACCGGTACTTCAATCAAGACGCCCACAACTGTCGCTAAAGCTGCTCCCGATGAGATACCAAAAAGCATCGTTGCTGTAGCAATAGCAACTTCAAAGTGGTTACTCGCTCCGACCATTGCCGATGGCGCAGCATCTTCGTATTTCAACCTCATTTTCTTGGCTATCCAGTAAGTAACTACGAAAATCAAACACGTTTGAATAAAAAGCGGAATCGCTATCCAGAGGATCGTCAGCGGCTGCACAAGGATAATTTCTCCTTTGAATGAGAATAAAAGCACTAAAGTGAATAGTAGGGCTACGATTGAGACAGGCGACAAGAGATGAAGAAATTTCTCATTAAACCATGTTAAACCTTTAGCCGAGACAATCCACTTTCGCGAAAAGTATCCCGCCACTAAGGGCAACGCCACATAAATAACAATTGATAATAACAACGCCTGCCAAGGAACAGGCATCCTGCCAACCCCCAGAAGAAATCCGCCCAAAACTCCGTACAGTAAAAGCATCGTAAGCGAATTAATCGCTACCATAACCAGTGTATGCCCATCATTACCTTTAGCAAGAAATCCCCAGACCAAAACCATTGCTGTACAAGGAGCAATACCAAGCAGAATACACCCGGCAAAATAGCTACGCCAGAGTGGAACTTGAAGCATCTTTAGACCTTCATGCATCACAACTCTTCCTGCGCCGTGTACAGAACCCAACAACCAATCAGCACCGGGTGGAAGTTTCACAAAATCTACTGCTTCAGCGCCAATCAACCCCTTAAAGACAATCCCCAGAAAAAAATATGCTATAACATACATAGTAAACGGTTTTATCGCCCAATTAACAAACAATGTCAAACCAACCGGTTTTGGTGATCTTCCAGCTTTTATAACTTCCGCAAAATCGATCTTAACCATAATAGGATACATCATAAAAAATAAACAAATTGCAATTGGTATTGAAACAACCGGAGCGCCATTAACATATATTGAAAGACCGTCGAGAAATTTTGCCATATCCGGAGCAAATTTTCCGATTAATATACCTAATGCAATACATATAAAAACCCAAAATGTCAGATATTTCTCAAAAAAACTAAGTCCTCTCTTTTCCATGCACGAATTTTTCATATCCCTATTCTCCTGAGAAAGGCTAATATCAGACTTTATTGAAGCAAAAGCTTCTGTAAAAAATTAAACAAATAACCTGTAAAGATAATCGCTACCGTAGTTATCGCGAAAAATATTGCAATTAATCTTAAATGCATTGCCCTTCTCAACATAATTGCCTCAGGCAGGCTCAATGCCGCAACTGCCATCATAAAAGATAACGCCGTGCCCAGAGGAAAGCCTTTTTGGAATAAAGCCACAGCGATTGGCACAATTGCTGCGCAACTTCCATACATTGGGACACCGATAATTGTAGCAATAGGAACACTAAGAAAACCTGTCTTGCTTATTACACTCTGGATAAATTCTTGAGGAACAAAATTATGGATTACCGCTCCCAAACCCACGCCGATCAAGATCCAAAACCAAAGCTTTTTGACAATTGATTTAGCTTCATCTAACCCGAACAATAAACGGCCCTTAAAACCTTTAATTACAATATCCTGGCAATCTTTTTCATCCTGATTGAATAAATCTTTTACCAGATATCTTTCTAGATTCATCCTCCCTAAAATAAGGCCACAGATAACCCCTATCCCTATTCCGCTTAAAACATAAAGGGCGGTTATTTTAATACCAAAAAAACCAATCATCAAGATAACAAGATATTCATTAACTAAGGGCGAGGTGATAAGAAATGAGAATGTTACCCCTAATGGTACGCCTGCTTTAAGGAAACTTATAAATAAAGGTATTGAAGAACATGAACAAAATGGCGTTATCGCTCCAAATATAGAAGCAAGCAAATTTGCGAAAGCCTTTCTCCCGGCAAGCCATTGCTTTACTTTCCCTACCGGTAAATATGACCTTAAGACTCCGATAATCGAGATCAAGGTAAACAAAAGCAATAAAATCTTTACTGAATCATAGATAAAAAAATTCAAGACTTGGGCCCATTTTACCTCTGGGTCCATCTTAAATAGAGAATATGTCAACCAGTCTACAATTAACTGCAGCATGAGTTTTTACCTTCATTGTCATCATTTTTACAAGAGTAACCAAATCTGGACTTCTCTTCCATCTTTTTATCTAATTTATCAAACAGCTTTGCAAAAAATCCTTTTGCTGATTTTTTCTCATCTGGTTTATTTTTCATCTTTATCTCCCTTTTCTTTCAATTTTACAACAACCGCCCTCTATTCTAATTGCCTTAATATTTACTAAACCATCCGCTATCTTTCTGTGAGCCGATGAAATAATCCTCGAGAATGTTGGACGGGAGATCTTAAGCTTTTTTGCCGCATCAACCTGCTTCATTCCCTCAAGACAAGCGAGACGGACTGCCTCAAATTCATCAAGCGTTAAGTAAACATTTTCTAGTTTACTCAACGGCCTGCATAAAGGCTTAAAACACCTCTCCTGCGGAGCACATTTAATCCATCTGGTTTTTTTCGGCCTCAAGCTGATTCTCCCTTATGAACGTATGTTCATAAGCAGCTTAACATCTATTTTAAAACTGTCAACAATAATCTTAAAAACTGGGGGACGGTTATATTTTTAACAAAAAAAATAGAACCGTCCCCTTTATTTTCTGCCTTATAACTTTTCCGGGTGGTGTTTGACTACTTGAGCCTGCACCATATAGATCACGTCTTCGGCGATATTAGTGGTGTGATCGCAGATTCGCTCTAAGAAACGCGTTATTAACAAAAGCTGAACTGCTCTTGGAGCTGTAGAGCCGTCTTTAACCATATAATCTTCGACTAACTCTTTCTGTATTGTGTCCCTTAATTGGTCAGCTTCAGGATCAGAGAGCATAACCTTCCTGGCTAAATCACTATCTCCTTTTACGAACGCATCTATAGCTCCCTTTACCATACTCTGGGCAACAGCAGCTAATTTCGGAATATCAACTAAAGGCTTGAGAAGCGGTTTATCTACCAGCTCAAGCGTTCGCTGCGCTATGTCCACTGCGATATCCGTAATCCTCTCCAATTCAGCGTTAATTTTCATTCCAGTAGTGATAAATCTTAGGTCTTTAGCCATAGGCTGGTAACGCGCAATTAAATCTATACACTTCTCATCTATTTCCAACTCCAACTTATCGACGATCGAATCACCGTCTATAACACTCTTAGCCAAACATTTGTCTTTATTCTTAAGCGCTTCCACGGACTTGTAAATAGCTTCTTCGGCAAAAGCACCCATCCTTAAGATATCCTTGCGCAACTCTTGTAACTCCAGATCAAAATGTCTTTCCATATTATCCATACCTCCCAGTAATATAATCTTCTGTTCGCTTATCTTTAGGCGCAGTGAATAATTCCTCTGTCTTACCAAACTCTATCAGTTCACCTAAAAGCATAAAACCTGTATCATCAGAGACTCGCGCAGCCTGCTGCATATTATGCGTTACAATTATTATAGTATAATGGTTTTTTAATTCACGCATTAATTCCTCTACCCTTGCGGTTGCCTGCGGGTCTAAGGTAGAGCATGGCTCATCCATAAGCAAGACATTCGGCTTAACCGCAAGAAGCCTTGCGATACAGAGACGCTGCTTCTGTTCCAAGGATAACCTCATCGCTGGTTTATTGAGCTTATCTTTTAATTCATCCCAAAGAAGAACATCTTTTAGGCTTATCTCAACTATTTCATCCAATAAATCACGCCTTAAACTCTCACCGTGGATCTTTTCACCGAAAACAATATTCTCATAAACCGAAAGCGGAAAAGGATTAGGCCTCTGAAAGACCATTCCAACTCTTTTCCTTAATTTTACCAGATCTGCCTCCGGCTTAAGTATATCCATGCCGTCAACTAAAACTTTCCCTTCGGTTTTTACTCCTTCTATCAAATCATTCATCCGGTTAAAAACCCTAAGCAAGGTAGATTTACCGCAGCCTGAAGGCCCGATAATCGCCGTAATTCTATTGGGCTCAAATACGGAATTCACATTTTTCAGAGCTTGAAAATCATCGTACCAGAGATTTAAATTGTTAGTAGCTATTTTGCCCATTATCCGAATTTTCCTCTTATATAATCATCTGTGCGTTCATCAAAAGGAACCGTAAATATCTTCTCGGTCTTATCTAATTCGACTAACTCTCCGCCTAAAAAGAATGCTGTCCTATCACCAACCCTGGCTGCCTGTTTTACGTTATTAGTCACGAGAACCATGGTATATTTTTCTTTTAACTTAACCATGGCATCTTCAACTTTAGCAGTAGAGATTGGATCCAGCCCAGAACAAGGCTCATCAAAAAGAATTACATCCGGCTCTACTGCCAGAGCTCTGGCGATACAAAGCCTCTGTTGCTGCCCTCCGGATAATTTAAAAGCCGATTCACCTAGCCTGTCTTTAACCTCATCCCAAAGGTAACCCTGCTTAAGCGCTTCTTCAACTTTTCCAGATATCTTTTTTTTGTTCTTTAAACCATGCATTCTCACGCCATAAGCAACATTCTCGAATATAGACAAAGGAAGCGGAAGAGGCAGCGCAAAAACCATCCCTACCTTACGGCGCAGGGTTTCAAGGTTTATTTTCCTTATATCTTTGCCCTCAAAGAAAACTTCACCCTCCATCCGAAAATTAGGCTGCAATTCATTTAACCGGTTCAGCATACGTAAAATCGTAGTCTTACCACTATTAGAAGGCCCAATAATGCTTAGAATCTCATGCGGAATTATCTCAAAGCTGGCATCCTTTAATGATTGTATGGAACCAAACCAGATAT
>JAGVER010000005.1 GCA_020058085.1 Candidatus Omnitrophota bacterium | reverse complement strand
GGCAACATCCGCCATATGATAAGTGTATCCTGATATATCCCCGGAGGCGTCTTTCTGTGATTTCTTCAAAGTATCATCGGAGATATGCTTTATCTCATCGTTAATCTCTTCTTTCTTCTTAAATAAGAGCTTCTTAAAATCATTCAATTCTTTCTTAGTTAATTTCTTCTTCACTTTGTTTTCTCCTCTGTGATCGCAGCTTCGCATTTCGCGCAAATTAACGGATGTTCTACGGACTTACCGATTCCCTCACTATAATTCCAGCAGCGCGGGCATTTCAAACCATCTGCATTCTTAACAATTAAGGCGATATCAGGGTACGCCTTACTTACCTTATCTTGCGGCAAAGAATCTCTCCTTTCAACCTCAACTGCCGAGACCTTAAAACACTCCGTAAGATCATTCTTTAAACTTGTTAAGAAATTATAACGAATTTGATCTTTTGTCAATAGATTTATTTGCGCATCGAAAGAACTGCCAATCTTACCAGAAGAACGCATCTCTTCTAAGGCCTTAGCCACTTCGGGAATCAGCTCAATAATCAAATCCAATTCCGAACCATCTTTGATTTCCGTTACCCTTGGCCAGGTTAAAAGATGAACGCTAGCTATAGAAACCTCTTCCTTAAACTTAGGCATATTTTGCCAGATCTCTTCCGCAGTAAAGGCAAGAATCGGAGCCATCATCCTAACCAAACAATTAAGCGAAAGATACATTGCCGTTTGCGCGGAACGCCTGCTCAGAGAATGCGCGGCATAAGTATAAAGCCTCCCCTTGACCATATCTAAATAATACATCGATAATTCTTCGTTGCAAAAATCATAGATCTCTTTATGCGCTTTATGAAACTCAAAATTATCATAGGCCTTAGTTACTTCATTTAAAGTGATACTTAGCCTATTTAATATCCACTTATCTATTCTACTTAATTCATCAGGACTGACACTATCTTTATCCGGATTAAAATCATACAGGTTACTTAAGATAAATCGGGCAGTATTTCTTATCTTACGATAAGCTTCGGCTAAGCGCAGAAGAATCTCTTTAGATATGCGTATATCCTCATTGTAATCGCTGGAAGCCACCCAAAGCCTTAGAATATCCGCTCCATAATCCTTAATAATATCAAAAGGAGAGACAACGTTGCCTTGAGATTTGGACATCTTTTTACCAAGGCCATCAACCACAAATCCGTGGGTCAAAACACTCTTAAACGGAGGTTTATTCTCTATACAAACAGACGGAATTAACGATGATTGAAACCACCCGCGATGCTGGTCTGAACCCTCTAAATATAAAGCAGCAGGAAATTCAAGCTCCTCGTTTCTTTTTAAGACTGCCTGGCTGCTTACTCCTGAATCAAACCATACATCCAGTATATCCGCGCCTTTAGCTAAATTATTCCCCTTACAATGCGGGCAAGTAAAATCTCGAGGTAAGAAATCATTCCGGCTCCGGATAAACCAAGAATCTGAACCTTCTTTTGAACAAAAAACTATAAATTTTTCAATTACCTCGGGTATCAAAAACTCCTCCTGGCAATCAGTGCAGACTAATGCGGGAATAGGAACGCCCCAATATCTCTGGCGGGAAAGGCACCAGTCAGGCCTAAGTTCAACCATTCCCAAGATTCTCTCCATCCCGCTTGCGGGTATCCAACGCACGCTTTTCTTGATTATTTCTTTAAGCTTCTCTCTTAAACCCTTATGCTCCAGACTCAAAAACCACTGCTTGGTAGCACGGAATATTATCGGCTGCTTACAGCGCCAACAATGCGGATAAGAATGCTGAATATGAGAATTGAAGAAAAGCACCCCAAGCTTATCAAGTTTCTCTAAAATTAACTTATTCGCCTCAAGGCAATTCAAACCTTTAAACTCACCGGTCGAAGAATCAAAATTACCTTTATTATCAACCGGCATAATAATATCCAGTTTATATTTTATCCCGGTAATATAATCTTCATTTCCATGGCCCGGAGCGGTATGTACCAAGCCTGTCCCCTCTTCTCCCGAAACATAATCCGCTAAAACAACACGTCCATTTCTTGAGCAAAAAGGATGTTCGTAATTTATCCCTTCTAAATCTTTCCCCTTGAACTCATTTATCATCTTAAATTCATTAATACCTATCTTTTCTAAAGCATCTTTTAGTAAATCTTTTGCAATGATTAAATTTCCTTTATCGGTTTTAACATAAGCATAAACAAAATCCTGATGTACAGCCACAGCCACATTGGCTAATAATGTCCAGGGGGTAGTAGTCCAAATAACCAAGAAGGTATCTGTAAAATCTTTGCTTGCCGTAATTTTAAAACCCACGAATATTGACGGAGACTGATGGTCTTCGTACTCTACTTCTGCTTCCGCTAAGGCAGTCTCGCATTTAGGGCACCAGTTAACCGGCTTAAGCCCGCGGTAGATATACCCAGACTTCACTAATTTATTGAACACGGTAAGTATGCTCTCTTCATAACCCGGATTTAAAGTCAGATACGGATTCTCCCAATCACCAAATATTCCCAAGCGCTTAAACTGCTCCTTCTGTTTTAAAACATACTGCATCGCGTAATCATGAGCCTTCATTCTAAATTCCTGCTGGGGAATTTGATGTTTACGAATTTTTAATTCCTTAAGAAGTTGATGTTCAATAGGCAAACCATGGCAATCCCAACCAGGGATATAAGGAGAATCAAACCCCTGCATCGTCTTGTATTTAATAATTATATCTTTTAAAGTTTTATTTAAAGCGTGGCCTATATGGATATCTCCATTGGCATAGGGCGGGCCGTCATGCAATATGTATTTAGGCTTGCTCTTTAATTCCTTACGGATTAGGCCATAGATATCCTTATCCTGCCATTCTTTCAAAAGCAGAGATTCACGCTTAGGCAGATCCGCTTTCATCGGGAATTCCGTCTTAGGTAGATTTAAGGTAAGTTTATAATCCATTTACGTCACTTACGTTCCATAGGTTATGGGTTCATTTAAGATCCCTCGCTTAAGCACTTGAAAATTCTTTCAGAATTTTCTACGTAAGCTCGGGATTAATTCGGCCAGACAACTTATGTTCGTCCCGCCTTTGGCGGGACTCCATAAGTTGCGGCCTCATTTAACATATTTACCTATTATAATATCTAAATCCTTCTTTATCTTTGCGGAGATAAATTTTTTGTTGGTTACGATTGCGTGCTCTAACGCATCAGGACAATGACAATCATCTTTATCCTGATCAGGAATATTCTTTATCACTGTAGTCAGTATTTTCTTAGCGTTAGCAGTATTCTTATTTAAATTTTCAATTATTAAATCGATGCTCACTGAAGCATGCGAAGGATGCCAACAATCATAATCAGTAATCGCCGCAAGCGTGGCGTAACAAATTCCTGCTTCACGGGCAAGCTTTGCTTCGGCAAGATTAGTCATGCCGATAATATCCATACCCCAGCTACGATAGAGATTAGATTCGGCCAAAGTAGAGAAAGTCGGACCTTCCATATTTATATATGTCCCTTTAGGGTGCATATTGAGGTTCAGACTTTTGCCAGACGCGTAAATTATTTTGCTTAAGGACGAACAGACAGGGTGCGAAAACTCAATATGCGCCACTATGCCATCGCTAAAGAAAGACATTTCCCGGGCATAATTAGTCCTGTCCACAAATTGATCCACAACAACAAAATCAAGCGGCTTTAATTCTTCCTTTAGACTGCCACAGGCGCTTACGGATATAATTTTATGCACACCCAGCTTTTTCATTCCAAAAATATTCGCCCGATAATTAATCCGGCTCGGAGGAATACTATGGTTTAGATCATGACGCGGGAGAAATACCACTTCCTTCCCCTCTAACTCACCCAAGATAAACTTTCCCGAAGGTTTTCCAAAAGGAGTACTCACTGAAAGTTCTTTTATATTCTTGATCCCGTCTATTTTATATAATCCGCTTCCGCCGATAATTCCTATCTTAGGCATAATTAACCTCTCTTAGCTAAATCTTGCGCTCTCTTAAAAGCTGCTTGGGCTGCTTCTCCCCATGAACCGCCCTTACGCAATACCTCTAAACCTGCTTCTGTAGTCCCACCCTTTGAAGTAACTTGCAGCCTTAATTCCTCGGGAGTTGATTTTGTTGACTTAAGCAAGCTTATAGATGCGTTTACCGTATTCGCTGCCAAAAAAGCAGCATCTTCGGTATTGAAACCCAACACCTCTGCTGCTTTCTCTAAACGCCTCATCATATCATGACGGGCATGCTCCGGAATATTATCAGGGTCCAGCGCGCTATTCTCTATAAAATAAAAAATATACCCCGGGCCACTTCCTGAAATTGCCGTAGCGGCATTCATCATATCTTCATTTATATTGCGTACTGTCCCAAGGCAATTAAATATCTCCTTGGAAAATTCTAGGTCGTCATCATTAGCAAAATTACCTTTAGATAAACAAGTAACTGATTCGGCTATTCTAGCGGCGATATTAGGCATAGCCCGGATAACCCTAACGTTACCCAATAATTTCTCAACATGTTCAGTACTTATGCCGGCAGCAATAGAAATAACTAATTTATTTAGAATACGGCCCTTAAGCTCCTTTAACAGACGATCAAAATCTTGGGGCTTAATCGCCAGGATTACTGTATCAACCTTAAGCATTAAATCCGAAATATCCTCTGAAAAACTTACGCCTTTGGCCTTAATGGCTTTACTCTTATCTTTCTCAAATACCCGGACTTCATACTCGCTGGCTTGAGCTGCCAGTTTATGCGCGATAACTGAACCCATGTTCCCAAAACCTATAATTCCGATTTTATACAATAGGTTAACTTTCAAAGATTCCTCTCCCTATTCTAATTATCTCCGCGCCCTCTTCTATGGCAACTTCAAAATCATCAGTCATACCCATAGATAAACTATAGGATAGATTAATACTATCGCGTATCTGACGCAACTTTTTAAAATACGGCCTTGCTTCTTCCTGATGATTGGCTAGCGGAGCAATGGTCATCAATCCTTTTATATTGATATTCTGAAGTCGGGATATATCCTGGATAATCTCCGGGGCTTTATTCGAATCTAAGCCAAATTTTGTAGCTTCCGGTGAAGTCTTTATCTCAATCAGTATATCTTGGATTTTATTTATTTGAGCTGCCCGCTTATTGATCTCCTGCGCTAAAGCTAAACTATCCACAGAATGGATCAGATCAAAAATCCCTAGCGCATCCTTTACTTTATTTGTTTGCAGATGGCCGATCATATGCCATCTTATTGCTAACCCGCGGCTCTCTGCTCGT
Organism: Candidatus Omnitrophota bacterium; assembly: GCA_020058085.1. GTDB lineage: Bacteria > Omnitrophota > Gorgyraeia > Gygaellales > Profunditerraquicolaceae > Sherwoodlollariibacterium. Next base: position 67,638 of record JAGVER010000005.1, on the reverse strand, counting down.
AATTCATTATATTTCTCAAGAGCTTCCTGAATCCGATTCTCTCCAATATCAGTAAGGCCAAAAGAGACCGCTTCTTTAATATCTTCAACACCCCTCCCCTTGCTCACAGCAACTATTTTTATATCAGAAGGGTCTCTATTAACTTTGGAACAAGCTGCAACGATTCTCTCTCTAACCTTAACGATATTATCCTTAACCATTGGTAAAGTATTATACAACAGAAAAAAACGAGGTCAATTAAAAGTATTCTTGATATACTTCTTTGACTCTGTTTAAAGTCTTTAAGATGATATTTTTGGCTGGTTGATATAAAGGAAGGGTACCTAGTGGTTTCTTTTCCAGTGTTTCGCAGATCATCCCTAAACAAGTAAGATAGTTAAGGTATTTCTGTCCGGATAACCCGCTATCCTCTTTAATTAAGGAGATTATCTCTAAATTAGTAATCCGACCAAGTTTAACCGGAAGATTTAAGGTTTTCTCTAAAGTTTCAATAAAGCCCTCCAAGAGTATTGTTCTACCCACAATAACAAAATTATTTACCTCATAGAGTTCGACCTTTTTCTCTGAAGCCTCTTTTATCTTTGCGCATACCTCGCCAGCCGCCGCTGTCACGACTTCAGAGACTAACCTCTGTTTTATCGGTTTATAAAATTCGCTCTTCTTAACCAGAATCTCCTTATCCTCTCCAATATCTTGCGGATTCCCGATAAAACCATAAGAACGCTTAATATCCTCAGCCAAATCCATAGGAATTTTTAAGTTCTCCGAGAGTTTGCGCGTTAAATCATTACCGCCAAAGGGAAGAACCTCTATATCTTTGAGCAAACCTTCCTTAAAAATTAATAGCTCCGTAGTATCGCTTCCTAAATCACACAATATATTAAGTCCATCTTTTAATCCCGGGCCAAAGACTGCTTTACTAGTGGCTATCCCTGAGAGGAAAAGATCTCTAACCTCATACCCTGACTGGTTGATTATCCGGGTCAGGCTCTGCACCGAAGATAATTTGCTACAAACCAGATATAAATCCACCTCCAGCCTATGGCTATATAACCCTAGAGGATTTAATATGTCGCCCTTAGCATCTATGGAATAACTCAAAGGAATCATATGGATTATTTCGTCTTCAATGCTTGAGCCGAGTATTCGCGCCTGCTCATTCACCCGCTGCAAATCAGCGATACTTATAACCTTATTCCCCCTCTCGGCTAGGGGGATAACCGCGCGGCTATGCTTGGTGATTATATCCTGGCCGGAGATATTTACTGAAACAAATTTAATATTTATCCCGGATTTTATCTTCAGACCTTTTAGTATCTTGCTTACCAAACCGATAAGGTTTGTGGAGTCTACAATCGCCCCTTCTTTCACCCCCTTAACAGAGATAGAATCAAAGTAAATATTCGCAAGCTTCTTCTTTCTAAACTCTGCTAAAACTACAGCAATCTTGCTTGAACCAATATCTAACGCGCAAATATAATTATTTAGCATCCTTAAACTTTATTACCGGCTCCTTAAACCGTAAGTCTATGTATTTAATGTTACCGAGATTATGCTTTTCCTGATTCATCAATCCAGAGATAACCGCAATCTTCTCTAATATATTACCTTGAGATATCCTAACTTCAAGTATATTTTCTCTTGCCGGCACCTGCCATTGGGAATATGCGTCTTTATTTAAATCAAAGGGGATAAAAATCGTAATATCTTCCACCGTACCAACTTCAATCCTGCGAATTTGGTAATCTCTCATTAAAAACGACTTATTGAATTCCTTAATAATACTTAGGACTAAAATCAACTCTTTTGTCGCGCTCCTCTTACCGAGAGTTATTCCAAATAATCTTGTCTCTAACCCGGTAACCAAAGGCAAGTTTAAGCCGTCGGGATTTAAGACACTACCAAAGAATACACCGTACTGGTCAACGACAAAATAACGATAAAGTTTTACTAATGCTACTGGCCTACGCCTTATAAATTCTACAAATAAGTGGTCTGGTAAGACGCGCGCTAACCTTACCCTTAAACAATCCGGGCATTTCTTGGCGATATTCACAGATTCTCCGCTCAAATCAAGAGTAAATATATTTCTCCCTTTAAGATATGAAAAATCAGTATTTAATTCCTCTCGGCTAATAATACCTTTGACCTTAAAATAATCTGAAGTAGTCAAAACTTTCCGGATATAACCTATAATAAAAATAATAGCAATAATAATTATACTTAAAAACAATGGCCTAACAGGAAAATTATCTTTGCGTCTTTTCATAAGCTAAACTAATTAATTTAATGCATAATTCATTAAAACCTATGCCAGATTTATTTGCTGCTTTAGGCAAAAGGCTGGTTGCGGTAAAACCGGGTATCGTATTTAACTCAAGTATAAAAGGCTTACTTTTAGCATCCAAAATAATATCTACTCTGGAACAACCAAAACAACCTAAAAGCTTATGTGCCAATAGCGCTTTTTTCTTTACCTTAGTGGCGACCTTACTTGGCAACTTAGCCGGAACAACGTAATCCGTTAACCCCTTTTTATATTTAGCTTGATAATCAAAGAAAAAATGTTTAGTGAATATCTCCACCACCGGAAGAGCCTTACCGTCGATGATCCCAACGGTTAATTCTCTCCCCCTTATATATTCCTCAATAATTATTCTTTTGTCAAACTTAAAAGCTAGCTTTATTGCTTTAGGAATATTCTTTTTACTATCCACGATAGAAAGCCCGATACTTGAACCATGGCTAACCGGCTTGACTACTAAAGGAAAATTAAATGCCCGGAGATTATTAATCTTATAAGAATTTCTTTTGATTACTTGAAAACACGGCACATCTAAACCATGTTTTTTAAAGATATTTCGCGAAGCAACCTTATCCATAGCTAATCTGCTCGCGCAAACCCCTGAACCGGTAAAAGGTATTTTGAGTTTGCTCAAAATATTTTGTATCCCACCATCTTCACCAAATGAACCATGCAAAGCAATAAAAGCGCAATCTATATTCTTAGATTTAAGCAGGCGTATATTATCTTTAATGCTATCATTCTTAATAATTACCGGAAGAGCGTTAACCCCTGATTCCCTTAAGGCATTTAATACCGCGTGCCCTGACTTTAGCGAAATCTTCTTCTCGCTCGATGGTCCGGCCATTAAAACACCAACTCTACCAAAATCTTTTTTCCCCATACCAATGGGGCACCAACGCAATTCTGCGCTACCAAGCGCATACTGGCGCAATACCTATTTGCGCCAGGTACCCCTTAGCGTTGAGTGCCTCCCCATATTTTTATTTCCGGCTCTAGATTAACTTTGAATCTCTTCCTCACCCTCGTTTTAATCAAACGCATAAGCTTTAAAACGTCTCCAGCCTTAGCATCACCTTTATTTAAGATAAAATTCGCATGTTTATCAGAGATGAGTGCGCCCCCCATGCTTTTGCCTTTTAGCCCACAAAGATCTATCAGCCTGCCTGCAGATAAAGATTTGGGATTTTTAAAGATACACCCGGCATTAGGAAAAGTCAAGTCCTGACTATTGCGCCTCTTCAAAATATATTCCTTAATACTACGAATAATCGCCTCTCTGCCGCCTCTCTTGAACTTTAATACCGCGCTTAAAATAATACAATTCTTCAGATTGGTTTTACGATAACCGAATTTTATCTCTTTGCTTCTAATCTTTTTTATATTCCCCGCGTAATCCAGCACCTCTACTTCCCTAACTAAATCCCCGATACTCTTTCCCCAGCATCCGGCATTCATCGCTAATGCCCCGCCTAAAGTTCCGGGTATTCCCGCTAAAAATTCAGATCCGCTCAATGACTTATTTTTCACGAATTGGATAAGTTGGGGAAGCGTTACCCCGCTGCCCGCCTCTATACAACTCCCCTTTAATGATATATTTCTAAAATAAGCAGAGTTTAATCTTATTACCAGCCCTCTAACCCCTTTATCGCTTATCAATAAGTTACTCCCCGCGCCAACAACAGAAACAGGTATACTATTTTTTTTAGCCCAACTAACAACCAGATTTAATTCCGCTAGATCATTGGGCTCGCTAAAAAAATCAGCCTTGCCTCCGATTTTAAAGGTGGTTTTATTTTTTAACGACTGGTTGCGCTTAATTTCTAAACTTCTCTGCCAATTCATCGCTTATCCTCACGATATCACCTGCCCCAAGCGTAATAATTATATCCCCGGGCTTAGCTATCTCTGAAACCTTATTTACGATCTCTTCCTTAGGAACAAAATAAACCTTTTTATCAGACGCATACTCTTTAATTCTACGGCAAAGATTAGCACTATTGATATTTAAGATTGGCTGCTCACTTGCGGGATATATATCCGTAATAATAAGATAGTCGGCATTATCAAAACTTTTGACAAATTCATCAAAAAGCAATTGTGTGCGCGTAAAACGATGCGGCTGGAATATAGCAATAACTCTTTTTGCCTTTAAATTACTTACTGCTTTTAGCGTCGCCTTAATCTCTGTAGGATGATGCGCATAATCATCGATAATTGTATAATTTTGATCCTTAAATTTTACTTCTAACCGCCTCACGGCGCCTTTATATCCTGCGAGCGCATCCTTAATAAACTTTAGATCTATGCCAAGTTCCAAGCCTAAGGCAATTACTGAGAGAGCATTAGAGATATTATGCTCGCCTCCTAAAGCAAGGCTGAACCTCGCCACAAATTTGTCCTTAAAGAAGCAGTCGAAATCACTACGCAGGCCCTCCATCGTTATATTCTTAGGATATATATCCGCCCCCGGTTTTAAACCGAACAAAACAAATCTCTTCTTGTATCCTTTAATTAGCTCTTTAAGATTTAAATCATCACTGCAACAAAATACACAGCCGTCTTCACTGGTTGAATTTAAGAATTTACGGAACGCCTCGACTTCTTTCTCAAAATCTTTATAGTAATCAAGATGCTCATGGTCAATATTAGTAATTATGGAAAACTTCGGTCTATAATAAAGGAATGAGCCGTCAGATTCATCAGCTTCAGCAACAAAAAACTTACCGTTTCCTACACAGGCATTGGTATCAATATTTCTCAAGATCCCGCCTATGGCCACAGTAGGTGAAAGCCCGGCTTCAAGCAAGAGGTAAGAGACCAATGATGTGATCGTAGTCTTGCCATGGCTTCCGGCTACAGTAACTACTGATTTATCAATCATCAGTTCTGCTAGGGCCTGAGCACGCATAATCAAAGTAATTTTTAATCTCTTGGCTTCCTTAACCTCCGGATTATCTTCTTTTATCGCCGAGGAATATACTGCCACATCAGCGCCTTTTATGTTTTCCGGACTATGGCCGATAAAAATCACCGCGCCTAATCTTCTTAACTCCTTCGTATTCTTATTCTCTTTTAAGTCTGAACCGGTTACTTTATAATTACAGCACAAAAGTAACTGCGCAATCCCACTCATCCCTATCCCGCCAATACCCACCAAATGATAATGTTTTTGCATTCTAATTTAAAGCTAGTACTACTTCCTTAAGCCTGTTTGCGGCAGAAATTACAGGAAAACTATCGAAGTTCAAAACCATATTATTTAATATATTCTTGTCTTTAATTAACAACTCTAATCTCTCCAAAAATAAACCATCCTCTAAATTACTCTCATTCATAACTACCGCGCACCCTCTCTCACTTAATATCTTGGCGTTCTCAAGCTGATGCTCGTAAGCATACGGATACGGGAAGATTATCGCCGGTAGCTTAAAATAAATCAATTCGGATATAGTAGACGCACCGGCGCGAGTTACCGCCAGATCCGCGGCGCTATAGGCAAATTCCATGGCGCTAAAAAAATCAAATACTTTAGCTTTAATACCTATTTTTTCATATGCCTCTCTGATCTCCTTGCGTTCCTCCTTACCCAAAAGATGTATGACCTGCAGATTAGCTTTATCTTTTATCAATCCTGTTATATTAAGAAACGCGGTATTAATATGTTTACTCCCCTGGCTGCCGCCCATAACCAAGATAGTAAACTTATCCTTCTTTAATCCAAAGAAATTTAAAGCCTCTTCTCTACCAATCTTCCTTAGCCTCCCCCTTATTGGATTCCCGGTAAGGAGTATTTTGCTCTCTGATAAATTAAAATATCTCCCAGAGCCAGGATAAGAGAGAGCAATCTTATCTACAAACCTAGCTAAAAACCTGTTCGCCTTACCCGGCAGGAGATTCTGTTCGTGTATAATGGTTTTAATCCTAAAAAACCAAGCCAGCATAACCAAAGGAACAGAATCAATACTGCCAAAACCTATTACAATATCAGGATTAAACTTAAGTAGTATAGAAAGGCTTTCCCATCCCCCTTTTAGAAATTTTAGAAAAGCTAAAACGCTTCTCTGGTTCAGAGAGAAACTAACCCGGCCAGAAGATATGTATTTTATCGGATAATTGCAAGAATCAAAATCAGCCTTTATGCTTCTAGAGGGTAGGACCAATAATGCTTCAATTTCTCCCTCTTCCCCTGAAAACCTCTCTAGAAAAGCTAAGGCCGGATAGATATGCCCGCCGCTTGCTCCTGCAACAGCTATAATTTTCATACTATTTTAAGGATACTCTCCGGTGCGCGCGATATTAACCAATATGCCCACACTAACCATATCAAAAATAAAAGACGAACCTCCATAACTGATAAAGGGAAGTGGCAGTCCTTTAGTAGGCAACATGCCGCAGGAGACTCCTATATTTACTATTGCCCTGAATGAGATCATCAAAACCAAACCTAAACTAAGAAAATAACCAAATTTATCCGGAGCATTCTTGATAATCTTAATTCCCTGCTGAATAAAAATAATGAATAATATGATTACGCCTATGGTGCCTAATAACCCTAGCTCTTCTCCGATTATGGAGAAGATAAAATCGGTATGCGCCGCCGGAAGATAAAATAACTTCTGCCTTGAATGCCCTAGACCAACACCAAATATTCCTCCAGACCCTAAGGCAATCTGCGATTGAATTATCTGAAAACCGCTTCCTCTAGGATCAAGCCAAGGATTAATAAATGCCATAATCCTTGCCCTTCGATAGGGTACGCTAAATATTAAAACATACAACAACGGAATACTACTTAGAATTAGAGACAATATATACGCCGGCCGAACCCCTGCCACAAAAAGCATAGTTATAACTACAAGCCCTAAAGCCACTGTTGTTCCTAGATCCGGCTGTATTAGTATCAGTATAGAAAAAACACCCAATAAAAACATCGGGGGTAGAAAACCTTTCAAGAATGTTTTGATAAGGTTGCCTTTACGGGCGATAAAATCAGAGATATAAATAATAACTGCAAGATTAGCAAACTCCGAAGGCTGAAAACTTAACATCTTAAACCTAAACCACCTTCGCGCTCCGGAGACTTCTCTTCCTATGCCCGGGATCAAAACTAATACTAACAAGAGGATAGAAATTAAAATCAACGGCTGGACAATACTTCTTAGCTTGCGATAATCAATAGCCATAAAAATAAACGTAAGGAGAGCGCCTATAAGCATAAAGACTAAATGCCTCTTTAAAAAGAAGAAACCATCCTTATATCTCTCCCAAGCATAGATACTTGACGAGCTATAAATCATTATAATACCTATGCACATAAGTATAACCGAAACCGTAAAAAGATTAATTCTAATATTGCGTATCATAACTTAGGCTTGAATTTAGATAAATCAGATACTATTGACTTAAAAGCCTTCCCTCTTTCTTCATAATTGGGAAACATATCAAAACTTTTACACATAGGAGAAAACAAAACGCAGTCTCCTTTAGGCGCCAGAGAGACGGCTTTTTTTACAGCTTCACCGAGAGTAGCGGCAAATTCTGTATCAACCACTCCTGTGAATGCCTCGCGTATTTTATCTTTTGCCTCTCCGATTAATATCGCCGACTTAACTTTACCACGCGCGAGCTTTAAGACTTCGCTATAATCATTACCCTTCTCCCTGCCGCCGGCAATAAGAATAACCGGGCAAGAGAGGCTCTTTAAGGCCCATACCGTTGCCTCTGTAGTAGTAGATTTAGAATCATTGATAAACCTTACCCCGTCTAATTCTGAAACCTCCTCCATCCGATGCTCGACTCCCTTAAAATCCCGAAAGATATTAAAGACCAGATCCCTCTCTATATTAAAAATAGCGGCAATTACTAAGGCTGCCGATTGATTGGGATTCAAGCCAGCCTCTTTCTTGAAATAAACTATCTTAGCCCTCGAATCTCGACTTAAATCGCGGATTACAGGATCATCATAATTTAATACTAAAGAATCAGAACTATCCTGATTCTTAAATATACGTTTCTTAGCTTCAAGATATTCCTGCATATCATTATAACGATCGAGGTGATTACGACTTAGATTAAGAACTACTGAAACATTTGGCTTAAATTTATCTATATTCTCAAGCTGAAAAGAGCTAACTTCAAGAGAAACAAAATCACCCTCTCGCATTTTATCTACTTCCGAAGAAAAAGGTTTTCCGATATTTCCGCAGGTAAAAACTCTTTTACCTGAAGCCTCGATTATTTTGCCTAGTAATGTAGTAACCGTAGTTTTACCGTTAGTCCCGGTTATGGCAATAATTTGCGCCGGGCATAAGATCCAAGCCAACTCAATCTCGCTGATAACCGGAACCCTAGCTTCTCTCGCCCAGAGGATTGGCAAGGCATTGTTAGGCACCCCCGGAGAAATAACCAAAAGATCGACATCCTTGATAAACTCGCGGGAATGCTTGCCTAGCTCTATTTTTATCTTTTGAGATTTTAGTTCTTTTAAATTCTGATGGGTTATTAGATTATCCTGATTATCAGTTACACTTACATTGGCTCCTAAATCATAAAGAAGATTAGCTGAAGCCAAGCCACTACGCGCAAATCCGGTAATTAAAACATTCTTACCTCTAAAGTAATCTTTATTTTTCATGGAAAAACTAGCGAATCTTTAAAGTCACTATAGTCATAAGCGCCAAAAAACCGGCAATAATCCAAAACCTGACAATAACCTTATTCTCCGGCCAGTTAAGAAACTGAAAATGATGATGCAACGGCGCAATCTTAAAGATTCGCTTCTTGGTTAGACGAAAAGACCCTACCTGCAATATTACGGATAAGGCCTCAACCACAAAGATTCCTCCTACAAGAATCAAAAGAAGCTCTTTGCGTATTAAGAGTGCTACTGTGCCTAATGCTCCGCCAAGGGCCAAAGAACCCACATCCCCCATAAATATAGTGGCAGGATAACAGTTAAACCATAGAAAACCTAAACCTGCGCCTAATATGCCCGCGCAAAAGACAGTTAACTCTCCGCTACCCTGAAGATAAGGCACTAGAAGATATTCGCTCATTTTTATATTACCGGAGACATAGCAAAGAATGCTAAAAGCTAAAGCCGCCATGACTACAATCCCTATAGCCAAACCGTCTAATCCGTCGGTAAGGTTTACCGCGTTAGAAGTTCCAGCTACAACCAAAATAACAAAAATTATATAAAGACCGTCTAAATCCAGAGCTACATTCTTTAAGAATGGCACGTCCAATTTTAGGCTATTCTGAAAATTAAAGAGGAAGATCACACCGAGAATTAAGCCAAGGACAACTTGACTGGTAAATTTTGTTTTGGCAGAAAGTCCCTTAGACTTTTTCTTAACCTGCTTTAGATAGTCATCGGCAAATCCGGTTACCCCAAGCCATATGGTGCTAAAAAGGGCAACCCAGATATATTTATTAGTCATATCCGCCCAAAGCAACGTAGAAGAAACTATTGCGATTAATATAAGTATTCCCCCCATAGTAGGGGTGTCATGTTTAATACGATGTAAATCATCAAGCTTAACACTATCCCCCTTATTTATCTTCTCCCCTATCTTTAAAGCCTTAAGCTTTTTTATTACAATGGGGCCTAATAAGAGGCTTATAATAAAACTGGTCAAAGCAGCCATAGCTGAACGAAAGGTAATATAACGGAATATATTAAAAGCGGATATTATATTGTGTAGGGGGTAAAGTAGATTATAGAACATTAAAAGCTAAAGACCTCTTCCATTTTCATCATCCGTGAGCCTTTCACCAAAACCATATCTCCGGGCTCAACAATTATTCTCTCTAATAAGATCTTCTTTGCCTGCAATGAATTTTCGCAGGAGATTACATTATTCTTTAATGGACGCGCATCTTTTAAGCTTAAACCGTTAATCCTGCCTACAATTATAAGATTATCACAAACTTTAGCGGCATCTTCTATAGCCTGAATATGCAGCTTTTTACTTGCTGCGCCCAGCTCCAGCATATCGCCCATAACAACAATCTTTCTTCCCTTAACCCTAGCCTCTTTAACTAAACCCAAGGCCTGCTTTAAAGAAAGTGGATTAGAATTATAAGTATCGTCGATAAATCTAACGCCTTTTACCTTAAGGAAATTTAGCCTGCCCTTGGGAAGCTCAAAGCTTGATAACGCCGAAGCGATCTTGCGATGCTCCACTCCGAGAATCCTAGCCACAGCTATAGCAAGTAAACTATTATGGATATTATAGTACCCCGGGACGTTTAATGCAAATTCTAATCTTTGATTCAGCTTAAAGCTATACTTACCGAAAAAATCCAAAATATCAGAAGCCAGATAATCGCTTTTGTTTTTTACACCCACGCCTATAAGAAATGGCTTATTCTTTTTCTTAATTAGCTCTCTCCTTAAATACGGATCATCGGCATTTAATACTGCAATAGCCGGATCTTTAAGGCTTCTTATCAAATCATATTTTTCCTTAAAGACTCCTCTTAGGTCTTTAAAGTACTCCAAGTGAGAAGGACCGATATTGGTAACTACCCCTATGTTCGCACAAGCTATATCGCTAAGATATTTTACTTCTCCGAAATGATTAGTACCTACCTCTAATACAGCTACGTCGTAAGAACTATTCAGTTTAAGCAGAGTCAGGGGAAGGCCGATATGGTTATTCTTGGTCCCCTCATTTTTAAGAACTCTAAGATCTTTAGATAAAACCTCAGCAATCATATCCTTAGTTGTAGTCTTGCCGTTAGAACCGGTAACTATGATAACTGGAATCTTATATCTATTGCGATTAAACCGGGCAATATCTCCTAAGGCTCGGATAGTATTCTTAACCTTGATTATAGCTAGATTATCTATTTTCTTGATTTTCCTCTCTGTAATAACGCAATTTGCGCCTTTCTCTACGGATTTCCAAATAAAATTATGACCATCGAAATTATCACCCTTGATGGCAATAAAAGCCATGCCTTTTCTAATCTGACGGGAATCAATAGAAATGTCCTTGACAATTACGCCATCATCTCCGGAAGTTAATTTACCCTGCGTGGCTTTTAATAATTCAGGGATTTTAAACATAACCTTACCTCCTCCCGATCATCAAAATGTATAACACCATCCCCAAGCACCTGATAATCCTCATGCCCCTTACCAGCAATTACCACAATATCTCCCTTAACCGCCATAGATATTGCGTTTTTTATCGCCGCTTTTCTAGCTGGGAAAACAGAATAATTATCTTTCTTTGTCCCTTTTTTTATATCACTAATTATATTTTCGGATTTTTCAGAACGCGGATTGTCATCCGTAATCACCACAAAATCTGATAACTCGGTTGCTACTCTCCCCATCTTTGGACGCTTAAGCTTATCCCTCTCTCCACCGCAACCAAAAACAGTGATAATTTTTCTCGGCGATAAACCTCTTAAAAAAAGGAGGATATTTTTTAAGGCATCTTCGGTATGGGCGTAATCCACAAATACATAAAATCCTTTTTTGCATTCTATTCTTTCAAGCCTGCCTGGCACAAAAGAGAATTTTTCTAGTGCAGTCTTTATATCTTTTAAATCTATGTCTTCCTGATAAGCCCAACTAAATGCAGCCAACAGATTATAGAGATTATGCTTGCCAATAAGACGGGTTTTTATCTCCATCTCTCCTTTAGGAAAAAATAGTAAGAACTCTGTAGAACTTAAACCATATTTTATATTTACGGCTCTCACCTGAGATTTAACGCTTAACCCATAAGTGATTACTTTTGCCTTAGTTAATTTTTTGAGCGACGAAAAATATTTATCATCATAATTCAAAACAGCAAAAGAACGCGGGGATAGCCCCTTAAAAAGCTTAGTTTTCGCCAAAAAATAACTTCCTATGGTCTTATGGTAATCAAGATGATCTTGAGCGAGATTAGTAAATATCGCGGATTGAAAATTTATACCCAAAACTCTCCCCTGCTCCAAGGCGTGAGAAGAAACTTCGATTGCACAATAATCAATCCTCTCTTTAACCATACTTGCCATCATTGACTGAAGTTCCAACGGCCCAGGGGTAGTATTTCTAGCCGGCAGAATAATATCCTTAAAACGATAATTTACCGTGCCTATAACTGCTACCTTAGATCCCGCTTCCTTCAGTATGGCCTCTAAGATATAGGTAATCGTAGTTTTACCGTTAGTCCCGGTAACTCCTATAATCTTTAATTGTTCAGAAGGATTACCGTAGAATTCCGAAGATAATTGCGCTATCGCCAGACGTGTATCTTTAACTTTTACCAAAGAAACACCTCTCTTTATATTCTTTCTTAAACCTAATCCGTAAACTATAATCTTTGCGCCTCTTGATATCGCCTGATCAATAAACCTGCTTCCGTCCTCTTTCGCGCCTTTTACCGCCACAAAGAGAGAACCTTTCTTCACGGCCTTAGAATTACAACTTATGCCGTTAATCTTACGAGCCCTAATTAATTTAATGAGGTCTTCTATTTGCATTACTGAGTCATCAACAAATAATGGGCACATTGAAAGCCCGAGTTTAGGCCGTATGCAAGGCGCGACGACGATGGCGTAGTCGAAGCACTACGCCGAGGAGGAGCAACGCCGCAGACGGCCGAAAGGCGGGCTTCCCCTGCTAATTCTATTTAATGGGCTGAGCTGATTTTGGGCTCTGACTGCGTCACTCGTCCTTGGCGTAGCAGAAGGCTACGCCTGCGTCCTCGTTCCTTGTCTCGCACCAAAATCAGCTCAGCCAATGTGACCATTATTTATTGATGACTCAGTGAGTTCATCTGGGTATCTAAAGACTGCTTTGTCTTTAAGTATCGCACTACATCGGCAGCTACATTTCTAAATACCGGAGCAGCAACCACGCCTCCAAAATAATATGGATGAGGTTCATCAAGAGAAACTACAATTGTCACCACCGGGTCTTCTACCGGAGCAAAACCAATAAATGAAGCGACAAACTTATCATGCGAGTATGCGCCATTAGCATCTAGTTTCTGGGCAGTTCCGGTCTTGCCTGCAGAAGTAAGCCCGGGAATCTGAGCCATTCTGCCCGTCCCTTCCTCAACTACTCCGGTAAGCATCTTAGATATTCGCGCCGCAGTATCTAAAGAGATAACTTTACGTATTAAGGTAGGGGATGTCCGCTTGATAACCCTTCCCTGTTTATCACGAATCTCCTCTATAATATAAGGCTTCATTAATTGGCCACCGTTCGCAATAACGGAGAGCGCACTAGCTAATTGCAGGGTAGTTACTCCTACTTCCTGCCCTATCGGCACAGCGCCTATAGATGTCTTAGACCAGAAACGCGGCTCCTTAATCATTCCAGATATCTCTCCCTGCAGGTCGATCCCCAGCTTAGAGCCAAAACCGAAAAGCCTTACATATTTATAGACTATTTCCGGACCAAGCATCTGGGCAATTTTAGTAGTACCAATATTACTTGACTGCTCGATTACCTCCCGAAACGTTAGCCACCCATGCGAAGTATGGTCATGTAAAGTATGATTAGCTACGCGATAAGATCCATTTTCGCAAAATATCTTATCCTCCTCGGTTATCCTCTTCTCTTCCAAAGCTGCAGAAGCAGTAACTATCTTAAATACTGAACCCGGCTCGAATAAATCGCATATCGCGCGGTTGCGTGTCTGATCTTTACTAACATTGCTATACTCATTTAAGTTATAAGTAGGCCGATTAGCTAAAGCCAGGATCCTACCAGTATGCGGATCCATAACAATAATACTTGCGCCTTTGGCATTGTGAGTCTTATACGCCTTATCCAGTTCCCTCTCAGCGATATATTGTACCACCTGATCAATAGTTAAAACAACATCCATGCCATCTTTAGGCAAAACCATTTTTTGGTAAATATCCAACCTCTTCTGCCGCGCGTCCCTTAGAAATATTCCCCACCCCGGCTCACCCATTAAGTATCTATCCAGATAAAGCTCGATCCCCTCTAATCCTCTATTGTCAATCCCGGCAAATCCTATAATCTGACTGGCCAGATAAGTATTAGGATAACTGCGTTTGCTCTCCCTTAGGAAACCTAAACTTTTAATCTTTAGCTTCTTAATTGCCTGCGCTTGTTCCGGAGTTATTTTGCGCGCAAGCCAAATAAAAGATTTTTTGCGATATAACCTACCCCTTAAATAATCCTTGCTAAAATTTAATATACCAGATAGTTGAAAGATAGCTGCTTCTTTATCCTTCTCTGTCATCATGTTCGGGGAAGCATAGAGCGAATCCGCAGGAAGATTAAGAGTTTGCGGCTTAAAGTTAATATCATAAATTATGCCGCGAAATGGTTCCAGCTCCGCAAATAGATTATGCTGCTTATTGGCAATTTCCGCTAGATAATTCGAGCGGAAGATTTGAATATAGAGTAATCTAAGAATGCAGAAGATTAAAAATAGAAGGAGAAATAGGAATACCGCCTCGCACTTTCGGCGATAGTTACTTATATGCACATTAAGCCTTGACTAAGAAAATTAGGGGTTGATAGTCCTTGCTTCCGCTTGCTTATTGGGACCAAAAATACGCGATAATAAAGTTTCTCTGACTCCAAAACCTTGAGCAAAAGTAACGCCTGTCTTAGTAGGTACTAATCTTACTAACTGATATTTCTCCGGCATCTGGAAATCCGAACGGCTTGATAAAGTATTCCCGATATTAACCAGAGAAGAGTTCTTTTCAATATTATACCTTAGGAGACTATTCTTATCTAACAAATCCTGAAAGACCGTATGTTGCTTTTGTTCTGCATAAGCCAATCGTACAATTTCGCTTTGTTGGTAAACATAAAGCACCGAGAAAAGAGTAACAGAAATAATCAGGGATAAGAATTTATTTAGTCTCATAGCTTTATATTCTTTCTGCCACTCTCAACTTTGAGGAGCGGCTTGCCGGATTAGCCACAACTTCTGACTGAGCCGGAGTTAAAGGTTTAGGAGTTACTATATTTATTAATCCGTCGGCCTCTGCCCTACGGAACGCAAATTTTATCACCCTGTCTTCTAGCGAATGAAATGAAATAACGCAAATCCTAGCTTTTTTATTTAAAATCGCAATGGCTTTATTAACCGCGGACTCCAGGATCTCCAACTCCCTGTTTACGGCAATACGCACTGCCTGAAAAGTCCGAGTTGCCGGATGTATACGGTAATGGTGGTAACGATACCTTGAAGGAATTGATCTGGCTACGATATCGGCCAATTCTAGAGTAGTAGTTATAGGATGCTTCTCTCTCTCCTGAACCAGAATACGAGCGATACGATTATGCCACCTCTCTTCTCCGAAATTCCAGAGTAGAGTAGAAAGCTCTTCTTCATTTAAGTTATTCACTAAATCATACGCCGATACATAACTATCTTTATCCATACGCATATCCAAAGGCCCCTCCCTTTGAAAACTAAAACCGCGGCCAGTGTCTTGAAGCTGGACAGAAGAAATACCTAAATCAAAAAGCACGCCATCAACCTTACTTACTTTCAAGTTTTCTAAGAGCGTATCTAAATCCACGAAATTTCCGTGGATAAATTTAGCAGCGAACCCAAATTTACTCAACCTTTCTCGCGCGATAGACAAAGATTCTTCATCGCGGTCAATTCCGATGAGCCCTCCTCCAGGGAGAATCCGCTCTAATATATTTTCCGAATGCCCAGCGGTCCCTAATGTAGCATCCACTATTACCTTGCCGGGCTTTAAATCTAAATATTCTAAGACCTCCCGCAGCATTACGGGAGTATGAAATTTTGTATTAAGCATCCATCAACTTCTCGGCAATCTCTTCGAAAGACTGCTTAGAATTTCCGTAAAACTCGTTCCATTTATCTTTTGCCCAAATCTCAATCCTGTTAGAAACACCAACGATAACTACATCTTTCTTAATCTGGGCGAAATCTTTTAAGTATTGCGGCAGAAGAATCCTGCCTTGTGTATCAAAATTTACCTCTACGGCCCCGGAAAAATAAAGACGGTTAAATTTTCGTGACTCTGCCTTAGTAAAAGAGATTGCCTTAAACTTGCTTTCTTGAGTCTTCCACTCTTCTTCAGCGAGCATAAAAAGACAGCTATCCAAACCTCGAGTCACAAAGAATTTTTCAATAAAATGTGCTTTGGCAGCCTCACGAAATTTGGCAGGCAATATTAAGCGGCCCTTACGATCTATAGAATGCAAATATTCGCCATAGAACATGGCTTAGACTCCTTCCACTATGTCCCACTTTCATCCACTTTGTAGTCAAAGTATAGATATAATCCTCCCCTTTGTCAAGAAAAAAATTTACCTAAATTGCTCTAAAACAAGAGGTAGTGGCTAATCTAGATTAAATTACTAGGCATTGTGGTGCTCAAAAGGCTTAGGAGAGGATTTTCTTTGCAGAGGCTACGTCTTTTTTGATCTGATTGGCTAAGAGCGTTAAAGAAGGAAATTTTCTGTCCGAACGGATCTTTTTCACAAATTGGATCTCCAGATATTTTCCGTAAATATTTTTCTTAAAATTAAATATGTAAA
This sequence comes from Candidatus Omnitrophota bacterium, assembly GCA_020058085.1. Lineage (GTDB taxonomy): Bacteria > Omnitrophota > Gorgyraeia > Gygaellales > Profunditerraquicolaceae > Sherwoodlollariibacterium. The sequence goes on along the minus strand of JAGVER010000005.1, from coordinate 50,809 downwards.
CTTCGACATTCACCTTGTTATTTTTTAAAACAATGGGGACGGTTCTATTTTTAGAAAAATAGAACCGTCCCCTTGTTTTAATGGTTGGCCTTATGCCAATGTAACAAACGCCTTTTAATTTATTTTTTCCAAGAACAACTTTTACAGCATAGATTCCCGTTGCCGGGATTACTTCATGATGCGGATCTATATTTGCCGTCGGAAAACCTAATATCCTGCCCAAAGTTGTTCCCCTTATTACAGTCCCAAGAATACTTACCGGCCGGTGCAAGAGCCCTTGCGCTTTTCTTATCTCGCCTTTTTTGACAAGGCTACGGATTAACGTACTACTTACAGGTTTACTTCCGGACTTAATTATCTTAAGGCCCTTTGCTTTAAAACCATAAATCCTGCCTAAATTATCTAAAAGGACAAGGTCGCCTTCCGCATTCTTGCCAAACTTAAAATCATTGCCCACATAAATATATTCTGCGCATATTTTATCAACTAAGATATCTTTTATAAAATCCTGCGCCTTAATCTCGGCAAAATTCCGGCTAAAATTAACCACAATGCAGAGATCAATCCCTAGCTCGGCGATAAGCCGTAATCTATGCTCCAAAGAATAAAGGTTCCCTTCTTTCTGCGGATGCGGCCAGAAAGTCAAGGCAATGCTCGTGCCTCTAATCTTACGCGCTTTCTCCACAGCCGCCTTAAGTATCTTCTTATGCCCGCGATGGACTCCATCAAAGACCCCCATCGCCAAAACAGGCTTCTTAAATTCTTCAATCTTATTTATTCCGTAAATGATTTTCATATTTTATAGTTCTTATTATAAAGATAATAAAGTAAATATCAATATCTTATTGCTATTCAAAATAAAAAATGCTATATTGTAAAATATAAATCTGGAAAAGAAAGGAAAAAATAATGAAGAAGACTATATTAACTTTGATTGTATTCTTTAATATTTTTATCTCTCTAGCGCTAGCAAATAAGTTAAGCAAGGTTGAGCTTGTTGATGGAAGTGTTATTATCGGTGAAGTCTCTGGAATAAATAACGGGAAATATACCATTAATTCTCAAGAGATGGGCGTGTTACAAATAGAAGAATCGCGTATTAAGCAGATCATTCTCGCTGACACCGAGAAAAATCCAGGAGTTACGACACCCCGAGGCTATGGACCTTCTTCAGATCAGATAGAAGCTATGAAAAATAAAATACTCGGCGACAAAGAAACCATGGGAATGGTTACGTCACTGCAAAATGATCCCCAGTTTCAGGCGGTCCTTAATGACCCTGAAATTATTAATGCGGTAAAATCCGGAAATACCGCTAGCTTGATGAATAATGAGAAATTGATACGGCTTAAAGATAATCCGATAATTCAGAAGATAACAAATAAGGCCGAACAAGAAACACCCTAAATTCTCCCGCCTGCGCATTAAACTTCGTTAATAACTCGAATCAACTCGAAGAGCCTGCCGTAATCACGTAAGTTAAAATTCATCGCGAGCCTAGGTAGATTAAGAAATTCATTTTCCAAAATTTCTTTCTTCGTCGGAGGAGAAACTTTAATCTCTCCGCTTGTCAAAATGTCCTTAAATTCTTGATTGATAAACTTCAACTTTTTTCCGGAAATCTCCTTATTCAGCCTTAGCACAGTTAAGCCTAGAACATACCTTATCGAGTGGTATACTCGATAAAAATCTTCTATATACTTAATTCCTTGATCAACAGTTTTCACGATACGAAAAATATTAAGGTCTTCTTTTTTAATAAAACCTTTCTTAACTAACTGGTTATTCACAAAATCCATCCACGCGGACCAGTATCTTGAACCTTTCGGTTCCATTAAAACTACGGGACGGGGCCGGGATTTACCGGTTTGGATTAGAGTAAGCATTTCAAGCCCCTCATCTTGAGTCCCGAATCCACCCGGGAAAAGAGCGGTTGCATCAGTTTCTTTTACAAAAATTAACTTTCTCGTGAAAAAATATTTAAAATTAATTAATTTATCTTTTTCATGCACGTAAGGATTTGGTTTTTGCTCAAAAGGAAGACGGATGTTTAGCGCGAAGTCTTTCCCGATTTCCGCACCCTTATTGCCAGCTTCCATTACCCCGGGGCCACCTCCGGTTACAATCATATAGCCTTTTTTTGTCAGTTTTCCGGAGAATGCCTCGGCCATCTTATATTCTGCTGATTCTTTCTTTGACCTTGCCGACCCAAAGATTATTACCTTTTTAACAGCCCGATAAGGAAAAAAAATCTTAAAAGAATAGCGCAATTCCTTTAGTGCATTATTTACAAGCTTAAGATCTCCTCTGTCTCCGGACTCCATACCCAATTTAACTGTAGTCGTGAGTATCTCGCGCAATAAATGCTCGGTTTCAACAGAACTGGACCTCTTGGCAAGTTCATTAATTAAGCTATCGATTGCCTGATCGCCAACTTCATATTCTTTCCGATTCTTTTCCATTATCAATTCAACCCTATTTTTACTACAAATCAATCAGCTCATAATCCAAACTACCCAAACCCAATTCTTGAGCATACTTAAGCTGTTTGCTACCATCACGCTGAGGATGAAGCTCTTTAAAGATATCCCTACCGCATGCCTGATTTATTAAATCAAAACTGGCCTTATCAATACTTACCGGATCATTCGACGCCAATACTCCGATATCAGGCGCAATCCTGGGGTCATCCTTTGCCAGACAGTCGCATTCCTTGGTAATCTTAAGAGCAAAATTTAAAAACGTGGCTTTTCCCTTCTTGTTTCTCATCACCGCCGAAGCATATTCAATCATCTTCTCCTGAATAATGGCTCCGCCTGATTCCCAAGGTACATCTATCGCCGAATAAGGGCATACTGCGATACAAGTTGCGCAACCAATACATTTTAAGCCATTGATAACCGATTTATTATTTTTAATAAGAATTGCGTCTACAGGACAAACATTAACGCACTCCCCGCAACCCGTGCATCTCTGCTCATAGACAATAGGCGAAATATCAGAATGCTGCTGTAGTTTACCTACCCGCGCGGCACAACCCATACCAAGATTTTTCAGAGCTCCGCCAAAACCAGTCATGATATGCCCCTTGAAATGGCTGACACCTACGATGGCATCAGCATCCACAAAAATTCGCGCAAGCTTAGCAATCTTGATAAATCTTTGATTGATTGGTATATCTATGGTACTTCCTTTATCATGATCATCGGGCACAACCACTTCAACACCGGTTGCCTCGCGGGTAAAACCATGTTCGCGGGCAAGTGCCAAATGATCTGGGGAATTAGTGCGCCGGCCACGGTAAAGAGTATTGGTATCTGATATAAATGCGCTTGCTCCCTGACCGGATACCTTATTGCAGACTACACGCAGATACTCTGGTTTGACAAATCCGGTGTTCCCTTCTTCTCCGAAATGCATCTTAACAGCAACCTTAGAATTTGGACGAATAAAATCAAAGAGATGGCTTTTTTCAAGCAGATGTTCAAGCTTGCTTATAACCACTCGTAACTCCTCTGAATTCCTAAGACGAATAAAATATACTTTGCTTTTCATTCTTTACTAGCCTAACAAAAGCTTTGTTTACTCACTTCAGAGATAGCCTTCCTATATCGGCAATAGTCACAGTCAGCGCCGCAATCAGGAACTTCAGTGCTAATCAGGCATTTATGCATCTGAACAATCTTAGCCTCCAACCAAGAATCATCCCCCAGATAAGGTATTATCTTTATATCAAAATCAAGCCTTGCCTCAAAACTCTCTTTATCCGTCAAGCCGTTGCAATATACAAAATAACTGGTTGGCGATACATTAAAACCATTGCGCCTGAATAACCACTGGTATATCTCCATCTGCCTCTTATAAGATATCTGCCAATCCGCATCTATGTTTACTTCTTCTTCCTTGGCTGTGCTCTTGTAATCCACGATAAAAAGCTCTCCGCTTGGCGCAACCCAAAGATCATCGATACCCCCACAAAGCAAAAGATTAGTCGGAGGATGCAAATACTCAATTCCACCGCGCAGGGCATCCCGCCAATAATCCATCTTCTCATGCTTAAAAGGAACTGCCTTAATTCCATTGGCTTCCATAAGAGGATGGACTCTTTGCCTCTCCCTATAAAAATCAAATTCTTTTTTCAATAGTTTATCTACTGCGGAATTTAAAGCAAAGGGATATCCGGGAGGCTGCCCTACGCCCAACCTCCTATCTAAATAAAAACATCGCGGGCAGTTAATAAAAAGTTCAATTTTCGTGCGGCTTAGCTTAAAAGGAGCCTTGGATTGCGGATCAAATAAATTCTTGGTTCTCCTGCCAGTATAATATTTAGACATAAAATTTAGCCCCTATTCTTTTATATCCTTAACCATCTTACTTAGATTTTTAAGACTATAGAAAGGAATTTCTACGGAGAGCTTATTTATCAGAAAAGATGGAATGCTGCCTCCGGGATTGCTATGTTGTTGAAAATAAACCTCCGTCCGGCCATCTTTTAAGGGAACAAAACGCCAGATGGAGTTAAGAGAAAGTACACGGATCTTTCCTTTTTGTTCTAGGAGCCTCTCGGGAAGCACGCTAATAATATAACTAACCACCCCATTATCAGGATTAATAGACTTGATCTGGCTAAAAACGCAATCACGTTCTGTAACCGGCCAAGGTAGATGAAGAACAAAATAAAAGATCTTTTTCCCTACGCTCTCCTTCTGGACAAGTTCCGCCCGAACACATTGATAATACCATTGAGTCATATTTTTTTCGTCTTCAAAGAAGCGAACTACTTTATCCAGCGGCTCATCCACAATTATATTCGCTTTAAACTCAAGAATCGGGGAAGCTTCAACCCTGCGGGTATAGACTAAGATCTCCTCTTTATTTAACCTAAGCTGCCAAGGATACTCCGCGGGAATTGCCGCTTGTGGATGGAGAAATGGACTCAATAGAATAAAAAACCCGAGAAGAATAATTCTCGCGTTAAGGTTATTCCTATTCTTTAATACATAGTCGTTAAGCATAATAAATAAAGGTAATCTCTATTTGAGATCCGCGCAAATCTTGGCAATAACCTTACGGCGGACTTCTGAAAGCTTACCAAGAGTAGTGCAGCCAGCGGCGCTTTTGTGTCCGCCACCGCCAAATGCTTGCGCGACTTTATTTACATCAACCATACCGCTAGATCTCAAATTAAAACGAATCTCTTTCTTTGTACCCAGATTCTCCCTAAAGAGCACGACAACCTGCGTATTTTTTATTGAGCGGATAAAACTTAAAATATGGTCGGATAGATCAAAGGATAGTTTTTTATGCCTTAAGAGTTTAGCTGGAAGCTCAACCCAAGCAATTCTGCCATTAGCCGTAAGATGCACATGCGCAAGGGCCTTAATCAATAATTGCGTATCTGCAAAAGGAATGTTTTCGTAGATATCACTGTAAGTTTTCCGAACATCAAATCCAAAACACATCAACTCTGCTACTGCTCTATGTGTATAACTTGTAGTATTAGAATAACGGAATGAGCCAGTGTCAGTCATAATCCCGACATATAAAAGAAACGCAGAGTCTTTATCAAAAGGTACATGCATCTTTTTATATAAACTATAAACTAATTCGGAGGCAGAAGATGCTCCTGCATCAACTAAATTTAGAGTGCCGAAGTTACTATTACTTATATGGTGATCTATATTAATTACAGGCTTATTATCTTTATTTAATTTATAAATCTCTCCTGTGCGGATTAAATCAGAGCAATCCAAAACAACCATGCAGTCAAAATCAATATCTTTTAGATTGGGCTTATAGACTTGTATCCGTTCTTTTTCAGGGAAAGAATCATACTCTACGGGTGTGGGGTCTTCATTTACAACAATCGCGGTTTTTCTCAACTTCCTTAAGAGATGATAAAACGCTAATTCCGAACCAATAGCATCACCTTCGGGAGAAGTATGAACTGTGATTAAAAAACTGTTATATTTTCTTATTGCTCCGGCGACTTTTTTTAGGTTTTGCTTGTTCATCATTCTCCTTTAACGAATTTAATACCTCTTCGATACGCACGCTATATTCAGTAGACCTATCATCGTAAAAAGCGATCTCCGGCGCGAATCTTAAGGATAACCTCTGGGCGATCAGCTTGCGCACAAATCCCAGAGAAGAATTTAAAGCCGCCTTAGTCTTCTTATAAGCCACTTCATTACCTAACACGCTAAAGAATATCTTAGCGAATCTTAAGTCATGGGTTATCTCAACATTGGTAATAGTTACAAACCCTAATCGCGGATCCTTGAGCTTATCATGTATTATAACACTTGCTTCCTGCCTGATTGCTTCAGCTATCTTTTCCTGTCTTGACATCTTATTTAACTCCCATGGTTATGGGCACCAATTCATTCCCGCAGAAGGCGGGACACTTGCTTATCCTTTAGGGCAAGGTGCCTTTAGAATTGGGTGCCACTCCTCTTAGAATTGGGTGCCTCTTGTTTAACAACTCTTTGATTAGAGACAACTCTTCTTCTTTATTCTTAACCTCACCGTTAAGCTTGGCATTTAAAACCAGAGTAAATATCTCCTGATACCTTGGACCGGGAGAGAGCCCCAGACAATGTAAATCATCCCCGGAAACAAAGATACACATATCATTATAAATCTCCAAGAAATCAGCAATGTGCCGCTTTAATACGGGATTATTATATTTTGCCTTCAAGGCAATAACCGTTTCGTAACTTAAAGGATTTAATAAAGCAAATATTCTCGCTGGCTTAATCTTGGGATTACTTAAATCAACGATAAACCTGCGTGTAACTTGCTTAGGACCTAGTAACCTTTTTTCTTCGCCCTTACGTAGCCCAAACCTATCACAGATATTTCTGATAGCTAGAGGCTTAAGAGAATCGACTAGCCCTATAAGATAAATTAACCAAACATCCAATCCTCTGCGCTGGGGATAATTCTTATCAAACCATTTAATCTCTTTTTCCAAAGACCTTAAATAGGCAAAATTATTCGCGAAGAGACGAAGTTTGGGATGGATAAACTTAAAACCTACGAGTTGTTTTATCCGAATAATATTACCTATGGGATTATTTTCTTTCAACGCTAGGATCAGATCATCACGTGTGCGGTGAGGCTGAACCTTTTCTAGCATTCTAAGCTTTACTGCTTCTTTAAGGAGTTTGAGCGTCTTAGATTCTATACTAAAATTAAATCTTTGCTCAAAACGTATCCCCCTTAATACCCGCGTAGGATCGTCTATAAAGCTTAAATCATGCAGGATGCGTATCTTCTTATTGCGTAAATCGTCTTGACCGTCAAAATAATCTACAATTGTTCCTTCGGCTAAACTTATCGCCATAGCATTAATAGTAAAGTCACGGCGGAATAAATCATCCTTTAATGATCCAGGTGAGACTATTGGCAAGTGTGCAGGCTTAGGGTAGATCTCTTTTCTTGCGCTTGAGAAATCTACTTTAAATATTTTTTCCAGAAAAACCGTAGCTGTGCCGAAATGTTTATGCACAATAATCTTGCCCTCTTGTGGCTTAACAAAATCCTCGGCAAATTTTATCCCATCACCTTCTACCACAATATCTAAATCAAGATTCTTAACCCCTAGGATAAGATCGCGCACAAATCCGCCCACAAGATATACCTTTAAATCTTGCGCTAAGGCTTGTTCACGCAACTTGCTTATTAGGCTTCTTAATTCTTCCGGTATTTTACTTAAAAGTTTTTCCATTTTACGGCCTTGGGTGAAATTGTTTATGCACGCTCTTTAATCTATCTTTATTTATATGCGTATAAATCTGGGTCGTAGAGATATCCGAATGCCCGAGCATCTCCTGAACAGAACGCAGATCCGCTCCATGCTCTAATAGGTGCGTGGCAAAAGAATGCCTTAAGGTATGCGGCTTAATCGGCTTCTTAATGCGCGCAAGTTTCGCGTATTTTTTAATAATCTTCCAAAATGATTGGCGTGAGATCTTTTTACCAAAACGGCTTACAAATAAGAATTCGGATTCTTTATCTTTAAGAAGCTTGGGCCGAGAGACTTGAAGATACCTATTTATGCTGACGATGGCCTTCTTTCCCAAAGGAATAATCCTCTCTTTATTCCCCTTGCCGATACAACGCAAAAACCCGATATCCAAGTTCGTATTGTCTTTTTTTAGGTTTACTGCTTCGGAAACACGCATCCCTGTGGCATAAAGCGTCTCTAATATTGCCTTGTCTCTTGTTCCTTGCGTATCATGCACATTTGGTTGGGCGATTAAAGCCTCAACCTCATTAACTGTAAGTGTATCCGGGACCCTCTTCCATAATTTTGGCGAATCAATCAGGGTGCTAGGGTCAGATTTTAAGATCCTCTCGCGAGCCAAGAATCTGTGAAACATCCTGATTGCCGCAAGCCTTCTCGCTACTGAATTAGGAGCAATCCCGCTATCCCGCTGGCTAAGCATAAAACCTGTAATATTGTCTTTAGATATTTTTGATAAAACTTCGATATGGCTCTTCTCAATAAAACCTAAATAATTATTTAAATCTTCACGGTAGGCAATAATCGTATTATTGGCTAAACCCCGCTCAACTGAAAGATAATTAAGAAATGTATCAATTAATTCCTTCATCTTAAATTATTCTTCTCTTCTCCTATCGTAGAAGACGCTCCATGCCCGGGATAGATCTTAGTTTCAGAAGGTAAGGTAAAGAGCTTCTCTTTTATGGATTTAATTAACAACTCTTCATCTCCTCCGGATAAATCCGACCTGCCGATCCCCTGACAAAATAATGTATCCCCGGTAAAAGCAACTTTATCTACTGGCTTTTCTAATAATAAGGTTATTCCTCCACGAGTATGCCCGGGAGTATGTATCACCTTTAACTGAATATCATCCAAAGTGACTCTTTCTCCATCTTCTAAAGACTTAACCTCTGATTTGACTTGATAGGGCAGAGAAAACAAACCGGAGAGATTAAGCATCGGCTCTTTTAATAAAGGTACTTCGAGCTTATGCGCATATACTAGCACATTAAATTTATCATCTGCCCCGATATGATCATAATGTCCATGGGTATTAATAATAAAACCCGGCACTAATTTATGTTTATCTAATACTTGCCGAATCTTACGTTCCTGATCTCCGGGATCAATAATAATAGCCTTAGAGCCTTCTTTTGAGGCAAGTATATAACAATTTACTCCCATTGCCCCTACAGAAACTGTCTCCAGAATCATTTTAGATCATCCTTAATATCGCTGTAAGAATACCTCTGGAGTATGTTCCTTCTTACTCTTTCGGCATCCTGACGGTTAGAATTATTGGACGCTCCATAGATATCGGACTTGATTGCGTTCTTTAAATCAGTCATCTGCTTCAGATAAACATCCAATTGTTTTTGCTCGGTCTCATTTAACATCGTCCTCATCCCTAAAAGATTCTTAACTGCCTGTTCTGCGCAATCATTCTTTTTCTTTAAAGACACGCTACTCTGCGATAAGGCGCTAATTAATTCATCCTGCCAAGATTTCCAAAAGGTATAATATTGCCTATACATCTGCTCCTTAGTCATTTTTGGCCCCTTCCACTCTTCAGGGGCAATGACCATCTCTTCCGGAGCCTTCTCCTTTTTAGATTTGCGGGTAAACTTGCGCACGAATGCTTCGCAACCCACTAAATTCATTAACATGATTAATCCGAGAATATAAATAAACGACTTGCGCATCATCTGATTATCTCCTTAAATTTTCTTTCGTCAATAATCTTCACGCTTAACTTTTTTGCTTTTTCAAATTTAGACCCGGGGCTATCTCCTGCCACTAAAAAATCCGTATTCTTGCTAACCGATGAAGACGAATTTCCTCCGAGGTTACGCACTAATTCTTCAGCTTGAAGACGGCTATAATCTTTCAACTCTCCGGTAAAAACTACTGACTTACCGGCCAAATCCGTATCCCTAAGAGGAGCGAATTCTTCATTAAAATTTAAACCCATTTCTTTTAAAGTTCTAATCATCTGCTTAGTCTGACTCTGAGAAAAATAACCTATAACTGAATCAGCAATAACCGGGCCCACCTCGTATATTTTCTCTAAGTCCTCTTTTTTAGCCTTTAATAAATTATCCAGCGACTTAAACTTTTTAGCCAAAACAAAAGAAGCTTTCTCTCCTGCATGACGAATACCTAAAGCATAAATAAGCCGAGATAAGGGACGGGTCTTGCTTTTTTGAATTGCCGTAAGTAAATTATCTATCTTTTTCTCTTTAAATAGATCCAACTTTTCTAGATCCGCCTGCCTTAATTTATAAATATCTGCAAAGTTCTTTACCAATCTTAGTTTGACCAGTTGTGCTATGGCTGATTCTCCTAAACCCTCGATATCCATAGCCGCGCGTGATGCAAAATGAAATATCCCTCTTTCGAGCTGCGCCGGACAAAAAGGATTAATACAGCGGTAAGCCACATCTTCTTTCTTCTCTTTAACTACGCGCCCTTGGCACGCCGGACAACTCTTGGGAATCTTAAATTCTTCCTTACCTCGGGGCTCCACCACCTTAATTACCTTTGGGATAACCTCACCTGCGCGTTCAATGAGCACACGATCGCCTACTCTTATATTCAGGCGTTTTATCTCGTCAAAATTATGTAGGGTCGCGTGGCTAATAATTACCCCTGCGCATTCTACGGGTGCAAGCTCTGCAGCCGGAGTTATCACTCCGGTTCTGCCAACATTAACATTTATCTTTAAAACTTCAGTAGTCGCCTGGCGCGCGGGAAATTTATAAGCCACTGCCCAGCGCGGGCTCTTTAAGGTAGCTCCTAAACTCTTCTCCTGCGTAATCTCATTAACCTTTACTACTATTCCATCTATATCATAAGTTAGCTTTTCTCGTTTCTTCTCCCAGAAATTGCAATACTCAATTACTTCATTTAAATTACGGCAAAGTTTAGCGTGCATATTTCCGCGCACCCCCCACTCTTTTAATAAGCTCAAGAAATCCCAGTGAGTCTTAATCTCTAAACCCTTAAGCTCACCTAAAGAATGCGCGAAGAAATTGAGCCTACGTTTATAGGTAAGCCCGGAATCAAGAAGCTTTAAAGAACCACTTGTAGCATTACGAGGGTTAGCAAACGAAACTTCTCCCTCATCCTCCCTCTCCTCATTTAACTTAATAAAATCAGCCCTTTCCATATAGACTTCACCGCGTATTTCAATAAACGCGGGGATATTTTTTCCTAATAACTTTAGAGGTATCGCTCTGATTGCTTTTAAATTCTGTGTAACGTCTTCACCTCTCTCGCCGTCCCCCCTAGTTGCTCCAATAACAAATTTGCCTTGCTTGTAACTTAGGTTTGCGCTTACCCCGTCAATTTTAAGCTCAAGAACATATTCTATTTTTTTACTCTTGCCTAAACCCTTGAGTACCCGCGCATCCCACTCTTTTAACTCTTCAAAAGAATAGGTATTTTCAAGAGAAAGCATTTTCTCCCTATGCTTGACCGTACTAAAACCTTCTGAGATTCCACCGGATACGCGCACAGTAGGAGAATCGTCGGATTTAAGCTTAGGAAATCCATCCTCCAATTTCTTTAGTTTAGAGAGCAATAAATCGTATTCTTTATCGGAGACTTTAGGTTGGCTTAAAATATAATAAAGGTAGTCGTGCTGGCGAATCTCTTCTCTTAGGGATTCTATGGTTTTTTTAATATCTTGCATTTAAAACTTTATGCTAAAATCACGGAACTCGCCTGCAGCAGGCTTCCAGTTTACTTGCTTATCCTTAATATAGCTGTTAAAAGCACTGTTAATCTGCGTAAGAAAATCATTTAATACGCCTTCATCTCCTTCAGCGCATATCTCAACACTCCCGTCGTCAAGATTACTAACCCAACCACAAAGACCAAGCTCTTCGGCAATACGTTGAGCAGTAAATCTAAATCCTACTCCCTGCACCCTGCCAAAATAATAAACATGAACGAGCTTTTTCATAGTTATCGGGGCGGACAGATTCGAACTGTCGGCCTCTTGGTCCCGAACCAAGCGCTCTACCAAACTGAGCCACGCCCCGTTAATCTTTTTGGCACCGTGGCGAAATCCTTGCGTGTAATACCTAAATTATTATTTTATTAGTATACCAGAAATTATCGAGGTTGGCAATAACTACAGGTTAACATAACTCATGATACAGCTTTTTTGGCGAGCATATCAAATTCAATATTAACTTTATCAGATGGGCCCTTAAAACTTAAAGTAGTATTCTTAAGTGTATGCGGAATAATGTAGACACTAAAAGAACCGAACTTTTTCTCTTGAATAGTCAGGCTAATTCCATCGACAGCAACTGAACCTTTAGGCAGGCAATATTTAGTAAACCCGTCTGGTATAGTTATTTCGAACGCTAGGTTTCCTGAAACTATCCCTTTCTTACGGATTATCCCTAAACAATCAATATGGCCTAGGACAAAATGTCCGGATAGCCTATCCCCTACTTTTAGGCTGCTTTCAAGGTTAACCTTTTCATTAATCCTTAAAACACCTAAGTTAGTTATTTTAAATGTCTCAGCCATTACCTCAAAACTAATTGAACTATTTCCAGACTTAACTACTGTAAGACAAACTCCATTCACAGATATGCTATCCCCTATCTTAACAGCCTCGGTAACCTTGAGAGCAGAGATCTCAAGAAGAATAAAATTGCCAGAACGCGATATTCTCTTAACTATCCCTAATTCTTCAATTATACCGGTAAACATATTATTTTACGTAACCTTCCACTAAAATATCTTCGCCGAAGCGCCTTAACCTCAAATCTTTTATCCTGACAGAGCGTTCAACACGCGCTATCCCCTGCCCCATCACTGAACCAATCGCTTCTTTCCCGCCGATGATTCTAGGGCTTATAAAAAACATTACCTTATCTACAAGCCCGTCGTCAAACAAAGATCCGTTTAATGTCCCCCCGCCTTCAACCAATATGCTTCTTATGCCCATCTGAAATAACTTTTTAAACATATCTTTTAAATTAATCTGCCCATCTTTTTCTTTAACTTCTAAAACCTTAGCTTTATCAACCAAAATCTTCCTATTCTCAGTCTCCTGTCCTGATTTGGTAGGTAATGTTACAATTATTACTGCTGCGCCATGAGAAAAAACATTCGAGCTTTGAGGCGTGCTTAATTGACTATCTACAATTATCTTAACTGGCTGCTTCTTAGTAAACCACGCGTCTAATTTAGGATTATCCCTTAATACCGTATTCACACCAACCATAATTGCGTCAAAATCCTGCCGAATGCGATGCGCAAAACCTCGTGATTTATCCGAGGTAATCCATTTAGAATCCCCTGTCCTAGTGGCAATACGGCCATCTAGAGATTCCGCAACTTTTACCGTAATAAATGGCATCCTTTTAGAGATATACTTTATAAAAACTTCGTTCATCCGCTTCAATTTACCCTCTAAAATCCCTACGCTAACCTTAATCCCACGCTGCTTTAAGATAGCGATACCTTTACCGTTATTTATTGGATTAGGATCAATCATACCTACAATGACTTCCTTAATCCGGCTGCTAATAATTCTATCCACGCAAGGCGCAGTCCTGCCAAAATGCACGCAAGGTTCCAAAGTTACATAAAGAGTTGCTCCCTTAGAATTCTTGCCAGCTTCATCTAAGGCTATAATCTCCGCGTGAGGCAAACCGGCTTTTGCATGAAAACCTCTGCCTAAAATCCTGTCGCCCTTAACAACCAAAGCGCCGACCATAGGATTAGGATATGTCTTCCCCTTAGCCCTTAAAGCAAGCTTCATCGCCAAATTCATATAATATTCGTGGGACTTCTTCATTTTAAACCTTCCTTCGCCTCTTTTAATTTTTCTACTAATTCATAAGGTATCTTTAATGAACCAATGCGCACTTCAGGTTTAGCCTTACCATGGCAATCTGAACCTCCGGTAACTAACAAATTATGTTCCTTAGCTAGATTCAAATAAAAGTTTACTTCTCCTTGAGAATGTTCCGGGTAATAAGCCTCTAGGCCCATAAGCCCTAATCTTATAAATTCCAAGATCAGCTCATCATTATGAAGGACGTAAGGATGCGCTAAAACCGGTACCCCTCCTGCATCACGGATAAATTTTATCGCCTCTTTAGGGCTAAAACGAAAACCTAAACTATAAGCCGGACCTCTGTCCCCAATATATCTATTGAAAACCTCAAAAATTGATTTTACAAAACCAGATTTAACCAAAGCCCGGGCAATATGCAACCTGCCGGGAGTCGCGCCTTCAGAAATATTAAATACATCTTGTGCATTTAAACCTATGCCAAGCTTATTTAATTTTTCAACTATTTTGTATACGCGCTTAACGCGATTTTCTTTTAAGATCTCTAGCTGTTTTAAGAATGGAGGCGATCTGTAATCAACAAGATAACCTAATACATGCACTTCTTGAGATTCATATTCAGCGCTAAGTTCTATGCCAGGTAATACCTCAAGCCCGCGATCATTACCTATGCTAATCGTCTCCTCTAGGGCATCTACGGTATCATGATCAGTTAAGGCAACACAGGATAAACCGGCATCTAATGCCTTTGATACCAACTCAACAGGAGTATATGTTCCGTCGGAAAAAATGGTGTGTAGGTGCAAATCTGCGAATCTCACTTTTCCTTTTCTATCTTTACCTTATCCAGAATTGCGTTAACAAATTTGCCTGCCTCTATACCTGAGAATTTCTTGGCAAGGTCAACTGCCTCGTTAATTGAGACCTTAGGGGGAATATCCTCGCAATAGAGAATCTCAAAACAGCCCATGCGCATAATATTCCTATCTACAACAGCCATGCGCTTAAGCTGCCAATTAGCGGCATATTTGGATATCTTTTTATCGATCTCATCTATATAAGAGGCAACGCCCTTGACCAGTTTGGAAGTAAATTCCTTTAACTCGACTTCAATCACCTCTTGGCTGCGCGCAGACCAAAAGTTTTCCAAAGCAGCCTCAGGGGTATCACGGGTAATATCCAACTGATAAAGAATTTGTAAGGCAAATTCGCGGGAAACTGTACGCTTACGCATTATTTTATCTTCTCTAAAATATTTACCATCTCGATCGCTGAAAGAGCAGCATCGCGGCCCTTATTACCATCCTTAGTTCCTGAACGCTCTATCGCCTGTTCAATTGTATCAGCGGTGATTACCCCAAAGATTACCGGAACCCCCGTATCAGAAGAGACTTTGGCAATACCCTTGACTACTTCAGAAGCAATATAATCAAAATGCGGGGTTGCTCCGCGTATAATCGTACCTAAACAAATTACTGCGTCATATGCTTTAGTTTTAGCCAACTTCTGGGCAACAGTAGGGATCTCAAAAGCGCCCGGAACCCAAGCTATAGTTAGATCCTGATCCAAAACACCATGCCTGACTAAAGTGTCCTCGCAACCAGAAACCAGTTCCTTAGTCATAAAATCATTGAAACGCGAAGCAACAATACTAAACTTTCTCCCCTTGGCGATCAAATTACCTTCAATTACTTTACTCATTTCACACCTCCTATTATTTATTCTATCTTTAAATTATGCCCCAACTTCTCCTTTTTGGTTTTTAGATATTTGTAATTCGCCGGATTATGCCCAATCTCTAAAGAAACCCGCTCAACAACACGCAGGCCATAACCCTCCAAGCCGATAATCTTACGCGGATTATTGGTAAACAACCTTATATTTTTTATTCCTAAATCTACCAGAATCTGCGCGCCTATTCCATAATCTCTTAAATCAGGCTTATGCCCCAATGCTTCATTAGCCTCAACTGTATCCATGCCTTTATCCTGCAAATGATAAGCCTTGATCTTATCCACAAGGCCAATCCCCCTACCCTCTTGATTCATATAAAGTATAACTCCCCTACCTTCAGAAGATATAATCTGCATTGCCTTAGCTAACTGCCGGCCGCAGTCACAACGCAATGAACCAAAGACATCTCCAGTCAAACACTCTGAATGCACGCGCACTAAAACCGGATCCTCGTTCAATTGTCCCATAACTAAAGCAGTATGAACCTTATTATTCGTAAGGTCCTTGTAAAGGATAAGTTTAAATTCTCCGAATTCTGTGGGTAAAATAGTCTCCGCTAACTTCTCAATTAATCTTTCAGATTTACGCCGGTATTCAATAAGATTAGCGATAGAACAGATCTTCAAATTATGTTTCTTAGAGAATTCTAAGAGCTGCGGCATCCGACTCATACTTCCGTCATCATTCATAATCTCACAGATAACTCCTGCCGGATATAATCCGCTTAAACGCATAAGATCCAGAGTTGCTTCAGTATGGCCTGCACGAACTAAAACACCTCCTTGACGCGCCCTTAAAGGAAATGCATGCCCTGGCTTAACTAAATCTTCAGGCCTTGTTTTAGGATCGATCAAAACTTCAATTGTACGCGAACGGTCATAAGCAGATATCCCGGTAGTAACTCCTCTAGCCGCATCAACCGAGATAACCCAAGCAGTAGAAAAAGGATCTTTCTGAATAGGAAGATACTGCTCCTTTAACATTGGTCCTAGACCTAGAGAATCAAGTCTTGATTCTTCCATAGGGACACAAATTAGCCCACGGCCAAATTTGGCCATGAAATTTATGTCTTCTGGTTTGGTAAAAGACGCAGCCACAACCAGGTCACCTTCGTTCTCGCGGCTTTCATCATCAACCACAATGACCATCTTCCCGTTTTTTAAATCCTCAAGTATTTCTGGAATAGTATTCAGCATATATTATGACCTGATGACCCCCGCCCATCTATAAAATAGGTAGGGTTAATTCGCGGACGGCTTTCAGCCTATAATTTGCGTCGCTTCGCTTCCGCAAATTATCCGCTCATTAAAAAAGCCCGGATATAATCTTCGGGCTTAAGTGTAAACATCTTCTTTCATCTGGACTGTTACCCAACCTAATAGGATAGGTTAGTATGCGCCTGTGCGCTACCATCGGTACCGGAGTCTCACCGGTTCATGCTCTAACTTTCGTTAAGAGCTCGCGGACTTTTCACCCAACGCTAAAGGAAGCGTCGGTGTGCGCTTCTGCGCAACCGCCGGTCGGGAATTCCACCCTGCCCTGAAGATTAATCTATTGATTAATTGTAGCACAAAAACTCATCTTGTCAAGAAGGATAAAAAGGCTATAATATTAGTATAACTATGCAAAACATTACAGAACATATACATAAGTCTCTAATAAAAAACAACAAAACCATAGCAACCGCCGAATCTTGCACCGGTGGAATCCTCTCCAGCCTCCTTACTCAATTCTCCGGTAGCTCTCAATACTTCATCCTGGGAGTAATCACTTACAACAACCAAGCCAAAAGAAGTATCCTAAAAGTGCCTGCTTCAATAATCACCAGAAAAGGCGTAGTCTCAAAAGATATTGCCTGCCTTATGGCAAAAAGTATCCGCCGCATAGCCAAAACTGATTTCGGAATCGGTATAACAGGCATTGCCGGGCCAACCGGAGCAACTCCTGATAAACCTGTCGGCACAGTTTTTATTGCTCTAGCCAACAAGAATAAAACTATCTGTAAAAAGTTTATCTTTCAAGGCAATCGCGCCTCTATAAGAAAACAGTCGGCGCTAAAAGCCTTACAATTATTAAAACTAGTTTTATAGTATAATAAGCTTTTGCGTTTTTGCTGAAGGCGCATTAGAAAACTTTCGGCACTGCTATTAAATATTTGTCTGCGAGGGATTACGGCGAGTGGAGGCCGACGCCTTGTATGGTCGGCCGAGAACGAGCCGTAAACCGAAGCAGACGGCGAAAGTTTTCAGCGCCGGAAGCGAAAACGTAAAAGCTCACACTATATTATAATGAGAACATTTATTGCTATTGAATTACCCGAAAATATTAAAACTACTCTTAGCCGCCTCCAAGATAAATTAAAGCAATGCGGGGCGGATGTAAAATGGGTAGAGCCTCATAATATCCATTTAACCTTAAAATTCTTGGGCGAAATTGAAGATAGTAAACTGGAGAAGATTAATCAAATAATTAAGGACACCGCTGAGAATAAACTTAAATTTGAAATAACACTCGCCGGATTAGGGGTCTTCCCGAATATAAATCATCCTAAAATAATCTGGGTTGGAATTAAAAATGGGGATAACGAGACTAAACTCATAGCTGAAGAGCTTGAAGAAAAATTACAAAGACTAAATATACCTAAAGAGGAACGGCAATTCTCGGGACACATTACTATTGGCAGAATAAAATCTTGGCTTAATAAAGATAAACTAATTGGAGGACTAAGCACCCTAAGAGATGACTTGCCTAAGGAAAAGATTAGCTTTATTGCAGATAAAATTACTCTTTTTAAGAGCAGCCTTAAACCCAACGGGCCAATCTACGAAGTCTTGAAAGAAGTAACCCTCGACACTACCTGAAGAATAAGATTCGTATATAATCCCGCGATTAAATCGTCGCTCATTATCCCTATACTCCCTTTCGATCTTTCCAAGCGCCCCGCAGGATATGGCTTGAGCGTATCCAAAATGCGGAATAAAATAAAAGCGCTTATGACCAATTTAATATCGTAAGGAATAAATATAAGGCTTAAAAGCATCCCGGAGACCTCATCTATTACAACGTAGCGCGGATCATTCTTATGCATTGCCTTCTCGGCCTTCCCGCAAACCAAAAAACCAACAACTATAACTGCCAAAGTAAATAAGGTATAATTTAAAGCATTGATCTTAACTAAGTAAAATAAAAAAATACCCGCGAGGCTGCCGAACGTGCCGGGGATAAGGGGCAAATAACCAATATAAAAAAAAGTACTTAATATTTTTGTGATGAATTTATCCATTACAACTTAGTAACTATTTTACGGTTCTCCCATAAATAAGCTAAACCCGAATAAAGGGTAAGCCCGACAGTTATTAACATCAGGATATTTATGCTCTTGCGGAAAAGCTCCTCCCAAACCGGATTCCAGACAGAATAAATCTTAACTGCCTCTTTAATCACAATAAAAATCAAGATGTAAAATATCACCGCCATCTGAGATACTGTCTTATGTTTTCCTGCGCGCACAGCAGAGAGTATCTTGCCCTTATTAAGAGCAAATAGTCTTAGGGATGTAATTAAAATCTCACGGGAAACAATAATCACAAACATCCAAGCCTCAAATAACTGCATCTCTAAAAAGGCAGCAAATGCCGCAAGAACTAGAATCTTATCAGCTATAGGATCCATAAGCCGGCCAAAGTCAGTAATCATGTTTCTTTTTTTGGCAATCATACCGTCGAAAAGATCGGAGAGCGCCGCAGCCGTAAATATAAGAAGTGCCACAACTTTAAACCACAATCCCTGCCAAGAAAAAACAAACATGAATAAAAAAGTAAGCAGTATTCTAAACATTGTTAACCTATTGGCTAAATTCATTTATCTCTCCTCCCCTACTAAATCATATTCTAGCGTATCTGTAATTTTCAAATTCACAAAATCTCCCGGTTTGAGCCTTCTTTTTGATTTTATATAGACTAGGCCGTCCACCTCGGGTGCATCAAACTCGCTACGCCCAACATAATCGCCATTCTTACATTCATCAACCAAAACCTTCAAGGTTTTACCAATAAATTTACTATTGATTCCGGTCGAGATCTCCTGCTGAAGAGACATTATTTGGCTAAAACGATCGGATTTAACTGCTTCGGGGATCTGCCCTTTAAAATCATAAGCTTTTGTCCCTTCTTCTCTTGAGTATTTAAATGCACCCAATCTTTCAAACTTAGCCTCTTTGATAAATTCCAAAAGTTCCAAGAACTCTTTATCTGTCTCACCCGGGAAACCGGTAATTACGCTAGTGCGTAAGGCAACTCCGGGTATATTCTTACGCACCTTATCAATAACCTTAACAATCCCCCCCCGGGGATCCCGGGAAACATTCCTATTCATAAGCTTTAAGATACGATTATTGATATGTTGAATAGGTAAATCAATATACTTGCAGATCTTTCCCTCTTCCCTTATTAATTCTAATAAGTCTTCGCCTAATCTTATCGGATTGAGATATAAGAGCCTAATCCAATCTATCCCCTTGGCCTTCTTAATTATTTTGCCAAGAAGCTTAGCAAGGTTTATACCATTCTTCAAATCTATACCGTATCCCGTAATATCTTGGCCAACGATATTTAATTCCGAAATTCTTTCTTTTGAGAATTGCCCTACTTTACTTATAATCGAATCAAAAGAAAGACTATTCAGCCTTCCTTTAATCTTGGGGATTACACAGAAACTGCACAGGTTTACGCAACCTTCGCAAATCTTCAGATACGCGTAATGTTTAGGAGTAATAGCAAACCGGCTAAGCCCATAATTAAGTGAAATCCTGCCTACAAAAGCATCTACTTCCGATAATTCCTTGCTTAAGATACTTTTATAGCGCTGGGATAAACAGCCATACACAATAACCTTCTTAAGCTTGCCTTTTTTCTTTAAATCTATCAGCTCCAGAATCGCCTCAATAGATTCCTGTTTTGCTTCTTCAATAAATGCACATGTATTTACCAACGCGACCTGAGCTTTATCTATATCAACTATTTCGTAGCCTTTTCTAAATAATCTACCTAAGATATCTTCTGAATCTACCAGATTCCTAGGACAACCTAAGCTTAATATCCCGATCCTTGGCTTCACCGGGGAATACTCAAACCTTCTTTTTCAGTAATGACTATATTCTTTAAAGGCTGGCCCTTTCTACCTAAATCTTTAAAACGCTGGCCGTTAACAACTATCTCTACAGCTGAAGCATTACCCAGAGAAAGATCTATTCTTTCTTTAGCTTTCCAGTTGTTAGACCTTCCTTTTTCTAAGACCCTATGGAAAACTACCTTTCCATCAGACTTAACAAGAACTAAACAATTTTCCCTTGCGCTGACCACAAGCCTTATACCACCCGATGCCTCTTTAGGAATATTGGTTCCTGCGGCTGGCTGAAAAGATTCTTGTTTTCTAGACTGGTTAATTTTTGAGGAGAGAGGAATGGCGGCGGTTCGCCTCGAGGACAAACAGCCAACCACTTTAAACAAAACAATTGAAAAAGCCAGAATAATTAATCCAATAATAATTATCTTTCTTATATTCTTATTTGGTTTTAAAAAACTCATCTTCATGCCTACACTTCTTAGGAACGAATCCTTAGTTTTATGTGCTCCTAATATAACGCTCGAAGATGATTCTTTATAATCTGGTATATAATCCTTAGGTTCTAAATCTAGGGCCTTACAATAAATCTTAATAAACCCTTTCAAATATATTGGGCTTAAATTAGTAAGCGTCTCTCCCTCTATAGCCTTTAAAATATTAAGATGTACCTTGGTTTTCTTCTGGAGATCCTCTAAGGTTAAGCCTTTTTCTTGACGAATCTTTTTTAACCTCTCACCTATTAATTCTATATTCATTATTCTTTATCTCCGATTCCGGCAACAGTATTTTTTAACCAAGCATCCCGGTCAATCAAAATCCTGCGTGGTTTACTTCCCTCAAATGGACCGACTAATCCTTCCTGCTCCATCATATCAATAATCCGGGCGGCACGAGTATAACCCAAGCGCATCCTCCTCTGCAATATAGATACCGAGGCTTGGTTACTCTCCATTATAATCTTTACCGCCTCATTATAAAATTCATCTTTTTCGTTACCATTTATTCCGCTCTTTTGCTGTTCCTTCAATATCTCTTCATCGTATACGGGTTCAGCTTGCGATTTTATAAAATTCACAACTCTTTCTATCTCCTTATCGCTAATCAATGTACCCTGAATACGAATAGGTTTTGATTCCCCGGGACGCAAAAAAAGCATATCCCCCTTACCCAATAATTTATCTGCTCCATTCATATCCAAGACCGTACGTGAATCTACTTTAGATGCAACCTTAAAAGAGATACGCGCAGGTAAATTTGCCTTAATCACTCCGGTAATAACATTTACCGAAGGCCTTTGAGTTGCCAATATAAGATGAATGCCGACGGCGCGGGATAACTGCGCTAAACGCTGAACTGCTGTCTCGGTCTGATCACGGGCCACAGTCATAAGATCAGCAAATTCATCAACAATAACAATTATATAAGGCAGTTTTTCCTGCTTTTCGTTATAAGCTTCGATATTCCTCGCGCTTGCCTTAGACAAGAGCCGATAACGCTCTTCCATCTCTCCTACCACCCAATTAAGGGCAGTGTAAGCTTTCTTAGAATCCGTTACAACCGGGCATAAAAGATGCGGCAGGCCGTTAAAAGGCATAAGCTCAACCATCTTAGGGTCGATCATCACGAATTTCAAATCTGTTGGAGAACTCTTAAAAAGCAAAGACAAAATCAGAGAATTTACGCAAACTGTTTTTCCTGAACCGGTAGTCCCGGCAATCAAAAGATGTGGCATGTCGTCAAGATCGGTAATTATGGGCCGGCCGGTGATATCTTTACCTAAAGCGAGAGTAAGGGCAGTATCGGTTTTCTGAAATTCACTAGAAGCAAAAACCTCCTCCAAATATACAAAACTCCCTTGAGTATTAGGAACTTCTATCCCCACCCTATCCTTACCCGGGATAGGAGCAAGAATTCTTACTGATTGCGCCTTCATACTTAAAGCGATATCATCGCTTAAATTCATAATACGGCTTAGTTTTATACCCGGCGCAGGCTCAAGCTCATAACGAGTGATTATCGGGCCGCGCTCAATATCCGTAACTTTAGCCACAATACCGAAATCTCCTAAAGTATCTTCGAGTATTCTAGCATTATCCTCCAGGTTTTCCTTAATCTGCCTCGCCTCTGGCGGCGGAGGAGCATCTAATAAATCCAGAGAAGGAAGACGATAATCGCCAATTTTTAATTCCTGCGGTTTTGCTTTCGGCTCCGGATTAATAGGCTTAGCCTTAATCTGAATCTTTGGCCTAGAGACAAGCGACTCTTCTTTAACTAGGCTAGGCTTAGGAAAGAGAGAAAGATTATTTTTCTTTTCAATAATCTTAGACTTGACTTCTATCGCCTTCCTTGGTTTAAATATAGCCGCTAATAAACCCTTGAGTTTTTCCGCAGAATTAGCAAATAATGAAGATAATAAGATCTCGCTAACTAATGCTAATGACAAAAGAGCAAAAGTAATAAATATAATAAACCCGCCTAAACGGCTAAAGTAAGTAGTTATGAATTTTGTTAACAAGGCCCCAAAAAGCCCGGAATAATAAAACCTCATGCTTTCGCTGCTTAAATTAAACATGCCTATCAGGGAACTTATAGAAATAAGCAATACGAACATCCCTGAAATCCTAGGTATGCTCAAATAAGGTTTCTCCTGGCGAAAGAATTTAACACCTAACAAGATAATCAATATCGGTAAGACAAAACTGGTGGGCCTGCCAAATAAGAATACAATCAACTCGCCTAAATAAGCGCCGAATATTCCTAATAGATTTTTTGGGGGGAGATTGGGATACGAAGTATAAAACGGAAGGTCAAAGCGTTCAAATCGTACGAGGCTGGCCAAAACCATTAGGCCTACCGCAACCAAAATTACGCCTTTTATTTCATTTAACCTTTTCTCTCTCACTTCTTGTCTAACCAGCCTGCTCGGCTTGTTTCTTACTTAAATTTATCCTGCCTAATTCATCTATACCGATGACCTTAACTTTAATCTCATCGCCGATTTTAACCACTTCATCAACATTCTTGATGAATTTATCCGAAAGTTCTGAAACATGCACCAAACCTTCTTTACGCGGGGCAATTTCACAGAAAGCGCCAAACGGCATGATACGCTTTACTTTACCTATATAGACACGGCCAACTTCTACATCATCGGTTATTGCCCTAATCATCTTAATCGCCGCCTCTGACTTTAAAGCGTCAGTAGAACCAACCAAAACCGTGCCATCGTCCTCTATATCTACGCTTGCTCCGGTTGCGGCAATAATCGCTTTGATATTCTTTCCGCCTGGGCCAATAAGTTCCCCGATCTTCTCGGTATTTATCTTTAATACATCTATACGCGGGGCATAGCTGGATAATTTCTCGCGGGGCTTGGATAAGGCTTCGCTCATTTTATCTAAAATGGTCATTCTGGCTATTTTAGCTTCAGATAAACACTTACCTAATAACTCTATCTCTATGCCGTCTATTTTTAAATCTAATTGCACAGCAGTAACACCCTGCCTAGTTCCGGCAACTTTAAAATCCATATCTCCGAAATGATCTTCAAGGCCCGCGATATCTGTCAGAATTAAAGCTTTATCCCCTTCTTTAATTAAACCTAAAGCAATACCGGCAACAGTATCTTTTATAGGCACACCCGCATCCATAAGCGATAAAGCCACAGCACAAACTGTAGCCATGCTTGAAGAGCCATTTGACTCTAAAATCTCGGATACCACTCTTACTGTATAAGGAAATTTTTCTTTAGACGGCATTACTGCAAGGATAGCTTTCTCAGCCAATGCTCCATGGCCTATCTCTCTTCTGCCCGGACCACGCACAGGCCCGGTCTCACCAACACTAAAAGGCGGAAAACTATAATGCAACATAAAAGATTTATATTTTTTGCCCTCTAAGGCTTCGACCATCTGTTCATCTTCACCTGTGCCTAAAGTAGTTACAGCAAGACTCTGTGTCTGCCCGCGGGTAAACAAACTTGAACCATGAGTACGGGGTAAGAGAGAAACTTCACAAGTAATCGGTCGTATATCTTTAAAACCCCTGCCGTCAATACGCACATTTTCGGTAAGTATCTTATTTCTAACTTGCTGCGCCTCTACTTCATCAAGCGCAAGCTTAATCTGATCGCTAGAATAACCTTCAGCAGTAAGTTTTTCTTCAAGTTCTTTAGCCAATAAATGCACTGCTTCTTCACGCTCTTCTTTTTTACCAAGGCTATAGACTTCTTTTAGCCTATCGCGCGATAATTCGTTAACCTTAGCCTTTAAATCCGGGTCTATCTTCTTAAATTCAACATTTGCTTTAGGTTTTCCGTACTTCTTAGCAAATTCCTCCTGAAGATGAATCAGATCTTTCAAATGATTATGCCCAAACCTAACTACCTCAAGATACTCTTCTTCGGATATCTCTTTGGCTTTTGATTCAAGCATCACGATACCTTTATTGTTAGCGGCTATAATTACTTCTAAGTCCGCGATATCTAATTCGGCATAAGTAGGATTAATTATTAATTCGTTATTTACTCTGGCTACACGACATGCTACTAATGGGCCATTAAATGGTATATCAGATATACATAATGCCGCTGAAGCGCCATTGACCGCTAAGACATCCGGATCATTCTCTCCGTCGCTTGAGAGGACAATAGCCATAACCTGTACGTCATTAAATAAACCTTTTGGGAAAAGCGGCCTTATTGGCCGGTCGATTAATCGGGCAGCAAGAATCTCGCTCTCCGAAGGCCTGCCCTCTCGCTTGAAAAAACCTCCCGGAATCCTTCCGGCAGCGTAAGTCTTCTCCTGATATTCTACTGTTAAAGGAAAGAAATCACGCCCTTCTCTTACTTCGCGAGACATACAGGCAGTAATTAGCACAACTGTTCCGCCATAAGTAACAACTACGGAACCGTTAGCTTGCTTAGCAACCTTACCTGTTTCTAAGATTAGGTCGTTCCTACCAAATTTTAATTTTAAGGTATTATCATTCATATTATTTTAGGATTATAACTCCGGTTTATTTTCTCAAGTGAAGCTTGCCCAAAACCTCTTCGTACTTCTTGGCATTTTTCTTCTTGAGATAACTGAGCAGACTACGGCGCGTGCCTACAAGGCAAAGTAAACCGCGGCGAGAACTAAAATCTTTTTTGTGGGCCTTAAAATGATCCCCTAACTGATTAATTCTTTCAGTTAATATTGCGATCTGGACCTCGGCTGAACCGGTATCCCTAGCGTGAACCCTAAACTCATCAATGATCTTTATCTTCTTTTCTTTTACCAAAACCAACCTTAATCACCTCCTTGCACAGTAAGTGCACACCGGCCTCTCAAATAAGGCCGGGTGTTGCACAGTAAGCGCACACCCGCGCAATTTTCGCCACCAGGCGAACACTGGCCTAATTCCTATCGAGGCCAGGTGCCTCATGTTTAACGCGGGGTGTCTCATATTTAATATTATACTTTAATTTAATTCCCAAGTCAACATATTCATATTTTTTATTGCTTAGCCTCTGTCTCTGAAACAAACTTTTTGATCTCTTCAATGTTCTCCAGGATCAACTTGGCCTTGCTAATTCCGAATGAAAACGGGTATTGATCATTCTCATCCCTCTTGATTACCAAAACAGGCTTACCCTTAAACTCACTACGCTCAACCATCTCTTCTCCTTTTTAGCATAAAACTTTCACAGGCTTTTTATTGTATAGCTAAAGTCAGATTAATGCAATAATAATTTGAGCACCTTAATCTTTGGTCCAGCGAAATCCTTGATCGAACGCAAGTGAGATCAAGGATAAGAGCACCTTAATCTTTGGTCTAGCGCACCTTGCCAAATAGGCACCTTTACTTATCTGATAGTAAAGTGCGCCTCTTCTGAGGCGATTGGCAAGTGCTGCAGAAAGCAACACACTCGCCCTTCGGTCGAGGCGAGGTATGCGCACTGGCTGTGCGAAATTTGAGCTCTTTAAGTTTTTGTTTAGCGAAATTGCCGTAGGCAACAAGGACCTGAACGTGAGTGAAGCCAAAGATAAAAACATAAAAGTCAGCAGAGTTTATTATAGTATCTTTTTTTTATTTCTTAACTGATTACGGTTTTTGCGAAGGGTTTTCTTTGGCCTTGGGTGAGTTTAACTCCCCTTGAATAATATTTAATTGATCCTGAATTTGGTTGATATTCTCCTCGATTTTCTGCAAGCGGGATTCAAACTTCGAAAATTTTAACGCGACATATTCATCCAAGGGCATTGGGGCGATAATATTATTCCTCTCTTCGATGGGCCTGTCTTCAGGAACTTCAAATTTAAGCCCGGATACAGTCTTAATTACTGTTTTCCCCTCGGCATCTTCCTTCAGGCCCGTATCATCCTGCGCGAAGAGAGGGAATAAAATAATAAGAGAAAATATAGCTAACAGGCAGATATTTTTTATTTTGATAAACATTCACATACCCTAAGGTTTCTTACCGGGCTTAGTTTTTTGAAGAGATCTCTGTAATAACGAAAGCTTCTCCAGCTCTTTAGTTATGTGGCTATCTAACTCGGTAAAAATATTTGTTAATTTTGCCTTGTAAAGCTTGGTCCTTGCCTCAAATGTAGATGTCAACGAATTCAGGTTTTTTATATTCAATTCGTTCGTCTGCTTAGTCTGATTTAGCCAACTGATAAGGTATCCTACGGAAGCTTCTGTCAGGTTTTCTTTTTTAATAGTATTAAAAATCCCCACTAAAGAAAAATACGCGTCTAATTGGTTAATCGCTATTACGCATGAATCCCACATGCTGTTTAAGAAAATAATATCTTTTGAATTCGCCAATTTCTTCTTCATGACTTTAGATTCTTCAAAGATTTTATTACGCATGTCCATAAGCGGAATATCCAAGGCAAAAGAATTTAAGCTTGTGGCTATCAACAAGGCTAAGATAATACCGGTTACTTTCTTCATCTAAACCTCCTTGCACAGTAAGTGCACACCGGCCTATCCATTAAGGCCGGGTGTTACCGTTTTTTAACTACCACCTTGAAATCACTATCTTTTTCTTCCAAGAACACCTGGCCCTCGCGCGCTAACCAGCCAAGGCTCATAAAAACAACTTGTTGGCTATGGTTTATGGAACTTAAGAGCGCGGATAAAGTTGCCTCACCGCCCTTATCATTAATAAAATGCCATATCTCTCCGGCTACCAAACCTACTTGTGTAATCGCATCAGGCATATTTATTTTACCACTATTTTGGCTATTGACATACTGCACTTTACCACGCTTGAATCTTTTGATTTCGGGTTTATCTGGCACTTCTCAACGGAGAGTAACTTGTTTGAACTTTCTATATTATAAATAAATTCAGTAAGTTGTTCCATTTGCGCCTCGCAATTAACATTAATCAGGTATTTTTCCGATGAACCGGACTTTTTCAAACCCACGGGCTTCATATCGACAAGATACACCGAACTTTTTCCCGCCAAGGCTTCAACTTCTTTCAAAATTGAGGTCATCTCTTCTTCTTCGGATGCTGAAGAACTTAAAAAAGAGGCATATTTTACCTTTTCAGCCAGGATCCTCTCTTTCTGCGCCAGTATGCGCAAATCCTTTTTAATCCCGGCATCTTTTTCCTGTATCTGCTTATTTAACGCCTCCATCTTAGAGAAAATAGGATTTATTATTAAGCGATCTATCGCGGTCAAAGATACGACAAGAACCGTGCCATAAAGAATGGCCTTTTCTCTTTTAGATAAACGAGAAAGAACCATAGACAAAACCTGCAGATTTATTATTTTCATGAAGAAAAATACTTTTTAAGCGAAGCAGCTATCTCAAAATCAGTTACATCTTTCATCCCGTCTTTTCGTTTTGAGGTGTATTTGGTCTTAACATCTTCAAAATATTTTGATTTTTCCATACTGCCAACAAAAGAAAATACCGTAGACATGGACTCAGCAACGCCTCTAACGGTAAACTTACCCTGCTCATCAAAACGGATATCGTTTAACTCTAAGCCCTCCGGAGTAACATTATATAATTCAGTTAATATCTCTAAAAGATATCCGCGCTTAGCCAGATAACCTTTTATCGCGCTCACTTTGGTAAAATCTTCTTCTAATTTTTGCGCATCCTGGCTCAATGGCTGGTATTTATTATTTAAAACCTTTAAATAAGCGCTTTTAAAATAAATTTTACTTGCCATTATAGAAAATAACAAAACAAAAGACAATAAAACAAAAATCCCTGCTTTAATCAGATCTCTTCCTTTTTCTTCAAGCGATTTTCTTAGTTTTACTTCCTCGGGCACAAGGTTTATCTTCATATCTTGCGTTGTAAGAAGAGGGGCAATTACATTCAGAAAAGATAAATTCCTTGTTGCGGATGCTGCCTTTAATGCCTGGTCTGAAATTGTAAGATTCTTAAAATAAGGCATTACTTTAATAGGCAAATGCAAACTGCTATTTAAGACGGCTTCCAAATCTTTTAATTCTTCAACAGCTCCTGTTAAAATAATAACACTGGGGCTCTTTTCTATATCCTCATTTTGATAAGCCTCGAGAGAATTTTTAAGCTCTTCAACAAATCTGCTTTCATACTTTCCCTTCTCATTTAATAAATGCCTTGTTCCTATGGGGATAGACCTGATAAAGACTACGTTATTCTTAAAAACAATACTAAAATCGGTAAAACCTTCATCAATATGTACGACGTTAGCCGGAGAATCCTGGGTTTCAATCTTTAATACCTTGGAAACAGACCAGGCCAAGCCTTCCGGAGCAAGCAACACCCGCTCTAACTGAAGGCCGGCTTTATCCAATATCTCAAACTGCCTTTTTACGACACTACGCGCAACAATCACCAAAAGTATTTTGGTATAACTATTCTTGTAAGTGCCTATATCAATATAATCCACAATTATCTCTTCGCGCGAATATGGAGTATGCCTGCCTGCCTGCAGGTTTATAATCTCTCTTATCTCTTTTTCATTAACCGAAGGAATTTCAATATTCTTAGTTATCACCAAATGCGGAGGTATGATATTTATAATTTGTGGGTTTTTAGCGCCTAATTCGCCATAGCCGGACCTTATAACCTTGGAGATATCGGCATCGGCTAGGCCGCTTATATCGCGGCTAGAAAGATTGATCACCTCTCTTTTATTAGATGAGATTCTTGCATGGGCAAACTTTAAATTATTGCCGCTAAAATCTATGCCTACAAGTTCATTTCTGTTTCTCGCGAAGGATCTAAGATTAATTCTCTTTAAGTTGACCCCAGACATTTACTGCTCCTGCCAATAAAGAATCTTGCCCTTGCGGTCAAACACGCAAGTCAATTCTTCTGTATAATTCTTGCCGTTTAATCTGGCTGTGCTTTTGGCCATAAAAATATTTGATTTTGTAGTTAAATATTCGCTGACAACCGCGCTAAGCGCCGCTACTTCAGATTCGCTTAAGTCATAAAACTGGCTTAACTTCGGCAGTATATTCGCGGTCTGATCGAAAACATTGTCATCGTCGGTACCTAAAATCCCGTCCTCTCCCGAACGAAAATTTAAGATCTTACCTGTAATATCATCACTTAATCCTAAGGCCAAAAGAACCGGCTTAGAAACGGTATTGATATTAATTCTACCACTTCCGTAGACAGTAAGATAATCTTTTATTTTCTGGAAGCTATCCTCTCTAATGCCTCTAACCAAAAGGAGTTCTTCTAAAATTTCAAATACCGCGTCCTTTGCTTCATAGGGTTGCTCAAGATCCCTGTAATATGAATCTTCCGCGCTGCCTAAAGGGACGGATAGTTCACTATCACTATCGCGCCAGTCAACAATAGATGCGGCCAACTCCTGCGCCTGATTCTCATTGTAATTAAGAGCAATGCGAAAAAACCGCTCTAATACTTTTACCTCAGCCTTATTTATGTTTATTTTTCTTTCCTCATCAATGAGCCCGTACCTAACCTCAACTAACCCCTGAGGCTCGTTGATATAATTATAGCAGATATTAATCCTGGCGTCGCCAATATCTATATCTTTAAACGCGTTGGTATTACTGCTCCAGTTATCCTTAAAAACGTCATAAGTCTTTTCCGGTTCATTCTTCAATTCAAGGATCGCCCTTTCTGCACCAATCCCGACGATAAAATGCAACTTATCTCTCTCATCTATCCGGCTGGCCAAAGAAAGCTTCTGCCTAACTCCATAACCCAATATTACAGCAAAAGTAGTTAATAAACAAAGCGACCACAACACAATTATTAATATGCTTCCCTTTTTAGCTGCCAACGGGAATATTGGCTGTCTTCGTGAACTTGTTATTTTCCTTACCATAGTTAATCTCAAATTCCACCTTTACAGCCACAGGTAGAGTCTCTTTCAACCATTCGTCCTGCCAAGAATATTCTTTTTTTTCTTTATCATAAAAATAGTACTGAAATTTTAGGGATCTTACATTGCTTAATTTCTGATTACTTACGGATTCTTCTCCTTTATAAACCAGGGAGAAATCCAGTTCCTGCCTATTTAAGGTTACGCTGCCGCGGTCATAATAATAAACTACCTCGCCCACTGTCTTCCCGCCTAATCTTGGGCTGTTAACGAGAGTGGCGAATTGGAACCTGTCTTCTGACCCCGAAAATGGAATAGTTGAAAATTTGAAACCATTCGCCAGGTCCCGGGTGAATTTATCAAAAAAAATACCCAAATCTTCTCCCTCTACCGGTGTATTCAGTTTCTGCCAGATTTTTATGCCATTGTTAAAAGTTGCGTATACTGCCATTGAAACTACAGATAGCAATACGGTAACAATGAGTAACTCAATAAGGGTAATTCCCGGGCTAACTTTGCGCATACTTAGCATAAGCAGTCCTTGATAATTTTACCTTTCTCTGACCTTCTTTCCAGAAAACAACCAGATCCAGTTTATGCAAATCTTGTGCGCCTTCTACTAAACTATGCGATAAATTCCAGGAAAAATCTTTATTTTTGATTGTAAATGTGCCGCTTGTTTCTATCTGGCTGGATGAACCAAGACGGATTATATTATCCCGCACCTGCCAGATTTTTTCATCCATCCATGGAGCAACATTAAAATAATTAGAACAATAATCATATGAATCCAAAGTAATAAAAAATGATTCATGTATTAAAACAGTCCCTAATGATAATACCGCGGTAGTAACCATTACCTCCAGAAGGGTAAATGCCCGCTTATTCCCAATTTTTGGCATCATCCTGGCTTTCCACTCCGTCTTTACCTAATGAATACAAATCGTAATCCGCCGGCCTGTGTTCGCCCGGACATTTATATTTATATTCCCTACCCCAGGGGTCTACCGGGCTTTTTTCCAGATATGGGCCGTTCCAGTTTGACGCAGAAGCAAGTTTATTCAATAAAGCATTCAATCCTTCTTCTGTCCTGGGGAAACTACCATTATCTAATTCGTAAAGTTTTAAAGCAGTGGCAATGTTAGCGCGGATATCTGCCATGGCCGCGCCAACGCGCGCCTGCTCGCCTCTTCCGGTAAGCCTGGGCATAACCATAGCCACTAATGCACCGATAATTACAACCACAAGCATAAGCTCAATTAAAGTAAAACCATCTGTTTTTTTAATTCCAGTCATTAATCCCTCCTGGTCAATACTGCCTCGCTATATAATCTCTCCACTGATTATCCAAGTCACCGATACTACGGATAGAACTAGGATAAGTAAAAGTTAAGGCCTCTTCTATCTGCTTGCCGTCGCGCAGCTGACGACACAAATTAGCAAAACTATCAGAGCCATATTTTGCTATAAGAAAATCTACTAGTGAAGCGGCCTCTAAATAATAAAGATTAACTAAATTAGTGCTATTTAAAATTACAACTCCGTCGTTGCCTTCTTTTGTGCGTGTTGGCCGGATAAAAACCAGGTTTTTATCCTTTAAATTCCTAATCTCTAATTTCATCATATCATTCATACTCAATAATCCATTCTGATTATAAGCATCCTTGACCATCCTCTTCATTGTCCCTCTTTTTACATCTTCTGCCCATTGCGCCACGCCTTCATCTAACCAGAGGGGTATATCGCTTTCAAAACCCACAAAATCCCTAAAAATCAAATGGGCCATTTCGTGAGGAAGAAGCGATTCAAGAAATCCCCTGCTCCAGATAAAACTAATTATCTGTTTAGCCCTGTAATCCGCTACCCCCTGAGACCAGTCAGGTTGACCCGTTGCCTTTAAATAGGAGGCATGGTCCGGATAAATATAAATTTTTACTCTTTTATCCCAAGTCCAGAATTCTTTGTATCTAGAATACCCTAAATCTAAAGCGATGCTACGATAATAAACCTCTGCTTTATCCAATACTTCTTTGACGAATTTTTCATCCCGGGTAAAATAAGCGATAAAATGTTCACTCTTTAACTCCTGCCACTCTTCCGCCTTAGCTATAGATAAAGATAAAAATAGCAGCGGGAAAATAAGTAAAATCTTTACTTTCTTTATCATTTAGCCATCATGTTGATTTCAAATATGGGCAGAATCATTGCAACCACGATAAAACCTACGATTAAGCCCATTACTAAAATCATCACCGGCTCTAAGAGACTGTTCATTACCTTAATTGCTTCGTCAGTATCCCGCTCGTAATTACCTGCCACTTCCGCCAAGGCCTCATCAAGCCTGCCTGATTCTTCGCCTACTCCTATAAGGTTACTCATGAAAACAGGAAATAATTTTACATTTCTTAAACTCCTACCAAAAGAACCGCCGCGCTGTAGTTGTTGATAACTCTGCAATAAATGGTTCTTTATTATTTCGTTGTCAATTACCGGAACAGCTATTTCAATCGCCTTTAATATAGTGATGCCATCTTTTATGAGTAATTCCAGGGTACGGCAAAAACGGGCAAGTTCAGCTTTAAGGATAAGCTTTCCGAACAAAGGAAGGTGTAATTTAAACAGGCTCAAAGATAGCCTTCCGGACTTTGTCCTTAGTTCTCTACGAAGAATTAAAATTATGATTGCCAAAATTAAGACTACCCAAAACCAGCTATGGCAAAGAAAACCACTTATCGCAATTAAAATACGGGTAGGTAAAGGTAAATCCTGCCCCATGCTCAAAAATATCTTCATTAATCTTGGCATTACAAATGTGAGCATAAAAATTATAGTGCCCAGGCCCACAACTGCCATGAGTATCGGGTAAACAAGGGCCATACGAAAACGCGAAAGCATCTCTTCTTGCTTGATGCGATAGTCAGATATCCTTAAAAGCACATCCGGAAGCGACCCGCTGCCTTCTCCCGTGCGGATCATGGCAACATAAAGAGGAGAAAAAACCCGGGGATATTGCGCAAGCACCGAAGAAAATGTAGCGCCATCTTTTATTGCATTGCTAATATTATAAAGTATATTTTTCAGGTTAGAATCATCAGACTGATCATTGATAATATTAAGGGCGTTTAAAATAGCTACGCCGGATTTCAAAAGGCTGGCTAATTGACGGCTGAAAATAGTAATTTCGCGTGATTTAATTTTACCGCGAAATTTGACTAAAGAAATGGATTTAGATTTACTGGCACGGGCTTCTTCCAAGTGTAAGGGCAACAACTCCATAGAGCTTAACTTTTCAATCGCTTCTTTTTCAGACTGCGCGTCAATTAACCCTTCCACAACTTCATTAAAACCTTTTTTTGCGCGATATTTATACGTGCCCATATTGTTATATCATCTCCGTTTCTAATTCTATGTACCTTCCTAGCCTTGATCTTCCTGCGCCGGTTATATCCAGAAAACAAACTGCAACATTATAACCTTTATGATCCTGCCTCTCTTCCAGCCTTACCACTTTAGCCAGGCATCCTATCGGCTCCTCGCTATCAGGCAGTTCTATAGTTAATTCTAAAATCAAACCAACAGCCAGCATATCGTCTGAAAAAAAGACCAGGCCCCCCGCGGAAAGATTATTTGTAACGCTAAACTCTTCCGGCTTAAATCCTTTTTTGAGCAGCTTCTCTGCCGTATCAAATACTTTATAACGTAAATTCACTTTGCTGTTTAAGCGAAGATACGCCCTTTTCTCATCGGGATTTGGGACTTGATAAGTTACTGGCTTTAAAGAACCGGCGGGAAGGAACCGGGCATTTTTATCTTCTTCCGTATACTCTTCGGCAGAAGTAACTTTCATCACTTCTTCAGGGGTGGTCGCTCCGAGAATTACTTTATGCCAACCATCCTGACGCAATGTACGCATCCCTTTTGAAAGAGCAAGCCTTTTTATCTGAGTAGCAGTGGCTTTCTTCAAAATTAAATCCTTCATTGCTTCGTCCACCGGGAGTATTTCGTAAATTGCGGTCCTGCCGAAAAATCCGGTAAAGTTGCAACTCGGGCAACCCTTACCTTTAAATATCTTAACCTCATTTAAGGACTTCAAGGAAATGTCCCGGGCAATCAGCTCTTTTAATTCTATGGGAGCGGCGTTATCCTCAATTTTACAATCAGGACAAATTAATCTTATTAAACGCTGGGCAATGAATGCCTCAACGCTGGAAGCCAAAAGAAACGGTTCGACTCCTATGTCTATTAATCTGGTGATACCGCTGGCAGCATCATTAGTATGGAGAGTGGAAAATACAAGGTGGCCGGTCAAGGCCACGCGAATAGCTATTTCTGCGGTTTCTAAATCCCTGACCTCTCCTACCATTATTACATCCGGGTCATGCCTTAAAATACTGCGTAATCCCCGGGCAAAATCCAGGCCGATATCCGGACTAACCTGTATCTGGGTAATCCCGGACATTTCATACTCAATAGGATCCTCAATGGTAATAATTTTACGTTCTTTGGTATTAATCCTGCTTAAACAGGCATACAAGGTAGTAGTCTTTCCGCTCCCTGTCGGACCGGTAACAAAAATTATACCATGGGGTTTCTTAATTAATCCCTCAAAAACCTGCAAATCTTTTTTCCCAAGCCCAAGCTTCTCCAGGCTAAAAAGCATCTGCGTAGGCAGGATCCTTACTACCACACTTTCCCCGAATGGCGTAGGTATTGTGGAAATACGCAGATCCAGCATCTGCTCTCCAACCTTTACTATCGCCCTGCCATCCTGGGGTAGCCTACGCTCAACAATATTTAAATTGGACATTATCTTAATACGGGAAATTATAGCGCTTAAGAAATTCTTTATTTCGGGAGGAAAATTTGCGTCGTAAAGCAACCCGTCAATGCGATAACGTAAAGAGACCCCTTCTCTATAAGGCTCAATGTGAATATCGGTAGCGCGTTTCCTGAATCCCTCCAGAATTATCTGGTTGACCAATTTTATTACCGAAGCGTCTCCTGCCAGCTTTTCAATATCCTCTACTGTCTCAAAATGCGTTTCGTGGGATGCTTCGGCCTGCTGGACGTTAGAAGAAATCTTTTCTAAGGTATCGGCCGCCAAGCCATAATATTTCTTCAGGGATTCCAGGAGATCGCCCGAAGAAGAGAGAACCGTCTCAATATCATAACCCAGCTGCGCCCTTACCTCATCCTGGATTTTTATCTCTAACGGGCAAGAAACCGCAATAGTTAAAACCCTGTCTTTTATTTGAACCGGGACGAATCTATAATACAAGGCAATTTTGACCGGGACTTTTGCTAAAACAGCTTTATCAATTGTGATCTCTCTTAAGTTAACGCTGGATAACTTTAATTTTTCCCCCAAAATATTCAAAATATCTTTTTCAGGAAAAATGCCCCGTTTAATTAAAATTTGCTGCAGGCTTTCATTCAATGACTCAGCCTCTTTAAGAAAATTGCCTATATCATTCTGCGCGATTAACCTTTTTTCAATTAATGCTTCTGATAAAATTATATCTAGTTTCTTAGGCATATTTTACTCGAATAGTTTAGAAATATTACCCCTTAGATAGCTATTGTACCTCTTAATAGAATCGTTGATATCTCCCTCGGAAACCAAAACTAATTTCAATCTTAATCCCTTTGCTTCATCTTCGACCCTCTTTAGTACCCGGATATCCAAGGGGTTAGTTATGGCCATGGTTATTGACCAATCATCTTTGGCTACAGGGAAACATCTGTAATCTAAAATTAGCGAAGCGCTGAAGCCCTTGACTAAATTCCAATCAATATATTTATCTTTCAAACTAAAAAGTGGAATATGAAATTGTTCAGATAGCGCCGTTAACAAATCCGCTTCTTTGATCCGTTTTTTTCTTAATAATATTGCGCCCAAGAATTCCTTTGTTTCCCGCTGCTCGCGTAAAGCATCATCTAACACTTCTTGGGTTATCAAGCCTTTCTCTATTAAGATATCACCTAATCTTTTGGGACTTCTAATCATCTTTAGGGCAAAACACCAATCAAATAAAATTGTTCCTCGGGGATAGAATCAACTCTTCCCGCGATAATCCTTTCACAACCTTCGAGAGTCTGGGGCAAAGTGACATACTCTCCCTTTTTACCGGTGTAAGTCTCCGCGACAAAAAATGGCTGGGTAAGAAAATTCTGTAATTTTCTGGCGCGTTCATAAAGAATGCGGTCGGTGGACGATAATTCATCGATTCCCACAACTAAAACAATGCGCCTTAATTCTTCGTATCTCTGAAAAATCCTGATTACCTCTTGAGAAATATCAAAATGTTTTCTGCCGACGATATCAATATCCAAATTAGCGCAGGACGATAATAAGGGATCTACCGCAGGATACAAACCCAATTGTATGCGTTCGCGTGAAAGTACCAGAATTGAATCCAAGAAACTAAAAATAGCTACTACTGCCGGATCAGTTAAATCATCGGCAGGAACATATACTGCTTCAAAAGAAGTAATCGCGCCGCCTGCTTCCTGTGAAGAACGTATCCTCTCATGAAATTCACTCGCCTCTGAAATCAAGGTAGGCTGATAACCTGTCTCCGATGGAACGCGGCCTAAAAGGGTAGATATCTCTGCTCCTGCCTGAACAAACCTGAAAATATTATCCACAAAAAGCAGGACATCCTGATTCTTCCTTTGAACAGATTCAGCCAAGGTAATACCTGTCATTGCCACGCCGAAACGGGCTCCCGGAGGCTCATTCATCTGGCCAAAGACCATCATTGTTTTAGCTAAAACTTCGTGTTTTAATAATTCATAATAAAGCTCGTTTCCCTCGCGGATACGCTCACCGACACCCACAAATACGCAGCTACCCTGATGCCTTTTTACAATATGCTGAATAATTTCCAGGGTTAAAATACTTTTTCCCAAAGCCGCGCCACCTAAAATCCCGGTTTTGCCTCCCTTAACCACGGGAAAAAGAAGATCAATAACTTTAATCCCGGTCTCCATTACATCAAAGCTCCTATGGAAATCTTTTTTTAATCTAACCTGGCTTCCCATATCTGCTTTTCTTATATTAGATCTCTCTGAACTTTTAATTTCGCCTTTCTGATCAATGGGCTCCCCCAACATATTTATTATGCGCCCATAAAGCATATCGCCTGTAGGAATTTGAATAGTAGCGCCACTTGAGTAGGCTTCCTGATTACGCTGAAGATTTATCGTCGAGTTAATAGCAATGCAACGGGCAATGTTTCCCGGAAGATGTTCTGCTACCTCTAAAACAACCTTTTCTTTATCTATGGTTTGGGTTTGAATAACGCTGAATATATTAGGCACATCAACTGAATTCTGGAATTTAACATCCACTACAGGCCCCTGAACCGCGGATACATGCCCTATTATAATATCTTTATTTTCTTTCATATATTAAGAAAAAGCTAATCTTGCCGCGAAAAGCTCACGCATATTACGGTCAATAAGTTCGTGCCTGACATGAAAATACTCCAATTTAATTTTAGTATCCATTTCTCTTAATCTCTGATGGCTTCCTTCAAGATGCACAAAACGGGCAGCAAATTCTGCCAAGCGGCTTAAGCCGAAGATTTCATAAATTTTCTGGCCCATCCAGGTATACACCAAATATTGCATAATATCACCTACCCTTGATTCTAAAATAACTTCTGGATAAGCTTGGAGAGCGGTATTCTCCTTAACTAAATTCGGCTTATAAGGCAGGAATGAAACTGTTTCCACGTGCTGCACAGTAAAAGATACAGGATGCGGATAAATTATCTTTAAAGACCCGAAAGAGCCGTCAAGAACCTTAGCTAATAGATAATCCCTTAATTGCATGGCCTGGGCATAGCGCTCATCATCCTTAACTCCGCCAAAAGAGACAAAAGGAATGTTAGTCTCCCGTACATAAAGTTTACCGCGTTCGCCGATAATAATAAGCTTGCCGGGGGTCTTTTCTAATTCCAAAAGCGCGCCGGAGACGACCTGCATGTTAAGGCCGCCCAAAAGCCCACTGTCAGAAGTTATTGCCACTACTCCTTGAAATCTATTTTGGGGGATTAAATACGGATGATTAATCTTGGTGATATCGACATGCTCAAAAAAATCTTCTATGGATACAATTAATTTCTCGAAAATCTTTAACCTCTCCTCTAATATCCTGTATTGCGCCACGGCCATAGTTTTTAACACTTCGATTAAAGAAGAAAGTCCGCGGTTAAACTCTAAATCTTTTTTTATGTTTGAAAGTGTCTTCATTGGTTACTTTATCGCTTCCTTAAAATACTCCCTCAAAACATCCTCTATCTGTATCTTGGTTTCATCTGTCAATGCCTTACTGTTACGAAGGCTTAAAGAAAATCCCGGATAACGCTTATCTAAGAATTTGAGGATCTCTTGTTTAAATTGTTTAATTTTACTTACCGGCAAATTATCAAGCACGCCGCGGCTTAAAGCAACCAGATAAATTATCTGCTCCTCCAAGGAAACAGGGATATTTTTATCCTGAATAATAAGTTGATTTATTGCTTCTCCTCTTTTTAAGCGTAACTCTGCTTCTTTGGATAACCCGCTAGTCCGTAATTGCGTCATTTGTAAAAGTTCTTTATACTGGAGGTAATCCAGGCGTAAAGATTTGCTTAAATCTTTCATCGCCGGCCATTGCGCCTTATTTCCGATACGGGAAACTGAAAGGCCAAAATCAATTGCCGGCTTAAACCCTTTATTAAAAAGTGTGGTAGAGAAATACAGCTGCCCGTCAGTCATAGAGATTAAGTTTGTGGAAACATAACCGGTAACATCGCCCTGAAGTATTTCTACAATGGGGAAAAATGTCATTGATCCGCTACCTAGTTCCTGCTTAAGAAAACCTGCGCGCTCCATTAATTGGGAATGAATATAAAATATATCTCCGGGGTATGCCTCTCTTCCGGGCGCGCGCTCAAGAAGAAGAGATATCTGCCTATATATCCACGCGTGCTTAGTCAAATCATCAAATACAACTAAAACATCTTTGCCTTTATTCATAAAATATTCGCCCAGCATACAGGCGGTATAAGGGGCCAGATATTGCTCTCCCGTAGATACAGATGCTACACCGCTGACTATTATTGTATATTGTAAGGCATCTTTTTCATTTAGAATATCCAAAATCTTTAAGAAGCTGGAGTACGGTTTCCCGATACAGCAATAAATACAAATAACATCCTTGCCTTTTTGATTTAATATAGCGTCAATCGCGACCGTTGTCTTACCGGTAAGCCTATCTCCTATAAGAAGCTGACGCTGCCCCTTGGCTATAGGAATAATCGCGTCCAGAATCAGTGTTCCTGTTTCAAGGGTATCTTTTACAGGCGCGCGGTCCATAACTCCCGGCGCCACTTTAAATACAGGATATAATTCGCTTACCACTATAGGGCCTAAGCCATCCTGTGGCTGGCAAAGGCTGTTGATTATCCGCCCTAAAAATGCGTCTGCTACAGCTAAATTCAAAGACCTTCCTTTATTATAAACCTCATCTCCCGCGCGGATAGAACTAGCATCGCCTAAAACTAAAATCTGGACTTTATCTTCGGTAAAACCCATCACCAATCCTAATGTGCCATTTGCGAGCTCCACAATCTGGCCATTAATACAAGATGGCAGGCCCTTGACAATAAGAATAAATTTACGCACCGACTGAACTTGTCCAATCTCTCTAACTTCAAATCGGGTCGCACTTCTAATACTTGTTTCCTTTAATACCGAATCAGGCATTCCTAATATTCTCCTTAATCTTATTCCTTAAACTTCCGTCTAGGACAAGACTGCCTATAGTAATGATAATCCCTGCGACTACCTTTGGTTCAATCTCTTCTTTAAATTTAACCCCGGAACCCAGCGTGTTTTTTAATTTATCAAACAGATTTTTGCGCTCTTCTTCATCCAGATTAAAGGCTGAAATAATCTTTACCTCGTCGATATCTTTGGGAATGCGTAAACGCTCTAATTCGCTAAATCCAGCGTTAATAAGTTCTTTTACCCAATACCTATGCACATTCTGCTTAAGCTGTTCCGGCAAAGTCTCCTGGATTAATTCACAGGCTTTGTTAACCGCTTCTTTGGCTATTCTTTCGTCTATTTCAGAGAGCAAAAGCTGCCTTGACTTATCTGCCTGCTTAATTATCTCATCGCTTTGAGACCTGCTCTGTTTTAACATTTTATCTCTTTCGCTTTCAGCTTCTTTAATAATCCCTGCCTTTAACTCTTGCGCTTCTTGTTGCGCTTTTCTAACCGTTTCCTCTGATTCCTGCTTTAGTTCTTCAAACCGCCTGCTTATCTCCTCTTCTTTTTTATCATAATCCTGGCCCATTTCATTAATGTGCCTTGTAGCCGAAACCACATTTTTCATCATTATTTTACGTAAAGCAAAAACCAAAATAACAAAAATAAATATCTGGAATATTATTAAAGGGACGATAAACATATTTTACCTTTCCTAATTAAGCTCTCTTTGCGATAATTATACTCTATCTGCCTATGATTGCGAGAACAATTGAAAAACTATTAACATTGCTATAATTGCTAAGGCTTGAGCAAAAACAAGCGCGATAATCATCGCGGTAAATATTTTAGGCGCGCTTGAAGGATTCCTTCCCAGCGCGTTAATACTGGCGAAACTACCCGCGGCAAATACAGCACAAGGGCCCAATACACAGAACCCAAAGATTACAATAAGTGCTATATTCCTGCTCATCCTTCTTCCATAATTATGGTGACTTTATTCTGACGGGCCTTAACAATCCCCCTGCGTATGGGAAAGCTTTGTTCATCTACCGTGATTTTTCCGGAAATAAGCCGGCTTAAGATAAATTTATGAAACACTAACACTTCGAATACGCCATTTTCGCCCGGTAAAATAACACTTTTAGCCTTTCCTTCAAAAACTATTTCTTTTGGACTTAAAACAGTAATATCAAGAAACATTTTTTATCTTAATCTTATCCTTTTTATGAATTTTCTTTAGGTTCTTCTTTAGAACCAGATTCTGGAAAGGCAGACTTTTTAGCAGATAAAAGTTCTTCTTTACTGATGCGTGCCTGGCGGTGCCAAGTAAAGAAAAGAACTCCAGCTAAGAGCCCGGTAAAAATAATAACTGTGCAAATAACTATCCAGGTCATTGTCTTTGAAGGCTCATCCGCCTTTATTTTAGTCTTGGCTAACATTTCAGGCGCAGGTGGCCCTCCGGCAGTAACAAGAATCTTTTCCATTCGGGCGATATCTTCTTTAACCTGACCTAAGGTCAAAAGGTTTTGCCGATAGATACCTATATGTTGTTCGCGATTGATTGAATCATCTTTTTGAGAAAGAGCTATCTCATCTAAGCGCGGATAAATAGTATCGGCTATCTCTTTAGCTTTTGTATAATAAGGCGTTGTCTCAAGCTTACCAAGGACTATATCAGTGCGATTCTTTAGTTCTAAAAGTTTATTCTGCTCTAAGAACCAAATATCTTCTACTTCTACCTCAAATACGCGCATCTCACCCGGAGAAAGTTCTAGATCAGGTTTATATACGTAGTAAATAGACTTTTCGGAATCATATTCCAAATCTAAGCCCGCTGTATCTGAAATATCTTTTGGTTTTACTTCAGCAGGCAAATAGTATTTTATCTCTGTTTTTTGCGTCTTGGTCTTCGAAGGGTTAAGCGCTACAATCCGGAATTTGACGCTTCCGGGTTCCAGTGAAGTTACAACAACAGGCTTATCTACGCCGCCAAATTTGGCTTCAAAAACATTTGTCAAAACATCGGTAGATGTCCTGATTGCATCCGCCTTGCTGCGTAATTCTTTGATAGCCGGCGCCTCGTTTATAGCTTCACCTACTAAAGTAGTAAAATCATACCCCTCATCGCCGCCCAATTTCTTTATCCTGTTTGATATCTCATTTACTGTTTGAGCCAGACGAGCGGAAGGGCCTTCTTTTGTCATTACCTCTGGAAGCGCGTCTACGGAATCTTTAAGGTTCTTTAGGGTAAGGGCAATATTCATCGGCTCCTTAGAGATTAATACTGCCTCAACTGCCGCAATCGCATCTAATGCCTTCTTGGCAGCCCTTTCCGCTCCAGGCGCGGCTGCCGCTAAACCAGCAATCGTAGTAAGACTCATACTTTCTACCATTCCGGAGCCGGAGACCATGCCGGCAGTACTCTGCTCAGTAACCACATAAGTATACGCCTTTCCCGCGGTAAAACGGGCATCCACCTTAAATTCATAATTATAGACTCCCTCGCTGGCCTCAGTCAATTTTATATTATCTAAAATAGTCTTATTATCCCAGCTATAAACTTTAAGCACGGGAGCTAACCCGGGCATACCCTGGGCAGTTAGCGTAACAGTATCGCCGGTAAGTGCCGGATCAGGAGAGACCATAGCATTCCAAGAGTATTTTTTAGCAGTGGTCTCCAGAAGCCCGGCTGCCTCTTCTGCTGTCGCCGCGCTTGATTTCAAGAGAGTAATTGAATCCTGCACCGTAGTCTCAAAACTAACCATCGCATCCTGAATGATCGTCTGCATATTATTGGTGGCAACCTGAATTATCTGGGTCTGCTCAGTCATTTTTTGGTCAATAATCCCGGTTTGCGCCTCTAACTGAGCCTGTATCTCCGCACTGACTACGGATATAGGCTTATCCAAAACAGAGTTAACCGTGTCAACCATTCCAGTAACCGCTGCTTCAACATTAGCCATGGCTATGGGTATCGTAACCGTAAATGATACGGGAGTAGTAAAGGTAGCGCCGGTGGATAAACCCATATAGCTGGCAACTGCGTAGACTCTACCTGATTGCAAAGTACTGTGATTTGTGCCTGAGGCAGTATAGGAAGTGGGAGACCAAGACTGGATAAAGAAACCGGCAAAGTCAGCAGGTATAGCCATCTCGCCGGTTTTATACGGCGCGCAATCATTGATTACATTTTGCATAGTGCGCAGTTCCCCCAAGCGGTCGCCTATCCACAATTTTACGCCGGGAGGGATATCAGTATAATAATAGAATTTATTAGCGGCCTCGTCTACTAAGTTAGTCTTTCTCTTTATCTTATCAAAACCATCAT
This sequence comes from Candidatus Omnitrophota bacterium, assembly GCA_020058085.1. Taxonomy (GTDB): domain Bacteria; phylum Omnitrophota; class Gorgyraeia; order Gygaellales; family Profunditerraquicolaceae; genus Sherwoodlollariibacterium. The sequence continues at coordinate 6,715 of JAGVER010000005.1, read as the reverse complement.
AGATAGTTACATCTGTAATCAAAACGCCGGAAACCAAATAACCATCTCTTTCCAACCAGCTGGTAATATTTAATTTATCCGTAGGCGGAACATCATAAGAAAATTCTGAATAAGCCCGCCAGATATGCACTACCAAAGTCTCCATAGTGCGATAAATTGTGCGGTCACCCCGCCAAATCTGAGCATCTTCATCCCAGCCTGCAAGATAAGATTCAGATATCGGCCCATAATCTTTATTTGTCCATTCTGCTGTCCAGAAACCTGCAGGAACATAACGAGTGATAGGCGAAGCAAGCCCGGTAGCTACCCAGCCGGAGGTATCGTTTACTGTCAAGCCTTCGATCTGCCGGTTAGTAATCAGATCCCTAATATCCCAGGTAATCTTATAGTAATCAATCTTCAAGTTATCCACTCCACCGGCGGTAACCGGGCCCTGAACATAAACATCATGATCATTATGGTCATAAATACGTATCTTGGCTTCCACATAATAAGGCGGATTGGCTAAGCGCTCATTGGGAATTGTCCAATTAAATGTATTAAGATTATTAATATTAGTCCCATTTACCATGGCAATTTCTTGCGTAAAATCCGCATTATCGATATCACCATCACTATCAGAATCTTTAGCATAAACCAAATCAACCTTGGGGATTGTTCCAAAAGTAGTCCATTTTACTTCTCTTACTTCATTAGTAACCCAGCGGCATTCATAAACACCCTGCCCATTATCAACCACTAGCGGAGTAATCAAAGTAAAGGCGCCCTGAATTTTAAATATTGCAGATTCGCTAAACACAGTTTCATCCCTAGGGTCTGCTACTCTTACCTTACAATTCGGCGAGATAGTATCGGGAATTGTCCAAGTATAGGTATATTCTGAACCGGGGCCGCCGGAGCCGGCGCCATTTGCCACTTTACCATCATTAGGAACTCCATAATTCTCCACAATGGGATTAAACGGCCCGGTATCCCCGTTTATAGAATAGGTTATTTTAACCTCGGGCATTGACCCACCCCACTCCCAATTGATATTATAATTACTGGCTACGGCTAATTTATTCACCTCCTGGCCATTTGCCGGGTCTTTTATTTTTACATTGGCAAGGTAACCAATGATATGAAAAATTTCACTATCATCAACTATATCTGATTCTGTGATACGCTCATCTTGAATTCTAATTACGGCATTGGCTGTGGCTTCATCCGGAATTGTCCAAGTATAGGTATATTCTGAACCGGGGCCGCCGGAGCCGGCGCCATTTGCCACTTTACCATCATTAGGGATTCCGTAACTCTCCAGAATTGGATTGAACGGGCCGGATAGACCATTTGTAGAGTAGGCAATCTTTACCTGCGGCATTGTTCCCTTCCAACCCCACTTAATCTGATAGGGCTGGCCAATATCCCATTCATCATCTAAAATCGGAGATTTAACCCAGAGACTACCTTTAATCCTGAAATTGCCAGAAATATCAAAGAAAAAGGAATCATCATCTGTGTATCTTTTTACCCGCACTTTTACGGTCTGCGGATCGCCCGGATGACTAAATACATCAGGAACGGTCCAGTTATAAAAACCACCGTTTGCTCCATTGTTTAGATTCGTAATTATTTCCCTGGGTGTAACAAAATCATCCGTAGAATAATGCAGGTCTACCTTGCTTACTGTGCCGGTATTAGCCCAGATAATCGTAAAAGGATCTTGCACAATTAATTCTTCAGCCCCTAAAGGTGCGGTTAAATTAAATTTGGATCCGATCCTGGACATTCCGAAAGAAAGACCATAAGCATCGGCATCAGTAGCTGAACCCACTTTAACTTTTAATTGCGTAGTAATCTGGTTAGGCACAGATGGCCAGGTCCATTGTAAATTACTGGCAGGGACAGAGGTTAAAGCTACCCAGCTGCCATCTATACCGCCAACAGTAGAGTAATAAATACCAACATCTGAAACTGTTCCGGTGTAAGTCCAACGGATAATTTCAGGGTCTTCTATATACCATTTATAATCTACCTCATTTGCCGAAGAAGCATCCGGACGAGTTACCACAAATCCCGCCATAATCTTAAAAGTAGCGTCAGAAATATCAAAAGCTCCGTTGTCCAGTGGGTCTTCTACGCGCATTATTAAATCATTCTGAATAAAATCAGGTATTGTCCAGGTATGGTTCCAAGTCCCGGTTGTATAAACCGAAGGAAGAGTAAATGTTTGATTAATCGCGGGATTACCCTGTCTATAATAAATAAACTTTACCCCTTGTGTATTTCCAATCTGTGCCCAGGTAATTGTTTGTTCTCCTGCCACGCTCCATTTCTGTCCGCCATTAGGCGAATTTAAAGTGAACTGCACGCGCACGCGGAAATCGCCGTCGGAGATATCCGAAACATCGGCAATATCATCGGGTTTGGCAATACGAATTCTGACCTTACCTGAAACTGCCTCTTGAGGCATATTTAACCAGTCAAAGCTGCCATCATTGGGTGTAGAAGTAGTGATAGACTGTGGGCTATTAAACGCCGGGTCATCAAGAGAATAATCAATCCGGACAGTATCAAAAGAAGCAGGCCCATATTTTGTCCAAGTAATGACAGCATTACTACCTGCATACCAGACCTCTGCGCCATTAGGAACCTGAACCACTACCCTGCCCATTATCTTAAAAGGAACAGCCGAAATATCGTAAACATTGATGGGATCAGCATTATCTCTTACGCGCACCTTTGCCGCAATGGTAGAAATCGTAGGTATGGTCCATTCGTACTCACCAGTATTGATATACCCTTGAGCTTCATCAATAGCTACCCAGGTTGAACCGTTATAATAATGAATGTCTACCTTGGCAATGTTTCCATCCCAACCCCAGCGTATCCACTGCTGGCTAGCGCAACCCCATTTTTCACCGCCTACAGGAGAAATTAAAGTAACCCTACCCTGGATTTTGAAGTCACTGTCAGAAAGATCATAGGAGTCTGTGTCGTCATTAAAATCAGAAACCCGTACCTGACAAGTAGACGAAATTGTGGGTGGAATAGTCCAAGGATGAACTCCATCATTAACGGTCTGTGAAATAATCGGAGTCCAAGTGGTATGAGCCGCATCTATGGAATATTTAAGATTAACAGAACTTGCCAGGCCTACAGAGTTCCAAGTGATATCGTGTGGATCACTCACCACCCACTGCTCTGTGCCATTAGGTGAAGTAAGATTGAAGTTCTCCATAATCTTAAAGGCTAAATCCGAAAAATCCTCCACTAAATTATCTCCTGAATCGCGGATACGGATAAAACAATTATTTGAAAGCGTAGTAGTAGGCACTGACCACGGATACTCTAAAAGCGCAGCTGATTGATTGACAGCAAAAGTCGTATAGGTTCCCGCCTGGCCATTAGTAGAAAGTGCTAAGTCAACGCTAGAAATAGGCCCAGTCATTGTCCATTTGATTTTGCTTGAGGTATCAGACTGGCCCGCTTTTAATTTTTCCTGTCCATTGGGCTGGGTCAAAGTTATAGCGCCATGGATATTAAAAATATCCGAAATCTTGCTAGCTTGAGGATCATTAATATCAGTGATTTTTATGCACGCCTGAGACGAAATTGCGTTAGGAACTGTCCAACTATACTGCTCTGTAGCATTAGAAATAGGTGAACCGTCATTAACAAAATTCCAAATTCCTCCTGCCCCGCCTTGCAAGGAATACTGTATATAAACGGAAGAAATACTACCCAATGTATTCCATTCTATAAGTTTAGAACTATTGGCCAACCAACGGTCTGTACTTACTGGATGCACAAAGCTAAAACCACCGCGAATAGTAAATACGCCGGTCTGCTTAAAGACGCTAGAAAGCGCGGAAGAATCACTTACCTTAACCACTGTATTTGTGCTGGTAGAAACAGGAACTGTCCAGGGGTAGGTATTAGCCCCCGGAACAACATCTAAATTCGAAACTATATCCTGCCAGGTTCCGCCCGCGCCGCCTTGAATTGAATATTTAATATTTACTTTGGCAATAGAACCGGAAATCGTAAAATCAACCCGCTCTGCGACTTCACAAACCAAAACTTGCGCGGCGACAGGGTAAGTGATCCCTATATTCGCTGTCTTAAATACGCCAGAGGTAATAAACATATCTGTATCAGAAAAATACTTTACGCGCAGCGCTACTGTATCGCCTATAACTAAAGGCACAGTCCATGACCATACTTTTTGGGTATTATGAGCGGAGTTAGCTACGGTTTCAACATAATTTGTCTGGAGCTCATCGCTAAAACCATTGGTAGAATATTCCACCACCACCGGGGTAAATGTGCCTTGAGGTATCCATTTAATATCATGGCTTGAGCCTGGCTGCCAGACAAAATTACTTCCTACCGGTTCATCCATCACCAGTTTACCTTCTATCTCAAAGCTGTCGGAATCATCAACAACATCTAAAAGATCATCTTCATCTTTTATTCTAATCAACGCAGTCTTGGCGTTATTGGTAATAGAGTCAATAGGCGGCACCCAAAGAGTATAGGGAGAAGAATTAAAAACTACTCGGCCCAATTCCGTCCAAGGAGAAGAACCGGTCTTAGAAAATTCTATTATCACATTACCCATATCCGCAATTCCTAAGGTCGTCCATTCGATATTAAAGCCCTCCAACACCTTTAATTTATCACTTGCATTAGGCCGGGTAACTGTAATACCGCTCTTTAACTTGAAGTTAGCGCTGGTAGCATAAACCACAGAATAGGCAGCGTCAGAGACCTTAATCTTCGCCTGATTAACGGAAAGAATATTCTGGTCAGTAGGTATGGTCCAAGGGTAAGGGGTTTGAGTTGAGTCACGGCTAAGAACAATATTATAGGCATAGCCATCACCGCCTGCATCCTTAGAGTAATCTATCTTAACATTTGCCACGACCCCGGTAACAGACCAAGCAATATTATTACTAGAAGTGCCGATCGTCCATTTAGCAATTGAAGTAGGATTGGTTACATTAATTATCGCTCTTACCTCAAAGGTGTTTGAGGTAGAATAAGCATTAGAATTATTAGGGTCACTAACCTTAAAGTAACAACCGGTGGATTTAACATCAACAGGAACATTCCAAGAATAAGAACCAGAGTTAGTGACGATTCCCGTGTCCGTAGTCTTGTAATCTATATTATGCCAAGCCGTGCCGTCGTAAAATTCTAATTTGGCATTCGGGATCTCTGCTTGCAGGTTAAAATTATTCCATACGATAGTATAAGGGCTGCCGGCTGAAAGAGTCCCCGGCACAGCGTTAAGGCTAAAATCACCCGCAATATTAAATGAATTAGAAATTCCTTTAACCTCATCCTCTCCTAAACCCTCAGTACTTTCAACAACTAATTTAATCGTGGTATCCTTCTCTACTTGCACCGGTATATTCTGCCAATTATAAGAATTGACCTGGTTGGTATCCGCGGTATTGATATAATCATAGGCGCCGTCATGAAAATAGTAGATTTTTATATTGCCTAAGGTGCCGTATTTTAACCAGTTGATATTGTGGTCAGTACCAATCTTCCAGTTCTCACCGCCGGCAGGCGTAGTAACTACAATCTTACCGATGATATCAAAGCTCGGCGAATAACCAAAGATATTATCATTGATGATGTCATCGCTCTTATCGCGCACTTTAATCACCACATCCCCGGAGATAGTGTTATTAATCGGGCCCCAGGTAGCTAAGGAGTTGGCCCCGGGAGTAGTGATTACCCCACTGGAGATCAGCTGGTCAAATGGCCCGCCAATGCCGAGAGTGGAATAATAAAGGTCAACCTTAGTTACCTTGGCCGAGTTGATATTCCAGCTAATCGTATTATTGCTTGAGCCGACTTCGATATTCTGGCCGAGGGCCGGAAGCGTGGCAGAGATCACCGGCCGGATACTAAATGGTTTGGTTTGATCAGAGATTGAGTAAACATCACCGGGATGAGCGCTATCGACTACCCGCACATAGCAGGTTTCACTTTTCTCGTCGGGGATGCCGCCGGCAGGAGTCCAGGTATAGGAGTTGCCGCCATTGAGATGGCTGCCGTCATTTAAGACAATCGTATTATCGCCGCCGGTAAATGAGGTACGGTAATAGATGTTCACGTTAGTCACCGTACCATTGGCATCCCAGGAGATTATTTTAGAGGCATCCCCGACATTCCAGATGATCCCGAGGTTTTCCGGGGCAGTGACATCTAAGGAACCGACGAATTTAATATTATTCGTAGTCGTGGCCAAGACATCTGCATCCGCTTCATGGCTGACGCGCAATTTCACGGTATCGCTTAAGTCATTAGGGATGCCTGAAGCCCAAATCCAGTCATTCTGTATCCCGGAAGCGGAGTTAGCCACAGTGGCGATATCCACAAGATTAGCGACAAAATTATCTTTGGAATACTGGATCTTAATCGGGCTAAAGGTGCCGATCGGCGTCCAGGAGATTACTTTATTCGTTGCGCCGACGGTCCAGAGTAAACCGCTCTCAATCGGAGCGTTGATCGTCAGCTTGCCTTCGATCTCAAATCCGTCAGAGTCATCAGTAACTTCAGCGTTGGTCACTTGAGCAATCTTGATCTTGGCAGCCTTGAGATTATTGGTTATCCCGTCTATGGGAGGGGCCCAGGTGGTATAAGGCGAAGCATTAAAGGCCACGGTAGCCACGTCACTCCAGGCCTCGGTATCGACTTTTCTAAACTGTATTTT
>JAGVER010000012.1 GCA_020058085.1 Candidatus Omnitrophota bacterium | reverse complement strand
TTAAAGAAGATGGGCGCAGATATTAAAGTGCTTAAAGCCGGCAAGTCGGAGAATATAGTTATAAATGGGGTTGGCCAGTTAAAAGGAGCTCAACTAAAAAGTTTTGCTGATCATCGTACAGCAATGAGCGCGATCATTGCCGGCCTTGCTGCAAGCGGCAAGAGCCGTATAGATGACGTATCCTGTATCAACAAATCCTTCCCGGAATTTCTAAACATCTTAAAAAGTATAACTTAGCTTTTACGTTTTCGCTTTCAGCGCTGAAGATTTTCGCCGTGCACTTCGGCTTACGTCTCGCTTACGCTCGGAACTTCCGTATTACGACAGGGCTACTCGCTTCAGCTCGACGTAATTCCTCGTGCACTACAATATTAGGTTAGGTGCCGAAAATCTTCTAATGCGCCTTCAGCAAAAACGTAAAAGCTTATAATGTATCCGCCAACTCACCATAATGTAAAATAAGTTTCGCGCTTTTGACATTGCCTAAGTAATAAAAAAGGCATATCCTCTTAGGTTGATAAACTCACGATTTATTAACCTAACCGGCCGAAAAGGCCAGCAAAGGAGGATACGCCTATGGCTACTAATGGAGTAAACTTTTCTAGCGCTACTTTACCAAAGCAATGGCAATATGTAAAGCGTAACTTACGCGAGATGGGTATGCTTAATCAGACAGAAGCGGATAGTATCGAAGCCAAAGCCAAAATGACGGTAGATAATTTTTTCCAATGTTCGATAGACGCAGAGTTCAATGAACAACTAAAGGCTAATCTTTACGAGAGGACCGAAGAACGCATCGATATTCGCTCCGGTACTTACCCAAGATTATTCACCACTACCTTTGGTAAAACAAAGCTTCTTATTCCTAAGGTTAGGCATAAAAGCAAAGATTACGCTTACAGGCTGCTTGCCAAATACCAACGCAGGCAGCAAAAGTTTGACGATATGATAGTATTATCATTATTACTTGGGTTCTCAACACGTAAACAGCAAAGATTCTTCCAAGCCTTTATTGGTGATTCGGTAAGCCATCAGACAGCTTCAGCATTATTACAGAATCTTAGCGATGACCTAAGGGAATATCAGTCTATGCCGATAGAAGACAAATACCGATTTATCTTTATCGACGGGCTATGGGTGCATATCAAAGAGGTAGACATCAAAAAGAGGCCGATTCTCTTTGCTATGGGTATAACCATTGACGGCAAACAGGAGATTATTGCCTTTAAATTAGCCAAAGGCGAGACCGAAGAAGAATATACCAGTTTCTTGAATGATCTTTATCGCAGGGGCCTCAAAGGCAAAGCATTAGAGCTTATTATTCAAGACGGCTCAGAAGCGATTACTGCTGCAGTGAATATGGTTTATCCTTATACTCCCAGGCAGCGTTGCTACACGCATAAGCTTAGGAACCTTATGCAGAACATAAGATACAAGTTTAAGCATAGGGGTAAGTTAATGAGACAAGCTAGTAATATCTATAAAGCTGCCTCAAGGCAAGAGGCAATTAAAAAATTCCGGTTATTTGTAAACCAATGGAAGAGTCTTGAGCCAAGGGCTGTTAAATGCTTCCAGGATGAGTTTTATAATACACTTAATTTCTATGATTTTCCCAAAGAGATACGCAGCGCTATATCAACCACTAACCATCTTGAGCGCTTCCTTGAAGAGATTAGAAGGCGTATTATGATACAAGGTTACTTCAAAAACGAAAGGAGTCTTAACCTTTGGATATTTGGCCTTATTAAACACATAAATCTAAGGCCAATTCAACAACCTAAGAGAATGCTTCAATACGAAAGTGCGAAATAATCCTTGCACTACTCAACTCACTAAATTGCTCGCAATTTTATAATTTGTGGTATAATTATATGTAGGGTATTTATTTGGAGCCGTGAAAAAATATTGCAAAGGGTTATTTTCGTAGTAAAATTAAAACATATCAAAAAAGGAGGCGGCGATGAAGGAATTGATGCTTAAGGGTGTTGGAGTAGCATTATTCATTATTGGAATTATAGTTGTTGGTGTTTCAATCATGGCAATGATGATAATATCTCGGCCAGACTATGGTGAAGTTCAATCTATGCGGACTTTTTATGCGTTCAGTGTATTGTTAGGAATAGGTATAGGTATAGCCCATGGTTTCTTAGGATTCAATCTTTTCAAGTTAAAACGTATAGCAATTTATTTAACAATAATATTGAGCGCCATATTAATTTTTGCTACTAGTTGGATGTTCATAAAGGTAGGATATCTCATGTTTCCTATTAACGCTATCCTTTTTGCATATCTTTTAATTTTCATAATAACACTGTTTGCAGTTTTCATTAAAGATAGTGTTACTAACATTTAGTAATCAGGCTTTTATATAGTTTTTCTGTTTCATCGTGTATTAGAAAAGTTCTAAACTCGTCCACGATGAAGGCCAATTATTTTTCAGGGGCTGGATTTAATCGTCCAGCCCTTTTTTCTACCCTATTTTTAGCGGATGGCTTAGTTTTGCTTCAGGAGGCAGGTTAAGTTTATTAAGGCTAGTTAGATTACACGGTTTTGGCGGAGCGTGCATTAGAAAACTTTCGGCAAATGAGTGCGAGGGATTACGGCGAGTATAGGCCGACGCCTTGTATGGTCGGCCGGAACGAGCCGTAAACCGAAGCACTCGGCGAAAGTTTTCAGCACGCGGAGACAAAACCGTGGAATCGTACGGTGAAATATGAATCAAAGCCAAGACAGCCGCGCCAATTTACTTAACTTTTTATTTGACATATACTTAAATTCCTGTTAAAATCCACTCTACACTGTTTAAAGGTCTTTTTATTCCGCAGGGAGAAATAATATGGGCAAATTTAAACAAATAATCAAAAAGATTACGGACTATATCTTAGATCTGGCTTCGAATGATATAGGTATTGATTTGGGTACGGCTACTACTCTTGTTTATGTCAAGGGGGAAGGGGTTGTGCTATGTGAGCCTTCAGTAGTAGCTGTAGAACGCGGGACTTCTCATGTATTGGCGGTAGGTGAAGAAGCTAAGCGTATGTTAGGCCGCACACCCGGAAATATTATCGCTATAAGGCCTATGCGGGATGGAGTAATTACGGATTTTGAAGTAACTGAGGCGATGTTGAGGCACTTTATAAGGAAAGTGCGGCATCGCCGTTTTCAGATAAGGCCAAGAATTGTTATCGCTATACCTTCAGGTATTACTGAAGTTGAACGTCGCGCAGTTAAAGAATCAGCAGAGCGCGCCGGGGCAAGAGAAGTATTCTTGATTGAGGAGCCTATTGCTGCGGCAATTGGAGTAGGTTTACCAATACAAGAGCCTGTAGGTAATATGATTATAGATATCGGTGGCGGGACAACAGAGATTGCAGTAATCTCTCTTGCGGGTATTGTTTTTTCTAAATCTATACGTATTGGCGGCGATGAGATGAATGAGGCTATTGTTGAATACCTTAAGAAAACATATAACTTGATGGTTGGTGAGCGAACCGCAGAAGAAATAAAGATTAAAATCGGATCCGCTTATCCCCTGGAAGAAGAGCTGTCTTTAGAAGTGAAGGGTAGAGATTTGATCGCTGGTTTACCTAAGATGGTTACTGTGACTTCTGAAGAGATACGGGAATCTTTACAGGAGCCGTTGCGGGCGATATTAGAAGTAACCAAGATGTCTCTTGAGCGTACGCCTCCGGAATTAGCCGCGGATTTAATTGACCATGGAATTGTTATAGCTGGAGGAGGTTCGCTATTAAAAGGTTTGGATAAACTTATATCTGAAGAGACCGGTTTACCAGTGCATATCGCCGAAGATCCGGTTACGGCTGTAGCTAACGGCACCGGTAAGGTTTTAAATGAAATTAAGTACCTTAAGAAAGTAACAGTCTCGGTAAAGCCAGAAGTTCGTAATTAATCTTTTTTTGCAATATTAAGATGTGTTTAAGCCTACAAAGCAACAGTTAAGATCCTTCGCAGTATTTTTTTCTCTCCTTAGTTTATCCTTTTTTCTCTCATTAGCCTTAAGGCAACCGCTAATCAATATTTTAAAACAGCCGCTTAATTTAGCGAGGTTGGTTCGGCGTGAAACTATGGGGGTAATTTTTTATCATCGTAATTTAATTCGAAATGAAGCGCTTGAAAAGGAGATGGATTTATTGAGGAATAAAATCAATTCTCTTAATGAATCACGCCTTGAAAATATGCGTCTTAAGGAAAGCCTTGCCTTTAAGCAGAGATCCAGCCTTAAACTAATACCTGCTAGAGTAATTGCTCGTTCTGCGGATAGTTGGTCCTCAAGTGTTATTATTGATAAAGGAAGTTACCAGGGGATAAATCCGGGTATGGGTGTAATTACGTATTTAGGTCTGGCAGGCAGGATAATGGAAGTAACAAGCTCGACCAGCAAGGTGATGCTTCTAAGCGATCCGAGTTTAGGTGTATCTAGTTTCATTCAGCGTAGCCGCCAAGAAGGGCTTGTATCCGGGACATTAGGTAGTAACCTGATTATGAAATACCTTCCGGAAGAGGCGGATATAAAAATCGGGGACATGGTAATAAGTTCCAGTTTAAATAGTATATATCCAAAAGGGATTTTAATAGGAAAAATAATTGAGACAGGAAAGGAATTCTCCGGTTTAAGCCGTTATGCCATAATTGAGCCTGTAGTTAATTTCTCTAATATAGAAGAAATATTGGTAGTTGTCCCATGAGGTTTTCCCGCATTATTATTCTTACCGTTATACTGGCGTTTTTGCAGATAACTATTTTGGACTATTTTAAGGTTTTTGGCGTTAAGCCGGATTTAATCTTAATCGCAGTCTTTATCGCGGTATTATTCCTAGATTTAAAATCGGCTTTAGGAGTAGGTTTATTAGCGGGCGTATTTAAAGACGTATTTACTTCAAATGTTCTTGGCTTTAGCGCTGCGTTATTCCCGATTTGGGTGCTTTTAATTGCGAACTTAATAAAGCGAGTATCTATAGAAGATAATATTTCGCGTATCTTTCTTCTCTTTGTTGTTGCTCTATTGAATAATGTTATTAGTGGGTTGGTTCTAATCTATTCAATTGGTTTTTTGTCTTTTGGCATATTTTTACGCATTACATTTCTGGCATCAGCTTATACGGCTCTAATCTTGGCATTAATTCTAAGGATAATTAAGAGATGATCAGAGTTAAAATAATTTTTGGGTTGGTAAGCTTAATGTTTCTCTTGCTGCTTTTCGGCCTTTTCAACCTTGAGATTATTCATGGAAAAGATTACCGGGGATTGGGAGATAGGAACTGTGTTAGATTATTAGCGCAGAAGGGGAGCCGAGGTAAAATATTTGACCGTAATAGCAGGGTAATCGTTGATAATAAGCTCTCTTATGATCTTATGATACTTCCGCAGGATTCTGCTTGGCAGGATAAAATATTATCAAAGGTTTCGCAAATTCTAGGCAAGAGCGCTAAAGATCTTGCTTTGGAATTTAAAAGAGGGTTTGTCAATAAATCTATGCCGGTGGTTATAGCTCGAAATTTGGAATTAAAACAGGCGATTGCCTTGGATGAGCTTAAGGTTGATTTTCCGGCTTTAATAATTCAACCTAATCCTATAAGGCGTTACCCTAATTCTAAGTTAGCTTGCCATCTTTTAGGTTATTTAGGCGAGATAGACCGCTGGCGCCTGACTAAATTAGAAGATTATGGCTATAAAACTAAAGATGTCGTAGGTTTTGGCGGAGTAGAAGAGAAATATGATTATTATCTACGTGAAGAGGAAGGGGGAATGTCTTTTCAGGTAGACCATCGCGGAAGATTTACTCATAACTTAGGTTTTAAGCCTCCTATTAATGGCAAAGACGTACAACTTACCATTGATATTAGAGTTCAGAAAATAGCGGAAGATGCTCTTGGCGAAAGGAAAGGCTCTATCGTGGTTATGAATCCTTTTAGCGGAGAGATTATAGCTTTGGCAAGCTCGCCTAGATTTAACCCAAATGATTTTTTAAACCAAGATAATGCTGCTGTTCTAAGATTATTTAAGGATTCTGATTCGCCTTTAATTAATCGTGCTATAAGCGGCACTTATCCTGCTGGTTCGATATTTAAATTAATAGTGGCAACTGCTGCGCTAGAGAATAAAAAAATAAATCAAAATACATCTTTTTTATGCCAAGGCGGCGTTATAGTAGGAAGGCAGGAGTTTAAATGCTGGAGTAACCACGGCTCACAGAACATTTTTAATGCTTTAATTCATTCCTGTAATGTGTTTTTTTATAAAACCGGTTTACTCGTAGGCGCCCAAGCGATACATGATTATGCTCTTAAGTTGGGCTTATCGCGAGCAACTTCTTTTGATCTTCCTTATGAAAAAACTGGATTTGTGCCGTCGCCTTTATGGAGAAAAATTAATAAATTCCAGAATTGGTTTGACGGGGATACGGCTAATTTAAGTATAGGGCAGGGTGATGTATTAGTTACGCCACTACAAATTACGCGCATGATGGCGGTTTTTGCTAACGGAGGGCATTTGGTTACGCCTTACATAACCAAAGCTATCGACGGAAAGTATCTTATTAAGCAGCATAGAAAACCGGAGAAATTAAATTTGAAACCAAGTACTATAAATTATATTAGAGAAGGATTGAGGGGTGTTATAAATAATCCGAGTGGAACCGGGAATATTTTATCTGAAGTGGGTGTTTCTGTTGCTGGAAAAACTGGAACTGCTCAAGCGCCTCCTAATCAATCGCATGCTTGGTTCAGCGGGTTTTTCCCTTTTAAGGATCCTAAATTTGTAATCTGCGTACTCTTAGAGAATGGTGGGCCGGGTTATAATTCTTGCGTATTAACCAAGCAAGTAATAGAAGAGATGATTGCGCAAGGTTTATTATGAGAAATTCGCTATTAGTTATTTTGTTGATCGCTCTGTTGATTTCTACTCTAAGTATTTTGTCTATATATAGTTGTACTTATCAAAGGAATAGCAAGATATGGCAGACTATATATCAACGGCAGATGCTCTGGGTTATTCTTGGTGTTGCGCTGTTCTTAATTATTTCTAATATTAATTATCGAAGATTCTGGGATTGGACGTATTTGTTATATATATTAGCCCTGTTTTTTTTGTTATTAGTCTTTTTCTCGGGTTCGGTGCGTTTAGGGGCCCAGCGCTGGCTAAGGTTCGGCTGGTTTAATTTTCAGCCTTCGGAGCTAGCCAAGATCGTAATGACAATATTCCTTGCCCGCTATTTTAGCCGGAAATCTGCGGAGGACGTCTCTTTGCTTTCAGGTAAATTCGGTATTTTCCGCGGATTGGTTCTGCCATTTTTCTTTATTGCCATCCCGATGGGGTTAATAATCGAACAGCCGGATTTAGGCACCGGAATGATAATCCTTTTTTTATTTATATCTATGCTTTATCTTACAAATGTGAAGTTAAGATATATTATAATTTCGGTTGTATTAGTTATCTTGCCTATGCCTTTTATCTGGCACTTATTGAAAGATTATCAAAAAGACAGGCTTTTGGTTTTTCTAAATCCCAATATTGATCCGTTGGGCGCGGGTTATACAGTTATACAATCTAAGATAGCTATTGGTTCAGGAGGTTTTTTCGGCAGAGGGTGGCTTTCAGGGACGCAAAGCCAGCTTCGTTTTCTTCCCGAGGCGCATACGGATTTTATTTTCGCGGGCTTCTCTGAAGAGTGGGGTTTATTAGGGGGCATTGGGCTCTTATTCCTATATTATCTTTTGATTCGTCAAGGTTTTTTAATTGCCCAGAGAACTCAGGATCATTTTGGCAAGCTAATGGCATTCGGTATTTCGCTTATGCTTTCGATTCAGGTCATTATCAATGTGGCCATGAATATGGGGCTTGCTCCGATAGTAGGTATACCTTTGCCTTTGATGAGTTATGGCGGATCGTCGGTATTCGTAACTTTTATCGCCCTGGGCATACTGGTTAATATTGATAAAACTCGGGCGGTTTTTTAGCGATTGCTTATGTACGAAGATATTTTATTAAATATTAAAAGGCCGGCTCAATATATCGGCCACGAATGGAATGTCGCTGCTAAAGATTTTGATAGGGCCGCAGTGAAATTCGCCTTATCTTTTCCGGATCTTTATGAGATAGGGATGAGTAATTTAGGGTTGCGTATCATTTACGGATTGCTTAATAATATTCCCGATATTACCTGCGAAAGGTTTTTTGCGGTTGATAGCGATTTAGAGAAAATTCTGCGGCTTGAGGGGAAAGAAATCTTGTCGCTTGAATCACGTAGGAAATTAAGCGAATTTGATTTAGCCGGATTTTCTTTAGGTTCGGAACTTGATTATACCAATGTATTAAATATTTTAGATTTAGCACATCTACCCTTAAAGGCATCCTTGCGTAACTCTAAATATCCTTTGATAATAGGGGGTGGGCCTTGCGTCTTGAATCCTGAGCCGATGCATGATTTCTTTGATTTTTTCGTTATCGGAGAAGCAGAAGATTTAATCTTAGAGATCATAGATACCTACCGTAGATACAAAAATGCATATAAAGCCGGAGAGATGGATAAGAAAGAATTATTATCCATATTGTCTAAACTTGAGGGGGTTTATGTTCCTTCGTTTTATGATTTAGCTTATGATAGTGAGGGTAAGGTTAAAGAGTTTAAGCCTAATCTGGATTCTGCCCCGCATAAAATTAAGAAGCGTTTTGTGAAAGACTTAAATCTAAGTTATTATCCGAAAGATTGGATTGTCCCTAATGTGCAGATTGTTCATGACCGTATTACTTTGGAGATTATGCGTGGATGTCCTAATAGGTGTCGTTTTTGTCAGGCAAAACCGCAATATTTTCCTTTACGATACCGGCAGATTGAATCGGCCTTAAATTTAGCGGAGGATATATATAAATGCACAGGGTACGAGGAGTTATCTTTATCCGGGCTTTCCGTTAGCGATTATCCTTATATAGAAGAACTTTTAAGAAAGCTTATAAATTTATTTAAGCCTAAAGGGGTAAGCCTCTCTCTGCCTTCAGTGAGAGCTAAGTCTATAATCGGCAGCATCTTTTCTTTGATTGCTAAATTTAAGAAGACAGGACTTACTTTTGCCCCCGAAGCAGGCTCGGAGAGACTCAGGGATTTGCTATTAAAAGACTTTAATAGCGAGGATTTTTTTAAGGCTTTAAAAGACGCCTATGCATCAGGCTATCAACATGTTAAACTTTACTTTATGATTGGTATTCCTCAAGAGAGAGATGATGATCTCGACGCCATTATTGAATTTTCATCCCGGGTATCTAAACTTAAGAAAGAGGCAGGAAGCTCTCCGGCAGGAGTAAATATCAGCATCAATAGCCTTATTCCTAAACCACATACGGCATTACAATGGTCATCTATGCAGGGTTTAAAGAGTATAGAATATAAGCAGGATTATTTAAGAAGTAATTCTAAAAAAGATAAAAGGCTTAAGATTAGTTTTCATAATTTGAAGATGAGTTTTCTGGAAGGAATCCTTTCGCGAGGCGACAGAAGGCTCTCCGAAGTTATCATGAATGCTTTTAAGAAGGGCGCAAAATTTGACGCTTGGAGTATTTATTTTAACTTTGGCGTTTGGGAAGAAGCGTTTAGGGAGTCTGGCATAGATCCGGAGTTTTATTTGCGTGAAAAATCAGTTGATGAGCTCTTACCTTGGGATTTTATTGATACTGGGATTAGTAAAGAGGCATTAGTGGATGAATTTAACAAAATTATTGCTATATAAGGGGATAAGAGGTATAATCCTTAGGTAAAATTATAGGGTTTATATTCTAATAATATGGAGGTTAAAAATGGCGAAGAATCATGGATTTCTTTCTTTATCTTCGCGTGGGCTCAAACATAAATTAATGATTTCCGCTGCCTTAATGTCTGTTTTGCCGTTATTGGTAAGCGCTTATCTTGTCTCTTCGCATATCCTGCCGCAGGTGGGTCTTAAAATAGATATAATTGCTTCCCTTTTAATCAGTATTTTTATTGCCGCTATCGGTTTTTTTGTAACCAAAGAAGTCTTTGATCGCGTGCTTTCAGTTACCTCCGAAGCCAAGATGATCGCAGAAGGCGATGTAACTCATAAGATGGATGTTTCTGATGAAGATGAGGTTGGGGACCTGGGAAACGCGCTTAACAAACTTACCCAACGTATCCGTAGCAACATGGATGAGCTTAAAACTTATGGCGAAAGGACAACCGAGATTAATTTAGGTATCCAGAAGAGGGTTGTTGTCCTCTCTAGCCTTTTACAGATAAGTTCTCAGATAGCGCAGGCCGAAAAACTAGATGATGTGCTCAAAATTGCAGTGGAGAAGGCAAGGTTTTTAGCAAGCTCTGATCTGGCTTATTTGTTTTTCAGAGAAGATAAACAGGAAATTTTTTCTATGCGAGTAGCCGAGGGTATTAATTCTGATTATCTTTCGGATATCAAGATAGGACCCAGCGAAGATGCATTCTACGACATTGTTAATGCTAATAAAGTATTGATCTCGGATAAACAGGGCTTATTGCCCGAAAAACTTTCTTTGTTTATACACGACAAACTCAAGCTTAAAAATACTTTAGCCTTGCCAATATATCTGCATAAAAGGGTGGTTGCTGTGCTAGGCGTAGGAAACATGCGCGCCGATTTTTCTTATACAAAAGAAGATATAGAGTTGCTGGATATATTTGCCAAACAAATAGCTATCGCAGTTGAGAATGATATATTAGTTCTCAATGTAAAGAAGTTAGAGATAAAAGATACACTTACCGGTTTATATAATGAAGCTTATATGCGCAGCCGGTTACAGGAAGAGATCAAAAGGGCCATAACCTATCAGCGCCCGTGTGCGTTTATTATTCTTGATGTCGATTATTTCAAGAAATTCAGTCAGGCTTTTGGGTCACTGCAGACAGAATCCGTGATAAAAAGAATTGCTATGTTGATTAAGGACTCAACAAGGGAGATCGATCGCGTGGGCAGGATTGGCGACGATGAATTTGCGGTGATATTGCCTGAGAAGAATAAGAGGCAAGCTCAAGAGACAGCCGAGGATATCAGGAAAAAAGTGGAGTTTAGTTATAGTGAAGATACTGATCCTGCAAAAAAGATCACTATCAGCGCGGGAGTAAGTGAAAATCCGGTGGATGGCATAAGTTCTAATGAACTGGTTGAAAAAGCGAGGGAGTTCTTGGGGATTGCCAAACAAAGCGGCCGTAACCGTGTGGTTATTTTTAAGGAACGTTAAAATATGGCTTTAAGGAAAATACTTAACAAACAATTAGGAGAATTACTTATTGAGCGTGGCATAATCAATGAGCAGCAGTTGACAAAAGCATTGACTGTGCAGCAAGATAAAGGCGGGCTTATTGGCGAGATATTAGTTGAACTTGGTTTCGCCAAGGAAGAGGATATCGCTCAATCTTTGACTGCTCAATATGGCTTCCCTTATCTTCCACTAAGTAATTATGATATTAATTCCGAGATTGTTAATATTGTTCCCGGGCGGGTTGCGCGGCAATACCTGCTTGTTCCGATTGACAAAATCGGAAATAATCTTACCTTAGCTATGTCTAATCCGCTTAACGTTCAGGCGATTGAAGACGTGGAGTTGCTTTCTGGGTGCAGTGTGCAGACTTTTGTTTCAACCTCTTCAGATATTAAAAAAGCAATCGAAAAGTATTATAAAGACAAGGAATAATGGTCTCCTTAAAAGATCGTCTTACCGAGATCCTTATCAACAATAAACTTATTACTCAAGTTCAGCTTGAGCAGGCGCTCTCGATTCAGAAGGAGAAGGGTGGGAGGCTTAGTGATATTATTGTTGCTTTAAAGTTTATTAAAGAGAGCGAGCTAGTCTCAACTTTAAGCGAAGGATTGGGGCTGCCGCTTATGGATCTCAAGCGTTTCAAGATTGATCCGGAAGTTGTTAAAATCATTCCTATTGATATCGCCCGTCATTATCAGATAGTACCTTTGTCTAAAATGGGCGATACAATCACTTTAGCGACAGCAGATCCTCTAAATGTTTTTGCTATCGACGACGTTTCATCGCTTACCGGTTATAAAATAAACCTTATTATATCTAGCAGTCAGGATATCGCTCAAACCATAGAGTTAGTTTATCCTGATTCTACTAAAGGTGTTATTGATGATTTAGTCAAAGAGATGTCGGCATCCTCCATAGAATTGGTCCGGGAAGAAAGTGAGATTTTACCTTCTGATCAGGAGTTGAATGTTATGAGCCGGCAGGCGCCGGTAATACAAATTACCAATATGATACTGGAGGAGGCGGTAAGGAAGAAAGCTTCAGATATTCTTATTGAGCCTTTTAGCAAGAGGTTGCGTGTGCGATTCCGTATCGACGGTATTTTGTATGAAGAAAAATCGCCGCCTAAAAATATCTACACATCCATAGTTTCGCGTATTAAAATAATGTCTGATTTAAATATTGCCGAGCATCGGCTCCCGCAAGACGGCCGGTTTAAAATAAAACTTTTAGGCAAAGAGGTTGATTTCCGGGTCTCCATACTTCCTTCCAGCTTCGGCGAGAAAGTAGCAGTGCGTATACTGGATAAATCTCAGGCTACACTTAATCTTGAAAAATTGGGATTCAATAAAGATACAATCATCAGTTTAGGAAAAGTGGCTAAATTACCCCATGGAATGATGCTTATCTGTGGGCCTACCGGTAGCGGAAAGACAACAACCCTGTATTCAATATTGAAATTGGTGGATAGCCCAGATAAGAATATTGTTATGGTTGAGGATCCTGTTGAATTTCAACTTGAAGGGATAAATCAAGTAACCGCAAGGCCTGAAATAGGGTTGACCTTTGCTGCTTCTTTACGTTCGATATTAAGACAAGACCCCAACATTATTATGATCGGAGAAATCCGTGATTATGAAACTGTGGATATCGCAATAAAGTCAGCTCTTACCGGACATTTAGTTTTGTCTACTTTGCATACTACTACTGCTCCCGGAGCGGTGGTGCGTTTGGTAAATATGGGCGTAGAGCCGTATTTAATTAATTCTTCTTTGGTTTGTGTTGTTGCCCAGCGCCTTGTGCGTAAGATATGCCCTCATTGTAGAGAAGAATATATCATGAAACGAGAAGCATTGGAGAGCCTAAAGTTAAATATAGATACCTCAAAAGACGTAAGATTTTTCCGTGGTAAGGGATGTACAAACTGTTTTAATATGGGTTATATAGGTAGAATTGGGATCGCCGAGGTGCTTCTGCTCTCTAGCGCGGTTAGAGATCTAATCTTGTCTAGAGCCCAAGAGCATATAATAAAGCAAAAGGCGCGCGAGGAAGGGATGAGGACCTTGAGAGAGGATGGGTTGTCGCAAGCATTGAAGGGGATAACAACACTTGAAGAAATATTGCGAGTAACCGCGCCCGATGAATAACAATTTGACCCCGTAACCTAAGCGCTTCGCAGATTTCTGTCGAAATCTGCTTGCAGGTTTCGGGGTTAATTCGCCCATACAACTTACTCACACTCCGTGTTCGTAAGTTGTGGGCTCATTAAATGCAAACTTTAAAAGATAAAATAATCGAGATACTCGTTAAAGATGGCCATATTAATAAAGGCCAGCTTGAAAAAGCTTTAAATATCCAGAGAGAGCAGGGTATACCTTTAAGAAAGGTACTTATTAAAGAAGAGATGATTCAGGAGGAGGTATTATTGTCTTTGCTCTCCGAAGAGCTCTATATGCCTACCTTAAACTTATCTAAATATAAGTTTTCTCCGGAAATTATTGGTTTAGTTCCCGAGCGTTTGGCTAAGCTTTATAATCTGATTCCTATTTCACGTTTTGGCAATACTATTACCGTTGCCATGACCGATCCTCTGAATATTTTCGCACTGGATGATTTAAGGACGTTGACTGGCTGCAATATTGATACGGTTTTAAGTTCGGATGATGATGTATCCCGTTCAATAGAAGCTCAATATAGTCTAGAATCTAAAGATATGGAACATATCTTAGAAGATGCCTTTTTGCAGCAGGATTCTTTAGATAAATCCGGAGTAGAATTAGTAAAGCAGGAAGATATCGAACTCTCTAGCGTATTAGAAGAGAGTGAGAAGGCGCCTATTGTAAAGCTTGTCGATCTTATGTTGAATCAGGCTTTGAAGAAGCGTGCTTCGGATATACATATTGAACCTGAACATGATTGTTTGCGTATTCGTTATCGTATCGATGGGTCCTTGCATGATGTATTTAAGATACCCAAGTCCAAACAGAATGCGATTCTGGCCCGTCTTAAAATTATTTCTAATCTTGATATAACAGAAAACCGTATTCCTCAAGATGGGCGTTTTAAAGTAAAATCCGAGGGAAAAGAAGTTGATTTTCGTGTCTCCGTTCTTCCTACGACATTCGGACAGAAGTTTGTTTTGCGCGCGTTAGATAAAGCCAATCTTTCAATTGGTTTGGATAAATTAGGTTTTTCCGAGCAGCCCGAGCGCATTTTTAAGGAAGCAGTGGCTAAGCCATTTGGGATGATTTTGGTGACTGGGCCTACAGGATCAGGAAAATCTACTACTCTTTATTCGGTATTGAATCAATTAAATACCCCGGAAAAGAATATTATTACAATTGAGGATCCCGTAGAGTATCTGGTTGAAGGCATTACTCAAGTTCAGGTTAGGCCTGATATTGGGCTGGATTTTTCATCAGGTTTACGTTCTCTTCTCAGGCAGAGTCCGGACGTTATCATGATCGGAGAGATACGTGACTCCGAGACCGCGGATATTGCTATAAAGGCAGCCCTTACCGGCCAGATTGTATTATCTACTCTTCATACTAACGATGCGATATCAAGTATAACGCGTTTAATCGACATGGGAGTAGAGCCTTTTTTGGTAGCATCAAGCGTAGTTATGCTTTGTGCTCAACGTTTAGCGCGTAAGATATGCTTAAAGTGTCGTAAGCCCATAGAGATCCCAGAGGACTTTCTTAAAAAGATAGGGTTTGTTGGTAAGGCCAACTTTTATACGGCCGCAGGTTGTAAATATTGTAATAATACTGGTTTTTATGGTAGGATAGCCATTCTTGAAGCCATTATAATCAACGATGAAATCCGCGATATGATTATCGAGAAGAAGCCTTTAGATTATATTAAGAAGTATGCTCAAGAGAAGGGGATGAAAACCTTAAGAGATGATGCTTTTTTAAAGGTGCAACAGGAATTGACTACATTAGACGAAGCGATAAGGATCACAAGCGAGGAATAAGATATAATGAAGAACAACAGGATTTTATTTATTTGTGATGATAATGAAATATCCCGTCAACTTAGAGAGCCGCTTATGATTGAAGGCGGATATTTTGTAACGTTTGAAGAATCTCCGAAAGGAGGTTTAGCGGCGTTTCGCCAGAATGTTTTTGATGTTGTTATTTTTAAGCCGCACATTTTAGATCTAGGTTCTTTAGGGTTGATCAAAGAGCTTAAGGGTATTGATCAGGATTGCGTAATTATTGCTTTTTTAGACGAAGACAGGCTAGAGATAATAGAACACCTCTTTAATTTGGGTATTTATGATTTTATTATCAAACCGGTTAATTTAGAAAAGTTATTTTTCTTGATTAAAAAAGGAATAGACCTACATAATTTATTGTTAACTAACCGTAGATTCACTCAAGGGTTGAAAGAGGGCAACATAGCTTTAGAGAAGCAAAATGTAATGTTAGCTAGGAGGATAGAAGATTCTACCCGCAATCTAACCCGTCTTTATGAAGATTTACGTTCTACCTATATGCGTACGATTAAAGTCTTGGCGCAGGCTATAGATGCTCGGGATCACTATACTCATAGCCATTCTGAAAATGTGGCTAAATATGCTACAATTATTGCTCTGGAGATGGGGCTCTCCGCCAAAGAAGTTGAGGTTATTCGTCAAGCATGCGAATTACATGATCTAGGTAAGATTGGTGTTGAAGATAGTATTTTGATGAAACCGGGTGCATTGACTGATGAAGAATGGCTGCAGATTCGTAAACATCCTACAATCGGGGCGCAAATATTAGAGCCGTTGACTTTTCTAAACGATGTGATAGACTTAGTCCGTCAGCATCATGAGCATTATGACGGTGGTGGATATCCCGAAGGCAGAAAAGGTGAGGATATACTTTTAGGGGCTCGGATTATTAATCTCGCTGATGCCTATGAAGCGATGTGTTCTCCTCGTTCTTACAGGAAGATTCCTTTTACCAAGGAAGCAGCGGTGGATGAGATCAAGAAAAACAGCGGTACACAGTTTGATCCTAAGGTAGTCGAGGTTTTTTTAGGAGTTTTAGATAAAATATGACGAAATATAGCTATACTGTTAAAGATAAGAATGGTTATACGTTAAGCGGTTCCTTAGAGGCTAATTCAGAATCAGAAGCAGCCGAGGCTTTACATAAGAAGGAATTAATTGTGATTTCAGTTGAACAGACTAAGGAGAAAATAACTAAGTCTAACTCTAAGAGCAAAGGGAAGAAGGTTAAGCTAGACGATCTGGTAATTTTTACCCGCCAGCTGGCCACAATGATTGATTCTGGTATTCCTTTGGTGCATGCCTTAAATATTTTGAGTGAGCAGGTAGAAAATCCGGATTTAAGGGAAGTGGTTATAATGGTACGTAAAGATATCGAGGCAGGGATGAGTTTTTGTGATGCTTTAGCCAAGCATCCTAAGGTATTCTCCGAACTTTTTATTAATATGGCCCGCGCCGGAGAAAGTTCGGGTATGTTAGATGATATCCTTGATAGGTTGGCTACTTATTTAGAGAAATCAGCAGCTCTTACTAGGAAAATAAGCTCTAGCTTAGTCTATCCGGCAGTAGTTGTAAGTATGGCTTTTATTATTACCGCAGTATTATTACTTAAGGTAGTTCCTACATTTAAAGGCATATTTGATACCCTAGGAGGCCAGTTGCCGCTCCCAACTCGGGTTTTAATATTTATAAGCGACCTCTTTAGACAGTATTTCCTATTTTTGGCCTTATTATTAGGAGGAGTGATTTTTCTTTTCAAAAAATATATTGCAACCGAAAAAGGGCGTTATAATTTTGATAGGGCTAAATTAAAAGCCCCTGTTTTAGGGGAACTCTTTAGAAAGCTCGCTGTCGCTAAATTCTCGCGAACATTTTCTACTTTAGTTAAAAGTGGCGTTACAGTATTAAGCGCTTTAGATATTGTAAGTAAAACATCAGGAAATAAAGTTGTGGAAGAAGCGGTTTTAAGTTGCTCTAAGGCAGTGCGGGATGGAGAACCAATTGCGCAGCCATTGCTCAAAAGCGGAGTTTTCCCCCCTATGGTTTGTCGTATGATTAGCGTTGGCGAACAGACTGGCCAGCTGGAGAAGATGCTTACTAAAATCGCAGATTTCTACGATGAGCAGGTGGATAGCGCTACTTCGGCGTTAACGAGTATGATTGAACCTTTGGTAATCGCTTTTTTAGGTATTGTGGTAGGGGGGATAGTTATCTCTTTGTTCCTGCCGATCTTTAAGATATCCCAGTTACTTGCCCAGTAGGGGCACATCCCGCAGAAAGCGGGATACTCGACATTCATTTATGTCGAGGTACCGGCTCATCCTATTGCGCCAGGTGCGCACAGTAGCTCATAAGGTACACCGCGTATCCTCATTAAATACATAGACTTTTATTCTTTAAGAAAAGTAAAAAAATACTTGACAAAATAGAGATTTGTTGTAAACTTAGTATTCCTTCCTATAGAAGGGTCTATGGATAAGACAAATAGCTTTATTGATAGTTTAGTTTAATTATTTAACCGACGGCAACGGCGACGGTATTTTTTTTAAATTACTGCGCCCCAGCTTATGTTGGGGGGCATTTTTTTTGTCGCAGAAAGTTCCGCAGAAAGCGGAACACCCGGCATTCATTTATGCCGGGGTGCACGAACCAATAGTTCGAGCAGCTGTATTGCTCTTTTGATAATTGAATAGCCAAGCGGACCTGTGAGATTCTTAGGAATTTCACAAGGTCAATTTCAAGAGGTAAGTAAAAAATATAAATCACTAGAGCCTTTATACAAATTTTTCTGAAAATTTATTTGGAGAGTTTGATCCTGGCTCAGAGTGAACGCTGGCGGCGTAGATTAGGCATGCAAGTCGAGCGATGATTTTTTGGAAGAGATGGCCTTCGTAAGGAGATTGTCTTGGAAGAATTATCAGAGCGGCAGATTGGTGAGTAACACGTGAGTAATTTACCTTTGAGTCGGGGATAGCTTCGCGAAAGTGGAGGTAATACCCGATGTGTTTACACGAACGCAGGTTTGTGTAAGTAAAGTTGCTTCGTAAGAGGTGATGTTTAAGGATGAGCTCGCGTCCTATCAGCTAGTTGGTAGGGTAACGGCCTACCAAGGCTTTTGACGGGTAGCTGGCCTGAGAGGGTGGTCAGCCACATGGGGACTGAGACACTGCCCCAACTCCTACGGGAGGCTGCAGTCGAGGATAT
>JAGVER010000006.1 GCA_020058085.1 Candidatus Omnitrophota bacterium | reverse complement strand
ATTGTCAAGGCTTTAGCCTTCATCTATAACGCCTAAAACCGTACCTACATCAACTATTTCACCTTCCGGTATAATTATTTCCGAGATCACCCCTGAAGAGGGACTAGGTAGATTAAATGTTGCTTTATCAGTGATAAGCTCGATCAAATCATCTTTCTCATTTACCCTTTCACCTACTTTAAAATACCAATAAGAGACTGTGGCTTTTTTAATACCTTCCCCTAATTCAGGCAAAATAATTTTAGTCATTTTTAACCTCCGGCTATATTTTATCTTATCGTAAAGCTTCGCTTATTGATTCACTAAGGGTAGGATGCGCGAATATTGTAGAACGTAGTTGCTCAACAGTAAGACGGCAGGAAAGGGCTAAAGTCATAATACCGATAATCTCGGTTGCCTTTGGCCCGATGATTGAACAGCCCAAGAGAGTACCATTTTCCTTATCTGAGATTATCTTTAAAAATCCTTGCGCTTGATCGATTATCCGCGCCATACCTGATCCTAGAAAATCAAATTTATTTATATTTATAGCTAGGCCTTTCTCAGCTGCCTTTTCTTCATTCAAACCCACAGAAGCAATCTCAGGATCGGTAAAGACACAGCTGGGGACGCTTAAAGAATCTGATTTCTTAGGGACCTCTTTACTAAACATGTTCTCTACAGCAAGACGCCCCTGATAACCGGCAAAATGAGCAAGCATAACTTTACCAGTACAATCTCCGGCAGCATAAACATTATCTAAATTTGTTTTAAGGTATTCATCAACTATAATCCTGCCATTATCTAATTTTACCTTTATCTCTTCTAAACCCGTAATGCAAGATTTAACGAACCTGCCAACAGATACTAAAACCAAACTAAAGTCATCAAGACTGACGTTTAAGGCATCTGTATCAGTGCTTACTTTAATCCCTTTCTTTTTAAAAATACTCTCTATTCTTTTGGCTATCTCCCTGTCTTCTCCGGGAAGAAGCTGCGGCTTCTTCTCTACTATTGAAACCTTTGTACCCAAGCTTGCGAATAAACTGGCGAACTCGCAACCAATTACTCCGCCTCCAATAATCAAAAGCGAAGAGGGTATTTCTTTACAAGACAAGATATCATTGCTTGATAAGATCTTCTTACCGTCAAATTTAATTTGACTAAGTCCTAAAGGAAGAGAACCCGTGGCAATCAAGATAAATCTCGTTTTGATAATCTTTCCGCCGATATCAATCTCTTGAGGAGAAGTTATTTTGGCTTCAGCATTAAAAAAATCAACACCTTTAAGCATAAACTGCATGCCGGAACGCAGCCCTTCCACAACCCTATTTTTTCTCTCCTGGACTCTCAAGAAGTTTAAATGTGGGTTTAAATTATCAATTCCAAAATCAGAGGATTTTTTAACAAGATTAAATACTTTAGCGGATTGGATTAATGTTTTGGTGGGTATACATCCTAAATTTAAACAAACTCCTCCGATGAGTGACTTCTCAATAATGGCTACTTTTAAGTTTAACTCTTTAGCCCTTAAGGCAGCGTTAAAACCTGCCCAACCTACCCCGATTATCGCTAAATCGTACATAAAAGGCTCTCCGCGGATGAAAGAAGAATGAGATTAGCCTAAAGGAAGTCCCTTGATAAGCTGGCTTATTGAATTAGCCGAATCCTTAAACCGATCTCCTTCTTCCTTATTTAAATCTAATTCAACTATATCCTTAATACCGTCTTTACTTAAAGAACAAGGCACTCCAATACAGATATCTTTTAAACCATACTCTCCGTTCAGATACGCGCATACCCCAATTATCTTTTTCTCATCTTGGACAATTGCATTCACTATCTGCGCTATTGCTGCAGAAGGAGCAAAGAAGGCGCTACCCGTTCCTAAGGCGGTTACTATTTCAGCACCCCTACCTATGGTCTTGTTAATCAGTAAGCCTACATCCTCCTTACTCAAAGTCTTATCTAAACTTACTCCGCTTACTTTCGTATGCCTTGATAGAGGGAGCATCGCCTCTCCATGGGCTCCGATAACCATTGCCTCAACATCATTGACTGACACTTTAAGCTCACGGGCAATAATATTAGCAAACCTTGACGCATCTAAGCTAATACCCACACCAAATACTTTGCTCTTGCTAAAACCCGTTGTCTTTAAAACAAAATAAGTCATCAGGTCCAACGGATTAGTTACTACTATAACTATAGCTTCTGGAGCAAGCCTCTTTATATTCAATGATATCTCTTTTAATATTTGGGAATTTTTGGAAAGAAGTTCTTCGCGTGTCATCCCGGGCCTACGCGCAAGCCCGGCGGTAATCACTATTATATCTGAATCCTTGATCTTGTTTATATCTTCACTGCCATCAATATTATAATGAGACTTTAAGATTGGACGGGCATCTTCCAAATCTAAAGATTTACCAAGCGCCAATCCCTTAGCTATATCAATAAGGAGGATATTACCAATATTAGATTGCGCAAGGCGCATAGCAGTTAAACTCCCGACGTTACCTGCGCCAATTATAGATATTTTCATCTTTAAAGCCTGCTTAATTTCTTAATAATAGCATCGGCCATCTCCTGCGTGCCGACGGCTGAAGGATCCTTAGGGTTGGATTTAAGGTCATAGGTTACATTAGTTCCTTCTGATATAACCTCCTTAACTGCTTTCTCTAAAGCTGATGCTGCTTTGTTTTCATTTAAATAATCCAACATAAGTACGGCGGATAATATCATAGCTACAGGATTTACCTTATTCAGTCCTTTATACTTAGGAGCCGAACCATGCACCGCCTCAAAAACTGCCAAGCCATCTCCGATATTAGCTCCCGGAGCAATACCTAGCCCGCCAATTAAACCAGCACAAAGATCCGAAAGTATATCTCCGTAAAGATTAGGTAAAACCAAAAGATCATAATTATGCGGCTTCTGAACCAGCTGCATACACATATTATCCACTATTGCTTCTTCAAAATCTACCCTTCCGGCATATTCTTGGGCCACTTCCCGTCCGACTCTCAAGAATAGCCCGTCAGTAAATTTCATAATATTAGCTTTATGAACTATAGTTACTTTTTTACGATTATGTTTTAAAGCATACTCAAAGGCAAATTTAACTATCCTTCTAGAGGCAAATTTGGATATCGGCTTAATAGAAATTCCCGAATCCTGACGAATATTTTTTTTACTCAGATCTTCTATCTCTTTAATCAAGGCTTTGGTCTGATCAAGCCCTTCTTCAAACTCTATACCCGCGTAAAGATCCTCGCTGTTCTCGCGAATAATCACTAAATCTATATCTTTATAATTGCTCTTTACTCCGGGATAAGATTTGGCCGGACGCACACAGGCGTAAAGATCAAGCGCATGCCTTATGGCGACATTTACTGACCTAAAACCTTCCCCTATCGGAGTTATGATCGGACCTTTCAAGGCGACTTTATTCTTCTTTACAGAATCTAAAACACTCTTGGGAAGCAATTCTCCGGTTGTAGCTAATGCGTCGGATCCGGCAATAACCTCT
>JAGVER010000002.1 GCA_020058085.1 Candidatus Omnitrophota bacterium | reverse complement strand
TAAAGATCCCGAAGTGATATCTCGCGTTTTTGAGATACTTGGTGCGTTAAATAAAAATCCCGAGTTCGCGCATTTAGAGAATATTGAAGAGAGAGACCTGGATTTTTACCGTAAGCTCGGCTTTGAATGCAGTTTAAAATCTCATGATTATATCTTAAGCCAAGAGGAATTATCCGGGTTAAGGGGAAATAAATATAAATCTAAGCGCGCAGGCTACAACTATTTCACCAAAAATTTTGATTTCTCCTATCAAGAACTAATTCCCAAAGACCGGAAAGAGTGCCTTGGACTTTACTCTCTCTGGGAGAAAGAGCGCAAGAGAGTGAATAGCGATTTTCTTTATCAGGGAATGCTTGAAGATAGCCGTATTGCTTTAAGAGAAGCCCTCGAGAATTACGCTCAACTTGGTTTTAAAGGCGTAAAGGTCAAAGTAAACAAAAGGACAAAAGCCTTTACTTTCGGATTTACGCTAAACAAGGAGACTTTTTGCATATTATATGAAATAGCGGATCTAACGATTAAAGGTTTAGCGCAGTTTATTTTTTCCAGATTCGCTCAAGAACTTACAGATTATAAATATATAAATATTATGGATGACTCCGGGTTGGATAACCTAAGGAGAGTAAAGCTCTCTTATCATCCTAAGCGTTTAGCCTCCGCGTATACTGTTAGAAGAAAGAATGAGCCCAGCCCTTTCTTAAAGGATGGATTAAATATGGGAGGAAGGGCTGGGTGAGTAAAGATATAGACGAGATAGAATTCACGATTTTTGATACCGAGACTACGGGGTTAGATCCTAGGGTAGGAGACAGGATTATTGAATTGGCCGCGATAAGGTTTAAAGGAGAGAATAAGATAGCTATATTTGAAAGTTTAGTTAATCCCGAGTACCCGGTATCTTTAGGGGCGTTTAATGTAAATAAGATAAGCAGAGA
Organism: Candidatus Omnitrophota bacterium; assembly: GCA_020058085.1. Taxonomy (GTDB): domain Bacteria; phylum Omnitrophota; class Gorgyraeia; order Gygaellales; family Profunditerraquicolaceae; genus Sherwoodlollariibacterium. Next base: position 4,285 of record JAGVER010000002.1, on the reverse strand, counting down.
GATGCTCATGAATGCTCCTAAGCCGGAGGAGGTTATCCCTAAATTTTTGAATTTTGTACAGGGTAGTTGCCTCTCTTGCTATAACGCTGATTTTGATCTGGGATTTTTAAATAATGAATTAAGAATTTTAGGATTAGCCCAGATTAAGAATAGCCCTGTAGTAGATTTATTAAAGATAGCCCGGGTTACTCTACCGGGGTTAGAGCGTTACGCTTTATGGTATGTGGCGGAAAGCCTGGGGATTAAAATTAAACAAGAGCATCGCGCGTTATCTGATGTTGAACTTACATTAGGCGTATTTTATAAACTTAAAGAGATAATCAAAGCCAAGGGCAAAGTTGGCCTTGAGGTATTTAATGCAGAATAAAAGAATCGTACTTATTTTTATACTGGTATTAATCTTTGGGTGTAAAGAGAATAATTTTCAAGAGAGCCCGGAAGAATATATTAGAGACTCCGAGGCCAGCTACTCAAAGGCGGTTTCATTATATAAAGAATTAATCTCCAAATCGGATAATCCCTCCCTGCTTTATTTTAAATTGGGGGAGCTTTATTTCAGGCGCGGCGAATATAATCCGGCAATAAATGCTTTTAATAGCTCTTCTCAAATTGAAGCTAAGAAGTTTTTAGCGCTATCTTTTTACCGTTTGGGTAATTTTACCGATGCGCTTGAGATTTTTAACAGAGAAAAGATACCGGACGACGAATACCTTTATTATTTCGGGTTGACCTGCGAGCGTTTAAATCTTTTTGATCAGGCAATTAAAGTCTATAAACAGATAAAAGGGGCCGAATTTAGATCTCTTGCCGGCCTAAGGCTGGATGAGATTCAGCGGCAGGCAGGTATATTAAATATTAAGGAGGCAGATCCGGAAATCGCTAAGATTTTAAATAATGCTCCGGATGCTAAGCTTTATCCGCAGGCCGGCGCGCTAATTCTTTTGGCTAACGAAAATATAGAAATAACCGAGAAAGATACCCAGGAATCAACCGTTCATTACTTGGTTAAGGTGTTAAACGAAAGGGGTAAGGAGAGTTTCGCCGAATCTGCGATTGAATACGATTCTACATTTGAAAAGATAGAGCTTGTTTACGCGCGCACCATTAAGCCCGACGGCAGCGTAGTTTACGTAGGCTCGCGTCATATTCGCGACGTCTCTAAATATCTAAATTTTCCTCTTTACAGCAATGCCCGGGTTTTGATCATCTCTTTTCCTGAAGTCTCCATGGGAGGAGCGCTGGAATATAAGATCAAGATTAAACGCAGTCAGTTGGTTAATAAAAAGGATGTTTTCTTTAGTTACCCAGTACAAGCCTATGAGCCGATTATCTTTGCGGAATTTAATCTCACTTTACCTAAAGAAAAAAGCCTAAAAGTAAAAGCTATCAACGAAGAATATAATTATTTTGGCGCCGATCTCAAGCCTGTTCAAGAGGAAAATAACGGTAATTTAATTTATCGTTGGCGTTTTAAAGATATCCCCCAGATTATTCCCGAACCAAATATGCCCGAAGATACAGAGATTAATCCGGCGATACTTTTATCTACGTTTAATTCCTGGCAAGATATTTATAGCTGGTGGTGGGGGTTGGCTAAAGATAAAATTAAGACAGATAAATCTATTAAAGCAGAGGTTAAACGACTTATCAAAGGTAAGCTGACTGATTTGGAAAAGGCGCGCGCGATTTATAACTTCTGCGCTAAAGATATCCGTTATGTCGCGGTAGAATACGGTGATGCCGGATATGAGCCGCATTCAGCCGGAGAAATTCTTAGGAACAAATACGGCGATTGTAAGGATCAGGCCGTGCTTTTGGTTACTATGTTAAGGGAAGCGGGCCTTAAAGCATTTCCGGTACTTATAGGCACAAAACAATATTATAATTTGAATCAGGATTTTCCTTCAGCACTCTTTAACCACTGTATCGCCGCATTATACCTCGGGAATAAGATTATCTTTCTTGATCCCACTGCCGAAACTTGTTCTTTCGGAGATTTACCGTTAGCGGATCAAGGGCGCATGGTTTTGGTATTTAAAGATGATAGTTACAATATAGAAATGGTGCCTCTTTATCCCGGAGGGCATAATTTTGTTAAACAGGAATTGAAATTAAAAATAAATGGAGATGAGTCCATATCAGGAGCAAAGATAAATGTTACTCTTGGGGCTTATGATCAAAAACAGCGCTACTGGTTGCTTTATACTCAACCGGAATTAATAGAAGATACTCTTAAAAATATAATTCAGGAAGTATCCATCGGCGCGCGGCTGGTTAATTATAAAATTGATAATTTAAATGATTTAAATACTCCGGTTCTTCTAAGCTATGATTTTCGCGGGCCGGAGTATTTTACCAAAGCCGGAACTTTGAGGATTATGCCGCAGTTGGCCAGCATAGATACTTCTCTCATCGCCAAGGAGGAACGCAAATATCCTATTGATTTCGGATTATTAGATAAGCATGAGCTTTATTTAGAGATTACAATTCCGAAGAATTTTGTGATACAATATATGCCTGGTAATATAAAATACGATAGTCCGTGGCTCAGTTTTACCCAAGAGTATTCTTTTAAGAACAATAAGCTATATTTCAAGCAGCTAAGTTACAATAAAACGGATAAAGTGGCCAAAGAAGAATACGCGAATTTTAAGGGCTTTCTTGAGAATCTTGCTCGTTCTATTAAGCAAAGAGTAGTTTTGGAGAAACTAAGATAATATGCATAGTGTTGAATATCAAAGTGGAGATAAACGAAAATATATACGTTTAGATACGGTCTTCCCCGTGCAACTGCGCATGGAGAGCTTAGACGGTAGCCATTTTATCTCCGGATGGCTGCAGGGTTTTACCAATAATGTAAGCCGGGGCGGTATTTGTTTATTTATTAATAATTTTGATCACTCTTTAGCAGAGATAATTAAAAAACGCCAAGCCAAAATCTCTTTAGAGATAGAGCTTCCCGTATACAAGAAACCTATAAATGCGCGGGCCTCTGTGGCTTGGATCAACAATGTTTCAGATACCCCGAATAAGTATCTTATCGGGCTTTCCTATGAAACGATCGATGAAAAACAGAATAACCGGATTATGCGCTATGCCTGGATAAGAAGAATAATTATTCCGGCGAGCTTAGGGTTGGTTATTTTACTGGGATTAATTATTGTTGCCAATGGCTTTATCAACATGCGCTTGGTCCAAGGCAATAAAGCTTTGGTGCAGCAATTAGTCGGGACTATTCAGGACTCCAACGCTGCCAAGGAGAAGGTCGCAGAGATAAGTAGGGAAAAAGAAGATTTAAAGATAAGAATGCAGTCTTTGGAATTAAGCATTAGTAGCGCGCAGGCCGAAAGATCAAGATTAGGGGACAAAGATAAGGTAGAGATTGCGGAGTATTCAAAGAAGCTGGAAAGTTTAAATAATCGCATCTATGCATTATCTCAAGAGAAAAAAGCGCTGAAAGAAGAACTTGATCTGATAGGCCGTAAAGAGAGTATTGCCGTAGATGAGCTTTCGCGCCTGGATAAGAAAAGAGTAACCCTAGAGAAAGCAAATACGGATAAGATGTACCAATGGGTGAAGGTGCACCAAAATCCGCGCACAGGATTAGTGATGAGTTTCGAGGGCGATAGTGATATCAAAGGCTGGGCCTTTATATATGATCAGTCTTTAGCTTCACAGGTCTATACGTATTATTCAGATTTCGGTTCTACCAATAGGGTCTTGGATTTTTTCCGTGATCGAGCCAAGCAAAAAGATGGGTTGTTTTTTAATGCCTATTATGTTCAAGACGGCGAACCTGCCGAATATGTCGTGCACAGCGGCCCGAATATCTGGTTGGGCTTAGCTATAGCTCAATATACCTATAAGGCCCAAGATCTAAGGTATTTAGCGCTGGCTGAAGAGATTGCTCAGGCAATTATTAAATTGCAGGATTCTGATCCAGAAGGAGGAATCCGCGGCGGCCCTGACGCCGATTGGTATGCTACCGAGCACAATCTTGACGCCTACGCTTTTTTCAATATGCTCTATAAAATTACTGGCAAGGAGAAATATGCTGATTGTGCGAATAAGGTCTTGAATTGGCTGGTGAAGCATACTTATGATAAACCCGGCCAGCCGATTAAACGAGGCAAAGGAGACTCTACTATTGCCACGGATACTTACGCTTGGTCGATTGCTGCCATAGGCCCGGAGAAGTTGGAAAGAATGGGGATGAGCCCGGACAGGATTATGGAGTTTGCCGAGTCTAATTGTTCTGTAGAAGTTGAATATACTCGTCCTGAAG